>JBAZWJ010000142.1:0-2749 GCA_041660385.1 Desulfobacteraceae bacterium | reverse complement strand
TACTGTGATTCGCCTGTGTCGTGAGCCTAAAAGGGTTGGTTAAAAACCATAAGATTTGAAATTTCTAATAGACACGATACGGCACTGAAGATTTTCTGGTCCGCCTTTATGGCGGAGAGGGCTGTGTAATTCAAGGTTTTTTGTTTGAATCACACAAAGCCTGAATCCTGATGGGTGACTGGTGCGGATCATTTTCCGCCAGCCTATATGATGAAATAACAGGTGCGAAGTCACGTATCAAACGGAGTCTGGCCGTGAAAGTTAAGTCAAACAAAAAACTATTTGATTTGAGTAGGAGAAGTGTTTTTTCTCTTGACACGGACCTTTAATGGGTGACCTCAACAAACACCTGGTGAAGCATCCCGCCGCCACGTTCTTTGTCCGGGTGGCCGGGGATTCCATGATCAACGCCGGGATTCATCCCAACGACATCCTGGTGGTGGACCGCTCCCTCGAAGCCACAGACAAACGCGTGGTCATCGCCGTCATCAACGGTGAGCTTACCGTCAAGCGCCTGAGAATAATAAACGGGATGATATCCCTTATGGCGGAAAACCCGGACTATCCGCCCATCGAGATCAAACCACCCATGGATTTTGAAATCTGGGGCGTGGTCGTCCATGTGATACACACCCTTTGAACGGAAAACACCATGACCGTCTTTGCCATTGTCGACTGCAATAATTTCTACGTGTCCTGCGAGAGGGTGTTCAACCCCTCCCTCAACGGCAAACCCGTGATTGTTCTCTCAAACAACGACGGATGCGCCGTGGCGCGATCCAACGAAGTGAAAAAGCTCGACATCGGCATGGGCTCACCCATCTTCAAGCAGAAAGCCATCATCGAAAAGCACGGCATCCACGTTTTCTCATCCAATTACGCCCTGTATGGAGACATGTCCCAGCGCGTGGTTCAGGTGCTTTCGGAATTCTGTGACGATCTGGAAGTGTATTCCGTTGACGAATCCTTCCTTGACATCACATCGACCAGGACAGATCAGCGGATTGAACTGGGCCGAGCCATCAAAGCCACCGTGAAAAAACAGACCGGCATTCCCGTGTCCGTGGGCATGGCCCACACCAAGACCCTGTCCAAAATCGCCGTCCGCCTATCCAAAAAATCCCCCAAAGCCGATGGAGTTCTGGATCTCACCGATCATAAACACCATGACAGAGCCCTTGAACTCACACCGATAGACGATGTCTGGGGCGTGGGATGGCGGTATGCCCGGTTTCTGAAAGTCTACGGAATAACAAACGCCCTCCAGCTTCGCGATGCGGACAAGAATTTCATCAGAAAAAAGAGGAGTAAACGGAACCCGGTTGATCGAGGAACTGAAAGGCGTCCAATGCTATCCCCTGGACAGAAACCCCTCACAGAAAAAAAACATCACCGTGTCACGGAGTTTCGGGAAACCCGTCTCAACCCTTTCAGAACTCAGGGAAGCCGTGACCACCTACGCCACACGGGCCGCCGAAAAGCTCCGAAAGGAGCACCTGACCGCAGGCATGGTCACTGTGTTCATCATGACCGACCGTTTCAAGCCGGAAAGTTTCTATTACAACACAAAGTCCATGCGCCTTGCCGTATCCACCAGCAACAGCCCCGAAATCATCCGGGCTGCCCTGACCGGCCTTGAAGAGATCTTCAGGAAAGACTGCTTATACAAGAAAGCGGGAATTTACCTTTCCGAACTCGGCCCAGATTCCATGGTACAGACCATCATGTTCGATCCCATAGACCGGGAACGCAGCACCCGCCTGATGGCATCCCTTGACAGGATCAACGCCCTCATGGGAAAAGACACCCTCACCTATGCCTCTGTCGGACTTAAATCGCCACGGCCATGGCATGTGATGTTCAACCACAGATCCAATGCCTGGACCACACGTTGGGACCAGATCCCTATCGTGAAATGACGGCAGACTACCCCCCCAGGAGGATAGCGCCATGTGCGGACGATTCGCCCAATTCAACCCGCTGGATATTCTCAAAGCCCGGTTCGAAATCGAAACAGTCACAGCCATACCAGCCCCGTCCTACAATATCGCCCCGACCCGTGAAGTGCCGGTTCTCATCGACCACCAGGGCCTTCGACTCGGAATCATGAAATGGGGCTTCACGTTCAGCCATGCCCCCAAAGACAGAAAGCCGGGACTCATCATCAATGCCAGAGCCGAAACCCTGGGCGAAAAGAAAACATTCCGGGAGGCCTTTGCCCGCCGCCGCTGCCTTATCCTGGCCGATGGGTTCTATGAGTGGAAACAGGAAGGAAAAACAAAAATCCCCTTTTATTTTCCTCCCGGACAGACAACCCTTCGCCTTCGCGGGACTGTGGCAAACCATCCAAAAGGAAGATGGCTCATCCACCGGCGCGTGTGTCATCATCACCCGAAACGCCGAAGGCCCCATCCGGGCCGTTCATGACCGAATGCCCGCCATCGTGGCCATGGACAGGATCAGGGACTGGCTGGCGCAAGGCTCCACCGATCAGGCCATGCATGAACAGATCCTGGCCGATGGTTGTATCACAGATCTTCATTCACACCCTGTTTCACCTTTGGTAAACAGCGCCGGGTTTGACAGCCCACAGTGTATTGAGGATATTGGACAGGAAACGTGAGTCACGAACTACCGGCGTAGCCGGTAGCTTGATGAGGGCCCCTAAAAGGGGCCAGTCACTTACTCGTTATTTAAAATCAAATTCCAACTGCCTACATTCTGCTTCTTCTTGATTACGAATATATTG
>JBAZWJ010000141.1:0-3257 GCA_041660385.1 Desulfobacteraceae bacterium | reverse complement strand
TCCTATGTGCAAGGCCGAATTTCTGGCTTTGCGAATTATGGAATGAAGGCAATCCTTTTGCATGGCACTTGTCACTTGAATCAAAGCTTGTATTTTCTTCTAACAACGAAGATTATTTGAAATCACTTGGTTTTCCACGCCCATATTGCAACTGTTTTCACGATTGTATGAAGTTTTATACATTGTTTAAAGATGCCCAAAAGTCGATTGCAATAAGGCCAAGCAGCAGAGTCTTTGATTTATCAACTATTTTTCTTAGCATAAGAAATATCGCAACCTGCTATTCACTTGGAATGTCCGAAACACCTGTTTTTTCCAGAAATTCGGCCTTGCACATAGGAGAATATAGCCTAAACATTACAAACGAGGCTTATGAGATTTTGCTTAGGTCTCGCATTTTATGTACAAGGGGGTATGGCCCGAACATCTCTGATCAAGAGTTTCGAATTGCCGCATCACAGTTTGAAAAAATCAATGATTGGATGGCTTTTTTAGTGAAAGGAGTAAGTATTGACTGCTGAATTCAATAATCGCATTGCAGCGCAAAGAAAGATACTTCAGCTGGTGAACTGTGGAAGTGAATACGCTGAAGAATTATTCGGGCTTTCCCAAAATGCAATAAATCGCTGGGTGTTCAAAAATCATATCAAGTCCGAATCTCACTTGGTGAGCCTTATTAATGAAGCGTCTGCAAAATTGTTTTTCCTATCAAACAAAAGCCAAGAACAAATTTCCGAAGAATACAAAACTATATCGACAGAGATCGAAGCTCTCTACAAATTGATAGAAGCGGAAATTGGTTAACCATCAATCCGCAAGGCTGAGAATCACTGCTTAGCGGGAGTTGGGTCAAACCTTGATTATTGATTATGCTTAAATAAATCATAAATCAAGATTTGACTCTGCCTCTTTTCTCGGCTACTTCGTTTTTCTCCAATTCATGAATATGACTCTACCGCTTCACCTGTCTATCTTTTCTATGTATGGCTCGCTCGCCTGTTTTTTTCGAATGATACTCCGTATCACATCTAATTTGTTTTGTAATAGTCTTTTCGGATGGGAGTCGTAGACAGTGGACATCGTGGACCAAGTGGACGATATGGACATGGACGTGGTGGACAATGATTCAGTAAAGTGTCTGATGGTCAGTTCAACCTGTCCACTTTGTCCATGTCCACTGGGTCCACAAAGTCCACTTGGTCCACGTCCACCGTCCACTTAGTCCACCTTCCACTGAGTCCCCCCCCAACTCAATCATCATAATAACGTTTCAACACAACAGGACTCACCCCAAGATAAAAAAAGACAAGGATCATCCAGTTGCGAAGCGTGCATGCAAACGCACCTTCTTTTTGCCATCGTCTGGCAGAGGTCCGTACTTTCGATGAAAAAATCTGTATACAGCCCCCATTTTTCCTGAGTCTTTGAACCAGATCCACGTCTTCCATCACCGGGTACGGCATGAAACCGCCAACCCGTTCATACCATTCCCTCTTCACGCATATGGCCTGATCTCCATACGGGATACCCGTCAATCGTGAGCGAAGGTTTGCTGCTGTTTCAATGATCCTGAAAATAAGACCTTCGGCATTGATACTCAGATCAAAAGCGGATGCCGCAACAGTCTTGTTCATTCGGATAGATAGCATGTCCTTGAACGCTGTAACGGGCAGAAATGTGTCTGCATGGAGAAAAAGAAGGAGATCGCCCCTGGCGTTTGTTGCCCCCACAGCCATCTGGATACCCCGTCCTTTGGGGCTTTTTATTTTAATGATAGGCTCATCACGGATAACGGAAAGTGTTCCTGCGTCATCATCACCATCAACCACAACAATTTCAATATGATGGAAATAAGGCAGAGAACGAAGGTGTGACAGGACGTCGTTTATGGTCGCCTGTTCATTCAGGACAGGAATAATGACGGAGATCAGAGGTTTCATGGGCCTGGAATTGATTTCGTTGAATAAAGTCCCACGTGTGAGGCGCCGATGCCTGCCCGGATTCCAGCCGTTGGATCAGGGCGTTGTAATCTTCCCCTGTGTCCACGTCATACCAAAGAGGAAGCTTGTGGCAGCTTATACGGTTCAGGTCCATAATCTCAAGTGTTTTTTCACAGACAGTGGAGGTACTCCAACTCACACCTTTAAAGACCGCTTGAGAAAAACCTTCACGGTTAAATCCGATCATCACGTAGCCCCCGTCCTGTGACGGGCCGATCACAGCATCATTTTTATCAAGAGCCTTAAAAGCATCATGAAGATAATCAACCGGAATATCAGGAATATCGGTGCCGATAAGGACCGATTTTTCATAACCCTTTTCAAAAGTTGAACTTAATGCATGTTCCATTCGCTCACCAAGATCCGAACCGTGCTGAGGCTCACGATCATAATGCCCAACAAAGTCAGCAACCGACTTTTCATTATCGACAGGATAATAATGTAGGATTAATTCACCAGTTTTTTCAGCTTTTTGAAGAACATCCAGAATAAAACACTTGTAGAGATCAAGAGTCAGGTCTTCTCCAAGGGATTGGGCAAGCCTTGTTTTGACAGTGGATTTAACAGGTGCCTTAAGAAAAACGAGAATGGCGTTTTTGGTATTTTGGGGCATATCTACTCAATGTCGTTTTCTTAAAAAAAATTATTACAACGCTCATTTAAATTTATTCGATGACTGTAGGGGCGACCAGCGGGTCGCCCCTACAACATACGCAGGTGACATAAACTGCATTGATATTAGATCGTTTATTCTTTCCAGAACGGCGACATATCCCGTAATCTCTTAATCACGCCCGGAATTTTATCAATAATAAAATCCACCTCCTCTTCCGTGTTGTAACGGCATAGTGAAAAGCGGATGGTGCCGTGGGCCGCCGTAAACGGAACACCCATGGCTCTTAAAACATGGGACGGCTCAAGGGAACCGGAGGTGCAGGCTGAACCGGAGGAAGCACAGATCCCGAATTCGTTTATCATCAGAAGAATGGCCTCCCCTTCGATGAATTCAAAACTGATGCTGGTGGTATTGGGAAGCCTGTTGTCCTGGTCCCCGTTCACAAAGCATTTGGGGACTCGTAAGATCAGTTCCGTTTCCAGCTTGTCTCTGAGTTTTTTCACCCGGATATTTTCTTCGTCAATATGGTCCATGGCCATTTCGCATGCTTTTCCAAGGGCCACGATGGAGGCGATGTTTTCGGTTCCGCCCCTCTTGCCACTTTCCTGATGTCCGCCGATGAGAAAGGGATTAAACTTAAT
>JBAZWJ010000140.1:0-3663 GCA_041660385.1 Desulfobacteraceae bacterium | reverse complement strand
GGGTATGAAAGTTGTGAGTCTTTACAATCCCGAACACCTAGCGAGCCGGGTGTACACGGAAATGAAAGCAAAGAAAGCGGAGGAGTTTGGAGTTGAGTTTGAGAAATTCCCAATTACAAATCTCAATGACCAAATAAATATCAAAACTCAAATACAAAAATTTAACAGAGATGAAGTTGTCGATGGAATCATAATTCAAATGCCGTTGGGAACTAAGAATGACCCGGAATTGATAAAACAAATCGATTTAAATAAAGATGTGGATGGGATGAGGAGAGAATCAGGTGTGATGCCGGCGACGGTGAGAGCCGTTTTAGAAATTCTGAAATATGCTTTTTATAACACCCCCCATCCCCCTCTTAATCTAAGAGGGGGAGCCGGAGGGGGTAATATTTTGGTGATTGGTAATAAAGGATTGGTGGGTTCCAGAATTCAAGAAGAGTTGGGATGTGAGGGGATGGATAAGGATGATTTTGACCCTAAGAAGTTAATGACCGCGGATGCAATAATAAGTGCAACAGGAGTAGCTTCATTGATAAATGGTCAAATGGTCAAAGATGGAGTAATTTGTATTGATGTAGGTTATCCAAAAGGGGATTTTGACCCTTCGACCGCGCTTAAAGCCGGTTTTTTTACTCCGGTTCCGGGAGGTGTGGGACCGGTGACGGTAGTCAGTTTATTTGCCAATTTGGTCGAATTGCTTTAGGAAGTCTGCTTTGGCTTGAAACAGGAATTGTAGGAGTCAACAATTTGGCGCAGGGTGGTGTTTTCGGTACCGGCTGCTGACTCGTCCGTCCCGTCCGTAGCATCAGCTGAATGGGGATTCCGGAGCCAATTGTGGACCGAAATCTGCTCGATCATGGAGAGGATGTTTAATCCAGCTTGGCTGATTCGGCCTCCGCCGAATTGGCGGCTGATACGCTCTTTGAGCTGGATGGGATGCATTGCCATAAGCTCATTTACAGGTAAAGAACTGAGTTCATGCAAAACTTTGATCGAGCCAGCTCGGTCGTCTGCCTTGTTTATCATGTCCTGAATCAGATTAAAAGCGTAGGGGATTTGACCGGAATCCAGTAGTTCCCGGGTCCGGTCGATCTCACGGCTAAACTGATGTTCCGCGGAAGTAACCTTACCGGCGGAACTGGATAGTTTGTATGTCTGGTCTCCGGACGGGGTGGGAATCGAAACCTGCTCGCTATAATTATTGATTAAACTGCTGATATTTTGGATTTGATCCAAGTGTTCGGGCTGGACATTAATGGCAAAGATATACAACTCATCACCGCCGGTGGTGGAGCGGGTAATAAAGACCTGTGAATCGTCCGGCCAGTTTTCGAATTGCCGGGAAACAAGACTGGCTGAACGGCGGATGGTTTCATCACCGAATAAGCGGCCGAAAGTTTCGTTGGCCAGCTTTAGCTGGTCACTGTCGATCTTGAGAATGGCAAAATTTTGCTCTCGCCTGATGGCTGTAGTGCAAAGAGTCAGGAGATGATGGCGAAGCTTGGGGGTATATATCGGCAGGCCACAGAGATTGTCGGGGTGGGTAAGGTCTTTAATGTAGTCGGGCTGGTGGTCAAAGGTGTATCTGGCCGGTAGGGAGGCATAATCCGGACCGATTTGACGGGTGAGAATTTCCTGGTACTGTTCGGCTGTCTGCGATTCCATATCAAGAAGTGTAATCTAATTTGATCTTAAAAGGCAACCCGGGGAGCATTGACAATGCTATAGGTCTATGATTTAATGCAGCCATGACGTTAAGCGAAGCAATTCATGGACTATCTTTTCCCAGGCAAATTTCAAAAAATGAAGTTGCTATAGAAACACACCAGACGTTGGTATTGGAGGAAGATAAGAAGCAACGCCGTATGCAGATGGATGGGTTGTGGCAGGAGGTTAGACCTACCTTGATGAATGGAGAGATGACTTTGGATGAAGTAGTTTCTGGATTGGGGGCAATGACTCCAACGGATCGCAGGAAAGTGATGAGCTCGTTTAAGGGCAAAATGAAAACCGAAGAGACAAGGGTTTTTGCCCGAGAGATAAAGGATGAGGAAAATTGCTGGAGCGGCCTCTATGAAAACATGCGGGGGTCCGGTGTTTCTCCCATGAAGGCGGCAAGACGAATTTATAGTGCCAGATTAAAGGTAGTTAATTCACTACAGCAAAACATACCAGAAGGGGACAGGGCTGGTCAGAAATTGGAAGAGATGGCAGATTATATTAGCCAGGCAGAAAATATAATCGCCAAGTGGACAAGAGATGAATTTAGAAGTGAAGTTAAAGAACACGGTTCAATAGAGATAAATCTGACAGAGCTTGCGTCCGTAATGATTGTCCCTGAAAAGGCAGTAATGCTTTTTGCTGGAGAACTGGAATCTGGAGACAGCTGCTGGAGTGGTCTCTATGTAAACATGCGGAGGTCCGGTGTATCCCCCACGGAGGTTGTAGAGGAAATTTATGCTGCCAGATTGAAAGTGGTTGGGGCACTGCAGCAAAATATAACAGAAGAGGACAGGAGTAGTCAGAACGTGGATGAGACGGCTAGAATTGTCAACCAGGCAGAAGCGGGAGTAGCCTACGAGATTAGAGATGAGTATCAAGAAAAGGTTCAAGATCATGGGCCAAAGGGAATAAAGCTGACAGAGCTTAAATCCGTAAAAATTGAATCTGATGATGCTGAGCGTTTGATGACAGATGCTAGCGATGTACTTAGTGGAAAGTATGATCCAACAGTAGAATGGGTGAAAGCTAATAGTAAGGGGAAACAATGGTTGGGTATTGGTGTATTGGCGACCATCGCGGCAGTCACCTACGCGGTTACTCAACTTAGAGATGTTGAACATGGTACATTTCTAGATCAGGCTTCTCAAAATATCGGGTTAATTGGTTTTGGAAGCTTGCCGGTAGCTTTGATGGTTGCAGCCAAGTCATATTTTGATAGAATTCGCAGGTGAAGGAAAAAGGCGGTTGTCAAAAGGATGAAAAGGAATTAAAATTGGTGAAAGTTTTTTATTTCGCACCCCGTCAGGTTCTCCTGACAAATAGTGACGGGGGAGGATAAAGGAGAACATATGAAAAACGTAACACTAACTGAATTATTGGAAGCGGGGAGCCATTTCGGGCATCAGAAGAGGCGTTGGAATCCTGCGATGAAGTCTTTTATTTACGGAGAGAGAGATGGTGTGCATGTATTTGATTTGGCTAAAACTAAGGACTGTCTGGAAAAAGCGGCTGAATTTTTGGCCGGGGTGGTTGCCAATGACGGAGTAGTGTTGTTTGTCGGTACAAAAAGACAGGCTTCGGAAATGCTGGTCGATGCCGCTAAAAAAGCAGGAATGCCATATGTGAATGTCCGCTGGATGGGAGGTCTTCTGACTAATTGGTCGCACTTATCCAAATCGATCCTGAAACTTACCGATTACAAACAAAAAAGAGCAACAGGTGAATTTAAAAAGTACACAAAAAAAGAACAGTTGTTGTTGGATCGGGAAATCGGACGATTGGAGAAATTTTTCGGCGGTGTTTCTGATCTGAAAAAAATTCCGGATGCCATGTTTGTAGTAGATACCCACAGGGAGGAAGTTGCGGTTTTGGAAGCGGTGCGAATGGGAGTACCGGTGGTGGGTATTGTGGATTCCAATGCCAATCCGGATATTGTGA
>JBAZWJ010000139.1:0-3829 GCA_041660385.1 Desulfobacteraceae bacterium | reverse complement strand
TGTTATGGATTTGCCGTTCACCCCCGCCCCAGGTGCTCCTGAGTTTTTATGGGCTCCAGATCACCTGAGGACGGGGGTGAACTAACTCCGAATCACTTTCGGGTGACAACTATCCTGACACAGGGGGTAATCTGAATCCCAGGTTGTAGCTTTTATAATCCTGGCTATAACCGTCACGACATGCCGACCGGCAATATGAAGCGTCACTGATCCAGCTTCCACCCTTGATAACACGGTTCTCACCTTTTTTGCTTATCGGATTAACAGCACCATCATGGAAGATTCCGGCTTCAATGATGCCATTGTCATGGCACATGTCTTCACACCATTCCCATACACTGCCATGCATGTCATACAATCCCCAGGCATTTGGCAAAAAGGAAGCAACGCTTAATGTCTTTTTTCTGAATAAACCATAGACACACCCGATTAAGGGGTTGTTCCCATCATAGTTTGCCTGATCAGTGGTCAAACAAGCGCCAAAAGAAAACGCTGTTGTGGATCCTGCACGACATGCGTATTCCCATTCCGCTTGTGTAGGCAGTCGATATTTTTTATGCCTTTCCTTTTTGTTCAGTTTTTTAATAAACAACTGAGCATCAAGCCATGACACCCTTTCCACAGGGCAATCATCACCGCAGTTTTTAAAATAAGAGGGGTTATCCTTCATCACGGCCTTCCATTGCCCCTGAGTCACTTCCATTGTTTGTATGTAAAACCCTTTTGATAATGAAATGTGATGAACCATTTCTTGGTTATTCCCGCCAGATTCATTTTCCTGGCTGTCCATGATGAACGATCCGGGTTCAATATAAATAATCGATAAATCCATCTTGACAACATCCGTTCAAGAGCGGCTATGACGTCAAAAGGCGGATTGGGCGGTGAACTTTCAATCACAATCTTATACACGTGATTCTCATCGGGTTCAATTTTAAGAATGCAATAATAACCCTTAATTCTGAATGAAAAGGGGCAGCTTGCCGGGTCGAGCTTTGAAGCCTTCCTGTGAATGTCATACTTCAGATTAACTACCTGCTCTGAACTGCCCAGAACACGGCTGTTTACAACAACACTGCCCGCAATGGACTCAAGTTCCCGAGGTGTTAAGGCTTGTCGGACATTCGCCGGAGATGTCTTTGATGTCATTTCCTTCAATTCATGGGAAGCAGTTTCAGCAACTTCATTTGTTTCGTCAGAAGGAGCTATGTCCGTCGTTCTGCCTGAAGTGGTTGTAGAATCGTTCGTCTGTTTCATGTCTGACAATTCATCCACTTTGGGCTTTTCCTGTTCAAGCGGCATTGGGTTTTGTGCAGGATTTGTCGAGGTTAACGATGTTTTATTCCTGGAAAGGTCTGAGACCTCTTGCTTATTGACGTTTTCAGATTCATGATCATTTGTTTTTTCAATATTTGAGACATCTTCCTTAGCGGTTTGATTTTTTAATGAGCTGCTCTTTTCGGAGATTGAGGAATCAGGCAACGTTTTTTGAAGGTCAGCCGTGTTCGTTTCATCTGTCTGGATATTTTCAGCAGGCTTATTATCACTTTGAGTAGTTTCGGACGTCTTTTCAGGTTTGTACTCAACGACTTCAGAATTAAATCCTTTTTGAGGTAAAGGGAAAGAACTCAGGTCAACATCCAGGGACAAGGACTTAAGGGTCATTGGATTATTGAAAAAAGCGTACGAAAAGAGAAAAGGCAGGGCAAAACACAGAAGATGGATTGCAAGAGACGATAATAACGCAATAAACCATTCTCGAACATCATGAAAAGGTCTTTCGATATCGAAAACCACGTGAACATCCGTGTATAATAATTAATAACTTAATGGGATATGAAAAAGAGTCGGAAAATAATTTTTTCAGTATCCATCCACCTTCTTCCCATCTGCCCAAGGGGTGGATGGGAAGAAAGCTTATCGGATCTTGAGGAAAAAGTCTATCCGTAACAAAACAGCAAAGTCAATGATGAAGGTGAACTTTTTTAAATGTTCGATTCATATTTCAGGCATTTAACCAGCTATTTGACCATCTTTTGTTTCAACAGCTCCACTTCAGCCTTCAACTGATTATTATCATCCGTTAAGGTTTTTTTCATTTCCAACATCTGATTATTCTGTTCGGAAATCAATTTGTTCTGGTTAATCAAATGCAGCGTCAGCTCCTCAATTTTTTTCATCTGAGTGGACATCATTTCTGACATGTTGAGACCCTCTTTTTGAATCTCCACAGCAGAAGGCACATCAGGAAGGTGCTTGTTTTCTTTGATGAAGCTTTCAACTTCCGAAAGAGGTTTTAAGATGTAGTTGTCTTTGAACACATAGTCAGCCCAGGCATCGTTTTTAATTTTAATGTCAGTAGCATCAACCACTTCCACTTTGATTTCTTCAGCACGGATATTTCCTTTGACATCGAGCTTGCATGTTGGGGTGGTGGTACCAATGCCGACATTACCTGCATTTTTATTAAAAATAACATTATTACCAAGTTCGTTAATATATAATGGGACTGAACCGTGACTTTGAATCCATACATTGTTTGATCCGTTGGCTCCCATTAAAATAACTTTGCCATTATTTTTTCCAGATATACAAAAATTTCCAATAAATGAAGTGGGTGCGCCTTCATCAATAACCACATGGAATTTCGATTCAGGATTAGTCGTTCCGATACCGACATTGCCGTTATTAACAATACGCATAATTTCTTTCATCTGATTACCGCTTCTTAAGCCAAAAGCAAAACTTGGGAGTGCATTTGATTCTCTCAACAAGGCAATTCTGCCGGATTGAAACATGGTGCTTCCAAGATCCCGACTGTCTGTTTGAAAAAAAAGAGAGGCGATATGACTTGACATACCACTGTTTTTTAATGAAAGAACATCATATAACTGGGGATAGCAGGCGCTGTTAACTTCAGTGGGTGGCCAGGCACTTATATTTGTATTGTCCTGAATGGTGATCGTCTCTCCGGCATGAACCGAAGTACATAAAATAAAAATAATTGCCAACATCTTTTTTTTCATCTGAAGCTCCTTGCTTGTGTTTTTCATTTTAAAATAGCTGTATAAGAATCATGCTCATGATAAACATTTTCATGTGACTCATAGTGATCCGATCTTTTTATATCATCCGGTTCAAATTCACAGATTGCCTGCTCTTAACGCATAAATACAATAATAAATATCAAGCACTTACCCCGACAAACCCCTCAACAATCCCATCAAACCGCTGCTTCAACACCCCGTCCTTCTCCATTTTCAACCTCAATCTCTTCCGTGAAATACTGACGGCACTGTAATCAATATTCCCAAGATATCGGCCGATTTCAGGCTGTTTAATATTGCAGAACCGATAAAGCAGTTCCATCAGCATGGAACGGTCTATGGAATTGATGCAACGGCGACAGATATCATTTCGATCATTTCCGGTTAACGTGCAGAATGCATCAATCAGTTTTTCAGGAGTGAACACTGAACGAATTTCTTTTAAATGGGGCTGTTCACGGTGTGACCCAGGGTCAACCTTAACCAGGTATTGATCCTTGATCCGGGTGATAAACTCATCCGATCCGATAATTCCATTGCCTTTCCCGATCTCAAGCGGACTCGCAATCTCTTGAGCCAGACCCTGATAAACAAATTGTCTGTACGCCGCCCGGCCAGCCTTGGTATCACCGCCGAAATAATCAAGAACCGTATTGTAACCTGAAAATCGGATAAAGCGCACACTTTAAGCAAAAAAAACAACTCCATAAGCACGGTTTTGTTGAAAAACCGTGCTTTTTTCTTGCCTTTTATACGTGTACGTATTATATTTATACGCACAT
>JBAZWJ010000138.1:0-4434 GCA_041660385.1 Desulfobacteraceae bacterium | reverse complement strand
ACCTTGTCATTCATGCCTTTGACGTTCCAGGCTTCTTCCATCTTTCTCACGTTGGCCGGATCGGTGACACTCTGATAACCGGAAAACACGTTGGGAAGGCCGCCCATGTCACAGGCTCCCTGGACGTTGTTCTGACCCCGCAAGGGATTCACGCCGCCGCCTTCGATGCCCAGATTTCCGCAGAGCATGGCAAGGTTGGCCAGGGATTTCACGTTGTCCGTTCCGCTCACATGCTGGGTGATGCCCATGCAGTAGAGGATGGACGCGGCTTTGGCTCCGGCGTAAAGTCGGGCCGCCTCAATGATGTCTTTGGCAGCAATGCCGGTGATGCTTTCCACGTATTCCGGTGTGAAGGCTTCCACGCTTTTTTGAAGGGCGTCGAAATCTTCACAGCGGTTGGCAACAAAAGGTTTATCGTAAAGGTCTTCCTTGATGATTACATGCATAAGCCCGTTGATCCAGGCCACATCGGTTCCGGGATTGGGCCTGAGCCACTGATCCGCAAACGATGCAATCTTGATTTTCCGGGGGTCCACCACGATGAGCTTTGTCCCTTTGAATGTCACGGCCCGTTTTACATAGGTCGAGATCACGGGATGGTTTTCCGTGGTGTTGGAGCCGGTGATCAGGATCACATCGGCTTTTTCAATGTCCGCAATGGGGTTAGTCATGGCACCGCTACCGAAACTTGCAGCCAGACCGGCTACAGTGGAGCTATGTCAGAGACGGGCGCAGTGGTCCAGATTGTTCGTCTTGAGCGCCGCCCTCGCGAATTTCTGGATTACATAGTTTTCTTCGTTGCTGATTCGTGCCGAGGTGAGAACACCGATGCTGTCAGGCCCGCTGGTCTCTTTGATATCGGTCAGACGTTTGGCCACAAGGGCCAGGGCTTCGTCCCAGGATGCTTCTCGGAACGTTCCGTTTTCTTTGATCATGGGGGTTTTCAAACGCTCTTCTGACGCGATGAAATCAAAACCGTAACGGCCTTTGACGCAAAGACTTCCGTAGTTGGGGCCGGTGTGCTCATGACCCGTGATTCTCACTACCTGATCTGCCTTGACGTGGAGATCAATCTGGCATCCCACGCCGCAGTACGTACAGGTGGATTTAACGGTTTTTTCTTCCCAGGGTTCACCCCGGTAAATCACGTTCTTTTCCGTCAATGCCCCCACTGGGCAGACCTGAACGCATTCACCGCAGAACACGCAGTCGGAATCTTTGAGATGCATGTCTCCTTTGGCGATAATTTTGGCTTTGACACCCCTGTAACCGAAATCAATGGCATTGTTCACCTGAACGTCCCTGCATGCCTGGACACACTGGCCGCAGAGGATACATTTGGCGAAATTACGGATGATGAAAGGGTTGTCCGTTTCAATGGGGTAAAGCGGGGCCACTTTGGAAAAGGGTGTCGCTTTGACCGGATGGAAGATGAAATGATGTTTGTCTGTCTCGTAACGGTTTGAGTAATCTTTGAGTTTGCATCCCAAAACGTCCTGACATCCGCATTCCAAGCAGCGTGCCACTTCATTTTTAAGGTCTTGCTCCGAAAATCCCAGTTCAACTTCTTCGAAAGACTTAACACGCAGATCAGCATCGGCTTTCATGATTTCATTGCGTTCCATTCTGGGATGGTCGTTGAAATCTTCCTGACCAAGAACGCCGAAGTCTTCTTTGGCCATATAAAAATTGAACAGATTTTCAGGAGTGATGGTTTGCCCTGAAAGGTAGAGATCCATGGCGTGTGCTGCTTTCCGTCCATGGGCCACGGCGGAGATGATGATGGAGGGACCTGAAACAGCATCGCCGCCTGCGAACACACCATCCATATTTGTAATGAGCGTCTTGTCATCGGCTGCTATGGAATTCCAGCGGGTAAGTGTCAAATCGCCCAAGGCCGAGGTGTCCACACGCTGGCCAATGGCTTCAATAACTGTGTCCACAGGTTCGTCGTATTCACTGCCTTCGATGACCACCGGGCGTCTGCGGCCAGAGCTGTCCGGTTCGGCAAGACCCATTTTAACAAGGCGTATTGCTTTGAGCGTTCCATTTTCACCCAGGTATTCAACAGGGTTGTTCAGGATTCTGAGCTGGATGTTTTCTTCTTTGGCATCGTGGATTTCTTCAATAGCCGCAGGCATTTCAGCTTCCGTTCGGCGGTAGATGATGGATACGGAAGACGCACCGTGTCTTAAGGCAGTTCTCGCAGCATCGATGGCCGTGTTTCCACCGCCCACCACAAAGACCTTGCCGTGGAGTTTCGGGGCTGTGCCAAGACTTACTTCCCGAAGGAAGTCCACGCCTTGTATCACACCTTGAAGATCGCCTCCCTTTGTCCGCGCATCGCTTCCAAGCTGGGCTCCGATACCGATGAAAATGGCGTCGAATCCTTGTTCTTTAAGGCTTTCAACCGTGAAATCAACACCCAGTCTTTTATTGAACTCGATATCCACACCCATATTGAGAATGGAATCAATCTCTTCTTGAAGATCGGCTTTGGGAAGACGGTATTCGGGGATGCCGTAGCGCATCATGCCGCCTGCTTTGGGCAATATTTCGAAAATGGTGACAGCATGTCCTTTTTTTCTCAGGAAAAACGCTGCTGATAATCCGGCAGGGCCGCTGCCGATTACGGCGACTTTTTTGCCGGTTTCAGGACCCGGAGCTGGTGTGGAATAAGATCCGTTGGCTTCCAAGTCTTTTGCAGCGGCAAAACGTTTGATGTTTTTGATGTCCACCGGTGAATCAATGAAATTTCTTCTGCATTTCGCTTCACAGGGTTTGGCGCAGACTTTGCCGCAGACCATGGGAAGGGGGTTTGTTTCCTTGATAAGCTTGATGGCTTCGGAGTAAAGACCCCGTAATGAAAGAGCAATGTAACCCTGAACATCAACACCGGCTGGACAGGCCAGCCTGCATGGGGCATAACAGTCCGCCTTGTGGTTTGAAAGGAGAAGCTCCAGGTTGGTCTGCCTGGCTTTTTGAACAGCCGGGCTTTCCGTGGTGACCACCATGCCTTCTGAAACCGGTGTGGCGCAGGTCCGCTTGAGTCCTGGCATGCCTTTTACTTCCACAACGCATAATGAACATGATGCGAAAGGGGAGAGGTCTTTGAACTGACACAAGGTTGGGATTTCTGCGAGTTTGTGTTCGCGTATGACATCAAGAAGGGTTTGTGAACCATCCGCTTCGATGGTAACGCCGTTGATTTCCAGTTTTGCCATGGTTTGTCTCCTCAAATATTTTAGAAACAAGAACCTTACTATAAAAAAAAGCCTGCGACAAGTCGCAGGCTTTTTTTTATTAAACATAGGTATGGGCGGGTTTGGAACCCGCCCATACAGTGCGTATGGATTGTATATTGAAAAATTGGGGTCGTTATGCGCTTATTTTTACCGCACATACTTTGAATTCCGGAATTTTTGATACCGGATCAAGGACCGAGTTGGTCAGCCTGTTGGCCGATGCTTCAGCATAGTGGAACGGGATGAAAACCGTGCCGGGAACAGCTTCGCTGGAGATCTTGACCTTTGCTTTGATTTCACCTCGCCGTGAAGCGATGGTGACCATGGCGGCTGCTTTCACACCAAATTTTTCCGCATCGGCTTTGGCCATTTCAACAAAGCATTCGGGAGCGCGTTCGTTAAGCCCCTCGCTTTTCCTTGTCATGGTGCCGGTGTGGTAATGGTAAAGAACGCGACCTGTGGTGAGAACCAGAGGGTAAGCCGCGTCGGTTTTTTCAGCAGGAGGAACAAAGGCGATGGCGTGGAATTTTCCTTTGCCCCGTGTGAACTGGGCGGCGTGAAGGATCTGGGTGCCCGGATGTTCAGTGGTGGGGCATGGCCAGAAAAGCCCTTCGTTTTCGATACGATCATAAGTGATTCCGGCATAAGACGGCGTCACTCGTGCGATTTCATCGAAAATCTCGCTGCTGTTTTTATAGTTCATGGGATAACCCATGAGATTGGACACAGCGGCAATGATAGCCCAGTCGGTTTTTGCAAAGCCGGGGCCGTTAACAGCTTTTCGGATTCTCTGAACTTTCCGCTCGGTGTTGGAGAATGTTCCGTCCTTTTCCGCAAAACACAGGGAGGGCAGAACCACATCGGCCATTTGAGCGGTTTCCGTCATGAAGATATCCTGAACCACCATGAAATCAAGGTGTTTCAAGCTGGCTTCAACATGGTTAATGTCAGCGTCGGACACCAGGGGATTTTCACCCACGATGTACAGAGCTTTGATTTCACCTGAGTGTGCTTTGGGGATCATCTCGGTAACGGTCAAACCTGCTTTGTCGCTCATGCCTTGGACGTTCCAGGCTTCTTCCATCTTTCTCACGTTGGCCGGATCGGTGACACTCTGATAACCGGAAAACACGTTGGGAAGGCCGCCCATGTCACAGGCTCCCTGGACGTTGTTCTGACCCCGCAAGGG
>JBAZWJ010000137.1:0-4750 GCA_041660385.1 Desulfobacteraceae bacterium | reverse complement strand
CCCAGATCCTTCACGCCGCCCAGTTCACACGGGGCAAAGGAAAATTCCACGCCATCGCCTTTGTTCCTCCTGCTGAAAAAACCGACGCAGATTATCCCCTGGTTCTCACAACAGGTCGCGTTCTCTACCATTACCACACCGGCACCATGACAAGGAAGAGTGAGGGACTTAACGAACGCGCTCCCGAATGCTTTGTTGAAATGGCACGGGATGACGCCGCAAAATTCAGCGTCACCGACAAATCCATGGTCAAAATTGCGTCCCGCCGGGGAAGTATCAAAGCACGGGTCATGATTTCCGACAAATCAGTCCCAGGAACAGTATTCATTCCTTTCCACTTTGCAGAAGCTGCTGCCAACAGACTGACCCACGGAGCCCTTGACCCGGTATCTAAAATCCCGGAATTCAAAGTTTGCGCTGTCACTGTTTTACCGATTAAACCATAATGCACAAACCGCATGGGCGGGTCTCAAACCCGTCCATGCTTTTTGATCAGGTTTTTTAGTCAACACCATCGATGCCCTTCCCGGCTCAAACACAGACTTTTTTATTTACCTTCGGGTATAATTTGTTTATTATAGCCATATTATTCGATCGAATAAAAACATCAACAATTCAGGACGATATAAATCATGGCAACCAAGGTTCTTGTTCTTGAAAATACGGAAGGAATATCTGAACTTCTTACCTTTTCTCTCTCAGCAGATTACGATGTGCTCACAGCTTCCAATGCTGATGAAGCCCTATCAATCATAAGCCGGGAAAATCCACCTCTCCTTGTCTTTGACATTAAAGATATGGATGGAATCGAGTTCCTGTGCAAAATAAAAAAACAAAGCCCCCAGACCGAAGTGATTGCCCTTTCGGATATAGATCGAAAGGACCTTGGAATAGCAAGCCTCAAATACGATGCATCGGACTTCATCATGAAACCTGTGACTGGTGAAGCCCTTGAGATTGTTCTTGAACGAGCCATGAGAAAACTCGCTATCAAAAAAAGGCTGTCACCCACATCCGGCGACGTTTACCCCTCAGTGGTTGATACAGAGCGGATGTCCGCCGTGAAACAAGTCATCGACATTCTTTCAATGAGTGGCGTCCAGACTTCATGCCCTGGCATTATTATGTCACTCCAGACGAAAAAAGGAATTATCCTGAAAACGAGCGAGGAATACAAAAAAATATTCGGGAATATGGAGGGTAAAAAAAGCTGGGAAATGTTCAAAAGAGGCACTATGCAGCCCGAAGCATGCCCTGCGGCTCAGGCTTTCAAAACAAGAACCCCCTGTGTATTTGAAACGGTCCTCCCGTTGAAAAGCGGTGAAGAAATCAGGGCCAGAATGTATGCAGCCCCACTCATCAATCAGAACGATCAAGCCGATCTCGTTGTCGAAACAATCACCATACTTTAATTCAGAGCAAAAAAAAGGGGGATACCCCCCCTTTATCTCAAACAATTTATCTCATTTTATTTCGAATAATCATCCCATGCATTCACATCAATTCGTGATGATATGAATGGGATAATAGTCCTCTCTTAATCGTTTTTCCATGGAAACAACACGTTCTTCCAATGACAAAAGATATTTTTCCATCATCTCGATGTATTCGGACATCCTCGGTGATATTTCTAACGTTTCTTCACGCTCAATAAGCCTTGATTCAAGGTCTTCGATACTTTCAACCATTCTTTCCTCTAATGTCGGCATATCCACCTCTCTTTTCCGGATCATGAATCAATTTGTTTATGGAATATTTAACGGTTTCACTGGAACAAACATTGTTCATTGGATTTCATCTTAAAAAAAAACTATAAGAGTGTATATAAGATGATTCCTTTAAATTACTGGGGTAATACCCTAACAATTTCGGGGAAACCCCCAGCCACCTTTATAAACCTGATTCTTTTTCCTTGAATGGCGTTATATTTTTCACTTTCATTTAAAATTTATGGTATAAGAAAAAATTTGCAAAAAGCTGATAACGAAAAATCATAACGAAATCATAATGCTGCATGGTTATAATATCCCGTCCTTCAAGGAGACGTTCATGAAAATGCCACAGGTACTTGTTTCGGTCATCTTGACCCTTCTTCTTTCCTTCCACATTCTTTATGCCGACGGAAACGGCAATAAAAAACCAATACTGAACGGCGATGCACTCAGCGTCCAGAAATACTACAAACCTCTTGCCCCTGAAAAAATTCACACGGCAACCAGCATCAATATTCTTAAAAACCTGGAACACAAGCATTTTAAAGATCTCAACATCAACGACGATTTTTCCAGAAGCATGCTGGACAAATATCTTGAAGATCTGGACAGTTCCCGTGTTTACCTGCTCCAGAGTGATATCCGAGAATTTGAAGCTTACAAAACCCAGCTTGACAACGCTCTTAAAAAGGGAGACCTGAAACCGGCCTACAACATTTTTAACAGATACCAGCAACGTATGATCGAAAGATTGATTTTTTCAATCAAACAGCTCGACTGCTGCTACGATAAAGTAGACCTCAACGCCAACGAATATCTGGACGCCGAGAGAAAAAATCAGCCATGGGCCGCAAATGTAAACGAACTTAATGACATCTGGCGAAAACGTCTGAAAAACGATATCCTGAGCCTTAAACTATCGGACAAGCCGGAAAAGAATATCAGAGTGGCCCTTCAAAAGCGGTATAAAAATCAGCTAGTCCGTGCAAGCCAGATGAAAAGCGAAGATGCATTTAGAATCTACATGAACTCATTCACCAGGATGTACGATCCACACACCCAGTATTTTTCTCCCAGGGCGTCCGAAGACTTCAACATCCGCATGAGTCTTTCACTCGAAGGAATCGGAGCGCTTCTTCAAACGGAAAACGAGCATACCAAAGTTGTCCGTCTCGTTCCGGCTGGACCTGCGGACAAATCTAGCCTTCTCAAGGCCGGAGACAGAATTGTATCTGTAGGCCAGGGTAACGAAGGAGATATGGTGGATGTTATCGGCTGGAGGCTTGATGATGTGGTCCAACTGATCCGTGGGCCTAAAAATACGGTGGTCAAACTCAAAATCATCCCTTCCACGGCAACAGACGATCAGCAGACCAAACTCATCAAAATCACCAGAAACACCGTGAAACTGGAAGAACAGGCTGCGAAAAAAAGCGTCATCACATTGAATAACAATAACAGGAGTTATAAAGTCGGGGTCATCACCATCCCGGCCTTCTATATCGATTTCAACGCCTACCAGAGCGGAGCCCCAGATTATAAAAGCACAACCCGTGACGTGAAAAAACTCCTTGAAGAACTGAAAGCTGAAAAAGTAGACGGCGTCATCGTGGATCTTCGTGAAAACGGAGGTGGTGCTCTCCATGAAGCAACGAGTCTCACCGGCCTTTTCATCAAAACCGGCCCCACAGTCATCGTCCGATCATCAAAAAACAACTTTTCCGTTTACCCGGATGACAACCCGGAAATAGTATACAGCGGTCCCCTTGCCGTTCTCGTCAACAGAATGAGTGCATCCGCTTCTGAAATTTTCGCAGGCGCTATCAGAGATCATAAACGGGGGATCATCTTAGGCTCCCAGACTTTCGGCAAAGGAACAGTTCAATCACTTATAGATCTCAATCAGGGTCAGCTCAAAATTACCGTAGCCAAGTTTTACAGAATCCTGGGTGAAAGTACCCAGCATAAAGGCATCATCCCTGACATCACATTCCCTTCGCTCTACAATATGGAAGAAATAGGTGAAAGTGTATTACCCGAAGCTCTGCCCTGGGATAAAACCAATCCTGTGAGATTCAAACCCTATATGGATATCAACCTCTACACCCTCACATCAAAACTTAAAGTCATGCATGAAAAACGGGTCAAGGATTCTCCCGATTATAAATATCTCCTGGAATACAACGAACATTTCAAGGAACTTGAAAAAAAGAAGCTGATCACCCTGAATGAAAAAAAGCGTATTATTGAACAGCAAGATGCCCGTAAATGGGCTTTAAAACTTGAAAACACCCTGAGACTTGCCAAGGGCAAAAAACCTTACGCCAATTACGAAGAACTTAAAAAAACTCAGGAAAAGGAAGAAGACCTGGAATTCAGTGAAAAGAACAACGACAACGATGTGGTCCTCCATGAAAGCCAGCAGATTGTCGTCGATTACATCCGGCAGCTGAGAAATTGAAAGGAACGGAACCCAATGAACCTTTATGCTGCCGTCATCTTTATCACACTGATTGCTGAATACGTTCTCAACATCGTGTCCGATGTTCTGAACCTGAAAATGCTGAGGACCGATCTTCCCGAAGCATTCAAAGGCCATCACAGCCCTGAATCGTACAAGAAATCCCAGGAGTACCTGAGGGTCAACACACGTTTCGGGTGGATCACATCCACATTCAGCCTCGTCCTCATTCTGGGATTCTGGTTTTTGGAAGGGTTCAACCTGCTCGATAAGGCTATCCGTCATTTCAACCTGGGCCCAGTCACATCGGGTGTTCTTTTCATCGGTGCACTTGTGGCTGTCAAGTCGCTGATTTCCCTCCCCTTCACCATCTACGACACCTTTGTCATCGAAGAATCTTTCGGATTCAATAAAACAACGGTGAAAACGTTCATGACGGACATGATCAAAGGAATCATTCTTTCATTACTCATAGGTGTTCCCCTTCTTGCCGCAATCCTGCTCTTTTTCCAGCATATGGGGCCTTACGCATGGCTCACATGCTGGATCACCGTGGTTGTTTTCATGCTGATCATGC
>JBAZWJ010000136.1:0-4759 GCA_041660385.1 Desulfobacteraceae bacterium | reverse complement strand
CATGAAGTTTGTGACCTGAAAGGGAGAGCATGTCAAAGGGGATGTCCTTTGCATCCACAGGAATTTTGCCCACAGCCTGAACCGCATCGGTGTGAAACAGAATGCCCTTTGCCTTGACTTTCTCAGCAATCTCCCGGATGGGAAAAATGGTGCCTGTTTCGTTGTTGGCCCACATCACGGATACAATGGCCGTATCAGGAGTCAGACTGGCAACAAAGGCCTGCATATTCAATCGCCCCTTGCTGTCCACCGGGACGTAGGTGGTTCGGTAACCTTCCTTGTCCAGTGTTTCACAAAGCGTTTTCACAGCAGGATGTTCCACCATGGTGGTGACAATGTGTTTTTTATCCGGGTTGAGCTTCAAAGCAGCTCGTATAGCGCTGTTGTTGCTCTCTGTCCCGCAACTTGTGAAAAGAATCTCCCCTGCTTCTGCATTAAGGATTTTCGCCACACGCCCACGTGCCAGCTTCAAAACATTTCCGGATTCTGCTCCTTTATGGTGCATACTCGATGGATTACCGTAGTTTTCCGTGTAGCAGGGAAGCATCTCCTCAAGAACCTTCTCATCCACCCGTGTGGTGGCGTTGTTGTCAACATATACGGTTTTCATCTATAGCCTCCTCTACCACCAGATCCATGGCCACCATTTCCCGCAGTTTGGCTTCCACATGGTTTTTAAGCGTGATCTGGGATCTGCTGCACGATGAGCAGGCTCCCTGGAATTTCACAATAACCTTGTTTCCGTCCACATCAATAAGTTCCATGTCCCCATGGTCTTTCTGTAGACCGGGTCTGACTTCTTCCTCGATCACTTTTTCAATGAGCTTGATTTTCTGCATGGTGGTGAGCTTGGCCGGAGCCGGTTCTTTCTGAACAAAACCGCCGCCTTCGTTCACGGCCCAGATAATGGACTGAATTTCTTCATGACAGTTTCCGCAGCCGCCGCCAGCTTTGAGGTGACTGGTGACTTCTTCAATGGTGGTGAGTTTTGCTTCAGTCACAGCTCGAACGATATCAAGATCGGTAACACCGAAACAGTGACAGATCACATTGCCTTTGGCCACTTCAATGGTTTCGCCTTTGTAATGGGCAATGGCCCGTTCAAGGGCGTCCCTGCCCATCACCGAACAGTGGATTTTTTCTTTAGGCAGTCCGCCCAGATACTCGGCGATGTCATCATTTGTAATTTTGGCTGCCTCGCTGATATGCATTCCTTTTATCATTTCAGTCAAAGCAGATGACGACGCGATGGCGCTGGCACAGCCGAACGTCTGAAATTTCGCTTCTTCTATGATCTGGCTGTCGTTGATTTTAACCGTCAACGTCAGGGCATCGCCACAGGCAAGAGAACCCACTTCGCCGATTCCGTTGGCGTTCTCTATTCGTCCGGTGTTTCTGGGATTCAAAAAATGATCTTTCACTTTGTCAGTATATTCCCACATACAGTCTCTCCATTTCCTTCTGATGGTTTAAAGCGTTGTCGTCTTATCAGAACCGGCGTCAAGCTCCATATTATCTTTGTCGTAACCGTTAAAGTATTCACCTTATCTTTATTTTCAAGTTTATTTTCAAGCTGTTTTAATTTGACTTTTTTAATCTTTTACCAATGAGAAACAATCCGTAAGTGGCCCGCACATTGGGTAAAACCCGGACAATTTTTCCATGCATGTCTTTGTCCGTGGTGTTGATGGCCACTTCTTTCAGAATCCTGAAACCCACTTCCCTGGCGAACCGGTCGAAATCCTTGAGGGTCAGCACCCTGATGTTGGGGGTATCGTACCATTTATAAGGAAGCTGCTCGGTGACCGGAACATAACCCGATAAAAGGAGCTGCAACCTGATTCTGTAATGTCCAAAATTGGGAAAGCTCACCACGGCTTTTTTCCCAACCCGCAGCATGGACTTGATCAGCTGATCCGGTTCGTACACCTGCTGGAGCGTTTGACTTAAAATCACATAATCAAAAAACTGGTCCGGGTAATCATCCATCTCCGTGTTGATATCCCCCTGAATCACGGAAAGACCTTTTTCAATACAAGCACTTACACCGCTTTCTGTTTTTTCAATTCCCCGCTCTTCCACACCTTTTCCGATTTTCAGGGCATACAGAAGATCACCTTCCCCGCAGCCCAGCCCCAGAACCCTTGACCCAGGTTTGATCCAGTTTTCGATGATGGAAAGATCGTAGCGTATCATGGTTTTTTCCTTTCTTCCAACGTCGAAACACCTGATAGAAATCCGGTCATCATGGTCGCCAGCCTGTCGCTGGGGAGAAGAAAGGCGTCGTGACCGCAATCCGCTTCGATTTCGCAGAAGCTCACATCCATATTGTTTCGTTTGAGAGCCTTCACAATCTCCCGGGACTGGTACGTGGGGTAAAGCCAGTCCGAGGTATAGGAAACCACGAGAAACTTGGTTGCCCCTTTCTTCAGCTTCAAAAGGACTTCCGCTGAATCCTTGTATTTGGTCAGATCGAAAAAATCCGCCGCCTTGGTGATGTACAACAGGCTATTAGCGTCGAACCGGTCCACGAACTTCGCGCCCTGATGCCTGAGATAACTCTCCACCTGGAAATCCGTTTCAAAATCAAAGGAAAAATCCTCTTTCCCCTGGAGTTTCCGCCCGAACTTCTGGCGCATGGATTCATCGGACAGATAGGTGATGTGTCCGATCATCCGGGCCACGGAAAGGCCGGTGGATGGAATGGCCTTGCCGTAGTAATGGCCTTTGTTCCAGTTGGGATCACTGACAATGGCCTGCCGCGCCACCTCGTTAAATGCAATGGCCAGGGCCGAATGGCGCATGGTGGTGGCAAGAGCCACCGCAGACCGGACCTTTTCCGGATACTGATAACACCAAGACAGTACCTGCATACCGCCCAATGATCCGCCGATCACGCTGTAAAGTCTTTCAACCCCCAGATGCTCCACCAGCCGAGCCTGGGCGTTCACCATATCCCGGACTGTTACCACAGGGAAGTCAAGCCCGTAAGGTTCACCGGTCCGAGGATTAATGGACGACGGCCCGGTGCTTCCCATGCAACCACCCAGAATATTGGAACAGATCACGAAGTACTTTCGGGTATCAATGGGCTTTCCCAGCCCCACCATGATGTCCCACCAGCCCGGCTTCTTTTCGTATTCGCCGTAATACCCCGCCACGTGGGAATCTCCGGTCAGCGCATGACATACAAGAATGGCGTTTGATTTATCCTTGTTCAACGTTCCCATGGTTTCATAGGCAAGGGTCAAGGGTCCGAAGTCGACCCCGCTTTCCAGGGTCAGCCCTTCAAAATCAAAGTATTCTTTCTTAACGTTCAGGATACCCTTTGGACCTGCCATTCCATATTCCTATCTTAGACCTGTTTTATGTGGCCTCCGGCGGCCCTGCCGGGGGCCAAACTTTTGAAAAGTTTGACAAACATGTTTTTTTGTTGGGGCACGGCACGCCGTTCCCCTACGATCATACACACATCCATTTGTCCAAATTTTTAAAATCTGCCCCCCCCGAGAGCATAGCCGTCAGGCTAAGGCTTTAAATGATACAATCCACATCGAATCCCAACGGGATTCCGTATCATAGCCCAGGGTTGCGGCAACGCCGCTACCCTGGGTTAACCGTCGAATCCCCCCAACCCCAAAGGGGGTTGCGTCTGGATATGGGACGATTCATGGTAATGTTACTCAACCCCCGTTGGGGTTGAAAATCATAATCGGAAATGCCCCAGGGTAGCGGCTTCACCGCAACCCTGGGCTTTATGCCGCAGCCCCGTTGGGGCAAAAAAACTGTTTTTGCCTTTAGGCTGACGGCTATGGCCGGGCTACCGGAGGCATCAAACAGAAAAATAAGCTTACAATTTTTGCAACGCCTGTGCCAGATCCTCTTTGATGTCCTCAACATCCTCGATGCCCACAGATAATCGAACAAGACCCGGCAAAATCCCCAGATCTGTTTTCACATCTCCGGCAAAGGAAAGATACTGGGTCGACCAGGGATGAATCACCAGAGTTTTGCAGTCACCCAGGTTTGCCAGATGGTAGATCAGGTTGAGGTTATCGATCAGTTTAAAACAGGCTTGTTCGTCTTTCAGTCCGAAGGTCATTAACGCGCCAAATCCCTTTCCACTGAATTGCTTCTCCGCAAGATCCCGATCAGGATGCCCTGAAAGTCCGGGGTAGTTGACCCACTGGACCTGGGGCTGCTTTTTCAGGAATTCGGCAACCTCCATGGTGTTTGCCAGATGGCGTTCCATCCGGAGGACAAAGGTGTCAAGTCCGGTCATGGTGAGATAAGAATGAAACGGGGCCTGGGTTGTTCCGAAATTGATATGGTGTTCGCGCCAGATCCGGTCAAGCAGTGCCAGATCTCCTTTTCGATCCACAAAAGGTTTGAAATCTTCGAAACGACCATTGCTCCAGTTGAAATTCCCGCCATCTATCACAACCCCGCCCGGTGCATTGCCATGACCGCTCAGGTATTTGGTGGTGGAATGAATCACCACATCGGCACCCAGATCAATGGGATTCACCAGATAGGGTGTGGTCAGCGTGCTGTCCACCACCAGGGGAAGTCCATGGTCGTGGGCGATCTTCGCAAGTTTTGCGATGTCCGGCACGTCCATCACCGGATTGCCAATGGTTTCAGCATAAATAAACCGTGTATGTTCGTCGATGGCACCCTCGATAGCTCCGGTATCTTTTATTTGAACAAGCCGGGCCGTGATGCCGTATTTTTTAAATACATTTGTAAACAGAAGGTA
>JBAZWJ010000135.1:0-5182 GCA_041660385.1 Desulfobacteraceae bacterium | reverse complement strand
TCCTTCTTATGTGTTCCGGCACCCATCTCGATTTCGCCTTTGCTTTTCAATCCGTCCACGGTTCCGCAAACCATGATCAGGGGATCGAAGACAAAATCATATCCGGCCTGGTAAAGTCCGCTGTGGCGGAGAAGTTCTGGTGAGCCCACACCGCCTGCGGAAACCACGATTTTTTTGGCAAACACGTCATGATCTTTGAAATTTTTTCTGTAACGGACGCCCACGGCTTTGTTGCCTTCGAAGAGGATTTTCGTGACTTTTGCGCCATTGGTAAGTGCCATGCCCTTATCCACCGATTCTTCCACGAAATTCCGGGCCGTCCATTTGGCTCCGTAGGGACATCCGTAACTGCATTTGCCGCAGTCGGCCTTGCATTTGTCCTGATAGATGAACTTGTTGAGCTTTTTCCAGTCGTAACCCAAGTCAAGGGCGCTGTCCATGATCACCCGGGCACCCACGCCCATGAGGCGGTCTTCAGCAGGAGCCATGGGGACTTCCTGTTTCAGCTCCGCCACTTCATTTCGAAGGTCGATGCCGTAAGAGTCCAGCATGTCGTAAGGCGGATCAAACGCCGTGGCACAATAGAAAACCGAACTGCCACCGGTGCAGATGCCCCGGACCATGGCAAGCAAGGATTTGTCCGTAAACAGAAGGCTTTGTCCCGGAATACCCGCATTCAGGGCCAGTTGGAATAAAGAGCCGCTGACTTTTGCGTTGTCTCCCCACTCCAGCATCAGGGTGCGTTTGTTGTTTTGTGAAAGTTCCTTTGCTACCGATGCGCCTCCGGGGCCTGATCCCACAATGATCACGTCGTACGTTTCAGAGGTTTTGGCACTCATGTTCTGCTCCTTATGACGGCGTCGTTAAAAGTTCCATCTGCGGCGTTATTCTTTTTCCATTGCCATCGTTTAGTTAATCTTAAAATGGACGTGGCGCCTTTCAAATACCCATGTCCTGGCCTGATTGCTCGTGTGTTTCATTGACTTTCCCTAATGTGTTTTGTATATTGTCGACAATCGATTTTGTTGTCAATAGTTTTTTTTGGTCGAAGGTTTTTGTTTTGATTCGAGGAAGCTTGTGTTAGAAAATTGAATAAGCCCCAGAAAAAAGGAATAAGCTCATCATGTTTAAAATATCGAAAAACCTTTCAGACCAGATCGCCGATCACCTGATCGAGAAAATCATTCGGTTTGAAATTTCACCTGGAGACAGGCTCCTGGAACAAAAAGTGGCAGAAGACCTGGGCGTCAGCCGATCTCCGGTCCGAGAGGCGTTCAGAGTTCTTGAAAAAACCGGCCTCGTGAAACTTGTGCCCCGCTGCGGGGTGAGGGTCACCGGGCTTTCGGAGAAAAGCATAGAGGCATACTGTGATTTGTTCACCCTGCTGTTCGGGCATGTGGTTCGCAGGTGAATCGAGCAATGCGATGAGGCTCATCGCAATGATCTGATACTCGCCCTGGAAAAGATGGAAACCTGTGCGGACAACAACGACAACCGAGGGTTTTATGCGGCTCTTCTTGATTTTACGTCAGCAGGCATCAACTCCACAAAAAACCCCGTTCTTTTTCAGGTGGTAATGGGGATCATGCCCAATCTTCAACGGCTGCAATATATTGCCATTATGCTGAAAAACAACAATCTCAGGGATAACCTGATCTATTTTGAAACCATCATCGAGGCTCTGGGTGAAAAAAATCCGGAAAAAGGCGTAAAAGCCATGGAGGATTACATCAGAAGTGAAAAAGACTATGCTGTGAAGCTTGTGAAGAACTCACCGCTCTCCAGCTTTCTGAATGAAGATGACGACGAATAACCGCAGAAGGACATTAAAAAAGACCAAAAATGGGGGTCTGTCGCAAGGGGAAAGGAATCAACAGACCCGGTTCACGCTTTCCGGATTAACAATGTCAGGCTTCCACGCTGAGAAGCCCACCGCTTGAAGAAGCATATTCACCGGTGCTGAACGATTGATCCATGTATTCTTGAATCAGCGTGTTCATGCCCACCTTGAACTCATCTTCGCTTACCGAACCGTCACCGTCCGAGTCGAGAGAACTGATCAGGCTGCTCGTCTCATCGGTGGAGTCTGCGGCCTGCATCCCACCTGGAGGAGGCGGGGGCGGTCCCTGGGGTTTTCCGGCTTTGAACTCATCCGAACTGATCGCGCCGTCTTCGTCAGAATCGAGGCTGGTCATCAGCTTTGTGGCGTCCATCGCCTGACCTGTCATCTCTGACATTTTTTCAGCGAAGGTCGTCAATTCCGATTCGCTCAGGGAACCATCACCGTCTTCGTCAACCGATGTGAAAGGATCATTACCTTGCATTCCTCCCATCATCGGCGGCGGAGAGCCCTGGGGCCTTGCAGCTGAAAATTCGCTTTCGGTGACAGCGCCGTCTTCATCCGTATCGAACGTGGCCATCATTTCAGCAGCATCGGCCGACTGTCCTGTCATTTCTGACATTTTTTCAGCAAACGACACCACCTCGCTTTCATCCAGAGAACCGTCCTGGTTTGCATCGACCTTCGTAAAAAGATCATCCTTACCCTGACTGCCTTGGACACCACGCATGGAGCCAAAGTTCATGGTGCTCATTCCGCTTGATATCGCGTTTACCATAGTATCACCTCCTTTCATTGGTTTTCGGATTATGAATGCAATGATGATGCCGACAAACATCCCATGCCATTATATGTCTGATGAGTTATTGGTGAGATTAATTTAATGCCTTGAAAAAAAACGATATTTAGATTCAATCCCCCCATATTCCCAAGGTGGCCTTTAAAAAACTCTGGTGCAGTTCGATATGAAAAAAGGGGTGGGGCGGAATTATTTTCCGGTGCAAGGGAAATTTTGTAATGATATTGTCGGGCATTTATGGTAATTTTTGACGGTAAAGGAGATACCTATGAAAACAACATCCCGGACTATTCGTTCAAGCAAACTTGATCTGCGATTATCGCCGGAAGCAAAACAAACCTTGAGCGCCGCAGCACTGGTGTCACAGTGTTCTGTCAGCCAGTTCGTATTGACGAGCGCCTTGGAACGCGCCGCTGAAACCCTTGCTGAACGGCAGCACTTTCATCTCAATGCCGAACAATGGGAGGACTTTATGGCTGCTCTTGAGGAGCCTCCCCGTACTGTGCCTCAACTTCAAAAGCTGTTCCGCGAACCCAGTCCTTTTGATGTGCCTGAAACCAAATGATACAAGATTTCAGAATTGAAAAACTACGCCGTGATCATCCTGTTGACGGTTTTACCTGCGGAAGAGAAGAGCTTGACCGCTTTCTCAAACGATATGCCTTTGGCAATCAGCAAGCTAACGCTTCGCAAACCTATCTTGCCCTTTATAAAACCGAAGTGATCGGTTTTTACAGTCTGGTCGTTGGGGAAATTTCTTTCAAAGATGCGCCGGAACGATTGACAAAGGGATTGGCGAGGCACCCTGTACCCATCATGCTGTTGGCGAGGCTTGCTGTTCAAACGACCTGGCAGGGCCGCCGCATCGGGGCGTATCTGCTTCGTGACGCCATGCTTCGCACCTTGCAGGCCGCTGACATTGGAGGGATTCGCGCTTTTGTGGTCCATGCCAAAGACAGATCCGCAAGGGCGTTTTACGAACATTTTGGTTTTGAATCTTCTCCAACCGACCCGTTACACCTCTATTGTTTGACGAAGGATTTAAAACGTTCGGTTTGAGAAATCGACCGCAGAGGGTTTAATCCAACGGAGCTATTCAGGCATACAAAAAAACTACCCCATCATTTTGTAAAGAAGGGGAATGGCCACAAGGGTTCCGAAGGACGTTCCGATATTGGTGAAAACTACCACCAGAAGAATCCGGGTGACTTTGTTTCGCCAAAATCCTTTGATGGAAAGGATGTCCTGGGAAAGCTCTTCCAGATCTCTGACTTTAGGTTTTCGCACGTACGCTTCGGTGAGTCCTGAAACCCAGCCTGCGGCGATCAGTGGATGTATGGCCGTAAAGGGCGAAGCCACCACGGCGGAAAGGATGGTCAGAGGATGGGCAAAAGCGGCCATTGCACCAAGGCCACCAAGGATGCCTGTTGCCGCAACCCACATGCCCACCATATTTGTTCCGGCATGGCCGCCTTTAAAGAAGAATCCCACGCCAATCATGGCCACGATGGCAAGAGGGATGATCCAGCTCATGGCCGAACCCCATCGGCTTTTGGGGGGAAGTTCGTCAAGGGCGTCACAGTCTATGGGTTTGTCAAGCCAGGCCTGGATTCCCGGCACATGGCCTGCTCCCACCACGGCCACAATGCGGTTCCCAGGCGCTGTTCTGATTCTTTCGCACAGGTACTGATCCCGTTCATCAATGAGAATTTTTCGGATCATGGGATGGGATTTCTCCACATCGGCCAGCACGGTCTGAAGCACATCCTCCTTCTTCAACCGCTCGATATCCTCTTCTTCGATGTCTTCTGCGTCTCCGAGAGAAAGGATCAGCTGAAGCATCAGTTTAAATTTACTTATAAAACCCATGGAGCGCCAGGTCCTGCCCAGGGTGATGTTGATCTCTCGGTCTGCCAGATGAACCTGAGCTCCCAATTCTTCAGCTGTTTCAACGGCCTTGATCATTTCTTCACCGGGACGTACACCGAATTTTTCTGCAATTTTCCGCTGAAACGAAGACATAAGCAGGTTGGAAAGAAGAAGAAATGTTTTCTGCTCTTTGATCACCTTTACGATGTCCATTTCCTGCCATCGTTCTTTCTGCATAATGGAATGGAACCTGGATTTGCATAGCTCCACACATACGGTATCCGGCCGTTCCTGTCTGACTACAGACTCCACTAGTTCCACGCTTTCCCGTGAAACATGGGCTGTTCCGATCAGAATTATTTCTTTATCTCCGTAACGAAGTTTGTGAACGTTCGGATTGTTTTCCTCTGTAGTCATGGTTGTTTACCCCTATCGTGCTATCATATGGAATACGTCTGAAAGACAGACTAAGCGTATAGTATATTTCATCCTGCTTGACAAGAACACTCTCATTTTTCAGCCTTAACCTTTGGCGGATTTCCGAATTGTTGTTGGTATATAATTAATCGCCATTAAACCACCAGCTATGCTGGTGTGATCCTGATAGGCTTTGCCGACCAGACGAGATAAACTTTCTTCCCGAGGGCCCCAAAGGGCAGGTCGGGAAGGAAGTT
>JBAZWJ010000134.1:0-5930 GCA_041660385.1 Desulfobacteraceae bacterium | reverse complement strand
AAATGAAAAAGCACCCCACGGTTGAGGCTGATATCCGCCATGCCGCCGAAAACATCATGTCCGGCTTCACTCAAAAACCCTCATGGCTTTTCCTTTGCAACGACAACAGCCTGACAAGCCAGATGGCCGCCGCCTTTGCACAAAAAATTGCAGGTGAAACAGTCCATGTTTATTCGGGAGGATTCCATCCGGCTAAGGATATCCATCCCCTGCTTGTCCCCGCCATGGAAGAAAAAGGCATTGATCTGGCTTTCAGAAAACCCTGTGGCATTGAATCTGTCAGCCAGGTGATCCGCCCTGAACGTGTGATCGTTATCGGAGAGAAAGTCACCCGATCTTTACCGTTTCCCTGCGCGGATATCCTGAACTGGGATATGGACATCCCACAACCTTCTTCCATGGAAGAGATTAAAAAAGTGAGGGACTGGATCGAAGATAAAGTCAATTCACTTCTGTTATCCAAATAAGATCAGGCTGGCTGTTTCCGGTTTGCGGGTAATGGTGAACGGGCCGGACACGGTAGATACCTGGGAACGCCAATCTCCTGATTGGCTCTTCGAAAGTCGCAAGGCTTTCAGCGGTTCAAAGCATTTATTCGTAGACACCAAATATAAATCAAGTTTATAGCCTGTAATTAAGTGCGGTGTCCCCGGAATTTATGGGTGTCCCCGGAATTCGGAATTCGAGCGGAATTATAAGCATTGTCCATAGTGACAATCGTTGATGCATGGATTGCCGGAAGACAATCCATGCGTGGAACATCAATCACATACCTTATTGCCGATAATGGCTGTGCTTACGGAAAGATTGCTGGCTAAATCGAGCTGATTTTTCACGTCTTCGATTAAAGTTGTACAGAGTTCATAGTTGTCCATGAATACAAACTGACCTTTCACTGTTTTAAGCGCATCGAGTCCCAGTATGGTCAGGGAATTGTTATGATAGACATTAAGGATGCCGTTTACCGCTTTAAGGGCCCTTAAATTCTCCAGTGTGAATAGATTTTCGTTGAAATCGATCTGAATATTTTCAGAGCTTTCCAGGCCGTCAAGACCTTCCAGGGTTTCAAGGGCAGGGTTGTTGAGGATGCTGAGATTCACCATTGAAGAAAGGTTTGAAAAAGATTGGATCGATGCCAGGGCTTTATTGTTTTCCATATAAAGGGTGTTGAGTGAGGATAGTGAGCCGAATCCGTGTTCAAGTGAAGACAGGGCGTGGCATTGAACGATGGTCAGGCTGTCCATGCTTTCTACATGGGAAAGGTCGATTGAGGAGAGGGCCGCATTGGTGAACAGGCTGAGGGAACCCGCAAATTCCACCGGAAGACTCAAACCGGCAAGTGAAGTAATCCCAGGCAGATCCCAGAGGTTGATGGTGCCTTTAAAACCTTCGGAAATGGTTAAACCGGTAAGGTGGGTAAGGGCATGATCGTTTCTGATGGTGATATTGGGCGTTCCTTCGGGAATTGAAAGCCCTTCAAGGGAAACAAGGAACGGGTTGTCATTGATGGAAATGCCTCCGTTAAGGGTTGTAAGATTTCCAAGTCCAACGAGATTTATAATGCCTGTGTTTTGTATTGTTATGGCTGTAACGGCTTTTAAATCACTGAGAGGCAGAAGGCTTGTCAATTTGGGAGAATTTTGTATTTTCAAAATATTCATGGCCTGAACACCTTCAAGACCCTCAAGGGATGCCAGATTCGCGTTGGCGTCAAGATCGATATTCATGCCCTCATCGTCAAGAGGAGGGTTGAGACCTTTCAGTGACATGAGAAGCGGATTGTTGGATATCTTTACCCTTGTTCCTGAAGGAACGGAGATGCCTTCCAGTGTTTCAAGGCCGCTGTTTGAATCGATGGTCAATCCCAGAGTGAGGACGATAGACGGATTCAAGTTAAGCCCATGGAGATTTTTAAGGGATGGGTCGCTGCTGATTCTGATGCTTTCCACATCCATGAGATTTGCGAAACAGCTGATATCCTGAAGAATGGGGTTGTTGTTCACGATGAGATTTCCCCAGATTTTTACAAGGGCTGATAAACCCTGAATGGATGTGAGGCTGAGATTCGAATCGATGGTAAGATTGCCGCAGACTTTCGTAAGATTTTTGAGCGAATCCACATTCGTCAGGGAAGACGCCTGAATCGTCAAGTTTCCACCAATTGTTCTGTAAGAGGATATGGCTTGAAGATCCTGGGTGGATAGGATGGTTGCGCTCTGGGGATAGCAATCGGTTGTCTTGAGATTGACGCCCTCAATATCGGGTGAATGCGATGCCGCAACAAAACTCTTCGATCCGTTGTTTTCGAAATAATATTCTGCTTTCGTATACTTGACCGTCATTTCAAGGTCTGGCGGATACGTGTCCGCATTGGGAATTTTGTATATCCCTTTGCTGTCTGACTTGGTGCTGTACACGGAAGTTCCGCTTTTATTGTAAATTTTCACACTAACGCTTGAAATGGCCACGCCATCTTCGGAAATGAACCCCTGAACATAGCCTGTTTGCTCATCGCAGGCATTGAACAGCATGATGAATGGCAATAGGAAGAGAAGGGCAAGGGAACGTTTGGTTTTCATGGTTTCTCCTTATAATAGTGATCAAGTCGTTGAAACAGGCACAGAACTAAGTGCTCAATTTTAAAAACAAAAAGGCAGTCTTAGATAAGCGGTAAAACAGTGATCAATGTTAACACCATTAATATATTTACCCATATTATTAATTTTCTTGATTGTCAAGCAATCTTTACCTTGTGTATAAAAAACAACTCAAATATATTACACATTAATATTAATATGTTATGGGCATATTTTATGACCATTTACTTTAAAGTCCAAGTCAATGTGAAAAACGGGGTCGAAAAAAAATCGGGGAAAATTCGGGGACAGGCAAATAATACATTTCCTCTGAATTCCAAGGTATCACCTGAGTTCGATATGTCTTTTCCCTGGGAACGCCAATCTCCTGATTGGCTCTTCGAAAGCCGTAAGGCTTTCAGCGGTTCAAAGCACTTATATGATTATAAAATTTATATTCTTGACACCCCCATACAAATTTGATCTGTCAAGGCAAGGATAAAGATTTGGTCTTGATGCTGATGGGGCTGTGGGTTGGGTTTTGTCATGTACAGTGAAATCGGTGTGTTTTAAAGCAGCGGTTTCCATGGCGTCTTGACTCCGTCAAAAAAACCAGGAGGAATGATGATCAGTTCAAACCAGGTTCTGGCCTATCTGGCTTCGAATAAAATGCGGTTTCAGCGAGAATATCATCTGACAAAGATCGGGTGTTCGGTTCCGTTGCCAGAAACGAGCCGATGGATGACAGCGATATCGATTTGATTATTGAGTTTGAGGATAACATGGACGATCTGTTTGAACTTAAACAAAAATTGAAGTCTGAAATCATAAACGAATTCAACGTTTCTGTGGATATCTGTCGTGAGAAATACATCAAACCGGTCTTCAGAAAACAGATTCTGTCGGAAGCGAAGTATGTATAAACCCATGGCCAAGGATGTGGGTTGTCTTCTGAATAGTATGGATGCAATCGAAAAAATTGAGAAATATGTTCTGACATTTTCGATGTGTCGATGATTTTTTCTCGAATACCATGTCGTTTGATGCAACTTTGATGAATTTTGTTGTAATTGGAGACTTCAAAGGTTTCTGAAGCTATGATACGTGAGACACACGATCAAATAGATTGGTTCAAAATGAAAGGCTTCAGAAATATCATCGCCCACAACTACTTCGGAATTGACGCAGAGGAAGTGTGGCAGATTATCCAGAATAAACTTCCAAAGCTGAAAGCCCAGTTTTGTTGAGAATCATAGATAATGAATGACCTGTTGGAGCTTATGGGAATTTCGTAGACACCAAATATAAATCAAGTTTATAGCCTGTAATTTAGTTCGGTGCCCATGGGATTATGCGGAATTACGCATTTGGCAGAATAAAAATGCAGAGATAATTTCATAACATTCCGCTGGTGTGGGTCACGCAAAAAGCCGCGCGCGCCACAGCCGGTGCGTTCTGTTACAGTGCCCAAGACGGGACGACTTGAAGCGGTAACCAATAATTTTCGGACTCCTTGGGAGCAATTTTCCAAGGATAGTTACGCGAAGTCTCAACATGGTCAGGAAATGGCATAAAAAAGAAGGAAATCGCTGTGAAGCCCAGAAGCAGAAAACTGAAAGCCATCCCCCCTGTCTACAGAATTAACAAAAAGAATCAGATCATCTACCTTGGTGTGCACCTTGCGAATATTAGTATTGATTCAGAAGTTGATGAAGTGGACCTTCACGCCTATATCAAAACAGAACCCACCCTGGAACTTGAATTTGAATTTGACACACAGATTAGTTGGTCATCGCTCTTTGAAGTGTTCAATAGAAAAAAGACAATTGCGGTTACCATACCGGATAAAAAAATCGACAGTTCCATGATCCTCGTGAGCATGCAACCTGGGTTAGGAGGAACAAGAGTCAAGCTCATCCCTGCAAGGCAGTCAGTCGAGGTTGGATCGCTCGGGCGCGCAGTAGAAATTCGATTTCACCTTGTTAATTTTTCTGATTTTATATCCAAAGATGCTGTCATAATCAATACCAAGGGCGGCGGTTTCGCTCGCCGCGAAGCAATCATACTTGAACACAATGGTTATGAAGTTGTCATCATTGAGACTATAGATACCAAGCTAACTATGGAATTATTGAAACAGCGCGGTGGGCGCGCGATTACGCATACTGGAAGCATTCGCAAATTAGACGACTCGCTTCTGACTTCTAACGAGGCAATTGAACTTCTTTTCATCCTGAGTCAATTTCTTTCATTTTCTATGGTATCATGGACATCACCTATACTTCCAGTAGCCTACGATGCTTCACGTGTACGAGTATGGGAATCTTGGGGAATACGAAAAATAAACTCCTGGAAGCGACATCAGAGCTGGCTCGACGATCATCATGCCGAAACTCTAACGTCGGTATTCAAGGGATTCGCGGAACTTTGGAACGATGCAACTTGGTCCGAAACCCTGAAGGCTTCTGTGTACTGGTATGTGTTCAGCAATATGCGCGTTGCAAATGTCGATGGATCAATTATTCTGGCCCAAGCAGCACTTGAAAGAATAGCATGGGTCTATCTGACTGAACATATCAAAACACACAGTAAAACAACGGCAAAAAAACTCAAGACTGCTCAGAAGGTGACCGAAGTCTTGAATGACTGCAAAATTCCAGTAACTCTGCCAAGTAATTACACACGACTCGCAGCCTATGCCGCTGAGTTTGAGTATGCTGATGGGCCACAAACGATCACGTCTATTAGAAATAATTTGGTGCATCCTGTCAATAAGGCTAAAGGTAGTGGTGTAATAATGGATGGCGTATACCATGAAGCCCTTAACCTTTATATGTGGTACATTGAGCTTGTCTTATTGAACTTGATGGGATTTTCTGGAAGCTACAGTAGTAGAATCACTTCGAACATGGTAGGCCAGGTTGAGAAAGTGCCGTGGACAAGTGCAAGTTTGGGTCCGTAGCCACTTGCATTCGTTACAAATGGCGTTGCATGCCACTATTCCAAAAAAGGGGAATGACACGAGGGCGGTAACAGAACAAACCGAAACAGATATAGCTGACCTCGTGCCTCCTCGGATGAATTGGGGACCACAAACTCACCAATTCTTCTTCCGACAAATTCCGGGGGCACCATACTGAATTCAAGTCAATAAAAAACCACATCAATTCCGGGGACAGCATACTTAATTATTATAAATATTTGGAATGATACTCCATAAATTTTCAGGCCCCAGTGTCAATCATTGTCCAATTCAAAAACCGCTTTCAGTGCCTGATTGATCTCAAGCATTCTTTCAGATGACAACCGGCCGCGAATGTTAACCAGTCTGTGGCGGCGGTCAATAGGACGGGT
>JBAZWJ010000133.1:0-5946 GCA_041660385.1 Desulfobacteraceae bacterium | reverse complement strand
AGACCATCTCGATCAAGTATTGACAGCGGTGGATGCAATGAACGGCGGACAATGGGAAGAGGCATTGAATCATCTCAAACTCGTTCCTCGGTCTTCCCCCTGGTCTGACCTAAAACTATTCTGCAAGGCGATGACGCATTTTGCACAAGATGAGGGCCCATCGGTCATCCGTTCCCTGTCACAATTATCGGACAGTTTTCCTTTCCCTTCTGCTGTCCGGGCTCTGAAGCTGAGCGCCGAAGGCAAACCCTCAGATGCGGCTTCCGTTTGCCCACGGATGTTTGATATCCTGTTTGAAGGGCATGGCGGCCTTATTCCGATGATTGATGAACTTGTCCGAAATGTGACGGCTGACAACCTGTCAAGGATACCTTCTATCATCCGGTCCATTGCGTCCGGAATATGTCCCAGAAAACCGGAAGATGCGATACGATCCATGGTTGAAATCATCTGGCAGAGATGCAGCATCAAGAATGTTTATCCGGAAGCATCGATGTCTCTGACGAAACAACTGTTCTTAAAGGAAGAAGCCCTGCGTGTCGCCCAAAAAGCGTTTTTCAACTACGGCCCTACCCCCTTATCTGATGCAGCCGAATACCTGAACATGATTGACAAGGATTTCAAGGATGTACAAGAAAACGCCATGGCGAGATCCCAGGTCTTCACCCGTATCGCCTCAGACATATTAAATAATGAAATCATTATCTCCGATGATTTCGAGGGCTTTGGGGAAATAGCAAAAATCGTGTCATTCCCGATAAAAAAAACATCTTACTTTCGTAATCTGTTTTGTCTTCGTTTGATTGAACACGCAACGGACATAGATCCCGTCAACCGGGAAGCCTATGAACTGGCCGAGAGCCTTCAGCTCCGTGGAACTGAGGCAAAACCCCTTGAAATGCTTTATGAAACCATGATGAAGCATTTCCCGGATGATCCCTACCCTTGCCTGAAACTCGCCGATATCTATGACAGAAAAGGGGCGTACCGGAAAGCGGAAGGCATTCTCAAAAACGCCATGGAACGGGCACCGCACAACAACTTCGTGTTTGAACGGTATGTATTTTCATGTGTCATCGCCGCTGAAAAAAACATCCGGTCAGACAAACTGCATCTGGTTGAAAAGGATCTTGAAAAAGCGGCGTCACTTCGAATACCCCAACATGTTGAAGTGATCGCCGAAAAAAAGATCCTGTACAACGTTCTGAAAGCGCCTGACGGGAAACATTCCGAAACCATTGAATACTGTTTATCTGGCCTTTCCAGTGAAAAACGGCTTCGAGTCCTGTCCTTGCTCATTTGCGATACTAACGACAAAGGCATGCCCTCAGAACAGATATTTGCCTTTTTCAAAAAGGAATTGCAGGAAGCCTTACCCCACCTGCCGTCAAGCGCCAGGGTAAAACTTCTGATGCCGGTCAAGGGCATGCACGCCCTGGTATATCCTGATTTCTCCGTGGCGGATGTATTCATCAAAAATGCGCCTGTTTTCTTGGGGGAAATTTCCGATAGTGATCTTGCCAATGCCCTTTCGTCAGCTTCGATCATCACCAAAACATCCCTATCTGTATTTATAAAGGATATCCACCGCCGGATAAAAAAAGAGAAAACCGTCAATCCCCTTATCCGTTTCTGTCATGCAGCCTTAAAGTTCAGCCAGGGAGAAAACGACAAGATAAAAGACCTTGATGAGATCACGAAAAGTTCATCCCCGGACATCAGGGGCCGGATGAAAGCCATCTCGATGAATATCTCGCTGCTGGCCAATGATTACGAAGCGTGCTGTGGGCTTAAGGATTTTGATTTTGCCCCTGATGACGGCGGATTCGATTCATACGATATTTACGATGACGATGATGGATCCGCATACTATGATCCGTATAATGATATGGATGTTGTCGCTTCACCGGCACAGGAGCTTTCAGCATTAACATCATTTCTCACGGGGTTGTCCACCTTGGCCGTCAACAGCCCGGTATCGGTCAAACAGAAATTCATTGAGGCTCTAAACGCCCTCGCGGATCTGATGGATTTGAAGGACCTGTCCGATTCAGGCATCGTCCGTTTAAGAAAGGATCTCATCAATACCATGCCGATGTTTCGAAACAAGATAAACAAGGCTCCGGCTCTTCTGGGCGAAGATCTGATGGCAAAACTCACCCCCGAAGCCCGTGTCCTTTTGACCGGATCAGGGGAATAACTATGCTTAAAAAAAGGTAAAAAAATGGTGATATATTATGTCATCCTGGGGCTTGATACACATGCCTCCGATACTAAAATCAGAAGCCGTTATCTGGATCTGGTGAAACAGCACACGCCGGAAAAAGAACCGGAAACATTCAAGATGATCACGATGGCCTACGAAGCGATCAAGGATATGAGAAGCCGGGTGAAAACCCGTCTTTTCGGGACATCACAAACCGCTTCATGCGAAGATATCCTCCGGGCGATTACGCTCACACTGCCGGTCAGAAAACGAATTCCGACATTGAAGGAGATCATCAAAGCGGAAAGTGAAAAACAAAACAGGTGAACTTGAAATGGAATTGAAACAAAACAAAATAATTCTCAACATCGCATCCCGGACAGCCGGATTTTACGGAACCCTCGACCGTCATTTCCTGCTGCCGCTATATCGGCGGATATCCCGGTTTCTGAATGAACGGTGCGAGCGGAAGATAAAGAAATACGGCCTGATGTCCGACTGGAAGGAACGCAGTCTCGATGATTTCAAACTCTGGCTGTTTGATATCCCCGAAACACACATCAACCCCGATTTCGAGAACCGCAAGACAGACCATGACACGATCGATCTGTATACCCTGTTATCGGAATTTGCCGGATTGCGCCAGGAAATCCGGCTTCAGAACCGGGAACAGTCAAAATCGATCACGGCATTGAACGGATTCATGGATTCCTTTCAGGGCACCTTTGAATTACTGAAGCGAAGTTCCTCGGATCTTCAGAATCTTGAAGCCAATATCACCCGTTCTGTGGAAAAAAAAGCACTCTCCTCTTTTTTCGACGTCAGGGACATTCTTGAACGGAGTATGGATGCCGTAAGAACAAAACGAACGGAAAAAGGGATGTTCAGCCGAGGAAAAAAAGACCTGGACGGGGTGATGGAAGCATTTGAAATAGCCATACGCCGGTTTGACCGGGCCATGGAATTTTCGGGGATTTTTCCAGTGGAAACCCTTCGAAAACCGTTCAACCCGAAAACCATGAAAGCCGTCTCCGCCATATCAGCCAGGGATCTTGAAAAAAAGAACGATCTTAATAGCGGTTATGTGGCACAACAGGTTTCAGGCGGTTTTACAAGGGGCGATGAAGTGCTCAGATACGCGGAAGTCGTGGTCGTTGAATAAACTATAAATACGGGTAGACATGAGGATAACCATGGAACACATTGTCGGAATAGATCTGGGAACAACCAACTCGGAAATCACCTGCATTATGGATAGTAAAGTGACGGTTGTCACACAACATGACGATGGAATCATGCCCTCATGCGTGGGTCTTGACGATTCCGGTAATCTTATAGTCGGAAGGGAAGCGAAAAACCAGGCCGCCGTATTCCCGGATCGCACCGTGAGTTCCATCAAACGGCTTATGGGTACAGATACCCACGTATCGCTGGGCGGTAAAGAATACACACCCCAGGAGATATCCGCGCTAATTCTTAAAACACTCAAACAACGGGCGGAAGCGTTTTCTGGAAAACCCGTCCAGAAAGCCGTGATCACCGTTCCCGCCTACTTTACCGATTCCCAGAGAAAAGCCACGAGAGAAGCGGGAAGCATCGCAGGGTTAGACGTTGTCCGGATCATCAATGAACCCACGGCAGCGGCTCTCGCCTATGAACACGAGGACCATTCAGGACAAACCATTCTTGTCTTTGACTTGGGGGGCGGAACCTTCGATGTGTCGATCGTCAGAATCGAAAATTCCGTGGTGGAAGTTCTTGCAAGTACTGGGGACAACCACCTGGGCGGCGACGATTTCGACAATAAACTGGCCGACCTGTTTGCAAAGAAAATCCAAGAAGAAAGCTCGGTCGATGTCAAACAGAACCGTGTCTCAATGGCCCGCCTTGTGAACGAAGCTGAAAAAGCGAAAATCGAATTGACATCCCGGCCGTTCGCCCAGGTTGAAATCGATCATATTGCGGAAAAAAATGGGACTCCCGTTCATTTTTCCTTTGCGTTAGCCCGTGATTATTTTGAAGAACTCATCACGGACGATATTGATAAAACGATGAATTCGGTGAACAGGGCTCTTGAAGATGCGGCGATCCTCCCTTCAGCCATCAACCGGATTATCCTGGTGGGCGGGTCCACACGAATGCCCATGATTTCGCGTATGCTTCATGAAAAGTTCAACCTGGAACCCCATGGAGAAATAGACCCGGATCTGTGCGTGAGCATAGGAGCCGGTATTCAGGCAGGCAGGGAAATGGGCGTTGCCACATCATCGGTTCTGATCGACATCACCCCATACACATTCGGTACATCCGCATTTGGCGTTTTAAATGGAATGCCGTCGCCTGACATGTATGTCCCCATCATACGAAGAAATTCCAAATTGCCTGTTTCCAAAACGGAAGTCTTTTACACCATGGTTGATTTTCAGGACGGTGTGGATTTAAAGGTCTATCAAGGCGAGAATCCGGATGCCGGTGAAAACCTGCTCATCGGTGACTACCATTTCAAGCTTTCGGGCAAACAACCCTGCCACAGCACCGTGACCCTAAGATACGATCTCGATATCAACGGCATCCTTAAAATCGAGTCCATCGAATCAAACAGCGGGAAAAAGCTTGAAGTGACCATTGAAAATGCGTTCGAGGAAAGCTCGGTAGAGGCGGTAAGTTTTTCAAAAACAAAACTTGAGGCATTATGGCAGGATGATGAAGAAGAGGATCATCAGACCGGAGTGTCGTCCGAGGTTCCCAAACATATTCTCGATCTCATCGACCTTGCCAGTTCCAAACTGGACATAGCACCGCCGGATGACAGGGACACAATTGTCAATCTGATAGAAGACATCCGTTTATCTGTAAAAGAAAATGACCTTGATCGGGTTGAAGAGCTGACCAGAGAACTGGATGATATCCTGTTTTACATCGACTGATGTGTTTCCATGTTGCAATCAAAACAGCATTATGTGTAGTTATACGGGCTGTAGGCTGTACGGGCGAACCTTGTGTTCGCCCCTTGTTCGCCCTTGTGTGTGCTCGCCCCATGTTGAGCAATATTCACAGTCTTTTTGAATGCAAAATCGTATGAGGATATCCGATGAAAAACTGCCCGGTCTGCAACGCCGAATACAAACAAAAGATCATATGCCACAGATGTAAAACCGATCTGGGACTTCTGCTGTCCATTGAGGCTGAGGCAAAAAGATATGTCATGGAATCGGCGGAGCATGACATGCGCGGCGATTACCAATTGATGTATCACACGATGAAACGTTCATGGTCCCTGAAAAAAACCGAAGAATCCCGTAAAGCATTGGCCCGCTCCGCCCTTCTCAACGGCGACTTCGCCTTTGCCTGGGATCTGTTTCATGACCGCGCAGAACAGAATGCTTCATAAATCTGTTCAGATTGAGCGTCATGCCATTCTGGACGGAGCGAAGATCTGGAATTTACGATTGAACCCTCTGCTGAAACACTGGCATGGATTCCAGGTCGGCTTCGTGTTTCGGGCAGGGTGAAAGCGCCATCCGCGTTTCAGTTTCCATCACCCCGTCATTTTGGAGGCCGCCCGGAATGACAGAGCGGAGGGTAATTCAGGGAATTGGCTGTCATGCTGTGTCAAATGTCAAGAGTAAAGATATGATAATCATATAAAGGCTTTAAGCCGATAGTTGCTCTGAGGCATAACGTAGAAACTGCACTGTTTCAAAAATGGAATGAGTTTAAATAGAGTGGCTTCAGGTTGA
>JBAZWJ010000132.1:0-6089 GCA_041660385.1 Desulfobacteraceae bacterium | reverse complement strand
AATCTCACAAACTGGGTGAAGTCCACGACGGAGAAGCGGTCATGGACTGGATGGTGGACGAGCAGGAGCGGGGCATCACTATCACCTCTGCCGTGACTACCTGCGAGTGGAAAGACCATGTGATCCAGGTGATCGATACCCCGGGCCATGTGGATTTCACCATTGAGGTGGAACGGTCTCTTCGGGTTCTTGACGGAGCCATCGGCGTATTCTGCGCCGTGGGGGGCGTGGAGCCCCAGTCCGAAACGGTATGGCGTCAGGCGGATAAGTACCATGTACCCCGTATTGCCTTTGTAAACAAACTGGATCGTGTGGGGGCTGATTACTACAATACCATCCGCATGATGGAGGAAAAACTTCACACCAAGCCCTTGATCACCCAGATCCCCGTGGGAATGGAAGAAAAATTCAAAGGAGTCATTGATCTTATTCAGATGAAGCAGATTATCTGGGATGATGAAAGCCTTGGGTCGGCCTACACCGTTTCGGACATCCCTTCCGGCCTTCAGGATGAAGCGGCAAGCTACCGTGACCGGCTGATTGAAATGGTTTCTGACAATGATGATGCGATCATGGAAGCCTACCTGGCAGAAGAACCCATTTCGGAAGAATCTCTGGTTGCCGCCATCAGGAAAGCCACCATCGGTTTGAAGCTGGTGCCGGTTCTCTGCGGAAGCGCCCTCAAAAATAAGGGCATTCAAATCCTTTTGGATGCCATCGGAAGTTATCTTCCAAGTCCTCTTGATGTTCCTCCGGCCCATGGTATCCATCCTGAAACAGGCGAAGAGGTGGCCTTTGAACCCAAAGACAGCGCCCCCCTGTCTGCTCTAATTTTTAAAGTGTCCATGATCGAAGGACGGAAGATGGGCTTTGCCCGGATTTACAGCGGAAAGCTGAAAGTGGGCGAAGACATTTATAATCCCGGCCTGAAACGAAAAGAGAAGCTGGGCCGAATACTCAAAATCCATGCGAACAAACGCGAACGCATCGAAGAGGCCGGAGCCGGAAGCATCGTGGGTGTTGTGGGTCTCAAGGATTCGTCCACAGGCGACACCCTTTGCAGTGCAAGTCACCCCATTCTTCTTGAACGGATGGAGTTCTATGAACCGGTGATTTCCATTGCCGTGGAGCCACGGACCGTGACAGACCAGGACAAGCTCCAGTCTGTCCTGGAAAAATTTGTGGCCGAAGATCCCACGCTGAAGGTGAGAACCGATGAGGACACCGGGCAGACCCTGTTGTCGGGCATGGGGGAACTACACCTTGAAATCATCATCAGCCGGATGGTGAGGGAATTTAATACCGAAGTCAACGTGGGCAAACCCCAGGTTGTTTACCGCGAAACCATAGCCAAAACTGTCACGACCACAGCGGCTTTTGATCGTGATGTGGCAGGCCAGAAACATTTCGGCGAAGTCTCCCTGAAACTCATTCCCCAGGAACGGGGCAAAGGTGTCAGCTTCCGCTCCGAAGTGGGACCGGAACAGATTCCTGATGTCTACATCGCATCGGTTAAAAAAGGAGTCATGGACAGTTTCGACAGCGGCATCATCATGGGCTATCCCGTGGTGGATGTGGAAGCCGTTCTTGTGGGCGGTTCGTTCCGAGAAGGAATCGGATCGGATCTGGCCTACAAAGTCAGCGCGTCCATGGCCGTCCGCGAAGCTCTGGAAACAGGAGAAGCCTATCTTCTGGAACCGGTGATGGCCGTGGAAATATTTGTCCCCGATGCCTTCATGGGCGAAGTGATCGGCGATTTGAACTCCCGTGGTGGAAAAGTGGAAGCCATTACGCCCAAATCCGGAATCCAGACCATACACGCCACAGTCAGCCTTTCAAAAATGTTCGGTTATTCCACCTCCATTCGATCCGCCACCCAGGGAAGAGGCACGTTTACCATGCAGTTCTCTCATTTTGATAAGGCGGCGGTGAAGAAAGGGAGTTGATGGGCTGGAATAATAAAAAAAATGAACGTCGAACGTTCAACATCCAACATCGAATGTATTGCAGTGCAAATACAAAAGAGTGGAACCTGAGTTATTCTATGTATATTCAATGCCGTTTCTTAAGATATATGTAACCGACGAAACGGTGTAGGGGCGGCCTGCTGGTCGCCCTAACCGATATACAATGAACGCGTTTATGGTTATGCGGGGGCTGGGCGACCAGCGGGTCGCCCCTACGGCCATCGCATAAATCAAAATTATTTCTTTTACCTTCAGCAGGCTTTGAATCTGCCCGCCATCACACACCAAACGCAGTCATCACCGCATCGCTCACACCCTCATTGTCATTTGACGAAACAACGGTGAACCGGCGCTTCAGATCTTCCGGGGCGTTTTCCACCACATAGGCTTTTTCAGCAATTTCAAGAAGATCTTCGTCGTTGTAATCATTCCCAACAGCCGCAATGTTTTTCCGGTCTATTCCTATTCGGTCGGCCAGCCACAGCACGGCGTTGCCTTTGGAAACGTTTTTTGGAAATACTTCGATCCACATGGTTTTCCCATCAAAAGGGGATGTGGTTTTGATCACGCTGAACTGGTCGAGGCGCTCCTTGATGTGATGGTAAAGGTCAAGACCTGAGGGCGCTGGAACCATGGTGATGAACTGGGATGACGGTCCTGGTTTACCCCCGCCGTTGTCCATTTCACGACAATGGTTTTCGTAGAAACCGATCCGGGTCATGAAATCAGGGTTGTTGCCTGACGGATAGTCAAAAGAAAAAGAGTGGTTGTGGGGCAGGGGATCGTGGATCATGAAGTCCAGGGCCAGTTCCTTGAACAGCTCAGCGACCTCCGTTGTCTGGTCCGCAGTCAGGCCATGGGACTTGATGGTCTGCTGGTTGGACTCCGGGTAATGGGCAATTCCAAGACCCGTCGAAAAAATCAGATAATCAAAGGGAAGGGGCTCGGGAACCGAACGCTGAAGAGAGAACACGGACCTTCCTGTGGCAAGAACCCGGGTTACTCCCATTTCACCAAGAAGGGTTAGCCGGTCCAGGTCTTTGTGTGAAAACCGGCGGTCCGAGCGGAACAGGGTCCCATCGAGATCAGAGATGAACATATGCTTTTCAGTCATGGATTCTCCGTAGTTGTGCCACCTTGGTTGATGCTCTGGTTGACGGGCGTCTGTTTTTTTCGTATCATTCACCATCCTTGAACAAAATGGAGATTTTGATGGATATCTTCTGTTATAAGAAAGATAACTATAAAAAAACGCGGGCGCTTGCAAAGGAAAACTTATGGGTATGAACTATCATCTGGCCGCGGCGGCAGCACTTGCCATCATGATTTCAGGTTGCACGGCAAAAACATGGGAGATCCGTCAGCTGGAAACCACATTCGTGAACCAGACGGACAATCGGGAATATGTTCAGAAAAATGCGGTGCTTCTCAACGGTGAAACAGGGGAAAGCTGGGTTTTTTCAAGCGATGAAAACAGTCATTATCACTGGGAGAAAGTCCCGGTAAAATCCAAGTGATGCAGCGGGGAAGATGATGAGCGAATTTGATAGTGTTGACACGCGGGTTGAGAGTCTGGGGGATTGTAAGATAGACAGTCCTCTACTGAAAAATGGTTACACCATGGACAGTGAAATATTCGTGGGTGACGAAAACCGGGTTCTTATCCAGGTTAACGAGAAGCACATTTTTCAGAGGATCGAACAGGGTAAAAAACCACCGGCATTTGAAATTGCCGGACCCAGAAAAAAAATATACTTCGATCCCAGCAAAATTCGTTGCGCCCTGGTGACCTGCGGTGGACTTTGCCCTGGTTTGAACGACATTATCCGTTCTGTGGTTCTGGAACTTTTCCACCGCTATGGTGTCAAACGGATTTACGGAATCAAATACGGTCTTCAAGGGTTCATTCCCGAATACGGCCATGATGTGATAGAGCTGAATCCGGAAAATGTGGTTCGGATTCTCGACAGGGGTGGTTCCATTCTAGGCTCGTCCCGGGGCCCCCAGGATGTGGACGCTATTGTGGATTCCCTTGAACGGATGAATATCGGTATTCTATTCATGATCGGCGGTGACGGCACATTGATGGCTGCAACCCGGATCAGCGAAGCCATCACGGAACGCAACCTCAAGATCAGCGTGATCGGCATTCCCAAAACCATCGACAACGACGTGTACCTTGTGGCGCGCTCTTTTGGTTTTGACACCGCCGTTGAGATCGCAACCCAGGCCATCCGTGGCGCCCACAACGAAGCGGAAGGATACCCTTATGGTATCGGCCTGATCAAGCTTATGGGAAGGCATTCGGGTTTTCTCGCAGCCACAACAGCTCTGGCCCAGCAGGACGCCAATTTCGTATTGATCCCCGAAGTGGATTTTGATCTGGATGGAGAAAACGGACTTCTCGTCCATCTGGAACAGCGTCTTATCAAGCGAAAACATGCGGTGATCGTGGTGGCCGAAGGCGCAGGCCAGAAATATTTTGAAGAAAAAGGAGATGAACGGGATCCGTCGGGAAACCTGAAACTCAAGGATATCGGCCTTTACCTGAAAGAAAGGATCGGCGATTACTTCAAGGAGAGAAAACTTCCCATCTCTCTGAAATACATTGATCCCAGCTACATTATCCGAAGCCTCCCCGCCAATGCCAACGACCATGTTTTTTGCAGTTTCCTTGGTCGTGACGCTGTTCACGCTGGCATGACAGGAAAAACCAATATGCTGGTGGGCCACTGGAACAACCATTTTGTCCATGTTCCCATGCGCGCCTCAGCCGGAAAACGGAAACAGGTGTCCCCCCACGGCAAGCTCTGGCTCACAGTGCTGGAAGCCACAGGGCAGACATCACTGAAAAACGATTAACCACGGAAAACACGGAAAGCACGGAATATTGAAAATAAGGAAAATATGCATGAGCGAATCTCGAATGGAAAAAAACTGAATGAGATCATCATTACGCTGCTTCGCCCATTCATCCAGAAGGTCAATGGCCTCTTTCCGGTTGCCGGACAGAATGAACTCCAGCAGTTTTTTTCTTACGGCTTCAAAATCCATTTTTCCTCCATTTACGAGGTTCATATTCAGTGATGCGTTTGCGGATAGTTCTCAGCTTACACAGCAAAATTCGGTTTTGGTTAAACAGATACTTACGTGATTATCAGGTTTGGGTGATCATCTGTTGGTATCAGCGTTGGTTTTGATTTTGTGCCGGTGGTTTTTTCTTGCGTTGTGTGTTTCGAATGTAAAGTATTGCAATTATTAAAAAATGTATAGCATCGGATGCGCAGGTGTGCCAAGGGCTTTGTGGATACGGTACAGGGCAATGTCATATCTTTATGGCTGGCTTGCGAACTGTATAACGTAGGCCGGATCGCCTATATCTCTTTTGGTGATAAAAAAACCTCCGTGACATTGCTGCCAGGAGGTTTTTTTTATTCTTGTCGTGACCGGTTATGCGTTCGTGATCACGGATTGACTGAGGAGTTGTAAGCTTCCTTGATGGCGTTAACAGCGGTGAGATGCTTTTTCACTATCATCATTTCTTCCGGTGTTGTGGCATACGATTCCGCTTTCTGTAGAAGGCATGTGATGGCTCCAAAATCCGGTGAGCCGGGGTTGTTTTTCAGAGCCAGAGCCTGGTCCACATAGGAACGGAAAAGGATGGGGAGAATATCCGCTTCGGTGTATACGTCTTTGGTCTGGGCCGGTTCCATAGCACCTGGAACGGTGGCGATCAGGTTTTTGCCCACCGGCGAGAATGCTCCCTGGTAAACATAGGTGGACCCGTGTTTTATCTTGATATAGTAGTTTGACGTGTTGCCCATGCTGAGCATGGAAAGGACGGCAAAAAGAACAACCACAGAAGCCGCAACAGCTTTGACGTTAACGGGTGGTTTGACGGCCTTGAGGAATTCCACCTGTGTTTCAATAGCTGATGGTTTGGGGGTTGCTTTCTTCTTAGCTTCAGCTTCTGCTTGCAGTCGGGCTTCTTCTTCGGCCTTTTTCTTGGCTTCTGCTTCAGCTAACAGTCGGGCTTCTTCTTCGGCCTTTTTCTTGGCTTCTGCTTCAGCTAACAGTCGGGCTTCTTCTTCGGCCTTTTTCTTGGCTTCTGCTTCAGCTAAC
>JBAZWJ010000131.1:0-6969 GCA_041660385.1 Desulfobacteraceae bacterium | reverse complement strand
CTTCACAACGATAAGGATTTTATTCCCATCGAAAATCACTTCGGACTAAAACGATTCGAAACCATCCATTCTATTGATTAAATTCCATTTTCTGATAAGAGATCATTATACGTGGGGCGGCTGAGATTCTGATCAGACAATTCGAATAACCGAATCATCAAAAAATGAATGGATGAAACGATGAAGATTTTTCATGGTAAAATCATTTCTCTGGATAAGGATAACTCGGTCTACAACTATCTGGTTGAAGATCAGGGACGGATTGTCTTTCTTGGGGATACCCTGACAGCTGGTTATTCAAACGCCGACTCATCCATGGTTGTCGAGCTGGGCAATCGTGTCCTGATACCGTCGTTTGGCGACGCCCATATGCATTTTTCAAGCTGGGCGTTGATTGCCGTGTCCTATTTTGATGTGAGAGACGCGAAGGATATCAGCGAAATTCAGCAGATCATCCGGGAAAAAATGGCCGGAACCAAACGAAAGAAAGCGGTTATTGCCTTTGGGGCATCCAAACATTGTGTGAAAGAAAAGAGATTGATCTGCCGGGAGGAACTCGACGTTGTGTGCCCGGATATTCCTTTGATCCTTATATGTTATGATGGGCACTCTGCTGTTTTTAATAGCAAAATGCTGGAAAAATTTCCGGACCGCGTCAAATGCCTGCGGGGCTTCGACGGGGATAAAGGGCATCTGTTTAACGAAGCCTATCTGGCAGGTACTGATTATGCGTCATCTCTTGTTCCCCCGCTGGATCTTGTAAATAGCCTCATAAAAAGCTTTGATCTGCTGGCGGAAAAAGGGATCGGCATGATTCACGCCACGGAAGGCATCGGATTTCCCAATGACCTTGATGTCACGCTTGTGAGCCTTATTGCCAGGGCGGCAACAAAGAGAAGCCGGTTCCAGTCACGGCTGTTTTTCCAGACCATGGATGTTGAAAAGGTTTTGAAACGCAAGCTTCCCCGAATCGGCGGATGTTTTGCCACCGCCCTTGACGGATGTTTTGGGGCCTGTGACGCAGCACTGCATGAACCGTACAGCCATGATCCGGGCAATAACGGTATTCTGTTTCAGGAAGAAGCAGCGGTTATTGAATTTGCGAAAAAAGCGAATCGGGCAGGATTACAGATTGAAATGCACGCCATTGGCGACGCAGCGGTTTCCCGCGCTGTCAAAGCCATTGAAGCCGCACTGCTGGATCATCCAAGGGCTGACCATCGGCATACGATCATTCATGCCTGTCTTATTCGCGACGACGATATGAAAAAAATCGCCGATCTTGGTATTGGAATCACACTTCAACCCGCATTTCTGATCAGCTCCCTGGAACCTGCATCATACCTTGAGGAAATTCTGGGGCAACGGATAAAAAAAGGCTCACCCATTCAATCGCTGATCAATGCCGGGATTCATGTCAGCGGCGGATCTGACGCACCTGTGACATACCCCGATCCCATTGAGGGGATTTATGGGGCATGCAATCATCCGTATGATCCGGCCCAGTCCGCTTCTATTGTTGATGCGCTGAAAATGTACACCAGTGAAGTGGCCTGGATCACATTTGACGACGTGGATCGCGGGAGCCTGGAGACGGGGAAAATCGCCGATATGGTGATTTTGAACCAGAACCCCTTGGTCATGGCCCCCGAAAACCTCCGGTCTTTAAAGGTGGAAAAACTATTCCTGGAAGGCGAAGAATACCGTTCAGGAATGGGCGTCGCGGGGATGCTCTGGAATGGTCTGATAGGCAGAAGGGAAATGATATAGGCTTCGACCTTTTGGCTTATTCAAGTACATTACTTTTATCATATTTTTGCGTTTGGGATTCGCGATAAATGAATATCCTTATTATCGATAGCTCACACGAGGACCGGGAACAACTTAAATTCCTTCTCAATCTTGGAGGGCATTTTGAGCTGTTCAGTGTGGACTCCATATCAAAAGCCTTCAAACTGCTGGGTATTGATGGGAGCACGGATATGTTAACCCAATCCTATGACCTCATTATCATTGATATTTTTATGGAAGGTGGGAAAGGCATTCCCGCCTGTGAGAAAATAAAATCCGTACCTCACCTTAAAGATGTTCCTCTGATTGTTGTTACTGAGACTTTAAGCATGGAAAACATGCTGATGGCCTTTGAAGTTGGCGTCTCTGACTATATCAGTAAACCCCTTGAAAATAAGATTGAACTGATTCCCCGGGTGAACTCCGCCCTTAATCTGAAAAAGGAAATGGAAGTCCGCAAAGCCCGTGAAAAAGACCTGAAGAAAATGACCACTCTGCTTGAGGCGTCAAACAGGAAGCTTCAAAGTGCGAATATACTTTTAAAAGAGTTGGCAACCATTGACAGCCTTACTGGCGTTGCTAACAGACGATTCTTTGAGATGTTTATTCGAAGGGAATGGAAAGTTGCAGTTCGGAGCAAGAACAGTATTGCAGTTCTTTTGGCAGATATTGATTATTTTAAATCATTCAATGATGTTTACGGGCACCAGCGCGGGGATAAGTGTCTGAAGATGTTCTCAACGGCTTTGAAAAACAGTTTAAAACGGCCTGCCGATGTTATTGCGCGATACGGTGGTGAAGAATTTATTGTTCTTCTTCCGAATACGGATCAACAGGGGGCGGAAAACATTGCCCAACGTATGCATCATATGGTTAAGGAAATGAAAATTAAGCATGCCGGTTCTACAGTCAGCTCACGTATCACTTTCAGTATGGGTATTTCCTGTCTTGTACCTGATGTGCGGACCACGATTGAATATATCATTGCCACAGCTGACAAAGCCTTGTACCAGGCTAAAAACGAAGGACGAAATCGTTCTGTTGTTTATAAGGCTGAAAACGAAGCTGATCGCTAATTCCAAAATGCAATCAAGATGTCATTGAATATGGGGCATCCTGTAGCGGCGGGTTCCAAACCTGCCCCGGTGATTGCGTCATGATGAATGCAAATCGGAATGAACATGGTTCCCAACAGTCATAAAAATGGGTATAGCCTGGGCCACCATGTCATCCATTTCTGTCTTAAATCCCATCCAGTACACATTGGTTGGAAACCTCAATGATCGCACCCTGAACAAAAGGTGCAAACGATGAATAATTGTGTTAAACTTGCATTAAACTTCAATTCGACTTATTTCGTTTACATTTCTCATAAATCAGTATGATGCAGGCGTCAATTTTTAGCCTTTTGAAATTCCTTACCTTATGAATATAGATCGTGCCACATTATCATCACCCGGTCGAGAGAAGGATTCCTTGAGAAAAACAAGGCTCGACGTCAAGGTTGCTCTCATGGGGGCAGGTTGTGTTCTGCTTACGGCGGTTGCCCTCGTCATTCTTGCCATATGGCAAAGCGGCCAGTACAATTCCCTGGCTCAGAACGAAGTCAATGCTTTAATCAATGCCGATCTCGATCATATCACCCAGAGTGTTTATAATCTCGTCCAGACCGAAAACGAGGCTGTTCAGTTGCAGGTTGATGGCAACCTTAATGTGGCCAGGCATATCCTCGCCAATGCCGGAAAAGTGCGTCTGTCAAAAAATACCGTAGAATGGACAGCGGTAAATCAGTTCACGAACGTATCTAAAGATGGGCGCCTGCCTAAGCTCCTTATCGGAGAAGCGTGGCTCGGGAAGAATACGGAGCTGAACATGGAAACCCCGGTTGTCGATGACGTGACCCGGCTGGTCGGAGAAACAGCCACAATCTTTCAGCGTTTGAATGAACAGGGTGATATGTTGCGCGTTGCCACCACGGTGCAAACCACAACAAGCAAACGGGCCATCGGGACCTACATCCCGGCCGTCAACCCGGATGGCGCAAACAACCCTGTGATTTCAGCCATTCTTGAGGGCAAGACTTACCATGGACGCGCCTATGTGGTGAACGCCTGGTACCTTACGGCCTATGAACCGTTGAAAGACAGTTCAGGTAAACTGGTGGGCATGCTTTATGTAGGCATCAAACAAAAGGCCGTAGAGGCGCGGGTGAGGCAGGCCATCCTTCAGACCAAAGTTGGCAAGACCGGCTATGTGTATGTTCTGGAGGGTGGTGGGCAAAATCGCGGGCATTACGTCATTTCATACAAAGGCGAACGGGACGGTGAGGATATCTGGTCGAGCAGGGACAGTGACGGTCACTATGTCATCCAGGAGATCATCCACAATGCCAAGATTCTCAAGCCAGGGGAAATGACCACTGTGCGATATCGCTGGCAAAATCAGGGAGAAACCGAAACTCGCTGGAAAATTGCCCGCATAGCCTATTATGCGCCATGGGACTGGGTCATCGGGACCGGCGTGTATGAAGACGAACTTCAAACCTATAGAACTCTGCTGGAAGACGGCAGGCTCCGAATGATCCGTGGTATGGGGTTGGCGGGTGTCCTTATTACCATTCTGGTCGGAATGATCGGTATTTTCATCACCTGGAATATCACGCGACCTGTCCGTCAGATGACACGGGTCGCAGAAAAGATTATAGGGGGTGACCTGAATCAGGTCGTTGACGTGAAATCCCATGATGAGATCGGTGTTCTGGCCCGTACGTTCAACCTTATGACCGGCAAGATCAACCAATCCATGGAAAATCTACGTAAAAGTGAGGAAAAATACCGGGGGATCTTCGAGAATGCCCTTGAAGGACTTTTTCAAAATTCAGTAAAGGGCCGATTTTTAAGCGTAAATCCTGCCATGGCCCATATTCTTGGATACGACTCGCCCGAAGAACTCATCGCAACCACAAACAATATTAAAAATCAGTTGTTCGTCAACCCGGACATAAGCGAAGAACTGATCACCACCATGTCGGGCCAGGGGAATGTGTCCGGATTTGAATTCCAGGTTTATCGTAAGGACAGGGTGAAGATATGGATAACTATCAGTGCCCGCATGGTCTATGACGATTCTGGAAATCCTGTGTTTATTGAAGGATCCATTACAGATATCAGCAGGCGCAAACGTGCGGAGGAAGAAAAACTTCAGCTTGAATCTCGACTTACCCAGGCCCAGAAGATGGAGTCCATTGGCACATTGGCCGGTGGTATCGCTCATGATTTCAATAACATCCTGTCCGCTATCATCGGGTTCACCGAGCTTGCCATGATTGATATCGAGTCTAAGGAGAAAGTGCAGAAGGCACTCAAACAAGTTCACAAAGCTGGTATCCGAGCCAGGGATCTGGTCAAACAGATATTAACCTTCAGCCGTATGACCGAAACGGAATTTGCACCCATTTCTCTGAAGCACATTGTCAATGAATCTCTCAAAATGCTGCGTTCGGTCATTCCATCGACCATCGAGATCAAATCGAACCTCACAGTTGACGGTCTTATCATGTCTGATACCACACAGATTCATCAGATCATGATGAACCTGTGCACCAATGCCGTCCATGCCATGGAAGAAAAAGGGGGCATTCTGGACGTGGGCCTTCATGAAGTTTCAATAGAGAAAATTGAAGATTTCAACGATCCGGATCTTTCCCCCGGATCGTATATCATGCTTTCCATTCGTGATACAGGCACGGGTATCACCCCGGATGTCATGGAAAGAATCTTTGAGCCTTACTTTACAACCAAGAAAGCAGGCCGAGGAACCGGTCTGGGCTTGTCGGTCATTCATGGTATCGTCAAAAGCCACAATGGTGCCATCCTGTGCAAAAGCATCCCTCAAAAGGGAACCCTCTTTGAAGTCTATCTGCCCAAGCTCGAAACAGATCAGGTAACCATGGAAATTCCGGAGAAAAGGATTCTCCCGTCTGGTCATGAACGCATTCTTTTCGTTGATGATGAACTGAACCTGGCAAACCTTGCCGTGGATATGCTCAGCAGAATGGGATATCAGGTTATTGCAAAAACGAGCAGCGTTGAAGCCCTCACCCTGTTCTGTGATGATCCCGAGGGTTTCGATCTGGTTATTACCGATATGACCATGCCGGGAATGACCGGTGATCGGCTGGCGTTAGAACTGATAAGTATCCGCCATGATATCCCGGTAATCCTGTGCACGGGATATCATGAGCATCTCTCAGAATTAAAAGCAAATGCCCAGGGAATCAAGGAATTCATCATGAAACCGTTTGATATGAGAACACTGACCGAAACCATTCGAAAAGTTCTCGACAAACGCGAAGACACCTAATTCAAGTAATGCTATAAATGCATCATGTACCCAATTCCGCTGGCCACCCGGGCACGCCAATCTCCCGATTGGCCCTACGAAAGCCGTAAGGCTTTCAGAACCAGAAAACAGCACGAACACAAAAGTTTCGTCAACCATTACGTTCAAAGAATATTGGCTCTGGCTATGAATAGCCATGTTGCAATCATGTTATGTTTTGTAGGGGCAGACCTTGTGTCTGCCCTTTGGACATACCAATTAAGTAAGTGTCGCCGGAATTTGGTTTTGTTCTATTCAATGTTGGCCACTGATACAGAATAATCGCCCGATTATTTTAAGGATCGGATCATTTGTCGGGTTTCGTTCCTCTACCCGACCTACGAGGGTCCGCCGCATTTTTGCTATGCATGTATCTATCGGGTAAAGTCAGTGGTCACCCCGGGCACGCCAATCTCCCGATTGGCACCGCAAAAGCCGCAAGGCTTTCAGAATCAGAAAACCCCACGAACACCAAAGTTTCGTCAGTCATTGCGTTCAAAGAATGTTGGCCCTGGATATGAATACTCATGTTGAAATCATGTGACATGTTTTGTAGGGGCAGGTCTTGCGACTGCCCTTTGGCCATACCAATCAAGTATAGTGTTTAAATGCATAAGTATTGCAGAGAAATTGACAAAAAAAACCTCCCTGAGGCATAATGGCTTTGTTTTATAAGCTGCTGGAATGATGGTGTCATCCAGAATTATTAACCACAAGGAGGTTTCGATGGAAAGTATGCACTATATCGGACTGGATATCCATAAGAAAATCATCGCATTTTGTATCAAAACAATAAGC
>JBAZWJ010000130.1:0-7657 GCA_041660385.1 Desulfobacteraceae bacterium | reverse complement strand
TGCAAAGAAATCAAAGGCTTTCGGGCTGGCCAGGTAATGATCCAAAGGTGCCAGATGGATCAAGCCATGGATGGTGGCAAGGGAGCCGTAAAGGGGAAGACTATCTGCAACGATGGCCGGATGGTTGAGGTCGATCTGGATGTCGGCTGATCCCTGTTTGCCCATGGTGATCACGCTGCCGCCCCGTTGTCTGATTTCTTTGCATACAGCTTCGGCGAAACCGTGGCTGTCCAGAGTGACCAGAATGCAGGATTTGTCAAAGCGATTGACGGTGGTTTTTGAAGGGGCTGCTTTTTGTGCCGATACGGTGTAGCGTTTCACGCCGGATGCGGTCACGGGTTTTGATGGTTCAGCCACGGGAGCGGGAGTCGCAGCAACAGGCTGTGCAGGTGCCGGATCTTGTTTTACGACCACTTTCCCTTCCATGTAAACCACCAGCTTGCGGATGGTGTTGAGATCCTTGAGCTTGAGGTTTTCAGGGACTTTTAGATTATATTGAGCCGAAACTTTGCCGAAGATTTCCACCTGTTTGACGGTGTCAATGCCCAGATCTGCTTCAAGATCCAGATCGTCGTCCAGCATGTCGATTTCATAACCGGTCTGGTTCGCAATCACTGCTTTAATCTGAGAAGCCAGGGAGGATGACTGGGTTGGTGATGGGGATGTCGAAACAACAGCCGAAGCTTCCGTCTTTGCAATGATTTTTGCCGTTTCCGCAACAACAACGGAAGGTGACTCGAACAAGGCAGGGTCTACCCTGGTGCTCATGTAAGCCACCAGTTTCTTGATGGTATTGAGGTCTTTGAGTTTAAGGTTTTCCGGGACTTTAAGGTTATATTGGGCCGAAACCTTGCCGAAAATCTCCACCTGTTTCACGGTGTCGATCCCCAGATTCGCTTCCAGATCCAGATCATCGTCCAGCATGTCGACTTCGTAACCGGTCTGGGCTGCAATCACCGCTTTGATTTCCGATGCCAGTGACGGCGAGGATGTTGATGCGGTGGTAACCGATACAGACGGGACTTCAACCGCTTGAACAGGTTTCGCTGTTTCAACAGGACTGGCAGCTGTTTTGATCAGCGCCGGGTCCACCTTGGTTGCCATGTAGGCCACCAGTTTCTTGATGGTGTTGAGGTCTTTGAGTTTAAGATTTTCCGGTACTTTAAGTCCGTATTCGCTGGAGATCTTGCCGAAGATTTCCACCTGTTTCACGGTATCAATCCCAAGATCCGCTTCAAGATCCAGATCGTCATCCAGCATGTCCAGATCGTAGCCGGTCTGGGTTGCAATAACCTGTTTGACGTGGGCTGAAAGACCTCCGCCTTGAACAACAGCCTTTTCTTCAACCACAGGTATTGAAACAGGAATATCCACCACGTCCACGTCATGAACGGGCATGGCCTGGGGAGTCATAACCACGGTTTTTTCTGCTTTTACAGGTGTTTCGGGTTTTTCAAGGATCAGTCCGGCTCTGGGTGGATCGGCTATGGTGATCCGTTCACCGCCTGCCTCGGCCATCAGGGTTTTGTTGAATTCCTTGAGCTGGGGCGCGCTGCTGCCCGTGACGGCCTTGAGCCAGGACAGATACCGGGTGTTTCCTATTGTTTTGTTTTCCTCGATCCGCTTGAAAAAGGCAAAAGCCAGATGGGAGCCAAAGCCTGCGGCAATGTGGAACCCATATTGGAAATCTCCTTTGACGGCTGTTGTGGCGAGTTTCAGATCCTTGAAATCATCGGAGATTTCCTTGAGATTGGCAATGGGCGGGGCAATGCCGGTCTGAAGTACTTTGACCAGGGCTGCATCTTCAAGGGCAGCGCCCAGAGTGTGACCGGTGTAGCCTTTGGTGTTGGATATCACGATGTCTTTATAGGTGTCGGGATAGGTGGCACGTAACGCAGTGATTTCCGCGTCGGCGCTGCCGCCTCGGGCCGGGGTGAAGGTTTCGTGGCTCATGAACACCAGCTTTTTCGAGTACTCTTCTTTTTTCAGGCCATGTCGTTTTTCTATCTTGCCCACAAAACGCTTCATCTCGGTTGAAATTCCTTTAACGTCGATGTTGTACGTGTGAAACGCCGTGTTGCCGATGAACGTTCCAATGACTTCGGCCTGACCGTTCATGCCGCGTCGGGCGGCCTGTTCTTCACGTTCGATGATCATGGATACGGCTCCGCTGCCGAGAATGGTGCCGTTTCGTTTGGCGTCAAAGGGTTTGGCGGCATCGGCCACGTTTTTCTCAACCGAGGCGGCTCCCAGAGCCATGAAGCCCGAACCGATCCACTGGGACTGGCTTTCCGAGGTGGGGGTTTCACCACCGATGATAATCACCCGGTCGCAGCGTCCGGCCCTGATCCAGTCTTCGGCAATGCCGATGGCCTGGGTGGTGGAGGCGCAGGCTCCGCTCATCTGGATATTGGGGCCTTTTGCGCGGATATACTGGGCAAAATGGGCCGAACCCAGGGGCGTCATGTTGTGGGCGAAATCGCGGGTGAGTTTGTAATCGCCGTATATTTTCCGGCGTTCCTTGATTTTAAAAAACCAGTCGGTGACCTGATCTTTCACGGTGTTGTCCGTGACGGTTTCCATGAGGTGGTAGTAGATTTTTTCCAGCTCTTCGTAGGGCTTGACGTAGAACTTGTTGTAAAAATAGTGGGTCATCTCACGGATGATGGTTTCCGAGTAGGGCCATAATGCGGACAGGATCACGCCGGTGCCTTTCTGCATTTCAACTGGCAGGGCATAACCGTCGGGGATCATGGTTCCGGTGGATGTGAGTTTGTGCTGCATGACCAATGGGATATGGGCGTCTTTCAAGGCTTCGATGCCTGCGGCCATGGCCAGGGCGATGGTGGTGTCGTAATTCTTTTTGATGCCATACTGCTTGTCCAGATCAAAATATCCGAGCTGGCCTGCAAGCTGGATCACGTCGTCGGTGCTGGTGATCTCCACAAATCGGGCGTTACCGTCCGGGTCTTTCTGGAGTTTGGTCACGTTCTTGTCCATCATTTTTTCTTTGGATTCCAGAGACAGGGGTTCGATGAAATTGGTGCCTGCAAGGAGTTTGGTAAAGTTTTCAGGATCGAAAACGTCTTTGCCAGTGCCCGGAAGACCCACGGACACGCCGGACACCACGATTTTGCCCGGATTGAAATCGAATTTTTCAAAAGCATCGAACGCCTGCTGCTGTTTGTGTTTCAAGTATTCGTTGTACAGCGTCTTTTTCAGATGCTCTTCGTTGTTTTTTATGTAAGACGAGAAATCGTCCTCGCCGTTTCCGTTGAAGTTCATATCAAATTCCTTTTCATCAAAGCTGTGGCCTGAACCGCCGGTGCTTTTTGCCGTGGCGGTCATGGCGGCGCTTTGAGTTGTTTTTGTGCAGGGTGTGATGATGGATAAGCCTGACAGCTCATCCAGAAACGTTCTGAACGATTGAAGCTGGCCTTTTTTTGCGTTTACCGACGCGTTTTCTTTCACTTCGGCAAGGCCCATGTTTTTGAGGAGATTGGCAAGGAGACGGTTGGGTCCGATTTCCACAAAACGCGTGTTACCCGGTTGATAAGCCCGTTTCACCGACTGGATGAACTCCACGGGCGACGTGATCTGCCGGACCAGGAGTTTTTTGATGCTGGATTCGTCAGCGGGATAGATTTCTGCATTGACGTTGGCGATGATCAAGCAGGCGTTGGCGGTGTTGAACCGTAAAGAGGCCATCTGTTCACCCAGCTTTTCTGCGGCACTGTTAAACAGGGGAGTGTGAAACGCACCGGAAAGGGGAAGCCGGGTGAACATCCGGCCTTTGGCGGTTAAGAAAGCGCAGAACCCGTTGATTTCTTCTTCCGGGCCTGACACGGCGGTCTGCTTGTCACTGTTTTTATTGGCGATGTAGACATCTTTTTCCGACTCGCTGATCAGGTTACGGGTTTCATCTGCCGAGTCGAATACGACCATGATTCGTCCCGGAATGCTTTCAGCAGCCTGTTTCATCAGGGATGATCGTGAGATAATCAGGTTCATGGTTTGGTCAAAATCAAGAAGCCCGCAGCAGTAAAGGGCTGAAAATTCGCCCACGCTGTGGCCGATCACATAATCCGGTGTAAAGCCCCTTTGTTTCATGTAATCGTAAATGGCCGCTGTTGAAAGGAAAACAGCGGGCTGCGTGTTTTCTGTGAGGTTCAGGGCCGTGTCCTCACCGAACATCATGTTTAACAGAGAGTAACCGCGAACGGATTTGAAAAGGGCTTCGCCCCGGTCCATCAAGGATTTAATTTCAGGCTCCGCATCGTAAAGTTCTTTCATCATCCCCGGACTCTGGGCTCCCTGACCGGAAAGGAGGGCCACCACGCGTTCTCTGGGTGACGGGGTTTGGGGTTGTATAACGGTGCTTTCGCTTCGAACTGGGATCTGTCGTTTGCCGGACAGTCTGGGATGGAGGTTGCCCAGAAGCTGGATACCCGAAAGACCGCCGGTGGCACGGCTTGTCAGTGCCGTGCAGTTCATGGTTACTTCGCTTTTGCTGATCAGGGCTTTGGCTACGCTCACCGCTGTTTCGGCGGCCCGCAGATAACCGGAATCCCAGGCCGGGGATTCGGTAAGACCGAGCTGTTTTTCGGATAAACTGGCGTTGCCGAGACAGGTTTGCTCATTGGCAGATATAGTTGAGGGTGAGGGTTGGAACGACCGAGCCGACGGGTTAAAGGAAAACACACCGTCCAGATATTCGCCGAGAATGGGAAGGTTGTTCTGTTTTGCTGTTTTAAGGCGGGTCATCACTAGGAGTGCCGCGCCTTCGCTCATGGTTCCGCTGAAACCTTCGTCATTGAACAGTCCCGCTTCTTTTGCGGCGAACATCACATAGGGATGGAGGTTGGTGTCAACGCCCCCTGAAAGAGCGTATTCCATATCTCCGCAGCGAAGGCTCATGGCCGCGATATTCATGGCAATGGCAGAAGAGGCATCGTCGGCATCCACGACGAAGTTGGCCCCGTTGCAGCCAAAGAAGTTGGCGATTCGTCCGCTGATGATGTTGGACAGAAAGCCGGGCACCGTGTCTTCGGTGTTTTTTGGGTAACGTGACCGGATGGATTGGAGCAGGCCATCTGCTATGGCTTGTTTTGCATTCGCATCAATGCCGGTGGTGTTCTGGATCAGCTGGGCCAGATAAGGTGTTCGCACCCGGAGGGTGTTTTCAGCATACTGCCTGCCGGACAATGTTCCGATGACCACGCCTGTTTTGTTTCCCTGCTGGAGACGGGCAGCCAGACCCGAGTTGTCCAGTGCCTGATTGGCTGCGTCCAGGGCAAAAAGCTGTGCTCGTTCCACAGATTTGGCGGCCATGGGGGGGATTTTGTATTTCACGTTATTGAACTTGAAATCGTCCACAATACCGGCTTTGATAACAGGAAGATTGAACACCGGATCGGCTTCATTGGCGTAACAGGCCATGTGGAATCGGTCGTCGGGCATGGTGACGGCTTCAAGGGTGTCGCCGGGGATTCTCCTGCTGAACTCGTCGTTGTTTTTTGCTCCGGGAAGAACAACGCCAAGTCCAGAGAAAACGATCCGGCGATCATTGGGATCATCAAAAGGGTGGGCGAAGATGTTTCTGGGCAAGAGGGATGCTGCTTTTGAATACTCCTCGATCACCACATGGTAGTTGATGCCGCCGAATCCATAGGAGCTGATAGCGGCTTTCCGGGTTTTTCCGGCAGCCACGGTCCAGGGTTTGGGCTCGGTGATGATGTAAAGCGGTGACCCTTTTGGATCGATGTTTTCGGAAAGCGTTCCAAAGTGGCCGTTGGGGGGCAATGTTTGATGGCGCATCGAAAGGAGGGCTTTAAGCAGCCCCGCCGCGCCTGCTCCCCCAAGAAGATGGCCGATTTGGGATTTGATGGAGCTGATACCAATGGGCTTATCACACTGGTATACGCTTTTAAGGGTTTCGAATTCCGCCTGATCTCCCATGATGGTGGAGGTTCCGTGGGCTTCGATGTAGTCGATATCCGAAATGGTGATGGGCGTTTTGATTTTCTCGTAACAGCGGGTCAGTGCAAGGCGCTGTCCAGCGGGGTTGGGAGCTGCAATGGCTTTGCCTTTTCCGTCAGAGCTTGAACCGATGCCTTTGATCACGCCGTGGATGGTATTTTTATCACGGACAGCGTCTTTCAGACGTTTCAACACGAAAACAGCCGTACCTTCGCCAAGAACAAACCCGTCGGCACGGCCGTCAAAAGGCCAGGACCCTTTGGCGGAAAGGGCTCCCATTTTGCCAAAACCGATAAATGCTTCAGGGGAAAGGTTGGTGTTGATTCCACCCACCACCACCGTGTCATGCCGTCCGGCAAGGAGTTCGTTTGTAGCGCAGTCAATGGCTGCAAAAGACGTGGCACAGGCCGCGTCCACCACATAGGCTGCGCCGGTTGCACCGAGATGTCGGGCTATGCAGGCCGCTTCGATATGAAGGGCGATGCTTTCAAAAGAGTCGGAACCGGTAATTCCATAGGACACGCCTTGTTTTACGGCGTCTTTGACGATTTGTTGTTTATCATGGGAAAGCTGCTGAAACGCTTCGAGCTTTCCCAGTCTGTTTATGATTTCAGGGTAGTAGTATTTGAGCTGGAGGTCGTTACTGCGTTCGTTACCGAGACAGGATGCAATGATCACGGCGGTTCGTCCGGCTGATTCATGTCTGAAACCTTCCGGCCCCATATACCCCGCATCTTCCACAGCCTGGGCCGAAGCATGGAGAAGCATCTGCTGGGTTCTGGACATTTTTTGGGCCTGGTCTTCGGTCAGGTCAAACTGCTGGTGGTCAAATTGAAAATCGGTTACAAGACCTGCGATTTTTGTGTAGGTTTTATCTTCGGCCTGTCTGTCGGTATCATAAAACAGGTGGCTGTTCAGTCTGTCTTCGGGCATGTCACGGATGGAATAAACGCCGGAAAGGATGTTCTGCCACAGGGTTTCAGGATCATGGGCGTCGGGAAGAACACATCCCATGCCGATCACGGCGATGTCGTCGTTCATCTGGGCTGTGGGTGAGGTGAACACTTCCACCTGGGCGATATTGTTGAACAGTACGCTTTTTTCATGGAAAAACCGGTGGTGAACGTCCGCAATGCTGATTCCCGGATCAAGAAATGCCAGGGAATCGCCAACCAGAAAATTGCCTTTTTCAAATTGCTCGTCTTCGCTGAAATAGGTCAGTTCACCCTGGCGCTGGCCGTGGATGTCCGGCATGAAGCCTTTGGCGCTGATCAGAAGTGACCCCAGGTTTTCCACTTCAAAAACGTTTTTCCGTTCACCAAGGCTCATGCCCTGCTGGATAAGCTGATGTTCTTTTTCCACAAGCTTTCTGGCAAAAGGCGTTGGAACGGTGCGTGAGGCAAGACCCACGGTATTGCCGGTGACGATGGTGTGGCGTGCGGTGGTGAGGGTGTTCTGGTAGAGTTTGCCGATGCTTTTCAGCGCAACGATTTCACGGGTGAAAAGATAGGCCGTGCCCACCTGGATACCGATTTTCGCGCCTCTGGCCGCAAGGACCGAGGAGATCCCTGATATAAACGATGAGGCATGGGCTGTTGAAATTCCCCCGGCAAAGATCACGCATTGGCCTTTGATGGCCGAATCGTCCTGAGCCATGAGCAGATTCATGGCCGATTCC
>JBAZWJ010000129.1:0-7983 GCA_041660385.1 Desulfobacteraceae bacterium | reverse complement strand
TATGATGCAGTTGTCTTTCCTGCACCATTACACCCAGATATTACATAAAGATTGGCCATCTCATATTTTTAATCTAAAGATAAAGCTTATTTGAATAATTCAAGCCTTATTCCAATTTTCCTGCATTGGCTACAACGTAGGAAGCTACACACAGGGGCGGATTGCGGGTCCCGAATCCTCGGGATCAAGCCGAAACGCAGCCTGAGCGGAAAGATACACACCGAAAACCACTGCTGCCGCACTTGACGGGTAGCTGAAGTGTGCGCCCTGCATAAGCAGAGCGCACTCGTTGTAAGCTCTTGAAAAACTTCTAAAATACAAATTTTCGGTTACAAAAGAGTTTTAACAGCGAGTGCATTTTTCCAGAGGGTGAAAGTCCCTTGTGCGCTGAGGTAACGCTCAGAAGTATTAGTAAGTCGCAAGGTGGTTTGGGGTGACCCATGCACTGAAGGAAGCGAGACTGCAAAGTCCGGTACTGACGAATAGAAACGGCATATGAGGCTATCGAACGAGGATAAGCAAGCACACCTTTGTAACGTCCGAAGAACACCAAAATCGTTCAGTAGTAGATGCCGCAGGGATTGGATGAAGGGAAAAGCTTTTACCGGGGGAGATCTTGGATGTTACGGGTTAACAATGCCAAGAAGTCAGCAGAAGCCATAATAATGGGCAGTAACGAGCCGATGAATGAAGCGGAGGTCTCACAAGCCGATGAAGGGCTGAACGTTAAACAGTTGCCAATGCCGAACGGAGTATCAAACAGCCGCCGGTAAGCGCAACAGGAAAGAGAAAGTAGAACAAGGGTTGGATTATTTTGAAAGGGAGAAAACGTATGCAAACCATTGATGCCATTCTAAGTGCCGGAAACCTTACCCAGGCGTGCCGACAAGTGATACGCAATAAAGGGGCGGGGGGAGTTGATACCATGAGCGTTGAGGAGCTAAAACCGTACCTGGACAAAAACAGGGACGAACTTACAGAACTGATACGCCAGGGCAAATATTACCCACAACCCATAAGAGGCAAGGAAATACCGAAGGGCAACAAAAAGAAACGATTGCTGGGAATCCCAACGGTTGTTGACCGGATGCTGCAACAGGCGGTAGTCCGCATTATTATGCCACAATACGAGTATATGTTTTCGGAGTACAGCTATGGGTTCCGACCGATGCGCAATACCCATCAGGCCATACGGAAATCGTTGGATTACATCAATTCAGGGTATCAGCACATTGTTGACATTGACCTGAAAGGGTTCTTCGATGAAGTAGACCATTGTTTGCTGCTGCAAATCCTTTATCGAAGGATAAAATGCAGGGAAACCATGCGCCTGATCCGCCGTTGGCTACGGGTACCGATTTTGGTTGACGGTAAACTTGTTAAACGCCGGAAAGGTGTACCACAAGGCAGCCCGCTAAGTCCACTGTTGTCCAACATCATGCTTCATGAGCTGGACATGGAAATGGAGCGGCGCAAGCTTCGTTTCGTACGCTATGCCGACGATTTCAGTATCTACTGCAAAACCGAAAGCGAAGCCCGAAAGACCGGGAACAGTATCTTCTTATTCCTGCGGGACAAATTGAAACTGCCCATCAACCGGGAAAAGAGCGGTATCCGCCGTCCGTTAACCTTCAAAATATTGGGCTACGGCTTCGTGTCCACCTATCGAAAAGGAGAAAAGGGCAAATACCAACTGGTTGTTGTAGAGAAACGTTGGGAAACGCTAAAAACCAAGCTAAAGGAAATTACCCGCAAAACTAAGCCCATGGGTTTTGACCAGCGCATACAAAAGCTGAAAGAAGTACACCTGGGCTGGATCAACTATTTCAAATTCGCGAGCATTTACAATAAGCTCAACGAACTGGATGGATGGATTCGCAACCGGATACGTTACTGCATTTGGCACGATTGGAAGAAGCCTGAGCGAAAGCGGAAAAACCTGATCAGGCTTGGTGTTGATCCGGATCATGCCTATCAATGGAGCCGGAGCAGAAAAGGAGGCTGGGCGGTAGCCCAAAGTCCTATTTTGATCACGACCATCACTATGGAACGACTCACCCAACGTGGCTATGAATCATTGCTGACCCACTATTACAAAGTTAGTCCACATTACCAAAGCTCGCCATTATTTCCCATTGTTTAGCGAACCGCCGTATACGAGAACCGTACGTCCGGTGGTGTGAGAGGCTCTCCCCGTCAGTTTATCTGGCGGGGCAGTCTACTCGATTGGCAACCGTAATTTGTATATCATCAATGAGTTTAACTAATTATTTTAAAATAGACTATAACTCCTAAACCAATCCCAAATAATGAAACTGAAATAATGTTCTTAAACCTGTATTGAGTAACCACTCCCGTCAACAAGCCCATCATCAATGTTAAAAGGACAGTAGATGTTATCATTAAACGGGGTCCAATTGCAAGTGGTAGAAATTTTATCATTGGGGCTAAAATAAGAATCATAGGAATTGCTAATAATGTATTACTAATAATTGTCTGGCTGTTATTTCGAATAATTAGTAACAAACTTAGCAAAGAAAATACAACCGGGATAATTAGATATCCGGCACCCTTTAAGAATATTGCAACCGGAATATTTAACAAAATCCATACTAGTATGGGAGCTATCAAGTAACTTGCAATATTGGATTGGGAGCGACAAAACCGAGTTACTAATTGAACATAAATTGCAATGCATATAAGTACCAAAGTTAATGTGATTAAATGACCATACTCAGGAAAATGTGATGAGTGTAATACTGGAAAAAGTTTCACACTTTTAAAACCAATAAATCCTGAAATAATTATTGATAGAAAGAATGCTAAAAATCCTAATCCAATTGCTTTCCAAGACAATCTTTTTAAATGAAAGCCATAAATAATAAGTCCGATAAAAGATAGTATGGATATTAGTAGAAGAGGCACAACCAAGTCGTAGGAATATTTGACCATCCCTAAAACAGGAACGTTAAAGAATACTACATCTTTTTGTGTTTTCAGTTTAGATAGATTGGTATTGGCAAATGCATCAATTAGAGGTAAGAGATAACTACCCTGGTGTTGAACAGATTTCAGACTCACATTTTTATAATTATCAGTTACCCGATGATAATTATAATGCCCATCCATAAAAGCAAATAGAAATCCATCGACATCTAGTTTTTCTCTTAGTATTCTGGAATCTCCATCATTTGGCATACGTTTATATACACTATAAAACAAGGAGGTGCCCAATGGATATTTCAAACCAGCTTTAGAATACAAGCCTACCATATTTGCATTTCCTCCGTTGGTTTCAACTAAAGTAAAACTTGGTCCGCAAGTACCTCTGGCTTCCAGATTAATAGCAAAACCAACATCTTTTGCCCATGGATGCTCATTTGCAAATAGTTTAGCCCCAAGCATATCTTGCTCTTCACCATCGGTAAAAAGTATAATAATATCGTTCATTGATTTTTTGCCAGTCGACAGATATGCACGAATGGCCTCTAAAATTGTTGCAACTCCACTTGCATCATCTGCAGCTCCATAGGAGTAATGTTCACTATCATAATGTGCCAAAATCAATAATGCTTTTCCTTGACCAGTTCCTTTAATTCTGGATACTATATTGTTCAATTCAATTTTCTTATTCACGTACCTCCTGGCTTTACCAGAATCAGACTGAATTTGAAAACCTAGCCCTAACTCTGTTAGTTGAGAAGTTAAATATTCCTTAACTAATTTTATTTCCTCACTTCCAGAAGGATGTTTTGTTTTACTCATTTCTCTTATGTGGAGTGAGGCTCTTTCAGCTGAAAATTCAACTTTTGATGCATGAAGTGGCTTAACGCCTCTTGGCATTAAAAAATAATAACTAAGTAGAACTGAAAAAAACAGGATCAGTAAAGAAAAAAAGGTAGTGTACTTTTTAATTTGCATTGATTAATATTATTATCAAATTAGAGAAATGTCATATAGTCGTGTTTTATGGTTGCCAACGGCCGACGCTAAGTGCTGGGCGGGTTATAATGTTTGTTAGTTTTAGTTTAGCTTGTGTTTCCGGCAGGTTAACCGTAGGAGATTTATTTACCCAGCATGGCATTTGGCGTTTGTTAGGGCTATGTGGTTTTAATATCTTTAATGATCGTTTCCAACCTATCTGTCAGTTCATCTAAATAGGTTTCGATTATATTCCAAATAATCTCATAATCAATCCCAAAATAATCATGTACAATACGATTGCGAAAACCTCGTATTCTTGTCCATTCAATTTCAGGATTCTGATCTCTAAAATCGGGGTCTATTCTATTTGCGGCTTCTCTAATTATTTCAAAATTCCTAACAACAGCATCAATAGTCTTGTTATCCATTAGAAATTCCGTATAATCAAATCCTTTCGTGTATTGCTTAATCTTCTGTGCGGATTGCAACATATCATCTAACAACAACACGGTATCACGCTTAGACATATATTAAATCTGAATCGATTGATTCTAAATATTTCTCTTTAATTCCATTTTTTGAAACTAAATCCACTTTGAATCCAACAATGCTTTCCAACTCCTCAGCTAAATCGATGAATCTTATACCTATCTTATCCGAAAACTCAACAAGAATATCCAAATCACTGGCATCTATATTTTCACTTCTTGAATAGGATCCAAAAATTGCCATCGATTTAAGGGGATAATCATGAAATAATCTTACTTTATGAGTTCCCAACGTATACTGGATGTCTTGTAATGTTCTCATAATTCAAATAGACCAATTTTTCAATCATAAAAATCATCTTCCAAAACTTTGAATCTTCGAAGTTTTTTCGCCATTAGCCCTAACGTAGGAAGCTACACGCAGGGGCGGATTGCGGGTCCCGAATCCTCGGGATCAAGCCGAAAAGCAGCTTGGGCGGAAAGATACCCACCGAAAACCACTGCTGCCGCACTTGACGGGTAGCTGAAGTGTGCGCCCTGCATAAGCAGAGCGCACTCGTTGTAAGCTCTTGAAAAACTTCTAAAATACAAATTTTCGGGTTATAAAAGAGATTTTATGACGAGTGCATTTTTCCAGAGGGTGTAAGTCCCTTATACACTGAGGTAACGCTCAGAAGTATTAGTAAGTCGCAAGGTGGTTTGGGGTGACCCAGGCACTGAAGGAAGCGAGACTACAAAGTCCGGTTCTGACGAACAGAAACGGCATATGAGGCTATGAAGTGAGGATAAGCAAGCACATCATTGCAACGTCCAAAGAACACAAAAATCATTCAATAGTAGATGCCGCAGGGATTGGATGAAGGAAGAAGCTTTTACCGGGGGAGGTCTTGTCAACCACGGGTTGGTTAAGGCAAGAAGTCAGCAGAGGCCATAGTAGTTGGCAGAAACGAGTCGGTGAATAAACCGGAGGTCTCACAAGCCAATGAAGGGCTGAACGTTGGGTTGTCTCTAATTTGATAAGGAGGTTCAAACTTCGAGTTTGCTAGCCTTATCTTAAACAAAGACAGAGGCACCATTGGTGTAAAGAGCGATGTTGCTGGTACCTGACGAACCGCCGTATACGAGACCCGTACGTACGGTGGTGTGAGAGGTGCTCCCCGTCAGTCTATCTGGCGGGGCAGTCTACTCGATTAGAGCTTGTTGTCGCCGATTTTGTCAATTATCCACTCAATTATTTCATTTTGATGATACTTGTCTTCTGCTATTTTAATTACAAAATCATATTTTTCCTCTTCAGTGGCAATTAGATCGAACCCAAATTCCATTAACAACAGGCGCATTAAGACATAGCCAATCCGCTTATTTCCGTCGACAAAGGGGTGATTTATTAATACACTTTCAATCAGGGCTGCAGCTTTCTCAACTGGATTTGAATATAAATCTACTTTGTCGAATGTTTGAAATGGCCTTGAAATGGCAGACTCTAATAAGCCACGATCCCGAATCCCTTTACTTCCACCGAAATTGTCAATTAAAATCTCATGAATTCGAATAACATCCAGTGTGTCAATCATAATGCCAAACGCTTTAATAATTCTTTATCTTCCCGAATTATTAAACCTAAATGACGCGATAAATCAATCTTTTCTTTTGGAGAAGCTTTGGCCTGCTTTAAATATTCCAAGATATCGACCAAGACAGATTCTGGAACCTCATCGATTGCCTTCTTAATTTCATATTTCAAATCTGCGGTTGTCATAATCTAACTGTTTTCTCAAAATTAATCATTTTTGATTTATCTTATACAGCGAGGTGATTTTCGCAATAAGCTCTAACGTTCCGACGCCAAGTGCCGGGCGGGTTATTATTTTGGTTATTTTTAGTTTGGTTTGTGTTTCCGGAAGGTGAGACGTAGAAGATAAACTTACCCCCGCATGGCATTTGGCGTTTGTTATGGTGCGTAATTGACTAAAGAAACGTCAATCCTATCCTTCTGTTTAATCCCTTTTCAAATATTCTGATTAGAGTAGATAATTGAATATTCCCTTTGGCATTTTCAATTTTTGAGATATAACTTTTCTTGGTACCTGCCTTAATAGCTAGTTGTTCTTGAGTGAGATTCGCAGTTTTTCTGGCTTCCTTTAGCATCTCGCTTACGATGAACATTTGGGCATTTTCTTCATATTCATTTCGGCTTTCAGTTCCAATTTTGCCGTGCTCCTTTTCTATGAGTTCATCGAATGTTTTTATTCCTTTATATTCATTCATGTTTATATTTTTTAGACTCAAAATACTCTTTCTTTATCCTCATTGCCTTTTCAATCTCATTAATTGGCGTTTTTTGTGTCTTTTTTTGAAAACCATTAAAAAGAACAATCAACTTTCCTTCGTCGAAACAACAAAAAACCCGGTAAATATTTGATTGGTATTCGATTCGAATTTCAAATAGTCCATCATATCCTGTCATTGGAGATAAGAACTTTTCCGGGACTCTGTCGACCTGCTTGATTAATTCAAGTACATATTGAACTTTCTGTTTAACCTTTATATCCAGCTCTTTATAAAAGTCGGTGAAATAGTTTCCGTGAAATATAATTTGTCTTGACATAGGCTAAATGTTCTCTTCAAAGATAACATTTTTTTGAATGCAAATATCCTGAGTTGAGTATGCTCGTCAGTTTCTCAATATGCACCATAACGTTTGTTATGGTGCGTATAGGTTACTGACTAAACGTCAATTGAAATATTTACCTTTCCACCTAAACCCTTTTCAACAATTTCAAAAAGAGTACTAAGTGTTATATTTGAACCGTTATTCTCTACTCTGGAGATATAGGTTCTTTTCTTATCAATAATTTGCCCCAATTCCTCTTGTGTCATGTTACGTGATTCTCTTGCTTTTTTTAGCAACAGTCCAATTCTGAATGATTCAGCTTCTCTTTCCAGATTATCACGTCTTTCAGTTCCTTTTTCGCCATATACCTGATCCTTGATTTGTGACCAGGTAGAAATATCTTTGTTATTTTCTGTTTTCATAATACTCGTTCATTAGATTTATTGCTTTATCAATTTCATTTTTAGGCGTTTTCTCAGTTTTTTTCTGAAATCCATTCAGAAGAATAACTAACCTACCCTTATCAAAAAAGCAGAAAACGCGCCAAATATCAGATCCCAATTGAATTCTTGCCTCATAAAGTCCGTTTGTTCCGGAAATTAGTTTCAAATAGGTAGTTGGAATCCGTTCCAGCGTCTCAATAGCTTCGATTATCTTAAAGATTTTATTCTGAACCTTAACTGGTTGGCTTTTTAAAAAATCTTCAAAATGATTTTTGTAAGCAATGATTTCGCGGATTTTCTCCATTTGACTTTTATTTACGCAAAGGTAACTTAAAAGTTACTAATACCCAAATTTTAATGTATCGAACAAAAGCAGCAATATGCACCATAACGTATTAGCGTTTTATTTTAGGTTTCCCCAAATTTATGTAAAATATTGGTATACGGCAAATTGCGGGAATTAATTTTGAGAGAGGTACAAAAGGGGAAATGGAAAATAAAACCGAGTTGGACT
>JBAZWJ010000128.1:0-8135 GCA_041660385.1 Desulfobacteraceae bacterium | reverse complement strand
TCAATCTCTTTTTTTACTGACTTTTTTCAACCTGAAGCCGCTCTATTAAAACTCATTCCATTTTTTGAAACAGTGCAGTTTCTACGTTATGCTTCAGAGCAACTATCGGCTTAAAGCCTTTATATGATTATCAAATCTTATGCCTTTAACCAGAGATTATAAAGAGACGATAAATGAACGCGCTCAAAGTGACCCTGAATTCGCAAACGGGCTGCTTAATGAAGCACTGACACTATTTATCAATGGTGAGCCGGAGGTTGCCAGAATTATATTAAGGGATCTGGTTAATTCAACCATTGGTTTTGAAACTTTGGCAAAAGAAACAAATAAACCGAACAAAAGCATTCAACGCATGCTGTCCGCAAAGGGGAATCCGACAATGGACAGTCTTTCTCAGGTTTTTAATGCGCTTCGGCACAGATTAAATGTCAAGCTGACAGTCCATACTGTAGATGCATGATAAAAAACGGCACGGAAAAGATAGGGGTCAGGTTATGAGTCCAATAACCCTGATCGGCGAGTGGGAGTAAAAAATGAAAACAGATTCCGAAATTAAAATCCTGGGTTTTGAAATACTGAACCGGCACCTTGGATTGGTTGAAACCGAGAAATTTATCGCTCTTATTCAAAGGGAACGACTGGATTACACCAAATGGCGAACTACATTGCTTGAAGGGATGACTGGGAAACAAATCAGTCAAAAAGCCATGGAATTCAAAACAAAAAAGCAATGATTAGATAAAGCTAACGAAACCCGATGACCGATCCAGTTGATTTGAGGGTAGAGTTGTTGTGATGATCATGCTATTTTTTGTATCTGAAAGCCTTACGGCTTTCGAAAGAGCCAATCGGGAGATTGGCGTGCCCAAGTAAAAACTCACATTATTCAATAAATTTACATTATGTCCAGACAACTACGCATCCAATATCAAGGCGCATATTACCACGTCACGGGACGAGGAAACGAAAGGCGTGATATTTTCAAGGACAAGGACGACTATCTGATGTTTCTTGAAAAACTGTCCGATTCCCTTGAGGTTTACAACGTTTCCCTGCTGGGCTATGTGTGCATGACCAACCATTTCCACCTTCTGGTGATGACACCTTCTGGGAATCTGTCGAGCTTCATGCGTCATTTCAATATTGCCTACACCTCATCTTTTAACCGCCGTCACAATCGATCCGGGCATTTGTATCAGGGCCGTTATAAGTCTTATCTGGTTGATGCGGACAGTTATCTTAAAGAAGTGTCCAGGTATATTCATCTGAACCCGGTAAGGATAAAAAAAAATTCTGAGATGGACATGAATCAGCGTATCACGATTTTGAATGGGTTTGTTTACAGCAGTTTCGCGGGATATTCGAACATGAAAAAGCGTGATGGTTTTATCCATTACAATACGGTTCTTGATTATTTCGGCGGTGATACCAAGGCGGGGCGGACGGCGTACAGACAATTTGTTTATCAGGGGTTGACCCATGAGATTGCGAGTCCGCTTGAGATCGGGAAAGGCAATGGAATTATCGGATCGGAAGAGTTTATCACCCGGGTCAAGGATAAATACCTGGTTAAGATTGATCCTGAGTCACACCGTGAACAGCCCCATTTGAAAGAAATTCGTTCTGCGTTCACTCCTGAAAAACTGATTGATGCATTCTGCACTTTAACCGGAAATGATCGAAATGATATCTGTCGGCGTTGCATCAATTCCATAGAGCGTTCCATGCTGATGGAACTCCTTTATCGGTTCTGTAATATTAAACAGCCTGAAATTGGCCGATATCTTGGGAATATTGATTACAGTGCCGTCAGTATTTCACGGAAGAGATTGAGGTTGAAAATGGAGAAGGATGGGGTGTTAAAGCAGCGGTTCGATGGGATTGTTGAGGGATTATCTGGGGTAAGGGCTTGATATTTATTATTGTATTTTTGTGGTTTTGATGTTGGGTTATTGTTGGTTTTTGAAAGCCTTTGGCTTTCGTTTGTGCCAATCAGGAGATTGGCGTGCCCGGCGGGTTATTCCGACGAAAGCTCATACTCCGCCCGTTCCACAAGTTCGATCTGGATATCTCTGTTCAAGGTGACGAAATAGGCGTTGTACCCTGAAATCCGCACCATCAGGTGCTTGTAGTTTTCGGGATTGGCCATGGCGTCTTTCAGAGTCTGGGATGTGACCATGTTGAACTGGAGCTGCATGCCTCCCATGTTGAAATAGGCTTTGACGTAGGATGCCATGATATCCACACTCTTTTCCCGGGACTCGGACGGATTCAGGTTCAGCTTGACATTAAAGGCAATGTTGTTGTCCATATTCGTTGGGTCCAGCCGTGCCACATCTCGGAGATTGTCGAGGAAATTCTTTGATGCCGAGGGATGGGGTGTGAGACCGGGAGTAAACGCCTTGCCCATGAGCCGACCTGAAGGAAGAGCTCCTGACAGAGAACCGTAAGCCACATGCTGGGACATGGACCAGAATCCGGTGGTGTAATGCCCTCCCCTGTAATTGGTGTGGAATTTATGAATATCGTGAATCAGCTGCGTTACGCGACAGGCCATGTCCATGGCCTGGGGATCACCTGAACCGAATTTCGGCGAATATCTTGAAATCAAGGTCAAAAGGGTCGGATCATTGGCGAAATTAGTGTCTATGGCCTGCTTCATCGTCCGGAACGTCACTTTTTTCGTGTCGTAGACAAGATGTTTTACGGCAACAAGGGAATCAATCACGTCGGAAAGACCGATGTTGGAAGTGCCGGAGCTGTTGTAAACTGCCCCGCCCTGAGTCACATCCCTGGCGTTTGAAACAGCACCCTGCATGGAAGCGCTGAGAAACGGGGTTGGCCTGTATTCGGCGTGAATCTGCGCCAGCATGTTGTTGAAGGTCACGGCCTGGCCGATCATAAAACGAAGCTGGATTTCAAAGGCGCTGAAAAAATCGTCGAAGGTCTGGAAATCACCGGCCTCGATACGACCGGTGGAAGGTCCGACTTTCCATCCCATCAGAGGGTGCGCACCGTCGTTCAAAGCCATTTCCAGCGGAGCCACCAGATTGAAAAGAATCGAACCCGTATGCCCCATGTGTTTGCCTGAAATGGTGGGCTCCACGCATCCCGTGGCGGACCAGTCTCTGATGTCTTCTATGGGGTAGCCGTGCTGAGCCAGGGATTTAAAAACAGCCATATCGTTATGAAGGGATGGCGTCCCGGCGGTGATCACATTGACTTCACACAATCGTGTCAAATAGGTTTCACTGTTCACTTCCGGGTGAAACCGTGCGTTGAGATTCACATCACGCAAGCCCAGCATCTCAACGGCTTTGATCATGATGTAGGTCATGTCGTTCACCGCGTCCTTCCCATCCCGGGTCACACCACCCACGGTCAGGGCCTGTGTGGAAGAAGCTCCGCCGAACAGATAGTTTCCTATATCCGGTGACAGGGGAAGATGATCTGAAAATCTGAGAAAAAGACAACCGATCAATTCAATGGCGTGACAGATATAATTCTGTTTTTCCCACTCCGTTTCCAGTCGGGCCATGTCATGTAAATAATACGGTTGAAGCACCTGATCCAGCCGCCCGAAGGATAGGCCGGTGTTGGCGTTTTCCATATTCAGAGCGATCCACACCATATTAAGAACATTGGCTGCTTCATCCAAAGTCCGGGCCGGATGCCTGGGGACATTCCGGCAGATGGTTGCAAGCCGTTCAAGTTCAGATCGCCGCAGGGAGCTGCTTTCCCCGGCCATATCCTGCTCTGCCTGACTGGTCAGGTTCACCGCATAAGCATCCAAGCCTTCCAGGGCAAGTCGCATGGAAACAAGGGGAGTGCGCTTTTCAACATCCTTACCGATAGCTGCCAATGCATCGTCAATCTCCCGGATGACCCCGGAAGTCCCTTTCTCAAGCAATGTCGAAAAATCGGGAATGGTGTGGGAGACACCAACGGATTTCCAGACAAAATAGGCCACCCAGCGTTCCTCAATCCTCTGGCATAACGGATGATGGTGCTTTGTTCTGACCCATTCCCTGAAATTTCTGTTCATCCAGAACGGAAAAATGTCGTGATGAAGCCTTGACACAGCCTCCTGTGAAATAGCGTAGGGATTAAGCAGTCTTTTTTCAATGGAGCCCAGTTCACCCCACACCATGGTTCCTTGGGCGTCCGGGTAGATCACAACGCCGATGGTGTCCTGGGTTGTGGTTGTCCCGGCGATCAGATCGTTCGTCCGTATGATCGGTTTTTTGTGTTTCATCACGTGGCAAAAAGATAACGCCTGCCGGAGCTGGTGATTCCAGGGTTTCCCGCCCGTGTCTGTCTCAAAGCCGTTTGCCCGGTGCCAGATCGTAAGAAGCTCGGCCCGTTCACAGCAGATTTCGGGTTTAATATTGAAATATCGTTCGTGGAATTCTTTCATGCGCGGAAAATCCTCAAGACAAACATCGGAAAGATAGGGATCTTCCAGATAAACAACACCGGAATCAATCTGGCTGGCTTTCATTCTGACATGGCGTCTGGCCAGAAGTTCGGCGGACAACGCCGGGTTGGCCTGATCATACATCACCTTCCGCGACCGGATGTCCTTGAGATGTCCTTTTTCAAGCATCTTCTGATGTTTATTCCCCACAAGAAGAGAAACCAGATAATTGAAAAGCTGAAGGCAAGTGAGATTTCCCTTCAGAACCATGCGATTTTTAAGAATCAGATTGAGCACTTCGTTGGGCGTTACCCGGAGCATTTCCATCAGTGCCCGTTCGTCCCGGAATTCCAGAACCGCATCGGCGTCTTCAGGAATTCTGTTTAATACGGACATTTTCCCCTGCCTGAAAACAGCGGCCTGACATACACCCCGGTCGTCCGTTTGAAACCCAATGGTAAAATCAATCCAGCCATCCACGCTTTTCAGATAAGGGCGAAACGAAGGTCTCTTGTTGAACATCAGAGCCATAACAGACAAAAGGCCATGGGTGAGAGAGTTATAAATTATCCGTTTTCCCCGAATTTTGAAGGATGGATTAGGGCTAACAAGCAAAGTCGACAGCATGGCATGAATTGGGAAAGGCATGATTTACTCCTTGATTAGCTGGTCATATCATTCAAGCGTGAGCTACAAAATGCCGGATCAGATCATCCAGAAACCGTTCGATAAACCTGTCCGCGTCGTCTGTTGTTTCTTGAAGCACCCGACTGTTGTAGAGGTTGACGATCCCATGAAGCGTACTCCAGGCCAGAATGGTCAGATAATGGGCATCATCATCTGAAATCATGCTGCCCGCATTTCGGAATTCCAGAAGCGTTCTGCATGCGATGTCAGCAACCTTAAGCGCGGTCTGCTTTTCAATCGTCGCAGCGGCTTCCATGGGTGTTCCTCTGTAATCTGTAAATTTCGGGGTATTCCTGCTGAACATGATTTCGTAGTAATCCGGATTATCTGTGCCGAAATCCACATAGGCACGCATCATCTGCCGGATTTTATCACCATGTCCGCAGCTAAATCCGGCGATTTCCGTGAATCTTTCCACAAGCATGCGAAATCCGTTAGTCTGTATCACAAGGTAAAGTTCATCCTTGTTCTCGTAATAATTATAGATATTGGCCGCCGTCATTCCAACCCGTGAAGCCAGTTTGCGCATGGACAGTGAGTCAAACCCATCTTCACACATCAGGTCCAGAGCTGTTTCGAGAATCTTCTGTTTGACCGCATCCACTTCTTCAGGGGCTCTCAGCATCTTGGGCATAATTATTCCTTTATGTTTTATCTACTTATTTAAGCATAAACGATGTTAATTTAACACTGTTCATTTCAAACTGTCAACCACGTACTTGCACAAAAGAACTAAAAACGTAATGAACAGAAGTATCTGTATTTGACACACCATATCTTTGATGCTATACAAAAATTCTCTATACACGGTAGAATCTTTATTAACTATCCGATATTTTTTTTAAATTATTATTTCGATGTATTGTTTGCCTGCGTTGCAAAGGGCTTTTTTTGTTTTTTATTAACAACATGATGTTACCCATAGGATTTTCGGAATGGCGAATCAAGAGAATCAAGCGAATCAATCTGATTACTATTTTAAAATTGCAGGGTCTTTTATTGAGAAAAAGATTCCCCTTGATAGCGTGGATCTGCAAATTCTGGCGTTGATTGAACAGAACAAATCAGCCCGACAAATTGTAAAAGAATTGAATATCAATCCGACAATCTTAAAACAGAAAATTACGTCTCTTCACAAGCAAAAGATCATTAAGATCGTTGAAAACTACGAATGCATGGATAAGACATTCTGCGACACGATCAGGAAAAATTTAATCGCCATCGTCGGCCCGATTGGAACCATGATATTTGAAGATGTATTGGAAGATTTGAAACTGGATGCTGACAATATACCAAAAATCATCGCCAAAGATTTTATTCATATGGTCGCCAAAGAGATTCCGGACGAAATTCAGAGTAAAGAATTCAAAGCGAAGATGATTGAGCAATTAATGAACAAGTAAATTATTCTCTGAGATAAAACAGATCTATTATAGTTCAGATTAATCTAATGATAAAAAACCCCGGGACATACGTTGCGTGTCCCGGGGTTTTATTTTTATTATAAACCCAATGGCCTTATTTATCTTTTCGCATCATTCTCGTCATAGCCAGTTTCAAGCTGGTCTGCATACGGTTAATAGCCTGAGCAAGCGCTCCAATTTCATCTTTTCCGCTGACATCAATTTTTATATCCATTTCACCTAAGCTCATGCGTTCTGTTGCGTCGATCAGCTGGATTATCGGTTGGGTAATCTGTTTTGCAATTATCGTCCACACCCAGACTGCTGCGCCTATAGAAGCAATAAAAATGAAAAACAACATGATTGCACTTCTTATCGTAGCTGATTTAATTTTTATAACGGAGGCCATAAGTTCTTCTTCTGCACAACCAACGCCTATGACCCAGTCCCAGGGCTCAAAATAAATAATTTTCGACACCTTCATCCGAGCTTCCGGTTCTCCAGGATTTTTCCAGGGATAGAGGTGTTCACCAATCTCGCCGGGTTTAAGGGCCTTTGCCTCTTTAATCATTTCCTGAATAAACAACAACCCGTCTTCGTCTTTAGAGTTAAAAATATTTTCGCCATCACGTTCGCCATTCTTCGAGATCACATAGTTGCCCTGGCTGTCAATAACCCACACATAACCGGTTTTACCCACAACGATATTCATGATCGACTGTCTGAGACTTTTTACACTTTCCATAGGAATACCCACATAAAGCATTCCCACGATTCGATTGGTGGCATCCCTGATAGGCTCATAAGCGGTAATGTACATGGCGTCGACAACAAATGCTTTTCCGACAAAGGTCTCACCTTTCATAACAGCAGTAACCACAGGGTTTGGTTTGCCATCCGCTCCAACACTGGGGATATAGGTACTGATTGCACGGTTTCCATCTTTTTTGACCACGTTAGTGGCGACGCGAAGCATATCGCCTGAAGCGTTCATTCGCTGAAATATCGTACACGTCACGGAGACAAGCTCACGAACCTTATCCACCACCTGAACGTTAACTTTAGGATTGGACACCTGACCAAGCCAGGAACCTCCAACATTCATTCGAGGCAGTTCAACAACAGTAGATGCTTTCGTAAACTGATTGACCGCCTCCCACCTTGACGTTTCTTGACCAAAAGAAAAGCCGCCGCTTCTTGAAACGATGTCGCGGGCCACATTCAATGAATTTTTGATACTTATCTCATTAACGTCCTGATGAGACTTAACCAGACCGTAAGTGGATTGCACGATATGATCCAGATCTGAATGCGCCAGTGTGGTTGTCTCCTTCACCGTATTATTCAAAACCAGAACGTTTTCAATAAGAGTGATGACTACTACGATAAACTGCGGGACAGCCACCATCAAACACCCGATGATAAGCAGCTTGGCTTGAAGCTTCATTTCTTTGAACATGTATTACGGCTCCTTTATAGTGTGTTTACGTTGATTTACACTTTATTTCAAACAGTTATCCAAATAATTAATATTTACTTTTCTTTTGTAATAAATCCGAAAAAATATACTGGTCACTGTTTCAAGATATGATGGAGGCACATCATAACCTGAAACAGTAGTCTGAACA
>JBAZWJ010000127.1:3024-8425 GCA_041660385.1 Desulfobacteraceae bacterium | reverse complement strand
GCACCGGCCAAGGCATGCCGCCTAGGGTACCGGCAGGAGAATGCCGGGTTTGGTCAGGGCCGACGAAGCCCGCCAAACAGCCAATCGTGCGACTTCGTGTCGCACCCTAACGATAAATTCAGGGGCCGGGCGGCGAGGAGCGACACCGACTGCTGAACGATAAAAGTTAATAGGGAAACACAGGTCTGAAACACTGAGCCCCCGCCCGGTCCTGCTGGAATGAATGGTTCCCATCTCATCATCGACGTCTCAAACATGAGACGGAGTTTGTGAAAACTGCTCGCACTGTGAAAACGGCCTGAAACTGAGAACCGCCCTCATGGGAGAAACGTTTCCAAGCCGAGAAAGCCGAAAGCAGGCGGGCCGCCCTGATTGAGAAACCGATTCAAAGCCGAGAAAGACGTCAGATAGCGAACCACCCTGACGGGCCAATTCGTTTCTTTTTATATTCGAACTACCGAAAGAGCAAAACTAAAATATCAAAACCGTGAAATTTGGACCATGGGAACGCCTGAATTCAGGGAGCCGGGCGGCGAGGAGCGACACCGACTGCTGAACAGTAAAAGATTGCAAGTGAAACACCGGTCTGAAACACTGAGCCCCCGCCCGGTCCCACTGGAATGAATTGTTACATTTTATTATTTTGTAAACTCAATATGTTGCTTTCAATTACCCAAATGGTTTTTGAAATTCTCTTGGATAATAGCCTTCATAACATGCTGGCTTAACACAAAATAGTTCAATATCTCCAAATACTTCAATGCCTGATAGATCTATTAGCCAAATTTCGGAAAAGCCGCTCGAATAAATGTCAGGAAGTCTTTCTTCATTAATATAATTTAGAATATTATTCAGTGGGATATCTGAAAATTCAACTAAAAGAATACTATTTTTAGGAAAATTCCAATCGGGCTCTCTCCTTTTTTGTTCTTTTTTTTCTACAATTTCTTGAAGCATTTCTAAGGCATCTTCAAGCCTCATGTAAGTACGCTTCTCGATAATTGTGTCCCAATCATATTCCTCAGGATGGCCTCGTCTTATTTGAGTTAGCTCCAATCCTAAAGTGTTATTATTTTCATCTGATAACAAAAAATCTGGTCTTTCCGAGCTTTCAATAATTTGAAAAGATTTGCTCGTTAGCTTTTCGTACATATCCAAAAAGTATGAAAGTATCTTCTGTTCCTTTTGTTTCTGAAGGGTTTGATTAGTCATTTTGTTAGTTCAAAAATTTATTGTTGGCTTGATCTTTTAATTATTTGTGGCTTCTCAGATTTTTCCATTTCTTTTGCGAGAGAGTTCTGAGCTTCCTGAGGATCTTCTCCTCTATCAATCATCTCATAAATATTTTTCTGTTTATCCCAAACGTTTTTTGTTACAAGGAGAGTTTCTGGCTTGCCATCACTATAATATATAAGAACATAAATTTCTAATGAATCCGTAGCTATATACTCAACCTCGTCCATTGAAATATCTTTGCCAATAAGCCAGTCTTCAGTAGTATAGCCACTACCTGGACTTAAAATGTGGGATTTGACCATATTGGGTTTAACAATAGTTCTATTCTCAATTAATTGATCAAACTTTTTTTTGCTGATTTTGCGTTTCACTAAATTCCCGTCTTGGTCAGGCACCTCAAGTGTTATTGTCTTGTCCAAAAAACTATCAATTAATCCCATTATAATATCCTTTATGAAGTATAGTTTTGTAAAAACTTTTCATATCTGTTCAGCTTTTAAAATGTAACGCTGAAATTCAGGGAGCCGGGCGGCGGTGAGCCACGCTGACTGATGAACAGTAAAAGCTTGCAAGTGAAACGCAGGCCCGAAACACTGAGCCCCCGCCCGGTCCCACTGGAATTTATTGTTCGCTTTCGTCTGTTTCTTCTTTAACACCGCAGCCAGATACGACTAAATATTTACCATTGACACGGTCACAATAATACCATGACTCTTCTGTAGGTTCTGATACAAATACTTGCATTTCTGTTCCATCATCAAATTCAATTATCAAATCGTTTGGATTATCGTTAACAAAAGATAGTTTTATTCTTTTTGAAGGATGGCCAATACGTTTGCACCAATTTATGAAAGCTGATTGATACTCAGCCTCCGAGGAAAAATCACCATGCCAAGGACAATCTATCGAAGACATGATAGGTTTTTTATTTTCAAGAAACCTCCAAGGAGGATCAATCCAGATTCTCCATGGTGCCTTTGATTTTTCCATGTCTGGCATTATTGCAACGGAGTTAGTTGCAAATGAGATATAGACATTTGCCTTTATCAAGTCAGAAACTATTTCTTTCAATCTTTTAATCATAGTTGTGTGTAAAGCGAACATTGTTATTAACCGGTCATTTTGCCGGTATGCACGTTTGATATTGTCGAACAATAAATAATATTAAATTATAACAAAACACTAAATTATATGTTCGATTTGTTGTCCGGAAAAACAGGCGATAACCAGACATTTTCCGTTCGCCTGTTTTCACGGAAAGGATTTTAAAATGTGATACACCACATTCCTTTTAAATTCAAATGGATTTTGATTTTTGTACCGGCTTTTGTCTCAAGTGATAACCGGCTTTCCGAAATATTGGAAAAACAGGCATTCCGAATATCAGGAAAAATTTTTCATGCATTAAACATCAAATTATCAGTGTGATACACGATTAGTTATACGATTTCATACAGATAAACAGGCATTCCGAAATATTGTGCATACCGGCTTTCCGATATGGACGGATTTGTATAATTCTTGAATGTGTAATAAATCCAAATTGATGCGTTATTAATTATATGATTTCATACTGCATACCCGGAAAATGTAAATGCAGACATTGATATGTATGGCTTTTGTATAAATTTTTTATGCATCACAAAAAAATCGTATGGACCCTTGGAGTCACTTTTCACCGCCGGAAATGGAGGGTTATGAAACTTCTGGATCAAGTAAGGTCCGTTATCTGAACGAATCACTACAAGTATACTGAGGTGGTTATGCCATTATTCAATGTTCGATGTTGAACGTTCGATGTTCGATGTTCAAAAAGACCTATCGCTAAGTGTTGAGGTTTGTACCGACCAAAAAAGCCTATCTATGCTCCGGATTATCAGGATGAATAATCTTCAAGGCAATCAGAAATCGTTCTAAAAATGTCGTTTTCTTCCACGCCACCTTATTTGAAACCATGGACAAATTGTAGTTGTCATCAAGCAGGCCGAATCCTTTCCAGATGCCGCTGACGCCGTAGTAGGCCGTATGGGAATCCTTTGTGTGAAACCATTTGTGATGATGGCCGAACAGCCACATTTTCGGTTTAAAATGGGCCACAAGTTCTTCGCTTCCCGGAAAGCCGGTTTCTCCGAAGTGTTCCAATCCGCGGCTGCTGGGAACTCCTATCCCTACCGGACAGTCGTGGGTGATGATGATATCCACCGCTTCTTTTGGAACAGCAAGGCATTCATTGATCTGTTGATGGGTGATCACCGATCCCCGTTCCGTAATCATGGCATCCATATAGGCAGCGCCGCCGAGGGCAAGGAATCGGTATCCCTCTATCGTGTGGACCGATGCACGGGGAAGATAGGTGAAACAATCTTTATATTTATTGACAAGTTTATGGAGGGATTTGAAGTCTTCATGATTACCGTCAATGCAGTAAAGGGGTTTGAGAAATCTTTTTTTCTTTTTCTTGAAATAGTCGCTCAACTGGGCCTTGTAGATTCCAAAATCACCCAGATGGATGACACATGAAATCGAATGGCCAAGAACGTTTTCAGCGTACTCAATCTGCTGGTTTACGATGTCGTAATAGCAGTGGGTGTCGGAAACGATAAGTATCATCAGAGGCTGCCTGCTTGTCCGGTAAAGTCATAGCTCAGCCGCACCTGGAAGTTTTTGGTTTGAGCAAATATTTCTTTTAACAATTTCTGCTCAATGGACGTAAGGGTTTTGGGAAATACGTAATTGCTCGGATCTTTACTTCGATTGGATACGGCTTCAGCCTGAATGCGGAGCCGTATCTGCATGAGATAACTGTATGCCTGGACCATCTCCTGGTGATTCAGTTCCGTCAGGATATTCAGTTCGCGCAGGGCATTGAGCCGTTTGATGGTGTTCGATGTTTTGATTTTATTTTTCAGAGCGTAAATACGGGCGAAGTCAACAATGGGCATCATGGAGCTTTTGATGTCAAAGGACCCCCTGTTGGCACCGGAGGATTCCACAATGAAATTGCCGAAAAGGCCCACAGGCGGTGCCATGGGCAGGATATTCCGGGCAAGCATCTGAAAAAACCTGGAATTGTCGGGTACGATCTGGTTCAAATGCTCTCTCAACGAATGCTCAAAAGCTTCATCGCCGTATGCGGTACGGAAATCAAAGAATATTTTTGTCCGCAGCAGATCCTCGGCCGATCCTGTGAAAACCCATTTGCTGAAATACTGTTTCCAGATGGATAAAGGCTGGCAGTATTCCGGGTTCATCGCCATATTGTTTCCGTAACAGAACGAATACCCCGCATCGTTCAGCCATGTGCAGACTTTTTTCCCCATGGAAAGGAAATAGACGCCCACGTCCCGCGCTTTGTCCGGAGCCACATCCTCATAGACAATGGCATTATCCTGATCGGTATGGAGTGTCTGTTCTTCGCGGCCTTCACTGCCGAAAACGATAAATGAATATGAGGAAGGCGGTGGGCCTAATTCTTCAATGGCGAATTCAATAAATTTATGAAGGATGGTATCGCTCATCAACGTGGTGAGATGGTTGATATTCTGGGGTTTTGCGCCACATTCAACCAGCGTTGTGATCAGGTAGGGCATGATGGCTTTCAGGTTGATGATGTCATCGGGGTGTTTGGCATCCCTGATTTTGCATAGCAGAACCGTCGGGGAGTAATTCTGTATGGCAAGAACGTCATCTCCATCCAGCACCCCTGTGATCATCCCGTTGTTGTTGGTAATGAACAGATGGGAGACGGAGTGGTTCATCATCGTATGCCATGCTTCAAAAACAGATGACTGGCCCGGCACTGAAATGACACCCTTGGACATAATCGCTGAAACGGGTATGCCGGAAGGGCTTTCTTGTTGAATCAGCGCCTTTCTCAGGTCATGATGGGTCAGAACGCCCAGATCCTTGTGATCATCACTGCGGACAAGAAGAATGTCCGTGTCCTGTTTCTCCATGATCAAAGCCGCATCCTGCACAGGAAGCCCAGGAGCGCAGACGGCAACGCTGCATACATTAAGGTTTTCAACCCGTTGATTAAAGAACATCAGGGTGGACTGCATTTCAGAGATCAGACGCTTGTTTTCCTCTTCCCGGGTCACCACTTCGGTGATGTCTTCGAGAATTCCGTCAAAATACTGGAATTTTTCATCAATGTTTATCCGTA
>JBAZWJ010000127.1:0-3014 GCA_041660385.1 Desulfobacteraceae bacterium | reverse complement strand
ACACCCCAGATGGACGCATAGAAAAGAGAGCCGTCTTTCTTTTTGAACTTCACAACTTCACGCCTCAGCCCACTTTCATCAGCTTTGGGGGCGAGATTTTTGTATTCTTCCTGATTGTGATAAAGGTTTGTGACCGGAGTGGAAAGAAGGCTTTCTTTGGATTCATAGCCGAAAAGCTCCACAAGAGCGGGGTTGGCTTCAATAAATCTTGGGTTTTTTCCTGTTGTCATTCGGAAAAAACCCACATTGAGGTTGTTGGCCATGGTTCTGAACTTTTCTTCACTTTCGCCCAGTTCATGTTCGGCTTTTTTCCGATTGGTGATGTCTGATACCACGGCCATGTAACCGGTTTTCCCGCCCAGAGATATCTGGGTTGCGGAAAGAGCCACATCAAGAATCGATCCGGATTTTGTTCTGAGGGGTACCTCAAATCGTTCAGGTACGGGATTGCCTTTGATAAGATCCTGAATATAATGGTGATCATCCGCATCTTCAAGGCTGATGAAAATATCCTCAACCTTCATGCCTGCAAGCTCTTCTTTGGAGTATTCAAGCATTTCGGCAATGGTCTGGTTGGCGTACATCAGCGAACCTTCAAGCGCCATGAACATACCTTCTGCGGCGGATTCAACAAGGGTTCTATATTTTTCCTCCGATTCGCGCAGGGCGTTAAGGGCCAGCTGTCTTTCCTGAAGAGCCCTGTAACTCTGATTGGCAATATAGGCAAGGATCAGGGCAATGATCAGAAGGATGGAGAACGAAATGGTGATCAGATCTTTGGTGATGGCGGCGATTTCAACCTTGACGTCATTCACATAAATGCCGGTTCCAATGATCCATCCCCATGGTGCAAACCCTTTTACATAGGAAATTTTGGGGAGGATGCGGCCTTTCTCGTCTTTCCATTGCCACATATACTCCACAAATCCGTCACCGTCTTTTTTGACGAGTTCCACCATTTCCTGGAAAATCCGTTTTCCGTTCGAATCCGTGTATGTGGTGAGATCCTTGCCATTGAGATCGGCCCGGTACGGATGGATCACCATGCGGGGATGCATGTCGTTGATCCAGAAATAGTCTTTCATCTCACGGCCATAATGGAGATTGCGAATCTGGTCGATGGCCTGACTCTGGGCCTGCTCTTTTGAGATAAGCCCCATCTGGGCGTCATTGTCCAGTTTGGCAAAGATATTCCATGCGGACGTTGTCAGTTCACGGATCATCTCCCGTTTTCTGTCCAGACTGTTTTTTTCAATGGTGGGGATGATTATTGAAAAAAAAGCCGTTAGAAAAAGCGCGATGGTGACAACCGTGGGCAAAATGAATCGTACGAGAAACGATAGGATTTGTTTTGATTTTTCCTGATTGATCATCATTGACACCTGGATATTATTATTTTTTCAAGTTGCATTCAAGATGACACTGATGGGTTACGCTCTCGCTTACCCATCCACAGTCAATTTCGTTTTTGTAGGGGCGGGTTCCAAACCCGCCCGGAATTATGCGGCGGAATGGGGAAGGGCAGGTTTGGAACCTGCCCCTACGGCCTTAGGGATCGGCATAGATCCTACGGTGTGCCTCCTGTAGGATGGGTGAAGCAGAGCGTAACCCATCGAATTACAAATTCGATATACAATGCCGTTTCCTTAAAGAAATTTTATTATAGCGTTTAATTTTTTCGATGACTGTAGGGGCGACCCGCTGGTCGCCCTGTTCGCATAGCCTTAAACGTTTATTGTATATCGGTTTGGGCGACCAGCGGGTCGCCCCTACAACGTTTCGTCTTATGTAAACGGAATTGATTCTTTATAGCAATTTGATGCAAAACCGAACGGATGAAACCGGAGGCGAATAAATGAATACCGGATTGTGTCTTAATTTATTCATAGAGCAAATATTAGTTACGTATGTAGGGTGGGCGAGCCACCCTACGGTATTTTATTTCATGTGCTCTGTATATCAAAATTGAGCCTTTGCCCCAGATGTACCAAAAGCAATGGTTTCCTGAACCATGTCTTCACTGTCCATATGAATCAGGCCATTGATGGGGACTTCACTGTGGGTGACGGATTTGCCGGAACGGGTAATCCCCATGACACTTACGGTATAATTAAAGGAATAGCAGAGGGATGAGTCAAGGTAGTCTGTTTTGCATGAATCGGTGATCATATCTCCGGTTCTTACGGCAGCAGCAGCGATGTTTTTTGCCATACCCTGTGACATGATAAGAAACTGTTCCGGTATTTCCTGGGCTGGCTGGTCACCGTTTTTTGTGACGAGCTTCACGATTTTGATGTTGTTGATGGTGGAGTCGTATTCAGACTGGGAGTATGAGAGTGATCCTTTAACAGGATAGTTGGCAAAGGTGATCTGGGCAAGCTGACGTTGGCCTTTGTCCAGAGCTGAATAACTCTCGGTTTCGATCAGTACGGTGCTTCCGGTAACGCTTAAAATCCGGGTGGTTGAAAGGGTGACGTTGGCACTTGCATCTTTGTTTGTCATTAGCGTCGTGACCCACTGGCCCGCTTTGAGGGGCATGCGTCCTGATTTTGATTTCCCAAGTTTTTTTGCCGGAGAAAAACGGATTTTCTCGGCATTGTCCATGACCATGGCCACCATTTCAGGAGAAGCCTTGGGGGTCATCATGGTCAGCATGGATTTACAGGCGGGGAAAAGGCCAAGAACGAGAACGATGACGAGCAGATGTTTTACTTTCATTTCAGTCTCCCTAAAAATGTCATGGTGAATTATTTTACGTTGGAAACACCTATCAAAACCCCTGCAAAGATCAAGATAAAAAAGCAGGCCGGGTTGTGAGGGACAGGGACTGGGTCAATAGATTGGAGATGTTGTAGTTATTCAATACTCCCAGGCTCCTGCCTGGGAGCATTGTTTCGCCCGGCTCAGCCGGGCCTGATGCAAGCTTTCACTTTAATTATTGATTGCTGAATTTTTCGCGATGCCCGATTTTTATAATTTCTTCCGTTTCATATTCGAGATATTTTTTAAGACCT
>JBAZWJ010000126.1:0-8696 GCA_041660385.1 Desulfobacteraceae bacterium | reverse complement strand
CTCATTGGAAATGACAGAAGTACAACTTGATGAGTTATGGACGTTTATAAAAAAACGGAAGAGTATTGGCCGAGTTGTATCATAAGCAGATTGCACAGGAACCTACAGGTAAGCCCGGGCGCCCAAGGAATCAAGAGCGGGATTGATGCAGACCTTGACTAAGCAACGGTTCATAAGACGCGCTTGGGTGCAAAGGTTATCAAGGTCGAACGCAAGATTGTCCACGGTAGCGAGGATCACGTACTATCGCGATTAGAGAAGTCGCCAAGCAAGACTGTTAATACAGCGTATGTCGAAAGATCTAATCTGGATTGGCGATTGTGGGATGCTCACCTGGCTCGCAAGGCACCGACTGTTGCCCGGTCAATGCGCTGGCTAAAGGCCAAGTTCGCAATTTGTGTGACCTGCTACAATTTGATTCCGCAGAAAGAAGCCATTCTTCAGACCCCATTCCGTCCAGATCTGCGATAAAAAAGAGCGTCAACAGGTGCTATATTGAAAGTAAAGACCGTATCCTCAAGAGCAAAAGTCAAGCCATCATAGACATCGATCAGACCGTCTTCCCGTCCTACAAGCACATCAAGAAAACCGTCCCCATCCGCATCGACGATCCCCAGGGCTCGTGCAGGGCTTTCGATCATCTGTTTGAGGACATGACTCACCCCGTCAAAAACAATCAGACGTTTATCGGTCATCGAGGCAATGATTTCCCCATGGCCATCCTTGTCCAGATCAGCAAGTTTAATATCGTACACATCACCCAAGGGGTTTCGCAAATCCACACTTTTCCATTTTTCAAGCAACGTGGCGCCGTCTAAAACCACAAGATGTCCTTCAGCTCCGGCCACAATTTCCACCTTTCCATCGACATCCAGATCACCCAGGGCCATGGCCGAGTATGAATCGCTTTCAACAATCTGGCTTTGTTTTTTCAAAGAACATGTCGAACCTTCGTAAACCTGGATGAGGCCACTGCTGTAGGACCCTGTACTGTCAGATGTGATTAAAACGATTTCATTTTTCCCATCACCATCCACATCACCAATCTTAACATTACGGTTATTAACAAACCGATCATTGACTTCCTGCTTTTTCTGATACTTGAGAGCATATGTCCGGGCATTGAAGATATAAATAATTCCCTCATCATTTCCGTACAGGCTCTTTTCAGAAACCATGACCAGTTCATCTTCGCCATCATCATCCACATCACCCACGTCAAGGGCGCTCAGTCCATAAAAATGCTGACTAACCCATTCAATTGAATCCGAAACAACATCCACGATGAATAATCTGTCCGAACCCCAAATCAGTTCTTTCTGGCCATCCAGATCCACATCGCCCATCATGATCCCTGTGCAAAAATCTCTCGGATTGGTGACAAACCATTTTTCCTTACGGGTTTGAACATCAAGGGCGTGAACATCACCGTCTCCAAAGATTATTTCCTGTATGCCATCATCATCGGAATCCAAGATCTGAATAGCGTAAATGGAATATGGATTCTGGAATTCCCAGCTCATGGCTTTGAGATCCGCATTGAAAACAGTGATCATTGTTGACCAGCTTTTAACACAGACGATCTCCATCATTCCGTCGCTGTCCAGATCCCCAAGTTTTAAAAATTCGCCAAAACTATCGGCGTATTCCCATTTGACTGCCCCCGAACTGCCGTTTAAAACGTAGCCTTTGCCGCTATAAGTCGTAGTGACAACCTCCTTACCGGGGTCAGTGTCCACATTTCCAATGGCCGTCGAACGACCTCCGCCATTGCTGATGCTCCATTCAAGGGCTCCGGTGTCGGCATTGTAAACAGAAACCCCAATACCATCACTGACAACGATTTCCAGGGTTGCATCACCATCAAGATCGTCTATGGCCATGTCATCAAGCGAGGGGACCACGACCACCGTTCGGATTTCTTTCCGTGCCAATGGTTGAACCGTAAACCCCGTAATGCCATTATTCTTCTACCGCATCCGGGTAAAGAATCCCTGTGGGTACAAAAACCGTAACTGTATCCATCTGGCTAACTGAATAACCATCATAGACCTGCAGTCCGAATACATATGTGCCGACTTGTTTCGGTTTAAAAAATGGTTTTTCTGTATTAGAATCGGCCAACTCTGGATAGCCGTTCTCGGGACATGAAACAATAGACCACGAATAAGAAAGAGGATCACCGTCGGGGTCACGGCTTTGAGTGCCATCGAGCTGGACTTTTGTCCATTTTGTTACGTTCTGATCGGGACCGGCATCCGCTACGGGTAATATATAAGCAGGCGGAAGAACATTTGATTCCCGTTCAACCTGCCAGTTGATCGATTGATCTCCGTCGGTGTCCACTTCAAACACTATTGTGTGTTCCAGAAATCTTAATCTAACCCATGAATCAAGCCTTCCATCGAAATTTAAAATGCCTTGAGAAGGCCAGAGATCTCCGTGGTTTGAGCGAAGGGGTGTTGCAGTTGTCAGATCAATAAAACCAAAGTCATGGTCATAATATCGACCGCTGATCGTCTGTTCGATGTCATAATAATTAGAAACGGAAACCATCTCGTAGTTATTGTACCAGTATGTCTTGTCCGTTTCCTGATTCAGTAAAACCATATTCATGGAAAGGGTGCGTGTACGACTCGGAGGTGTTCTCTCCCCAGGACAGAGAGCCGGTGAGGGAAAAGGTGGACGTGAGATATTCAAGTTCAAGAGAGCTGAACGAAAGGGTCAACCGGCTGACCTCATGATTATCAGCGTTCATTGTGCCACGAATGTTGCTGTTCCGTCGAATACAACGCCCTCGGAGGTAAAATCCAGATAGGCTATGGTCCCGGAAAAGCTTCCGTTGACGTCATTGATGTCCAGAGTGTAGTTGGCGGTGCCGCATAGATCACCTACAACCTGATAATGGCTTCTCCGACCCACAACCCTTTCATGAAGGATTTTTTTTTGGATTTCTATCCGCCGGGTCGACTGTTTGAGAATCTGAACGAATTGTAGGACCGGAAGGTTTACCTGAGCATTTTTTCGGTTGTTTTGATTTGTTTTGGGAATGCTGCTAACGATGGAGGAGATGTTTCCACCATCAAACCCTGACATGGCGAGAGATTCAGCGTTTTCAGAGGTGACGGCGGCCTGTGTGGTTATCCCCATAAAAAGGGAGCCGGATCGACAACATTCTCGGGGTTTGAATTTTTCCCTCCATCGCTGCAACCTGCAAACAGGACGGCCAGAAAAAATAATATTGCGAGTCGGTCGCCCCATCTTCTGGTTAGTGAATACACGTATGCCTCCTCAATATTCGGTTCATCGACTGACAGTTATTTTCCGTCCTATGAATGATGGCAAGGTAGAACACTATAACGCCGCATTTGGCTTTTTACGACACCATCATACTTTCATCATTGTTATAATGATACCTTGGTGATCAGCTGACAGGTGATTTACACTTATACAAAAAACTGTTACTTGACAATCGATTAAAACTGAGTTCTGAGAACACCGCACTTAGTTATTGATATACCCACGGAATTTATGATGATGTTCCCTGAATTCAACAAGTACTGTTGACATTGTTCAGGGTTTTGATTATTCATACGTAATCTTAATTATTACATTTTCTAAAATAAAAACGCATTGAAATTAATAGATTATCCATAGGGAAAACATCCGTTCCAGGTTTTTAGAAACGCATGAATTTCCGATCATTAACCGTTTTGTCGTAAAAAGGTGAATCCATGGACAGACGCGAATTTTTAAAACTCATGGTGCAGACAGGGGTTCTGGCTGCCATGGGCGGCTACACCTTAAGCTGCGGTTCTAAAGGCGGTGAAGTCATTACGCCGGGTCAGAGTATGGTCCAGGTGGTTGACTACATTCCACGGAAATCGGTGGACAAGCTCACACCCTATCTGGTGATTCCCAAACTCGACGACTACAGTCCAAATTCCCCTGAATGGCAGAACTGGGCTGGAAGTGCCTGGACCGATTTTGTTCATCCTCCCCATGGTTTCTGGTTTGAGGTTCCCGAGGTGAACCAGAGTGTGGATGTGGTGGTGCCGGTGATCAACCTGGGCAACCAGACCACACACCATCTGGTTATTGAGCTTTACGAAGGCCCCCATCAGGGCCAAATGCCTCTTTCAAGCTGCGAATTAAGGGAAAGAAAAGGTCCTTTCACCCTTCATCCCGGAAAGATCACGGGTTTTCCTATGCGTTACATACGAAAGAGAACGGAAGGGGCAGCGATCGCCATCTGCTACGACCCGTTTTACGATCCCATCCACAGCATTCAGGCGGTTGGCGCGCTTTCACCTGACAGAAAAAATCTGGGCAACTGCGATGGAATAAGACCTCCGGGATATCCGGGTTACTACGGCTACTAAGGAATCTGATATGCCAAAATACGGAGTCCATTCGATCATTCTGGAAGAGGCGGCTTTAAAAGTCACTGACGACACCATTAAAAACCTTCTTTCTAACCACAAAGGCGCGGCTCTTCTGGGAGCCATCGGGCCTGATCTGCTGTTTTTTTCGCCGGAATACAAGGCCTTCAACTTTTTCGTTCAGTTTATCAACAACTTTCGCGCTGTGAAAAAGGTTTTTTATGAGGTGAAAGACGCTGTGAGTGCCGTCCTTGCCCCCATCGAAGAAGCCTTGGAAACATACGGCGCGCCCATTGTGGAAACGGTGGATACCATCGAAAAGATTCTGCCCATGGAATGCCTCGGCGATCTTGTAGGTGACGTGAAAGACGCGGCAGCCAAGATGAAAAATGCCGTTCAGAACACCCTTCTTGCAGGGTTTGATGAAGGAGTGGATATCATCACCGATGCGGTTGATGTTCCGAGTTTTTCCCATAAAATATTCGACGATCTGTTCACACCCCTTCATCAAATGGGAAAAAGGGAATGGGAGTGGTACTGGTTCGACATGCTTCATTACCGGAACATAGGCCTTTTTGCCAAAAACCTCATCAGGCTCGCCGACACGGACATGAAAAAAGCCTATGCTCTGGGTTACCTCAGCCATGTGGCGGCGGACACGGTGGGCCATGCCTTCGTGAACCGCATTGTCTGCGGTCCGTACCGCCTTCATCCACAACGTCATGTGATCATCGAAAACTTCATTGATTCAGCAACATATCTTGATCATTACAATAAAAATGCGAACAAGTACCTGAATGCCGAACTTCTTTCAGCCATGGTGGATGACGGTGTGTGCAAGATCCATCCAGAATCCGAATATGTGGAAAGCTTCAACGAAGAGCTGAGGGATCTGATACACGATGCGTTCAAAGCCACATACCCGGAAAATCCAACCACAACGGGAGACACCCATCCCCCCCGGCCCGGATGGCTCAGCAAAACAGACATCACCAAGACATTCGAAAACTTTTATGTGACCTCGTCCATTCTAAGGGATTCTTATGTGGAAAAGCCCGAGGGACTTGACGAACGGTATCAGGATGTGGCCGATACCCTGAACGATATCCTCAGTCAGTTCGAAGCGCCCCCATCTCCGCCGGATATCGGAAATACGGAGTTCTGTCTCAGCTGGGAATGCGTGGAGCATTTTTTCGAAAATGTGGCTGAATGGATGGCCTATTTCGGCGAACTTGCAAAATGGACCTTCGACATCCTGGTGAACGCCCTGGACCTTCTACTGGAACTGGCCTGCCAAGCGGTGATCGCCGTTGTTCGGGCTGTGCTTTATCTGGTGGAATACCTTTGTTACGAACTTTACCAGCACATGCATTTTGTTCTGGCTTTAAACGGTTACGTCTGCCCGGACCCCAGCCATGCTAAAGATGATCCCAGAGGTCAAGTGCTTCTCCACACGGGAAAAACCGTACCATCCCTTATTGGGGGATGCAATTTTGCATCTCTTCCGGTTGTCTGCAATTCGGCTTACCCCAGACAGCACGACCATCTGGGAGATGCGGTGAAACCTCCCGGAACGCCAGTTGAAGCACCCGTGACCCATTTCCCCCAAAGAGCCAGTGATCACTGGGCATCCTGGTATATCAAGGACGCCCAGTGGTCTCCCGGAATCGAAGAGGTGGCCACGCTTTACGCAGAAGCCAAAGACCCTGCCTCAAGCCGCGCCTTTGCCAATCCCAACGGCGCAAATCCGCAAAGCCTTGGAAACGCAGTTGATTTTGCAGCTTGGATGATGGAAAAATCATTTACAATCAAAGACTTTGAAGCCCAGGTCGGCGCAGGCGCCCATCCCCTTTCCCATGTAGTGTTCTGCAACTGGGATCTTGATGCAGACAGGGGTTACGCCTACAAGCAGTGGTACACCACCAAAAATCCATCTTCGGTTCACACGGATCTGGATGAAACCTATCTTGGCGAGACGTTGAGCAGGGGGTGATATGGCCCAGTTCGTTCAATCAAAACTATGGCATCGGATTAAATAGCCCTTAAAATACTGAGAGTTTAAAATGGGAAGATGGCGTCCTCCAATTAAACAAGGTTCCAAATATATCACCCCGGAAGGTGCACGAAAATTAACTGAAGAGCTTCAGTACTTGTGGAACGTTGAGCGACCACATGTGACTAATAGAGTTGCGGAAGCTGCCGCACAAGGTGATCGTAGCGAAAATGCCGAATACATTTATGGCAAGAAACGCTTGCGCGAAATTGATGGCAGGATTCGATTTTTAACGAAACGTCTCGACGGGATAACTGTGGTCAATCGTATTCCTGACGATCAGGATAAAGTATATTTTGGTGCTTTCGTTACCATAGAGGATGAAGAAGGGGAAGTGGTCGAATATCGAATCGTTGGACCTGATGAGTTTAATATTGTTGACGGAAAACTCAGCATGGATTCGCCTTTAGGTAAAGCACTGTTGGGACAGCGAGTGGGGGATGAAATCAAATTTTCTTCACCAAAAGGAGTGCGAGTTCTTTATATATCGAAAATTCGCTATGTTGAAAAATAATCCTTTCTCACTGTTTATCATTGATACTACCACTGGACTGAGCCTGCTTTTTTCTATATGAAGATAAAGATGGCATTTGATAAATTTTCAGACATAACCCTTTTTCATAAACTCCCTGCGGATCGTCAGCAGTGGCTTCGCTCGATATCTGAACTCTATCCGTTTTCATATCAGCAATTTAAAATACTGACAGAATACAGCGCTGACATGCTCTGCTGGAAGGCAGGGTCACCTGAGCAATTTTACAGACCTGACGCGGTGGGTCAGTTAAAAGGGAAACAGGCGGCAGGAAAGATTTTCCAGCAGTTCCGGGACGGTTATGAAACGCTGAAAAACATGCAAAAGAGATATGTAGATCTGAACGTGTTTTCCACCGATGAGCAGACATTCCCAGACGATCGGATAATACAGGTAAAACTCCAGGGAAACATTATGGGGCGGTGTCCGGTTGCCTCTGAAAAAACCCGCTGTTGCAATCTGCAAACGTTGGATGCGGTACAGCAGTGTGGCTTTGATTGCAGCTATTGCTCCATCCAGTCTTTCTACCATGGAAACACGGTTCGTTTTATAAGCGATCTGATGTCACATCTGGACACTCTGGAACTGGATCCTGAAAAAAAATATCATATAGGAACAGGCCAATCGTCTGATTCTCTGATGTGGGGGAACCGGTTTGGACTCCTGGACTCTCTGTGCCGGTTTGCTTCAGACCATCCAAATGTGATTCTTGAGATGAAATCAAAAAGTTCCCGAATCGACTACTTCCTGAGCAACAAACCGCCCGCTAATATGGTTTTTACCTGGTCCCTCAACAGTCAAACGGTGATCGACCATGAAGAAAAGGGGACGACTTCTTTAGCGAAACGGCTTGAAAGTGCCAGGATGATGGCGGATCTGGGCAGTCCGGTAGGGTTTCATTTTCACCCCATGGTTTGGTATGAAGGCTGTCTGGAAGATTATCGATCTCTGGCTTTACGTTTGACCGACTCGTTTCAGCCCGAAGAGGTGGTTATGGTTTCTCTGGGGACGCTGACCTTTATCAAACCGGTTTTAAAGCGAATCCGTGAGCGAATGCCGGACAGCTCAATCTTGCAGATGCCCATGGAAGATTGTGCCGGCAAACTGAGCTATCCCTTTGAAATTAAAAAAGAGCTTTTCTCCTCTCTCTATCATGCCTTTCCCGATTCATGGAAGAACTCTGTTTTCTTTTATATGTGTATGGAGCAGATCGATTTATGGCAACCCGTCTTTGGGCGCAGTTATGATTCAAATGCCCGGTTTGAAGAGGATATGCTGAATACGTATCAGAAAAAGATTTATCGCCTTAGCCAGTCTCGCTGAAAAAAAATTAATCCGTCAAATCAGACAGCAACGCTTCAGTTTATAGCTCGGCAGACACCCTACTGAATTGTTCGTCAATCAGTCTTTGAGTTATGTAAGCTGTTTCCAGAACTTGTGTGTCCCCAGGACTTGTGTCACTTTCTTAGGGGACCTTATAAACATACTTATAAAAGATCTTTTAAATTGATCCGACCATGGTTTTGGTTTATTATTAGGTTAATTAAAAAGGTACATGAATTTGAAGGGGATTTAACAATGGTTATTACACATCCAATTTTGGCAGATGTCAGTGCCGGGATTTCAGAACTGAAAAAAAACCCCATGGCTGTGCTTCAGCAGGGTGATGGTGCACCGGTTGCAATTCTAAATAGAAACGAACCGGTGTTTTATGCAGTCCCCGCTGCGG
>JBAZWJ010000125.1:0-8713 GCA_041660385.1 Desulfobacteraceae bacterium | reverse complement strand
GCTGATTTTCGAAAAGTTTCACCGTGTGGACAACAGCTTAACGGCGGAACAGGCCGGTTCCGGCCTGGGATTAAGTATTGCCCGCCGGATTTTAAGGGATCTTGGCGGCGATCTTATCTTCGAACCTGAAAAAGACGGCGGCAGCCGTTTCATAGCAAGGATTGGAAAATCATGAGCAGCATTTTAAAGAAAACACGGATTCTTGTGGCGGAAGATGACGCCAACATCAGGGAAGGTCTTGTGGACACCCTGACCAGTGAAGGTTATGACGTCACAGCCGCCCATGACGGCAACGCAGCCCTTGCGGCGTTTGAATTGGACCGTTTCAGTCTGATTCTCCTTGATGTGATGATGCCCGGCAAAAGCGGTTACGATCTCTGCCGGATCATCCGCTCCAAAGATGAAATCCTGCCCGTGATCATGCTCACAGCCAAAGGAGAAGAAATCGACAAGGTGGTGGGATTGAAGCTTGGTGCCGATGACTACATCACCAAACCCTTCGGTATCCATGAACTGCTTGCCCGCATTGAAGCGGTATTGCGGCGCAGCAAACGGACTTTGGAGAAAGAAACGATACGAACACCCGAAAGCTTTACCTTCGGAGGCAGGACCATCAAAACAAAGAGTTACAAACTGATCAAAAATGGCGAAACCCTGGACCTTTCCGAACGTGAAATGAACCTTCTCCTTTTCTTCCACGATCACCCCGACGAGGTTCTCAGCCGGGAAACTCTGTTAAACGCCATCTGGGGCATCGACTATTTCGGCAACACCCGGACCCTGGACCAGCATGTGGCCCAGCTTCGAAAGAAAATTGAAGACGATCCTGCAAATCCTACCATCATCACCACGGTTCACGGCATTGGATACAGGTACAACGGATAGAAACAATAAACTTTTTGATTTGAGAAGAGGAGAGATGTTTTTTTCTATTGAACGGTCTTTAATGGGCGACCCTACCCCTGTGAGAAGCAACGCATACCGCTGACCGACCCGGGCACGCCAATCTCCCGATTGGCCCTTGCGAAAGCCGTACGGCTTTCAGAAACAGAAAACAGTACGAATACGAAATTTTCTTTAGCCATAAGGACTTGAACCCTCATTTGAGTTGTTTCCTCCGTTAATAATGTCGTCTTATCCCATAGGTTCGCTGCCTATCATTATTTTAAGCGACTTTAATTTCCAATGTTTTTCCAAGAGCTTGGGCAAATTTTTCTAAAGTAGACAGTTTGATATCCTCAGCATGATTTTCAATTCGAGAGATAGCTGTTTTCTTAGTTTTTAGCTTTTCTGCTAATTGACTTTGAGTTAAACCGGCTTCCTCCCGTGCCATTTTCAACATAACCCCAATTTTAAAATCATGATATCCAGAATCATAGTCTTTATCGAATTCAGAATCTATTAATTTACGTTTTGAAATATACTTCTGTAGATCACTCATTATTTGCTCCTCCGCTGAAAATATTCGTTTTTTCTATCTTCAGCTGTTTTAATATCTCTAAGAGGCGTCTTTTGTGTTTTCTTTTGAAAGGCATGATTGAGAATTATAAGTTTTGGCCCATCTAAGAATCCAAGCAATCGAAAGATATCATTTGCATAATTAATTCTCACTTCCCAAAGATCATCAGTATTAACAAGTTTTTTAAAGTATTTTACTGGAACAGAGGGTAATTCTTCAATGATGCTTAATACCCATGCCGTCTTTTGAGCCTGCTTTGATGTCAGGGAATCTAAAAACTCTTCAACAGGACATTTCCCGGAAATTGTTTTATAGAAAATTATCGTTTTCATATCGGATATGTTAACATGCATGTTAACTTTGTCAAGAAATAGAATCGACAGAACAGAATAGAATTGACGGGATTATTAGAGAATATTCTTATTAACGGGGATTCCCCGTTATGAAAAAAGAAGGGGGCATGTTTTAAAAGTTACGCATACCCCTGGCCGACCTGGGCACGCCAATCTCCCGATTGGCCCTGCTAAAGCCGTAAGGCTTTCAGAAACAGAAAACAGCACGAATACGAAATTTTCTTTAGCCATTGCGCTCAAAGAAAGTTGGATCTGGATATGAAGTGGCCCTTTCCTCTATGAATTGTCAAGGATAAAGATCCGACCCCGTTTTTCGACGACCCCGTTTTTCTTTCGACCCCGTTTTTCTTTCCGTTTCCGCGACCCCGTTTTTCCGGCCATTTAGTCAGAGCGAGTATTGCCATTCGGTGGGCATGGGGTAAAGGCGTTTTTTACGTTTGGTCATGCAGGCGAGGCACGGGCAGTTTATATCAAAGGGATGAGGGCCTTTTTTCACGGAAAGTTCACATGCACGGTCGATCAGGTTGAATACTCTTATCCTGTCTTTAGCACCCGGCAAGCGGGTTATGTTTTGTTGGTGATCCATCGTTTTAGCTCACGTATTTTTTTATAAGTTCATTTTGTCCGAACTTCTCTGCAAAAGTCATGATTCGCCGGAAATCCAACCCTTCAAATCGGTCAGACAAACCGAATTCTGAAACGGTTTTGAAAAATTCCGCAATATCCGATTCGTCTTTGAGTCGTCTTTCTTTATTGTTGGCGATGGCGAGCAGCTTAAGGACAATGTAATCCGAAGGCTGAATAACACGTATCTTTCCAATGAGTTCTGCATCAATCCAGACACTTCTGTTTAACATGTCCCGGCCTTCCTCTGTGTCAACAAGCATCACATCGACCTTGCCGAAAATATCATAATCGGAATCAAACTGGGCAAACGACCGTGTTTTTTGAAAGCAGGTATAACCCGACCGGGTCATGATCTCCAGAATCTTATCGCAATGAATGGCATCTGCCATGAAATCAATGTCTACTGTATGACGTGGCAACCCGAAAAAACCAAGGGCAAAGGCACCGATCAAGCAAACCGGTATATTGTTTTCAGCAAACACTTGCGAAAGAATGGATATCATGGATGTCAGTTTGTTCTTTTCCAAAACCGCCTCGGTATCGTTATATGATGTCCATCATAAGGGGGTTGCGTTTTCCATGTCAAAGAAAAAGATACGATTCGCTTCCACTTATTTATCTTAGCCTGAAGGTTTTGTCCGGCATGGCCGCCGTAGAATAGGAAAAGGGTCAGGTCTGCTCTTGACTCACCTACTCTTCATAAAAATTCAAATGAATCAAGGGCAGACCTGACCCTTTTTCCCTATGAATTGTCAAGGATAAAGATCCTACCCCGTTTTTCCGTTGCCACCAGCCATAATCACAAGTCAAAGTTTGACCCTTCACCTGTGGATGTTACAAGTCAAACAAAAAACTTTTTGATTTGAGTAGGAGAGGTGTTTTTTCTCTTGACACGGGCCTTTAATGGGCGACCCCATTACCATTAGATTAGTATTATTTAAACTAATTTTTTTAATCCTAAGTAACTATATGCAATACAAGATATTCCAATATACCATTGAAAAATTTCTTGTATATCATTGAAATATTGTCCATTAATCATTTCGGACAACCTAGTGCCAATTGCAGTGGTTAGAAAAATAAACCCCATGAAAAATGCAATTGAGTGTTTTTCATTATCTTTAAAGCCTGAAAACCAACCAACAACAGGTAGCAAGATATTAAAGAAAGGAGCTCCTTTTATCTGCGCTTGGTATGAGGGGTAATAATTAATATATTCTAATGCCTGTGGAGAAATATGATTATACCAAATTTGAATGAGAGAACCCACGATGGTTGATAATAGAGCAAATCGGAAATTTAATACAATTATATTATTCATTAAAATTCTTTTACGCACCGCTGAGGGCGTACGGTTTTTGGCCCGTTTCACACCAGAGGGATGTTATGTTACTTATTATTGTTTTTGTATATGACTTTTTTTGTGTTGCCAGTCATTTCTTTGTCCTGAACGTTCCCAGCCTGATCGCCATTTTTATCAATTATCAAATAATCGAGTCGTTCATATTTTCCGTCTTTGTCCCAGTCTTGCACAGTAATAAACGGATGTGATTTCGAATTGGCATATTCCTGAAATAAATTTATACCAAAGCCCTTCTGATTAACCATAAATAGCTTACCATCTTGAAGAATAATTATATCACTGTTGTTTTTGTCGTTTGGAACAAAAATCTGATATTTCCCAAAATCACAGTATGTACAATTCTTCATCCATGAGGCGTTCATTGCTTGTGCAATACCTTTATACTTCAAAGAGGTAGCATTGCCACTTTCACATTTTGGCAATGCATAAGTTAAGGTTGGGATCAATAGAATCATTATAAATAGGTATTTCATAAGTAGTCTCCAAAAGCATAAAATTGTTATTCACCGGCCATTTTGTCGGTATGCATGTTTGATATTATCGGACAATAAATAATGTTAAATTATAACAAAATACTAAATTATATGTTCGATTTGTGGTCCAGAAAAACAGGCAATAAACGGACATTCTTCGTTTGCCTGTTTTCACGGAAAGGATTGTAAAATGTGATACACCACATTCCTTTTAAATTCAAATGGATTTTGATTTTTGACCGGTTTGAGTCTTGTTGAAAGCAGCAAATCACAAGGTAAAGAAAACGATCATAAAAACCTGTTTGTCAAACTTTTCAAAAGTTTGGCCTCCGGCAGGGCCACCGGAGGCAAGAACCAAAACAACCAAAATCAACCACCACAAACCCCACACCGATTGCATCCCACAACAGGGCAGGGGGCAGAAGGTTTTATTTCAATCGCCCGTTGATATTCGGAACGAAGAAACGACTTATGGATGCCGATATCGATGAAATCCCAGGGGAAGAGTTCGTCTTCGGATCGTTCACGGTGAATGAAAAGTCCGGGGGCGTGGGCTGCGGATTTAAGGGTTGAGGCCCAGTTGCCCTGATTGGCGTGGGCTGCTTCGAGAAGATCCGATACGGTCCGGTCACCACGGGAGAGGAGAGCCTGGATGATGGCGCCCCGTGGGCTGTCGGCGGTGACCGTGATATTGGGTATGGGGTTGATGCCGGATTTTAAGGTTTTGATCTTTTTTTTCAGGGAATCGGCTGTGTCCATGGCTGCCCACTGAAAAGGTGTGGACGCTTTGGGGACAAAGCTGCTGACGCCCACGGTGATCTGGCCCATACGGCCTTTTTCACGGCTTGTTTCAAGGAAGACGGACCGGATTTTTTTGCACAGGGCAATGGTTTCAGTGATGTCTTCGGGCAGCTCACCGGGAAGGCCGATCATGAAGTAGAGTTTCAGGTTCATGATTCCGGCTTTGACCAGGGATTCGGCGGCTGAAAGAATCTGCGCCTCGGTGATGCCTTTGTTGATAACAGTTCTCATGCGTTCGGAACCGGCTTCCGGCGCGATGGTGGCTGTTTTTGTACCGCTTGCCGCAAGAACGGCAAGATGATCGGCGGTGACAGCGTCAGCCCGTAATGAGGAATAAGCAAACCGAAGATGTGAAAGCTCCGGGTGACGGCAGACATCGGTGATGTCCGGGTGATCGGAGATGGCTGTTCCCACAAGGCCGACACGATCTGTAACGGCGGATGCTTTGAGGCATTCAGCGATCAGGCATTCTTTGGATCTGTATCGAGGCGGCCGGTAGATGAAACCGGCACTGCAAAAACGGCAGCCATGGGTGCAGCCCCGGCTCACTTCGGTGAGATAGGCGCTATCAAAGGCTGAGGCAGATGAAAGAACAGCGGTGGATGTGGGGATATCCGAAATATCGGCCGGATAGATCCGTTTGACTTTTTGAGGTACGTTGGCTCTGTTGGGTTCAAAAGCGGCAAGTGTTCCGTCCGGGTGGTAGCGGGCATCATAGAATCTTGGCACATAAGCCCCGGGAACGTTTGCAGCAAGCCTTTTGAGAAGGGTGTGTCGATCCATGTTTTCACGGATCAGGTGGATGAATGGAAGCAACAGAGCCTCTGCCTCACCGACCAGAAAGCAGTCGATAAATGAGGCCAGAGGCTCCGGGTTTAAAAGGCAGGCGACCCCCCCTGCAATCAGAAGGGGGTGGGAATCTCCTCTGGCGTTCGATCGCAGGGGGAGGCCCGCAAGATGAATGATGTCAAGAATGTTCAAAAAATCGTTTTCAAAGGAAACGGAAAACGCAATAACCTGAAAATCCTTTAAAGGGCGTCCCGATTCGATGCTGACAAGCTTTTGGGGCTTGTCCTGTTTTTCCCGACTTTCCCTGGCCGGGAGAAACGCTCGTTCGCAGACGATCCCTTCATCATCATTGAGAAGGCGGTAAACGCTTTGAAAACCCAGGTTCGCCATGCCCACGCCGTATGTATTTGGATACACAAGGGCGATGCTGGTTCGTCCAACCCAGCTTTTACGGATGGCTCCCGTTTCTGAATCCCAAGGCGTTGTGCCTGTTTTTTTGATCATATCGATGTCCGGGCGGGTTTGGAACCCACCCCTACGGCGCTGAAATAATATGATCCTTTAAATAACTCCCCGCTATAAAAACGGGGAGGAGAGTCAAAGGATCAATCAGCCTTTTTTCGCAAAAATGTCGGAATCTCCAGATCATCACTGTTGTGGAACGAGACGCCTTTGATGCCCCTGTGGGTACTGCTTCCAGCTTCACCCACGGCGATGTTCCGGCGGATGTAAGTGGGTTCGTCCATGGCACCTGAGTTGATTTCAGCCAGTGTCAGATCACGAACAACACCTCGGACGTTGCGGTCAGCCATGTGGTTGGATACTGAACTTGAAGACGTTGAATGAGCATGGGCATGGGAGCGAGAATGTGACTGCGACTGGGATGATGCAAAGTTGGACACAGTGGCGCCCTTGAATTTTTCGCCGATACCGGTGGCAATAACCGTGACTCTCATTTCGTCACCGATGGTGTCGTCAATGGCCTGGCCCCAGATGATTTCCGCATCTTCGCCCACTTCTTTATAGATCAGGTCAGCAGCTTCAGTCATTTCTTCCAGAGTGAGGTCGCTGCCGCTGGTGATGTTCATGAGAACGCCTTTGGCTCCCGAAATGGAAATGTCTTCGAGCAGGGGATGGGAGATGGCTTTTTCGGCAGCTTCTTTGGCTCTGTTTTCACCGGAAGCGATACCAATGCCCATGATGGCCATACCGGCTTTAGACATGGTTGTTCTGACGTCGGCAAAGTCCAGGTTAACCATACCGGGCAGCATGATAAGATCCGTAATGCCCTTGACGGAATGATGAAGAATTTCATCAGCTTTTCTGAACATATCAATCATGGTTGCTTTTTTCTGGGCAAGGCTTCGGAGACGATCATTAGGAATGGTGATCACGGTGTCCGTGAATGATCTGAGCGATTGAAGTCCGATTTCAGCCTGGGCCATACGTTTCTTTCCCTCAAAGGAAAAGGGTTTGGATACCACGGCTACGGTGAGAATGCCCATTTCCTTGCAGATTTCTGCAACAACAGGGGCTGCCCCCGTTCCTGTTCCGCCGCCAAGTCCAGCGGTGATAAACACCATGTGGCTTCCTTCAAGAGCCTCCCTGATGGCCTGGATGCTTTCGATGGCCGCATCTTTGCCGGTATTGGGATTTGCACCTGCACCAAGACCTTCAGTTATTTTTGATCCGATCTGAATTTTGGTTTCGGCTTTGGATTGATTGAGTGCCTGGGCATCTGTGTTGGCTGCAATGAATTTAACACCCACAAGTTTGGCGTCGATCATGTTGTTGATGGCATTTCCACCTGCGCCGCCTACGCCGATAACCTTAATTTTTGCTGTTTTTTCAGCTTCCACGAAAGAAAAAGTCATTTCCCACCTCCGAGTAAGAATAGTTTTATGAACGCCTGATGATGCATCATAACCCCTATGTTTCAAGCCACCCACGCCTGGGCAGCGGTTAAGTAATGTTGGTAAATCTGGTTAGCCGTTTTCGGTCAGACCAGGCTTGGTTTTTTTGAACCATGTTTCCGGTATAACATTCTGTACAACACATCGACTTTGTGACGTTTAGATCGATCAGTCACAGGATCAATTAAGTGGCTTACGTTTTTTCAGCCTTAGTGATTTTTTGTGCGCAAAAATAGTGTCTGATTCCAGCTGTGTGACGGACAATTTTAAACCATTCCCGTCTGGAATCGGGTAGCTGTTTTTTTTGTCAATTGATTTTGTCATGGCAACTATGCACAATATTTAGTGGTTAATCAAGTACAAAATCACAATTTGATGTAAAAAATTAAAAACCTAAAAATACAAATGTGTTACGTCGACCAGAGGGAAAACATAGTTCATGGTCCTTTGTTACTCAAGCCGTAGGGGCAGGTTCCAAACCTGCCCTGGCCCGTGTCCGTCTCATAATTCCGGACGGGTTTGGAACCCGCCCCTACAAAACCATTCTTATGGAGACGGCCTAATATTTAAACCACATCACTGAACCATTTTTTCATCCGTTTGATCAACCGGTTGAAGATGTTTTCATCTCTGATTCTGAACTTGTTTTCAGACTGATGCTTTGCGCCGAAAAGGACGAGGCCCACGCCTGTGGCGTACATGGGGTTATTCACCACATCCACCAGGCCACCGATGCCTTGGGGTTTTCCAAGGCGGGTGGGCAGGTTGAAAACCGATTCAGCCAGGTCGGTCAAGCCCTCCAGAAGGGATGAACCGCCGGTGACAACAATTCCTGCATTAATGGAATTTTCAAGACCGATCTTGAAGATTTCACGTTTGATCAAAGCGCAGATTTCTTCCACTCGGGGTTCGAGGATTTCACCTAAAACCCCGAG
>JBAZWJ010000124.1:0-8890 GCA_041660385.1 Desulfobacteraceae bacterium | reverse complement strand
TTTAGGACACCTTCGATCAGAGGAACCCGGCACGGTTTCGTTTATTGTTTGTGGGGTTCATCACGAATTATCAACCCTTGCGGCGCTGTCATGACGAAAGATAAACTTTTTGAACTTATAAAAAACGACAATCTTTTCTGGAGTTACCATGTGACGTCCGCCGATGACATCAGCGATGATCTGTTGATCGAGCAGGTTCTGATCTTTTCGGATGTGGACGTTATCAAAGCGCTTTTCTCGGTTTACGCTGTTGAGCGAATCCGATCAGTCTGGGAGCGGCAGATCGTACCGGATGCGCGATACAGGCGGCTAAATGTTTATCTGGGGAAAATCTTTTTTAATATCGACGATATTGGAACCTTCATGGATGAAAAAAATGCAGCTCACAGCCGATATGAAAAACTTAAACGGTTTGACGCCGGATACGGCATCACTTCTTCATGACATGTCAGGATTCGATTTTCTGGATGATCTGGTTTTTGTCGGAGGATCGGCACTCACCGTGTTCCTTCGCCATCGCCTGAGTGAAGACCTTGATTTCTTTACCCCCTCCGCCGCATTACAGACAGAAAAGATCCTAAACAGGATTCGCCTTTGTTTCCCCGGTCAATTCATCATAAGATATATGGATGAAGGGCACTTGGACCTGAAAATCAAAACGGTCAACGTCACCTTTTCCGCGAACCGGTGGAAACAATTCGGCGAACCGGAAACTCTGTGCGGCCATGTCCGTATCGCTTCCCTTGACGTTTTGACCGCCATGAAAATCAACACCCTGTTTTTACGAGCCAAATTCAGGGATTATTATGATGTTTACGTGATCAACAAAGACGTTTTTCCCCTGACCCGGATGTTTGACATTTTCAAGGGTTATCTGCCTGAAATGAATAAAAAACTGTTCCAGACCGCACTGGTCTACACCGACGACATACAGGAAGACAACATCCGGCATCTCCAGCCCATCTATCCCCTTACCATCACACGTATCCGGGCCCATTTTGAACAGGAAATCAAACGATGGATCGCGTTATAACGGCCATCTGCTCAATAATCCGGACAAATGGCGTTGTGTATAAGATCAAACGGCGACTTGACCCCTATTGCCCAGGTTTTCAGGGGGTGATGCCTATGACGTTGAGGTCTGCGACTACCACTAAAACGAGAGGAATAAACATGGCCATTTCAAATACAGGGGAAATGATACGTAAACCCACACATCCCGGTGCAATGCTCCGTGAAGATTTTCTGCCTGACTACCATTTGACCGTAACAGGGCTGGCTGAAGCCTTGGGGTTTCCCGGCAATCTGTGAATGGAAGGGCCGTCAGTCCAGAAATGGCGTTACGGCTTGCCCGCTTGTTCGGCAATTCTCCGGAGTTCTGGCTGAATGCACAGCGCTCGGTTGATCTCTGGGTGGCGGCTCAGGCCGTTAAAGATGATATTGCGCGCATCAAGCCCTTGAATGCCGCATAAGTTCATTAAAGCATTGAAACTGGTCAGATCCCTGCCTGAAAGTATCCGGGCCATTCTGTTTCAGCTTCTTCGGGAGATCGAATAGTCTGGACCTGTTCGCGGTAACTGGCCCAATTACTCTAAACTCTCAGGCGGCAGATAAATCAATTTATTAAGTTAATCGGTCTCAGAATTAAGTACGGTGGCCTCTGAATTTGCCCCGAATTTGCCAGCGACAAGGACGGCGCGACCCCAAGACGGCCTATGTTACGAACCATTAACTATCTCTTTCAGCGAATTAACAATTTCTTCAATGGTATGTATTGAAGTATTTAATGCCATTTTATCGGCTAACGATGGACTGTATTTTAATACTTCATCTTTTGTTATTTTATGCCAGATAGGTAGGATGACTTTATGACCATTCATCTCTCTCGCAACCATTCCATTAAGTTCATATTCTGTCCAATTTTTCTTAATGAATGATGGAGAAATAATAACAATTCCATATTTTGATTTTATCAAACCATTGTCGATTGTTTTACGTAAACTGTCACCAACTTTTAATACAAATTCATCATACCAAATATTCATCCCTGCATCAGTTAATCCAGTAGCTAAGTCTCTTACGATTTCATCTTTATCCTCAGATGCATGCGATATAAAAAAATGGTATTCTTTTTTATCTTGCGCTGAAGGATTATTGCTTTTTGCTGAATAAGTCTGATTAATAAGTATTTCTAACTTTTCTTTTTGGTCACTGATACTCTTTTCAAGTCTTTTCTGAAAATCCACTTGTTGCTTTTGCGATTTCTTTGATTCATTCTCTTCTGCTTTTCTCAGATCTTGTTTTTTTCTACCTAATTCAACAGATTTATCTGCAATTTTTTTCTGATGATCCGCAACACGGTTTTTGCAATTTAGAATATCAGTCTGATAACCTTGAATTTGTCTTTGTTTGCTCTGTAATGTTGATAATGATGTGCTTTTTGTAACAGATCTATTAATGGAGTCAATCTGCTTATTTTTATCTATTTCTTTTTTTGTTTCATCTGCAATTTTTTTATGTAAATCAGCAATATCTTTTTCAACTCTATTTATTTGATCTTGGTAAGAAGACAACGACATTATAGCTCCTTTATCATACACACTGTATTCATCTATCTCATAACATAAAGCCAACCGGCGCTGTTAAACGTCCGGTTGAGCGGTTTGTTGTTGGGCAGTAGTTGTGGCCCCAGTGATCTCTTTTCCTGTTTCACTCAGCTTGAACCACTCGTACTCTTCGTATTCCGGATACGGCCCACGGCTTGGTATTTCAACCTGACCGTGCTGCATTTCGACCAAGCCAAGGTTTATTGCTTGTTCGAGGGCACTGTCCTTGAATCCGTTCATGGCAAGCATTTCGAAGAGACCATCATAGGTTGACTCGGGCATATGATAATTGTCCAAGATGCCAAGCAGTGTGAGGAGTCTTTCTTCGCTTTCAAAATTCCCAATACGAACCAGTTCTTTTATGCCTCCTCGGTCGGTGAGAGTTAACTCGGACAACTCAATCAACTCCAGAAGCTCGCTTGCAACTATGAGAATCCTCAAGGCTATCTTTTCATCCACAAGAGAGCCGTCATGGGCAACATAGTTTCTGTAGTACGAAAAAACCCCCTTGAAGTATTCTTTGGCATATTCCTGAAGATCTTCACCAAGTGGAACTCGCAGCAATACGCCTTCTTTGCCTTCGAATAGATTCTTTATCAACCGTACTCCGTACAGCGTGTTTCCTGTCTTACCCTTTTCTTTGATCGCTTTCTCAACTTGCACCAAGGCTTCCCTGGCGGACTCTTTGAAGAATCCACCATCAAATAGAGAGACGCAATGTTTCTCAATTCGCGGCGCAATCAGAGCAAGTAGCTTTTCATTCATATTTGTCCATTATTTCCCGTTGTCTCGTTTCTTGCCCAATAAGTTATTAACTGGACGAAACCGCCCCGCCAATACCCGAATTTGAGTCAATAAACGCAAATAATATGCCTGATGATTACTTTTGGCTAAAAAGTGATTATATAGTTTCTTGATAACTTCAAGGTTCAGGAAACATTTTTTGACATATTCCTTGGTTTCGCAAGTTGTAATGTCATGATTCAAGATTAACTCTTTGAATAATTGATATAAAACAGATGAGCGGTGAATGGCAAACCATTTTTTTATTGCTGTATATCATGCCGGAAAGATGATTATGCAGAGCCGGAGATGATATACGCTTACTGAGCGTGGTGATTTGCAAATTATTTTTGACGATTTTGGGCGGGAATAAAATGATAAACCGGTCTCTTCTTCCGACAGGTCATTCCGGGCACGGCTTTTTGTGCGGAGGTGGATTCCGGGTCGGCTTCGCGTATCGAACGGTTTGATTCATCGTGAGGGTGTGGCAAATTGAACACTGTGGTTTTTCAAAGGCCGCCCGGAATGACAGGGCGGAGGGTGAGGGGTGTTTTATTTGTTGACAGGATCAGATGGTCGGGTATTTTTTTAACATCGAACATCGAACATCGAACATCGAACATCGAACATCGAACATCGAACATCGAACATCGAACATCGAACATCGAATGGTGGTGCCGCATAACAACCTTTGCCGCAGGGAAAGAAACTCATCCGCAGGATCGAAAAGATGAAAATGGGGTTTTCCTTTATTCGATGTTGGATGTTGGGCGTTCATCAAGGGGCAAGTCTCCGTTTAGCTCTTTCGGGCTGGGTGTAACGCAGTAAAGGTCTAACAGAGACTTCCCCCTCCTTATATGATTTTGAATCGATGAGTTAGTGTTCATCAACGTGGGCTGAAAAATCCATTCGTTCATGGAGAATTCGGACAATATATATTTGGGTAGTGTCATAGGTGTAAAAAATCAGGTGCTTGCCTACATAATATTTCCGATAGCCTGATAGTATTTCATCGCATGATGGCCCGATCAATGGTTGCTTCGCCAATGTTTGGATTCCGTCATCCAGTTTTGACAAGTATCTGTTTCTCTGGCCCTTTCCCCATCGTTCTTCGGTATATCGACCGATGTTTTCAGGTCTTCGGCAGCTTTATTGGATAGGAGGATTTTAAGCATCATGGTCCGTTACGTTTTGATCGAGTTCACGGACGATTGTGTCTAAAGAGTATTCTTTGAAACCGCTATCCTCACCTTCTTTCAGAGCCCTCCGCAATGCCGAAAGTTTGAGTTCCCTTTCTTCAAGAAGCCTGAGGCCGGCTCGTATGGCCTCACTGGCTGACGAAAACCTTCCGTTTTGAATTTGCTCAGTGATAAACGCCTCAAAATGAGACCCCAACGTCACGCTTGTATTTTTCTGCATGGTTTAACCCCTAATGTTTTTAATACCTATATATAATATTTATTGGTATTGGACAACGCTCAATTTTACAAAGGGAGGGGACGGAAGGACGGAAGTGGAGACGGAAGGGAAGGGGACAGGTTGATTATACTCTTACCATGGAACGGCATCAAATCCACGATACTCCCCGCCTCTGTCTTTCCGGGCGGTTTTCGTATGTCGACGAAGTTCGTTTCATCCATAACCTCACAACAAAACGTGACGCCGGAGTTCCGATGCCGACCCGGAATCCATCTCCGTTTGGGTGATAATGGTTGAGGCTGAAACACATTCCATCTTTTCCGTAAACGCAGACATGGATTCCGGGTCAGCTTCGTGTTTCGAACGGTTTGATTCATCGTGGGGATGTGGAAAAGTGAACACTGAAACGTTCCATGGCGATGTGATCAGTCCGGAACGCGGGAACCCCGCGACGACACGTCAAATCCCTGGGCCACGATGTTTTTCGTGGCCTCGCTGCTCAGGATAAAGTCGTACAGCGAGCGGGCTTCCATGTTTTTATCTCCCGTCAGGGTCAACCCCACGGTGTAGACGATTTTTTCGTGAAACGAATCGGGAATGGTGTAGAGCGTCCCCGCCCGTTCTGCCCGCATGACGTCAGTCATGCAGACCACGGCAGCATCGGCTTCACCTCTGTCCGCATAGATCAGGGCCTGACGCACGTCTTTGGCCATGACCAGTTTGTTTCCTTTAACAAGGCTGTCGTATATTCCGGCGGCCTTGAACGACTGGACGGCGTAATCTCCCACGGGCACGGAGCCGGGCATTCCAATGGCGATATGGTCCATGGCCGTCAGATCTTTGAGGGAAGCCATCTTCTTTTTCCCAAGTCCTGCGACAACAAGGACATTGCCAGCAAAAATCCGGATCGTGTCCTTCTCTACTTTGCCTCGGGAAACCAGGTAGTCCATCCACTTTGTATGGGCCGGAATGACGATATCCGAAGGAATGCCCGATTCGATCTGTTTGGCCAGAGGGCCTGCGGCAGCGAAGTTGTACCGTATGTTCACACCGGGGTGGGCGGCTTTGTAAGTAACACAGATCGCCGTGACCACGTCCCGAAGCCCGACACCTGCCGAGACATCGATATTTTCGGCATGAACGGATGCCGCGAATGCCAGGAAACAGCTTATTAGAAAAACTCTGAATGATTTTAGCATGATAAACTTCATGATAGTACCTCATCGAATCCCAACGGGATTCCGTATCATAGCCCAGGGTTGCGGCAACGCCGCTACCCTGGGTTCACCGGCGAACATCCCCCCAACCTCAAAGGGGTTGCGTCCGGATGTTGGCGGTTCATGGGAATGTTACACAACCCCGTTGGGGTTGAAAATCATCATGGGAAATGTCCCAGGGTAGCGGCATTCGCCGCAACCCTGGGCTTTATTCCGCAGCCCCTTTGGGGCAAAAAAAACTGGTTTTTGCCTTTAGTCTGACCGCTATGCCAGGCAGGGTCGCCGAAGGCCGAATCGAACGGCTCACCTCAAAATGTGAATTCCGTGCTTGCATAAAGTCCGAAAGGCGCGCCGGTCTGGTATGTCGCAGCTGTTTTGGTTGCGGCAAGGGCGTCATCCGCTGTATTGATGGCGGACACGTATTTCTTGTCGAACACGTTTGTGGCTGTGAGGCGCAGAACCACCGATTTAGCATAAGTTACCTTTTCAAATGTGTAGGACATATCCATGTCCATGAGGGTGCAGTCACTGATTCTTTCCGTGTTCAGAACATCACCGTAACGTGCGGAAAGGTAGCGGACCGAAGGCGTCAGGGTGAACCCGGCAATGTGGTAGGACACGGCGGCCTTGGCCATGTATTCGGGTGCGTCGGGAACCTGGTTTCCGTCTGACGCCACAGTGGCGTTCGAGGCTGTTTTAAGGTCGTCTGTGAAATAGAATTTGTTATAGGATGCGCTCAAGAGGTAGTCCAGAGTGTCTGTCATGGCACCGTTCACCGTGATTTCAGCACCGTAAGCCATGGCGTCGGACCCGTTGGAAGGATAGGTGACGTCGTATTCCGCATCATAGACCCTGGCTTGTTTGTTTTTCACCATGGAAAAAAAGAGGTTGGGATTAAGGTTGATGTTTCCGAACCGCCACTTGACGCCAAGATCCACGTTGTCCGATTTTTCAAGATCCATTTTATCCCAGAGAGACTGAAGGGTGACGTTCTTTGATACGAAACTGGCCCGTTGCTGGACATAGGTGGGGAACAGATTGACATCAAGACCGTATGTCCTTGTGTAATCCACGTAAATCATGGCATCGGGACTAACGGTGAAACCGAGACAGGCGCTGGGAAGGATTTCCTTAAAATGTCTGGCATCCACGCTGGCCCATGTGTCCAGCGTCCCGCTTGCAATGGCTGTGTCGTGATCCTGGCTTGTGGCAGCGTTTGTTCCGTTGGTGTAACTTTTCAAAGCGCCGAGTTTAAGATCAAGATAGCGGACTCCGGCGCTATAGATGAAAGGCCCTGCCTGACCGGACGCTTCGGCAAAGGGCGAATGAATGACATGGGGATCATTGTCGGCAAGAACGGCGTAACCGGCAAATGTCAGGCCATCTGCACCCACCGTGTACTTTTTCTGGTCCGTGGGCGGCCCCGGAGCTTCCTGACGGTGGGCCCAATAACCCAGCTTGGCGTTCAGGGCCGAAGACAGCCGTTTTTCGTATTTCAAAACAGCGCCATAGACCTGGTGGTCGATATCCCAGCTGATCACATTGGTTCCCGACGAATAGGAGTAATTCCCCTCATCATTCAGAAAATAAGGCTTGATGGAAATGCTGGAATCCGCTGTCAAGGCATCTTCAATGTTCACCAGAAGGGTTGTATCCTTGAAATTCTGTCGGTTGTAATCGAAGTAATTCGAACTTGACTTGTCTGTTCCGAAATCCTTCCGGAAGTATTTTCCCAGATCCTGGGTTTCCGCGTAGGTCAGGTTGTAGTAGTTGTGATGTTCGTCATCGTTATGGGACACGAAGCATTCGGCTTTCAGGCTGTCCAGCGGCCTGAACACAAGTCCGAGGGAGCCGTTGGTCCGTTCTAAATCGCCTTCCCCTTTGGTTTTGTCACCTGCCGTATAGGAAAAGGAACCGAAGGATGAAAAACCGCCCATCTCACCCGCGTCCAGACGGATGAAACTCCGTGAAAGATGGTCGCTGCCAAAGCTCTGGGAAAGATCGGCCCCGAATTTTTCAGCCGGTCTTTTGATGGTGAGATCGATTTTACCCGCCAGATTGGAGAAGGCGAGTCCCTTGTCCACGGGGATATAGCCTTTGTAGACATCTACGCTTTCGATATTTTCCATGTCGAAAATCGTCTTTCCGCCTCCGGGGTTCCCGCTGATCGGTATGCCGTCATAGTTCTTGATGCCGCCCGGTCCCGTCTGCTTTTTCCCTCTGATCCTGATGGAGTCGTGAAACCCGCTTTCGTTGGTTCCGAGCGAGTCAACCGGCGTGAAGTTCACCGAAGGGGCCATTTCCACGATTTTGAAAACATTGATATTGCCCTGCTGGCCAAAGGTGTCGATGCTTTTTTCGGAAAACGTCTCGACGTTCGATGGTGTTTTTATATCCGTGGGTTTGACGAACGTTTCCTCGTTTTTTTCACGATCACCGTAAACGGTAACCTGTTCCAGGTGCAGCGTTTCTTTTTTGACGGCGTCACTGTCCTCTGCCATGGCGGATGCCATGATCAAGCCTGTGGCGGATAAAGCCATGGCCATTGATTTAACCCATTGAAAATCCATATTCCTCTCCCTTTAAAAAATGTTTATAAATGCAAAGCCGTATTAAACTTTAAACCCACCCCGAGAAAATGGACTTCTTGCCGAGGAGTGGAATGGTTTTCAAAAATATCGTTGCGTCGTTTATCCTTACGTCTGTCAGCCATATTCCCCCTATCTGTTCAGCCGGAAGGCGATGGGGAGATAGGCCCGGCACGCCACGGGTTGCCCGTCACGCCGGGCCGGGCGGAAGATCGATTGTCGGACTGTGGAAAGGGCGGCCTCGTCAAATCCGAACCCTGCTTTCTCCACCAAATCG
>JBAZWJ010000123.1:0-9086 GCA_041660385.1 Desulfobacteraceae bacterium | reverse complement strand
TCATGGGTCTTTATGGCATACGCCATCCTCTTGCGGCCGCCAAAAACATGCCCCTTGCCTTGAAAATGCTGGTTCGACACAGACTGGAGTTGAAACCCCAGAAAACAGCCGATCCTGATTATTTTGGCCGTCTTTATGCGCTAGCAGAAAAAGGGAAGGAAAAACCATGAAGATCTGCTTTTATCCCGGATGCTCGTTCGCCTCGTCCGCAGGTTACAAAGAGTCCACCGATGCGGTGTGCCGGAAGCTTGACATTGAACTTGCCGAGATCCCGGACTGGAATTGCTGCGGGGCAACAGTGCTGTTCGGAGAAAACAAGCTGAGAGCCCTGGCTCTTTCGGCCCGCCATTTTGTTCTTGCCGAGACCATGGGCTTTGATGAGATTGTCACGGGCTGTAACGCTTGTTATGCAACCTTACGAAAATCAGCGGATATCCTCAGCGAAGATCCGGGTCTTTTTCAGCAGACCAAAGACGTTCTCAAAATTTTTGATCTTGATCTTGTCGCCATTCCCCGTATCCGCCATCTCTTTGAAATCATAGATCAGGCCATGCCGGAAATAACAACGGACAAATACAGAGACGTGCCGGTTGCAGCATATTACGGTTGCCAGCTCACCCGTCCCCATCAGGATCTGGACAAAGGCGATCATCCGTCCATGGTGGAGAAATTTTTAGAAAAAATTGGTTTTGCCGTGACAGAGCATTCAGCAAAGACTGCCTGCTGCGGTGCGTCCCATGCGGTGATCCACAAGGACGAATGCCGTCCTCTGGTCCAGCGGATTGTCGGTGAGATGGACAGCAAAGGCGCAAAAGCCATCACCACGGTTTGTCCTCTGTGCCAATTCAATCTGGACCAGAATCAGAGTAAGGACGCGGGGCCTTATCTTCCGGTCACCTATTTTACCCAGCTTGCCGGTCTGGCCCTTGGGCTTTCCCCTAAAGAACTGGGCATGGACAAACTTCTCGTATCAGCTGCAAAGGTGTTGACCAGGCCATGACATCACAAATGAAACCCAGAATCGGTGTATACGTTTGTCACTGCGGCATGAATATCGCTCCCAAAGTCAACGTGGAAGAGGTGGTGGATCATGTGAAAGACATGCCCCATGTGGCGGTGGCCAGAGACTACAAGTTCATGTGCTCCAATCCTGGCCAGGACATGATCATCAAGGATATCAAGGAACTGGGCTTAAACCGCGTGGTGGTGGCCTCCTGTTCACCCCGGATGCACGAGAAAACCTTTCGTAACGCCCTTCGAACCGCCGGACTTAACCCTTATTATTTCCAGATGGCCAATGTACGCGAACAGGCGTCCTGGGTGACCAAAGACTCCATCGAGGCCACGGAAAAAGCCAAGGCTCTGGCATCTGCCGCCGTGTCCCGTGTTGTTTTCCACCAGCCCCTTTTAACCCGAGAAGTTCAGGTTGAAAAATCCATTCTCATCGTGGGCGGCGGAATCGCAGGTATGCAGGCGGCCCTGACCTCGGCCCAGGCCGGTTACAAGGTCTATCTGGTGGAACGGGAACCGTCCATCGGCGGGCATATGGCCAAATTCGACAAGACTTTTCCCACCCTGGACTGCGCGGCCTGCATCATGACGCCGAAAATGGTGGACGTGTACCAGAACCCGAATATCGAGCTGTTCACTTACAGCGAAGTGGAAAAAGTCGAAGGCTTCATCGGCAACTTCGAAGTGACGGTGAAGATGAACCCCCGTTATGTGGACATGACCAAATGCACAGGCTGTGGCATGTGCATGGAAAAATGCCCCACGAAAAAAATCAAAAGCGAATTCAACGAAGGACTTGCAAACAGAACCGCCATTTACACACCGTTTCCCCAGGCCGTGCCCAATGTGCCGGTGATCGATCCGGTGAACTGCCTTGTCCTTGGCAAAGGAAAAAAATGCGGGGCTTGCGCCAAATTCTGCGAGAGCAACGCCATCGACTTTGACCAGAAGCCGGAATATAAAACCGTGAAAGCCGGAGCCATTATCGTGGCCACCGGTTTTAAAGCCTTTAACCCCGGCAGTATCGGTTATTACGGTTACGGCCGCTACCCGGAAGTCTACACCAGCCTTGAATTCGAGCGTCTGAACAATGCCACCGGCCCCACCTCCGGTAAAATGGTGATGAAAAACGGGCAGGTCCCCAAACGGGTGGCCATCGTTCACTGCGTGGGCTCCAGAGACCAGCGCTACAAAAAATACTGCTCCCGCGTCTGTTGCATGTACTCCATGAAATTCGCCCATCTGATCCATGAAAAAACAGGCGCCGAAGTCTGGGAATTCTACATCGACATCCGTTCCCCCGGAAAAAACTACGAGGAATTCTACAACCGGGTCCAGGAAGAAGGGGTGCGTTTTGTCCGTGGCCGAGTGGCCGAAATCACCGACATGACCGATGATCCCAAAGACAAGGGCCGCCTCACCGTGGTGGCTGAAAACACCTTGACCCGCCGGACCCTGAGAATCCCAGTGGATATGGTGATTCTCAGCGTGGGCATGGAACCCGCTCTGGGCGCTGACAACATCGGCAGGCTTTTAGGCGTTTCCCGTGATGCCGACGGCTGGTTCAACGAACTTCACGCCAAGCTGGCTCCTGTTGCCACTCCCATGAACGGCGTTTTTCTTGCCGGTTGCTGTCAGGGCCCGAAAGATATCCCCGATACCGTGGCCCAGTCCATGGGCGCGGCAGGAGAAGCGATTGCGATGTTGTCCAAAGGATTTGTGACGACGCAGGCTGAAATTTCTTTTATTGACCCGGATTTGTGTACCGGATGCAAGAGTTGTATCGGTGCTTGTGCTTATTCGGCGATTGGATTCGATGACGTGCGGAAAGTGGCTGTGGTGAATGAAGCCCTTTGTATGGGATGCGGCAGTTGTGCGGCTACTTGTCCGAGTAGTGCTGCGAGTGTTCGGCACTTTTCTGATCGGCAGATTATGGGAGAATTGGAAATGCTCTGATGGGATGGTTGGATGTTGAAGGGGTGAATGGGGAAAATATGAAGATCGGGTCGGATGTGGGAGTCGCTCAGCGTCAGGTCGGGCAACAAAAATCGGAATTTAAGGAAGGCATAAAATGAAAATCAAAAAATTAGATATAGAAGGTTTCCGTTCTCTTCGGAATGTGAGCTGGTTGCCTGGAGATCTCAATGTTATTATCGGTCCAAACGGTACTGGTAAATCTAATTTGCTACGTTTTATTGAATTGATTTCGGTATCAGCACAAGGTAGACTTGGAAAATACATTCAATCTTTAGGTGGAATGGATCCGATAGTTTGGGATGGTGTAGCTTCTTCCATAAAATTTTCGATGGAAACAACACCTGTAGGAGGGGAGTTAGCCCCTGAAACTTACTGTCTTGAATTGGCTAGACTGGGGGCAGGAAGTTCATATAAGGTTGAGAATGAGAGTTTAATAAACTCTCACAAATTACGAAAAAAGGTAGAAAAGCAGCCGTTTAGATTTTTGAAACGAACTGGGAAAAAAGCGTTTATTTTTGATGAAAAAGACCGCACCTTTACTACACCTGAAGAGTTTGTATCCGACGAAGAAAGCCTCCTATCTATAGCCTCTGGGCCATTTATCAATAACCACTTTATTCCCCCTTTCCAAAAGGGTCTTGCATCGATATCAGTTTATCATGATTTGCATACCAATAAAGATGCATCAATCCGACAACCGGCCATTGCTCGCATGGAAAAACGGGTTGATCCAGATGGGCAAAATCTTATCTCCGTTATGCATACCCTTTACACAGGTGATCGCAATTTTAAAAACGACATTAATTCCGCCATGCAAGCGGCATTTGGTGATGATTTTGACGAATTAATCTTTCCCCCTGCTTCTGACCAGAGAATTCAACTTCGGATTCGCTGGAAATCACTTAAACGAGAACAATCAGCTGCTGAGCTTTCTGATGGAACCCTTCGTTTTCTGTTTCTGTTAACTGTTCTCGCAAGCCCATCGCCCGCTCCAATTATCGCAATAGATGAGCCTGAGACGGGGCTACATCCCTCAATGCTTCCTCTGATTGCAGAATATGCAGTCGATGCTTCCACGAGATCACAAGTTATTCTAACTACCCATTCTCCTCAATTTCTAGATGCTTTCGTAGATACCCGACCAACGACAACCGTTGCGAAATGGCAAGATGGTGAAACTACATTGAAAACATTGCGAGGAGAAGAACTTGACTACTGGCTGAAAGAATATTCCCTTGGTACTCTTTTTAAATCTGGAGAATTGGAGCAAATAGGATGAAATTTATTCTTTTTGTTGAGGGTCATACAGAAAACAAAGCATTACCTCAATTTCTGAAAAAATGGCTCGACCCTAAATTGCCAAATCCTGTCGGGATTAAAACCGTTCGATTTGAGGGATGGGCAGAACTTGTTAAAGACGCTCCCCTAAAAGCGAAAATGTATTTGGGTGGCCCAGATAAAAACGAAATTATTGCTATCATTTCTTTGTTGGATCTTTATGGCCCTACTTTTTATCCCATTCATTTAAATGAAAGAAAAGAACGTTACGACTGGGCAAAAAAAGATATAGAGGGCAAGGTCAACCAATTAAAGTTATTTCAGTTTTTTGCTGTTCACGAAGTCGAGGCATGGCTTCTAAGCGAACCAAACATTTTTCCGGTTGATGTTAAAAGAGCCCTTCCAAGAAAAATTAGTGATCCAGAAACGGTGAATTTTAATGAGCCACCAGCGAAATTATTGGCGAAACTGTATCCTTTATATGTTGGGCGATCATATAAGAAGGTGGTGAATGGAAAAGAACTTTTTGGCAAGCTTAATCCAAGCATTGCATATAACAAATGCAATAGCCTTAAAGTACTTTTAGATAAAATGTTGGATTTGGCGACAGATTTTAATCGGTAATAATGTCGATTGGGATATTTACCAGGGGTGGCATTTAGAAAAAGCACAACAATACAATTTCAGCCGACGCAAAAAGCCGCTTACTTTGCCTATAACACCCGCCCGAATCAAACCAGGCGGACGCTGAGCGGCACTCATGTTTGATGTTCAAAAAGAACCCAACTTTCGAACCCGCCCATTCCGTGTCCGGAATGAGAGAGTAAGGATCGGGCTATTTGTCGGGTTTCGTTCCACAATCCGACCTACGATGAGGCAGTTTATATTCGATGGAACGGATCAAAATTAATAATTGAAGTACCAAAAAAACAGGAGCAAGTATGCCTGACCAAAACCAACCGTACAAACCCAGAATCGTAGCGCTCGTCTGCAACTGGTGCACCTACACCGCAGCCGATCTCGCCGGAACATCAAGACTTTCTTATCCCGCTGAAATAAGAATGATCCGTCTGATGTGCACAGGCATGATCGACCAGAAGTACATCCTCAAGGCGTTTCTCGACGGAGCAGACGGGGTGTTTATCGGCGGTTGTCATCCCGGAGACTGCCATTATCTGGACGGAAACATCAAGGCAGAGCGGCGGATCGGTGGAACACGGAATCTTATCGAACAATTCGGTTTCGATCCCGAGCGGTTAAAACTTCAGTGGATCGGAGCCAGTGAAGGACCGGAGTTTCAGCACCACATGACGGAGTTTGTGGAGCGCATCACGGCTCTGGGACCGAGCCAGGTCAGGGATCGGATGATTCTTTGATTATGAGATAAAAGACAAGGTGCGGGAAAATCTTGCTTTCGAATGAGGATTCAGAGTTTGCGCAATGAGTAGGTCGGGTAGAGGAACGAAACTAAGGCGGGTGCTGGCCATTGAAAAGGCGGTATGGTATTTATTCACATCCGACACCTTTAATAAAATAAACGTCCGATTATTTGAAGGATCGGATCATTTGTCGGGTTTCGTTCCTCTACCCGACCTACGAGGGTCTGACGCATGGCCCAACATATTTGTCAAACTTTTTAAAAGTTTGGCTCCCGGCAGGGCCGCCGGAGGCAAAAAAAGAACAAAACCATGAAGGCCGTTTCTATTAAAGAGGTAGACCATGACGATATACACAGTAAACACAGCGGACAAGAACCAATCTTCCGCAGCAACCCAGGTGCTGAAAGACCTGCTGGACAAAAAGATCGCCGACGCTGTGATGGTGTCGGCGGAAAATCCCTGGTCGCGGCTTCCCATGCCGACTGTCTTCACCGATTCCGCCAAAATGGACAAGGTGGTTCCGCTGGCACCTGCGGCGGCGGTGAGTTACGCACGGCAGGGATCTCTTTTGACGCGGAATCCGAACGGAAAAACCGTGGCTCTTGTTTTAAAGCCCTGTGAAGTCCGGGCGTTTATCGAGCTGGCCAAGCTGAACCAGTGCACTCTTGATAACACCATTATCATCAGCATGGATTGCTTTGGCCGTATGGAAAACGGGGATTACGCAGCTATGGCCGAGCAGCATCCTGATTTGCCTGAGGCATTTGTCTGTGATGAAAATCTTCAGAGAAACATCACATCAACCTGTGCGTCCTGTGATGCGTTTATCCCGGTCAATGCAGACATTCAATTCTGTATCATGGGCATGGGGCAGGGTGGTCTGGGGATCAAAGCAGGCACAGAAAAGGGTGCGGGGATATTAGAAAGTCTCGGCCTTTCAACGGCAAGTCAGCCTCAGGATCGTGATGCGGCCATCAAAGCTTCAACGGAACGACGGCAGGCCCTGAAATCAGAACTGTTTGAAACTACAGCATCCAAATTAAAATCCATCGAGGGTTTTCAGACCTTCATCAGCCGCTGCATCAACTGCTATAACTGCCGCAGCGCCTGTCCTGTGTGTTATTGCAGGGAATGCGTGTTTTTGACCGATGTGTTTGCCTATCCCCCCGAGCTTCTTCTGGAGCGGGCCAATCGCCGGGGATCGGTGAAGATGCCCACGGACACCACCATGTTCCACATGACCCGTCTTTCCCATATCGGCCATGCCTGCGTGGGCTGCGGCCAGTGCACCAGCGTCTGTCCTTCGGATATCAACGTGGCGGACATGTTCAGAACCGTTGGTGAAAAGACCCAAAGCTATTTCAACTACATTCCGGGCCGGGACGTATTCGAACCCATTCCCCAGCTTGTTGCACGAAAAGGCCAGAGCCAGGAGTGAAGCCATGAATCAGGGAAACAATGAAATGGGAAACGGGAACATGAAGATTCATGCGGTGATCGCCGGAGCGGGAATCAGCGGAATCAGGGCTGCATTTGATCTTGCCGAACTGGGTTACCGTGTGATTTTGATCGACAAGGCTCCTTACGCCGGAGGTATTTTAAGCAAGCTGGACCATCAGTTCCCGGACAACCACTGCGGCATGTGCCAGATCCTGCCCATGATCGACAGGGACAAAGGCCCCCAGTTCTGCTTGAGAAAAGGCGTGTTCCATGATCGGATCACCTTTATTCCCCAGGCAGAAATTCTGTCTGTTGACGGTGCGGCCGGTCAGCTTAAAGTCCGAATTGGTAAGCAGGGAACAGGAATTGATGCCGCGCTTTGCACAGATTGCGGAGCTTGCGAGAAAGTCTGCCCCGTCACGGTTACCGATGATTTCAACGAAGGTTACTCGGAAAGAAAAGCGGTTTACCTGGGTGATCCCCACCAGATGGGTTCCATGAGAACCATTGATTTCAACGCCTGCACCCGCTGCGGAGCCTGCGTGTCAGCCTGTCCTGTGTCTGCCGTGAACCTGGATCAGCCGCCGGTTGAGATCAGCTATGAAAATGTGGGATCGGTGATTCTTGCAACAGGAACAGGCCAGTATGACCCTTCGGTTTCCGATCTTTACGGATTTGGTGTGCTTAAAAACGTGGTCACATCCCAGGGGCTTGAGCGGATTATCAGCAGCAGCGGGCCGTACAAAGGTGAATTCCTGCGCCCTTCGGATCAAAAACCCGTGAAAAGTATCGCCTGGATTCAGTGCGTGGGTTCACGGAACCTTGCGGAAAACGTCGATCACTGCTCCAGTGTGTGCTGCATGTTTGCCTTGAAAGAGGCGGTTCTTGCCCGTGAAAAAAGCGGCGGGGATGTAAAGACCACGATTTTCTATATGGACATGCGGACCTTTGGCAGAGATTTCCAGCGTTACAGGGACGACGCCGAGAACAAACACGGAGTAAACCTTGTGCGCTGCCGCGTTCACAGCGTGGAACCCCATGAAAATACCGATGATCTGAAACTCGGCTATGTGGACAAAGAAGGCTGTTTTCAGGAAGAAATTGTGGATCTGGTGGTTCTTTCAACAGGCCGGAAACACAACCTCACGCACCCTGATTTTTACGGTAAAGACGGTGTTTTCGCGTTGAATGACCGGTTCGAGTTCAAAGATATTGCCGAATCCATTGTCGCTGCGGATGTTGCCGCAGGGAAAAGCCTCGCCGGATCACGCCTTCCTCTGGGTGACGATGCAGCCAAGGATTTGGCTGGCGATTTGAGGCCAGTCACACAAAACGCCCTGGTGCTGGGTTCCGGTCCTGCCGGGCTTGCCGCAGCTCTGACCCTCGCCGGTTCGGGCATTGGCGTTGATCTGGTTGAAAAGGATGAAGCCCTGGGCGGAAACGGAAGCCATATCACCACAAGCCCGGAAAAAGAACGATTCGATAAACTCCTGAAATCGGTTGAAAGCCATCCCTCTATCCACATCCATTGCAGCACAAGGCTTCTTGAGCACAAAGGTTTGCCCGGATCGTTCAAGGCAAAACTTGGCCTGAAGGACGGTGACAGGGATGTTGAACAAAGCATCAATTATGGAGCCGTGATTCTTGCCACAGGCGGCGGGAAAGCATCAACAACCGATTACGGTTCAGGGCAACATGAACGTATCGTCAGTGCATTTGACCTGGATAAACGTTTAAGCGACAAGACTATGGACATCATGGGTTTGTCCGATGTGACCATGATCCAGTGTGCCGGGTCACGGGAAGAACCGAACAACTATTGCAGCCGTGTGTGCTGTGCCAAGGCTCTGGCCTGCGCCATCGCCATTCTGGAAACCCATCCAGCAGCCAGGATCAGGATATTTTACAGAGACATCATGACCTACGGCGAATCGGAAAAACTTTATACCCGGGCTCGTCTGCTGGGTGTGATTTTCATTCCCTTTGACCTCGGAAGTAAGC
>JBAZWJ010000122.1:0-9670 GCA_041660385.1 Desulfobacteraceae bacterium | reverse complement strand
CACGTCACTCGATCCGAAAACAGCGTGTCCCTGAACGACAAGGGAAAGCCCGTGGTCATCGAAAGCCTCAACCGTCATCTGGACGAAACCGTCCGCTACCGGGGGAAAAACGTGAAACGCAAACACATCATCCAGCACGAAGCCCACAAAATGGCCAACATTCTTCTGGGAGAAGACGGCGGGAAAAAACGCGGCTGGCTTGACATCACGGAGTTCTGATCATGGATATACTGGTATGGATTCTCTACGACATCGCAGACGACAAGGTGAGATCCAAAATCTCCAAACAATGCAAAAAAGCAGGGCTTATCCGAGTCCAGAAAAGCATCTTCTTAGGCCGTCTGAAATGGAACCGTTTCGACGAACTTCACGCCATGTTCGACGACCTCATCGACCCGGACCATGACAAGGTTTACCTCTTTCCCTTCTGCCAGGATGATTTTAAACAAATCAAGGTCCTTGGCCAGGGATTTGACAAGAAGCTTGTTAACGACGAAGTGCTTTCCCAGTTCTTTTAAGCGCATAAAAATATTAGGAAAACGTTTATGAATGAATTGATCCCCATGGATGTGATCGCCGAAAAAATCTGTTTCATCCGAAACCAGAAAGTCATGCTGGACAAGGATCTTGCATGGCTTTACGGCGTTGAGACAAAAGTTTTGAAACAGGCTGTAAAACGGAATGTCCGAAGATTCCCGGATGACTTCATGTTTGAACTCACCCAAATCGAATTTGAACGTTTGAGGTCACAATTTGTGACCTCAAACATCGGACGAGGCGGAGCCAGATATCGGCCTTACGCATTCACGGAACAGGGCATTGCCATGCTTTCCAGTGTGCTGAACACGGAACGTGCCATCGACGTGAACATCCAGATCATGCGGACCTTCACCCGACTTCGGCAGATGATCACCGTAACAGACGATCTGAAACGGGAACTTGACGCCCTGAAAGACCTGACAGACCAGCGTTTCCACATCGTTTTCGAAACCCTGGATCAGATTTTGGTTACGGAAGTCCGGGATAAAAAGAAGATCGGCTTTACATTGAAAGAGGCACAAGCGGAATACGTCCCTCAAGGAACAGAGGTCTGAACGATAGGCTCTTCAAATCAAAAAGAAACGCCCCATTTTGGGGCGTCGGGTCAACGATGCTATCGTTGAGGCTGCTCATATAGTTTGGATATACATATTATCGAAACAAATCAATAGGTTTTTTAACAGATCAACACGATATAGAAAAAAAGGCAACGAGAGCCCATGAAAAAAGCAACCCTGATGTTCGGCAGTGTTCCTTTGAAACCCAACCAGATCCACAAGTTCCGGGGGTTTGTTGGGAATCTGTTCAGCGAACACGACATCGTCCACAACCACGACCGGGAAACGGGAAAAAGCATCTACCGTTATCCCCTGATCCAGTTCAAGCTCATCAATGACGCTCCCGCCATTGTGTCCATTACGGAGCAGGCCGTGAACCTTTTTGGTGAACTCTTCATGAAGCTTAACAGAATCGAAATCGACGGCCTTGAAATCCCCATCCACGAAAAAGATCTGAAAATAGAAGAGTTCCCTTCGGTTTTTCAAACGAAACATTCATGTACGATCTGGCAAGCCCCTGGTTGGGCCTAAACCAGAAGAATTACGAAACATACCAGAAGTCCGCCACAGAAGAGTCCCGGAAAGAACTCTTGAGGCGGACCTTGACCGGAAACATCCTGTCCATGTGCAAGTCCCTTTCCCACAGACTGAAACCCGGTGAAACCCTGAAAACAGACCTTCGCGTAAAAGAGATGACCGTCACCCTGAAAGGCCAGAAAATGCTGGGTTTTACAGGAACATTCAAAACCAACTTCCTTATTCCCGATTACCTGGGCCTTGGGAAATCGGTGTCGCGGGGGTTTGGGATGGTAAGGAGGATATTATGATCGAAGCTATTGCGGACCTTGGGAAATACGAACGGCACAAAAACCCGAATCTTTCGCCTTTCGACATCTGGCTACAGGATTCATTTGATGAAGGGAATTACGGTCATCTTCTTCTGGTCGTTTTTGAAAAAGAAAACGACAAATGGCGTTACAAAGAGGTAGACTACCGGCAAAATGGGGCGGATTTGAAGTCAAGGCTTTTGTATAAACGAAGCGGCCCCAGAGGATGCGATAAAACACCAACAGCCAAAGTCGCTAAAAGCATAGCAGTAACGTTCAATCAGAAAATAAAGGGCTGGTTTGAAGCATACGGTCAATCAGCCTATCTTGAAAAGCACGAAAAAGATTTTTTATTAAAAATCCTGGACGCCATGAAAGAAGAGGAGATAAGAATCCTTTCCGATCTTGAAGTCAAGGCAAAACAGCTTGAAAACAAAGGGATAGTACTGTCCGTTCAGTTTGTTGAGGATGATCGGTCAACTTTGATTGGGGACTACCCATTTTTTGGATGTTTTATTACGGAAGAAAGCAAAGAAGGGTACAAATATTCAAAAACATTCAAAAAAAGTTCATTTTCCAAAAACGCGGTTTGTTCTGTCTGCAAGAAGACCAAAGAGGAGGTTTTTGGTTATTTCACCACCCTCAAGTTTTACAATGTGGACAAACCCGGCATGGTGACCGGAGGTTTCAGGCAGGATCAAAGCTGGAAAAACTATCCAGTATGCCTTGACTGCGCTCTTGATATCGAAATGGGTATTACAACCATGGAAGAATCACTGGATTTCAGTTTGTATGGTTTTAAATATTACCTTATTCCTAAAATCATGAATGATTCTTCGAAATCTGAAATCATATCCGACATTCAGTCCATGAAAAAATCAATTAAAATTAACAACAAAGACAGACCATCTATTACTGGGGCGGAAGAAGAACTATTCGATCTCCTGAAAGATGAAGATAATCACGCAAGCTTCAGCCTGATCTTTTATGAAAAGCCCCAAAAGGAAGTTTTCAGGATTCTTGCCAATATCGAGGAGGTTCTACCCTCAAGGCTTCGGAAGCTGTTCGATGTGAAAGCGGATGTGGACAACCTTGTGTTTATCAAAACCCCTGAAAAAGACGGGAAACGTATATTTTCTTTTCATTTCGGGGCTATACGGAATTTCTTCCCCAACGACAAAACCCACGGAAACCATAACAAGCCTTTTCTTCAAATCGTCAACAACATCTTCTGCAGCGAGTCCATTGATTATCACTATGTGCTGTCGCGTGTCATGCAGCGCATACGTGAAGCCTATATTAGTAAGGAGGTTAACCCCTGGTACCAGGCCATACTGTCTTTTACGCTTCTTTTCTATCTCGATAAACTCGGAATTCTAACCATCAACAACGGAGACCCGAAAACCATGGATCAATCATTTTATCAGTCGTATGTCATCACATCCAGTGACGAGTTCGAGGAGAAGGCCACCCTTTTCTTTGACAATTTCCACGATTTTTTCAGAACGGACGTACAGAAAAGCATCTTTCTGCTTGGTGTCCTGACAAAGTTTCTTTTGAATATTCAGTCTGTTGAAAGAAACTCAACCCCGTTCTGGAGCAAGCTCAAAGGATTAAAAATGGACAGTCGGGACATGGTGGGCCTTTTACCGGTGATCGTTGAAAAACTTGAACAATATCACGCCAATTATTACAAACACATGGAAACGCTGATAGCGAAGCACCTGATCTCTTCCGGTGACCACACCCGATGGAATGTTCCGGTGGATGAAATGAACTATATTTTTGTTCTCGGCATGAATCTGTCGGAATATTTCAAAATCAAGAAACCCTGACGATAAAACCAATAAATGGAGGCTGTAAATATGACCACGATATCGAACCGCTGTGAAATCCTGTTCCTTTACGACATTGAGAACGCTAACCCCAACGGAGACCCCAACGATGAAAACAAACCCCGTATCGACGAAGAAACGGGAAAAAACATCGTCACCGACGTCAGGCTGAAACGAACCATCAGGGATTATCTTCTTGAAAATGGTGATGATATTTTTGTTCAGGAAAAAACATCCGATGATGAAGGACATATTCAGACCGGTAAACAAAGGGCCTTGGATTACCTGAAAAGTGTGGATTCTTTGGAAGACAAAAACGCTGAACAGCAAAAAGTAATCATTTCAGACAATATCCTGAACCAATGCATCGATGTGAGACTTTTCGGAGCTACAATCCCCCTTGAGTTGAAAGTCCAAGACAAAAATGATAAGGCGAAATCAAAAAACGTGACAAGTTCAATCACTTATACAGGTCCGGCTCAATTCCGTATAGGCAAATCCCTCCATGCAGTAAAGACAATGTTCGTGAAAGGGACAGGGGCATTTGCGTCGAAAGAAGGGGCGACCCAGAAAACCTTCCGTGAAGAATACGTCCTTCCTTATTCCCTGATTGGTTTTTACGGCATTGTGAACGAAAACGCCGCACGCCATACCAAACTCACCGTTGAAGACGTGGCCAAAATGAAGAAAGCCATGTGGAACGGAACCAAGGGTTTGATTTCAAGGTCAAAATTCGGCCAGATGCCACGTCTTCTTCTTATGATTGAGTACAAGGAAACGAACTTCTTCATCGGCGAGCTTGACAACCGGATCAAACTGAAAACAGATATTCTGGATTCGAAAATCAGGAAACCGGAGGATTACGCCGTGGATCTCACGGAACTTCTGACGCTTGTGGAAACGTACAAAGATAAAATCAAGAAAATCGGTTATGTAACGGACAGCAAGATGACCTTTGTTCAGAACGAAAACGGTTTTGATTTTAAAACCAATCCCTTGTTTGTTGACGAATCCGCCGAGGTTCTGTGATGATCAAAGCCCTTTCATTCAAACTCCGGGGGGATTACGGCCATTTCAAGAAGTATTACACCACCACGTCACCCCTGACATTCGAGTTTCCGCCGCCGCCAACGGTGGTTGGTATTGTCTCGGCCATCATCGGCTTGGACAAGAGCTGCTATTTGTCCGAATTCCCGGAAGATTCCTTTAAATTGGCCGTCTGCATCACCAAGCCGGTGAAAAAAGCAAGGTGGACCGTGAACCTGATCGACACGAAAAAGCATTTCTGGCATATCCAGAACAGAACCCAGATCCGCACCGAATACCTGAAAGACCCGGAATACGAGATTTTTTTCCACCATTCGGACAGCGTCCTGTACAACCAGCTTAAATCAAACCTTGAAAACCACCGGACTGTTTATTCAGTTTCCCTGGGTTTAAGCGAACTTCTGGGAGATTTCAGTTATACCGGGGAGCATCATCTGGAAGAGGTGAAAAGTCAGGATTTTCAGTCGATCCGGTCCGTGGTCCCCGTGTCCCGACTGCTGGACGACCGATCCGTCCGTTTCGACGACAACCGCGAGATTTTCAAGGTCAGCTACCCCGTGATCATGGCTCCCGACCGGGTTGTGGTTCGAAGGGACGATGTGATTTTCGAACGCTGCGCCAGATCTGTCACCAGCAAGGTGGATGCGTTCCATGTCACGGAAAAGGGGGAAAACATTGTGTTCTTCTGACGTTTTTTCCCATCCGGGAAAACCGCTCCATATTCATCTGAAAAATGTGGCGGACCGGTGCGTGAACCGGTTCAGGGAAGACCGGACCGCCCTTGACGTGTATTTCAGTTCGGATCATTGGGAAAACATCCTGTGGATCACGGGGTTTATCCATGATTTCGGCAAAGCCACATCCTACTTTCAGGAATACTTGAATGAATCCGACGAACAGCGGAAAAAGACGCTCAAAGGATCGACTCTGACGAGCCACAGCCTTTTTTCTGCGGTGGCGGCTCATGTCCTTGTCTCAAGATACGTGGCGAATCATCCGGTTGAAAACGAATTCTGGGCCATAATGCCCCTATTCGCCTTTCTCATCGTCAAGAAGCATCACGGAAATCTGTTGAACGCCGCCCGACTGCCCGGAAAGAATGAAGGCGTGGTAGAGCTGGACACAGGGGAATACGGCTCTCTGGACGAACAATTCAAGGGCTGTTATCCCCTTGAAATAGAACGGATTCTCGAAATGATTCATAAAAGAACCGGTTTGAACGTCTCCACATCGGAACTTCCCGGTTCGTTCACGGATTATGCTACAAAGAACATCCGGCCTGAACGGCGGCGGCTCGATAAACTTCATAAACAGACGGAATACTATTTCATTTTTCATTACCTCTATTCCCTACTGCTTCATTCAGACAAGGAAGACGCCATTTTCAGCGGTGCGGACCTGCCGGAACGGAAGAAAATCCCGGCTGACACAGTTAAACGCTTTATCGAGACCCGGTACGGAAGCCCGAAAAGCCCCATGGACAAAATCCGCACAGGGATTTTCAGTGATGCGGACCAGACGGTATCAACGGTTGACCTTAGAAAGCACCGGATCTTTTCCCTGAATGTTCCCACGGGAACAGGGAAAACGCTGACGGCTTTATCTGTGGCTCTGAAACTCAGGGAACGGCTGGAAGAGAAGAATATTTCACCCCGGATTGTATACGCACTTCCTTTTACAAGCATCATTGACCAGAATCACGATGTTTTCAGGGAAGTTCTTTCCGATCCGGGATCTGACATTCTTTTGAAACACCACCATATGGCCGACATCACGTACCGGTTCGGACAGGAAGAATTTGAAACGGGCGAAGCCAAATTTCTGATTGAAAGCTGGGAATCGGAAATCGTGGTGACCACCATGTTCCAGGTGTTCCACACCCTGTTTTCCAATCGGAACAAAATGATCCAGAAATTCAGTAAATTCGCCAACGCCATCGTTCTTTTCGATGAAATCCAGACTCTTCCATTCAAGTACTGGCGGATCGCAAAAACAGCCATGGCGTGTATGGCTTCGATTTTCAACACCCATTTCATCCTGATCACGGCGACCCAGCCCCGGATTTTCGATAAGGATGACATTATTGAACTTGTTCCGGAAAAAAGCGCCTATTTTTCAAGCCTTGATCGTGTGACTTTGTCGTTTCACGACACCCCCCTGACTTTGGCGCAGTTTGCGGAACTTTGCCGAAAGGAAATCGAATCGTCGAACGAATCCTTTCTTTTTGTCATGAACACCGTGAACTCGGCTCTTGGCCTGTATCAGACCCTTTGCGGGAGCCGACAGGATGCCGATTATTATTTTCTTTCCACCAACATCATCCCCCGTCACAGACTTCAGCGAATCCGTGACATCAAAGCGGGATCGCGGCGAAAGATCATTGTTTCCACCCAGATGATTGAAGCCGGAGTGGACATCGACATTGAAAACGTCTTTCGTGATTTCGGTCCCCTTGAATCCATCAACCAGGTCTGCGGGCGCTGTAACCGGAATTTCAGGAACGGAAAGAAAGGGAGGGTCAGGCTGTTCCAGGTTCTTGATGAAAACAACAAAAACACGCCGTTCGAGAGATATATCTATGGGAAGAACCCTCTTACCATGATGGAGACAAGAGCTATCCTTTCAGGAGGGGCGGAAATCTCAGAATGCGGTTTTCTTGATAATATGGACCGGTACTACGACCGGATCGCCAATAAATCCCGTCTCGATGAATCGGAAAACCTCAGGTTATTCATGGAAAATCTTCAATTTGAGAATATTTATCAAGAATTCAAGCTGGTCGACGAAGAAGGATACGAACGGAAAGACGTGTTCATCGAATGGGATGAAAAGGCCGCCGATGCCTGGCAACGGTATCTTGAAATCAGGGGCATTCAGGATTCCATCCGAAGAAAAGAGATGTTTCTTGGGATCAAAAAGGAGTTTCACGATTATATCATCTCCGTTCCCGCCAAATTCGTTTCAGAAGAGACGTATGATAACGGCTTTTACGTGTACATCAACAAAGACATGCTTCCAACCTGTTACGACGGGGAGACAGGCTGGATAAGAACAACCGGAGGGACATATAGCTTCTGATGGAACAGGCGAATTCAGAAACAGAACAAAACACGGCATTGACAGCGACCCATCTTCTCGAATACCTGTACTGCCCACGATACACCTATTTTCAATATGTTCTTGGTATCCCTGAAAACCAGGGCCAGCGCTTCAAGGTTCAGAAAGGGCGGGATGTGCATGAAAAGGTGCGGCTGGCGAATCCCGATTATCTACGAAAGAAAATCGGGGCTGTGGACAAGAAATCCGATGTTTATCTGGGTTCGGAAAGTGGGATCCGGGGCGTTGTGGATGAAATCGTTTTTTTAGACGATGGATCAGCGGCTCCACTGGATTACAAATACGCGGAATACAAGGATAAGGTTTTCAAAACCTACAGGCTTCAGCTTGTGTTCTACGCCCGGTTGATCTGTGAAAACTTCGGTGTGCCGGTGAACAAAGGTTTTATCGTGTATACCCGGAGTAACAACAAGCTTGTGGAGGTTCCCTTCGGTGAAAAGGATTTTGCGGAACTGAACAAAACGATCCATGAAATCCTCGATGTGATCCAGCGTTGCCGCTATCCAAAACCCACATCGGTGAAAAACCGCTGCCCGGACTGCTGTTACAGGAATTTATGCGAAAGTCAGATATAAGCGTTTGGTTTTTTGACGGCCTATGCTATGGCAATATCATATTTATTAACATGAGCGAGCAGCCAATGCCTGATGGAAAATTATCGGCAAAAACGGCAAAATGGCAAAAAAACATAACGCAACCAAGTGGTTATCTCACTCTGACAGCATAAAAACCGGGTGTTTTCATGGAACAGAACCGAAAAATCAGGCCATTATCGCTCTTTGACAATTCGTCTAAACAGATTGATTTGAAAGGATATATTGAAAAAATGGGCTTTCCGAAGCCTTTCCAAAACAACAAGGATTGAAACATCGGGTGGTGCGGCGGTATGGGTTGGTGTTTTATCTTTCCGAAGCCTTTCCAAAACAACAAGGATTGAAACACGAACGGTTACAGGCGGCAAAGAAGCTGGTTGATCTTTCCGAAGCCTTTCCAAAACAACAAGGATTGAAACAGTTTTAGAACTGTGGGTTTCTCAGGATCTACAGATCTTTCCGAAGCCTTTCCAAAACAACAAGGATTGAAACATAAAAGCGCAACTGTGACATTCAAGCAATTGACAGCTTTCCGAAGCCTTTCCAAAACAACAAGGATTGAAACTCTGATAAATTGCCCGGGCTCTCCGTTGAGGTTATCTTTCCGAAGCCTTTCCAAAACAACAAGGATTGAAACACTTACCGGACCCGGGGGCCGTCGCAGTTTACCACCTTTCCGAAGCCTTTCCAAAACAACAAGGATTGAAACTGTACCGACAGTATAGTTCACCCTGCCGGCACCAGCTTTCCGAAGCCTTTCCAAAACAACAAGGATTGAAACTCTCAGTAGGTTATCCACAGCCATGGATGAGATCCACTTTCCGAAGCCTTTCCAAAACAACAAGGATTGAAACTGGCGATGGCCGGTGATGTTATTGCCGCGTTCATAACTTTCCGAAGCCTTTCCAAAACAACAAGGATTGAAACATTATGGCCTTTTTCACTGTTTTCGGCGGCGTGTCTTTCCGAAGCCTTTCCAAAACAACAAGGATTGAAACACAGTCTTGTAACGTCAAACAACAATTATGTTTACCTTTCCGAAGCCTTTCCAAAACAACAAGGATTGAAACATGTGGATAAGGAAGGCAATATCTGCACCTGGAAGGCTTTCCGAAGCCTTTCCAAAACAACAAGGATTGAAACTTATCCCCTCA
>JBAZWJ010000121.1:0-9706 GCA_041660385.1 Desulfobacteraceae bacterium | reverse complement strand
ACGCTTTCCGGGTCATGGACCAGACCGGTGTCCATTCAACAGGGACGTTCTCATCAAACGGATCGGTCACGATCTGAAAATGCTGGCAATCCTGATTGCTGATGTGTCTGTTTTTAAACTGTTCCTCACTGTAATTCATGCAGTCATTCGGCCATATGGCTTTATCTTTAATCCGGCTGTACTCAGCCAGTTCCGTATGTTCATCTCCTTGATACAATCCGCAATATCGTTCAATCGCTTCACACAGTGCCCCGGTTTTTGCCTGAACATCGGTTGTCCCTTTACCGGCACTGAGGCTTCGGATATGTTTTTCAAGCATGGCCATGGATTGCTGCCTCATGGCAAAATTATGCCCCGCAAAATAGACATGGATTAAATCATTTCCATCACTATGTGTGGGGATGAGACAATCCACAACACCCGAAATAGAGCTGACGTGGTGCGAATATCTCCGATAGGTTTCTTCTGCCGAACATGTCCTATGGCCACTGCCAAGAATAAAATTTTTTCGCTGTGGGATTAACGTCACAGGTTTGTGCGGAAGTTTGCCCGAACCGCACAGACTACATTGAGGTCTTTTGATCAGAACATGGTCTTCGTGCTGGAGTGTTAAGGTATTCAGACTGATCACTTTACCCGTCAGAGGCGTCAACTCTCTTTTTACGGCCCATAACGCAATGTGATGCGCTGCTGTCTGCCAGGCCATCGCAAGGGTGGACGGTAACGCACCGATAGAGGTGATCAGAGGATCTGTTGTGTTCTTTTCCGTTTGAATAAACAGATGGATATCCCGTTTTGCCCTCAGCCTGTCTGCGAGACATTCCCAGCATCCGGTCATACCGGGAATAAAAATCGGGCCAATCCATATCATGGAACCCATGGGTTTGATGATCATCCACGGTCGATTGGTCTTCAGTGCTTCCCTGTTGATCTCTTCAAGTTCAGCCTGGAGATAGTCATCGACAATATAAAGCGACATCGTATGACCGGCCGGCCCCTGTTCCATGGGGATTTCTTCGGTGATGGCATTCATTCCAAGGGATTGAACAGCGGACAGCAGAGATGAACTCCCCACACGTGAAGACAATGATTTGACGTAAACATTTGTATGTGAGAGGGTTTGGCTTATTTCCTTATCGGTGACACCCGATTGATGCCAATAGGCATATTCCCTGTCCGGAAGATCAGATCCCAGTTCGGTAATGTATCCTTTCTCCTCCATGATAGTCAGTGCATAGTACACCTTTTCCGGGGGAATGACTGGCATCAGGCGGTCAACAATGTCGTCCATGTCTTTTGTACCGTCAAGCAGTTGTGCCAGTTCGGTATAAATTTTCCCTTTCAATACAAAATTCTCAGACTCCGAAAGAAGGAAAACCAACGATTCTTTGTTGCATATTTCGATTCGAAAATGTTTTTTAAACCCAAGTTTATCGTTCAATTTTATATCATTCAAATTTATATCTCTGCCATTTCTTATGGGTGATGTTAAAGAGGTGTATCCAGGCCAGATCCGATTATAAGAAATATTAATCCGACAATTAAAACCCACGATTCAATCCGTTTTGATGGGTTCCGCGGTGCTCCTCCCATCCTGTCAGCGATTTGAAGATGTGTAGGATGGGTGGAGCTTAAGCGTAACCCATCATGTATCTTATTGCCGGTTTCATTCAAAAGAACCCGAAAGGGGTATGCCCGCTGATGGGTTCTTTTGAATGATAAATTAAAATTGAGCGTTTAGGTGCAATACACTGTTCCGATGGTGACAATGCAGGCGCAACCAATGGTCCCAACTGTATTCGAACAGTTCGCCCCCCCGGCTACCTTGTCAAGCTGTTCATCTGACAGCTCTGCTGAAGGCTTCGGTGGAATGATGATATGGGCTTCTTTTTCGGTGTTTTCATGAAAACTGACTTTTAAACCTGCGGGAACTTCTATTCCCTGTTCTTTGAGTACACGTGCGGGATCAGCGATCAATTCCTTTTTGAATTTTTCATCTGCCCAGCATTTTGCCATAAGCTTCGCCATTTTTTTTGCGTTTTCATCCATTTCGACAATCCTCCTTTTAAATTATTCTCATATCCCCCGGTTCTGCAGGGGCTCCTATTTCCGGAAGGACGCAGGTAGAACAGTTCCGGGAAGTGCTTTATTTTCTTAGCAGTGTCCGAAATGCAGCGGTGAGCATGGGAACCAACTGCATGAGATCGCCTACGATTCCATAAGTTGCCACCTTGAAGATCGGGGCTTGTGGATCACGATTGATGGCGACAATGATATCCGACGAAGACATTCCGGCCAGATGTTGAAACTGACCGCTGATGCCACAGGCGATGTAAATTCTGGGGCAAACGGTCCGGCCTGTCTGCCCCACCTGGTGTGAATACTGGATCCAGTTTAAATCAACAGCGGCGCGGCTTGCCCCAATTGCCCCACCCAGAACCTCTGCAAGATCCCTGATCATCGCAAAGTTCTCCTTTTTCTGGATGCCCCTGCCGCCCGCAACAACGATGCTGGCCTCCGACAGATTGGCCGTTTTCTCAGAGTCAGCAACGTACTTCAGCCGCCGCGTCCGGGATTTAAGCAGTTCGACCGCGATGGTTTCGAAAATCACATCGCCCGGATGCGACGTGTTGAGTGCCGCCGCCTTCATCACCTTGTGCCTGACCATGACCATCTGGGGACGATGATCAGGCGTCACAACGGTTGCCATGAGACTGCCGCCGAATGCCGACCGTGTCTGAAGCAGATTCTTTGTAACCTGGTCGATTGTAAGTCCTGTGCAATCCGCCGTCAGACCCGTACCCACAGAAACAGCCACGCGGGCCATCACACTGCGGCCAACATGTGTGGCACCGCATAGAAAGATGCCGGGATGATATTTTTTGATCAAATCGCTTAAAACAGCCGCATAAGGCTCTTCAGAGAAACAGGATAGTTCCTTTTCATCGGCCACATAGACCATGTCGGCACCATGATGAACCAACTCCCGTGCCCCGGAGCTTATTCCGTAACCAAGAAGGACAGCGCAAAGCTTCACCTTCAGCTCATCTGCAAGTTTCCGACCTTCACCGAGCAGTTCATAGGTGACCGATTCGATGCGCCCCTCATTCTGTTCGGCAAACACCCAGACGTCCATACCGGCAGAACGGCCTTTATCGTAAATTCGTGAGTCTTCCATCATATCAGTTTCAGTCATAAGACAATGTCATAAACTCAAGGCAAATCATTCAATGAACTAATCGTAGGTCGGGTAGAGGCACGAAACCCGACAAATGCCCCCATCCTTTAACTTTTGACATTGAGTCATAAATCTCAGGTAACTTTCAGGCAGAAACCTCAATAACCGTATCTTTCAGTTTATCAACAAGCCTGGCAATCATTTCGGCGGGTTCACCGTCAATCATTTCACCGTTTGGCCTCTGAACGGGCATGAAGATCCTTACAACCCGGGTCGGCGATCCGCTTAAACCAAGTCTGGCCGGATCAGCATCCATATCTTTGGCTGTCCATTTTTGAATAACGGCCTTTCTTGCCGCCATCTTCCCCTTAAGAGACGGATACCGGGGTTCATTGATTTCTTTGACAACGGTAAGAACGCATGGCAGCGACGATTCCACAACCTCATATCCTTTTTCAAGCATACGTTCTGCAACGATGGATTTATCGGTCAGCTCTTCAATCTTTCTGACGCATGTGATCTGGGGAAGATCAAGATGCATGGCGATTCCAGGGCCTGTCTGGGCTGTTTCGCCGTCCGAGGACTGTTTTCCGCAGAGAATCAGCGTGTAATCACCGATTTTCCGTATGGCCATGGACAGTGCATAGCTTGTGGCACAAGTATCACTTCCGGCAAAAGCCGGGTCAGATAAAAGAATGCCGTTATCCGCACCCATTGCGATGGCTTCTCTAAGGGCTTCTTCCGCTCTGGGAGGCCCCATGCTGATGACAGTGACCGTTCCGCCAGTCCTTGCTTTCAACCGAAGCCCCTCTTCAATGGCGTACATATCAAACGGGTTGATGATGGCCGGAACCCCTTCGCGGACAAGACGATGATCATGGGGATCAAACGATGCATCCCTTGAATCCGAAACCTGCTTTATACACACAACAAAATGCATGGGGTATCCTGATTAATACTGTGGTGCCGGTTTTCTGATATGCGATGATCTATCGTTCATTAATTATGACGAAGCTGCTGTATAAATTATATATCGAAACGGATCTTCTTCTAATGACTTGCTTCACGTGGGATTTGATCGTGATTAAATTAGTCATAATATTTACGATATTTAATCAATGAAGTCAATCATTATGGCCAGGGCAATCGCATATCTTTATGGAACCAGAATAGATGTGGATCTGCGACGTTGTTGCTTGGCCTGCTTCCTTACTGAATTTTTATATGGTAGATTTCAGTCTATATATGCTATTCGATGATGATGGAAAAGGATACAAAAGACGATCTCGAACACATGTTCAAAACATATTATTCCGCCCACAGAGAAGGGAAACTTTCTGAAGCAGAAAAAGGCTACCGGGACATCTTGAAAAAAAGGCCTGACTGGGGACGGGCGCTGAATGCGCTGGGAAACCTGTTTCTAGACCAGGACCTACCGGATAAGGCCAAACCGTTATTTGAAAAGGCAGCCCATCTCAACCCGCCTGATTTGTCAGCATGCTATAGCTTGGGAAGACTGAAACAACTGGAGAATGACCATCAAGGAGCCATCTCTATTTACAAGGTTATGCTCGATCAGCAGCCGAAGATTGGCCAGGTATGGAATAATCTGGGAGTCGCGTACCGGGAAACCGGGAAACACGATGATGCGTTTGCAAGTTTTCGGGCGGCCGTCACGTTTGCTCCTGAAATGGCAGAGGCATGGAACAATCTTGGTGTGGCCCAAGATGAACGGAACCTGACTGAAAACGCCTTAAAATCATATGCAAAGGCCATTGAGATACAGCCGGATTATGCATCCCCCCACTTAAATCTCGGGATTTTACTTCAAAAGGCCAAACAGTTCGAAGACGCTGAAAAACACTACAATAAGGTGCTGAACATACACCCGGGCCATGAGGTCGCAACATTCATGCTCCAAAGCATGGGGCGGGGCGAAACACCTGCTGCCGCACCGGTGGAACATATACGCACTATTTTTGATCAGTGCGCTGAAAATTTTGAAACGATTCTGGTTGAAACGCTGGACTATAAAACGCCTGAACTCCTTTTTAACCTTGTGCGCCCCTATTTGACGGAAAACATGACGATTCTGGACCTTGGCTGCGGGACGGGCCTGGGCGCTCAGCACTATCGGCCGTTTGCCAAGAGCCTTACAGGTGTTGATGTATCGACAAAGATGCTCGAAAAAGCCACTGAAAAGAAACTTTACAACCGACTTGAGATTTTTGACATCCTTCAGGACTGGGTTTTTCCAACCCAATTTGACCTGATCTACAGCTCGGATGTCTTTGTCTATTTTGGGAATTTGGATACGATTATCACATCCGCATCATCCTACCTTGTGAGCGGTGGGAAACTCGCATTTTCAGTCGAACTTCTGAAAGACCATACCGCAGATTACCAACTTTATCCCACCGGCCGCTTTGCCCATTCACAACACTATATTCAACAGTGCCTGGATCGGCATGAATTAACCATAACAGACATAAGCAAAGCCGATATCAGGAACCAATCGGGACATCCGGTCAAGGGATTATTGATCGTGGCAATAAAAAAATAAGGTTAACTATTATGACCGATAAAAATAGAAATGTTTTCCGAGGGAAAGAAGCCGGAACCGTTCAGACTGAAGATGGAAACATACTGAAACCGCCATCTGACTGGGCACTGCTCCCACCCGGAGATGCTGCACATACCCGGGCTGTTAAAAAAGCAGGGCCATCCTGGCAGGTCCGGTATAAAAAAGGCCGGCGGTTATTTTCCGGCGGCGTATGGGCCCCCAAATCAACACTTATTCAAACCGGTAAAGAGCTTGAAGAAAAAAGAGCAAGGCCTGAATATGCCAAAAAACGCGAATCGGATCTGAAACGTCGTGTGAAAAAACAGGGTACCTATGTCGGTTCATTCCATGAAGCAACCCTTGCTTTTCTGAAATTCCACCCTGACTATGCAGATATATCAGAAAAACTTGCCGAAGCGGTTACAACGCATGCCACTCCGGTTGGCAGCGGGACCGTTGCACGGACAGAACGCATTCCCCTGGAAGAACGGGTACAGGCTGCGGTTATTGCATGGATGCGTCACCATACAACAGCCTATGACCATATGAAGATCCAACGAGTCAAAGGAAAACGTCGGGACGTAAGAAGAACACTTGCGGCTGTTTCATTTGCCATTCTTGAAAAATACAGGTCTGGTGAGGTGACGGAAATTGAAACCTGCCCACTTTATAGCGCATTAAATAATTGAACCGGGAATGAGGGTATGACATCTCACCTGTCGGATCGATTGAATCAGCAATTTGGGTTTTAAAACATTCAGACAGGGGCAGGATCAGTGATTAGCCGTCTGATAATTCTGAATGGTGCCCCCAGAACTCACCAAAATATTATCGGAGTCCTTGACAAGTGTTATCATAAATGATAACTTTAAATCATGAAATGGCACATAACATTTTATAATTCAAAGGTTGAGGAGACTACGTTTGCATTCCCCAAAGGTATATTGGCGAACTTGCTCAGAATTTTTGATTTGATCGAATGCTATGGCCCTGCAATCGGAAAACCCCACACATCGCCCATGGGGGGTGGGTTGTTTGAAATAAGGGTTAAGAGCAGGGAAGGTATAGGGCGTTCGTTGTTTTGTTCTGTTGAAGGACCTGAAATTGTTATCCTTCACTCGTTTATCAAGAAAACAAACAAGACACCGAAACATGATCTTGACTTGGCTCTTAAGAGGATGAAGGAATTGAAAAATGGCACGTCCGACATATAAAGATTTCAAGGAAAAGGCGCTGCGAGACCCTGAAATAAAAGCGGAATATGACGCTCTTGAACCTGTGTATGAACTTCGTAAAAAGCTGATTGAAATGCGGACACGCAAAGGTTTGACGCAAACCGAACTCGCAAAGATCATGCATACTCAGAAAAGCAATATTTCAAGACTTGAATGCGGTGAAAATATCTCTTTTCCAACACTCGACACCATCAACAAATACGCCAGGGCTCTTGGGTATAAGGTGAATATTGAATTCAACCCGTTATGATATGAAACCGTTTTTATGTTGGATCAGGCACACCAAAACACCAATATCCTGACAAAAGAGATGAAGGGGTCGACACGAAGGGATCTACTATTGACTCATTTGAGAATTAGCATGATGAGATGGTGAGTCAAGAGCCGACTTGACCATCTGATGGGTTCCTTGAATACCCCCACATGAAATCATAAATAAAGGAACATCTCAAGATCTTTAATTATCGGCCTGTCTCCTATTGTTGTTATCGTCCAGTACGCCCGGAAACGAAATAATCATCAACAGCGATGCCATCGAACTTCCCTTTACCCTGATTGATTACATCATCGTTCATGAACTGGCTCATATCAAACACAAACATCATTCCAAAGAGTTTGATAAAGAGGTCTCCAAGTTCATTCCTGATTGGAAGAATCTTGAAGAGATGCTTGGGGGGGATGGGGTTATAATAGTAAAAAAACTATTGTCGGTCAAGAATCATTGATGTTTTAGGCAATTTGTATATAAGATACTTTCCATTATTCTTAAAGTCACCATAAGGAACCCATTCTTTTGTTTGTAACTTTTGAATTTCTATATGATTCCCATCGACAATACGGTATGTTGTTGTAAACGTATTACTCCCCATTAGTGTGAATGTAAATGAATTATCTGGATTAAATACAATTTGTGTTTCTTTCAATTTTGAGTGTTCAAATCCATATTTTATTCCCATAATTCTTCCTTCTAAGTCAACAGGATTAGATGCTATTCTTTTTTCATTATTAATCATTGAGTTTAGTTGCGTAAGACCAATTTTATAAACAGTTCTATTATCGAATTTTATATTTACTGAATCCATTTGAACTTTTTTACCTTCAAGGGCAGACTGGATGAAAGATAATAGTTCAGGATTTCCATGAATATAAAATCTTCCCCATGATATTGAATTATTTGAATTAATACCCGCAGCATCTTTGGCTTGTTGAGCATCATTATCAATTCGAACGATAACATCTCCATCCAGATAATTATTAAAATTTATATTCATAGAAGGATGATTCAAATATGCTTGATTTATATCATTGTCATTTTCAATGATTTCAAAAATTAAACCCTGTTTTTTTAGATAATTAAATAAATCATTATGGGTCCACTTTAATCCCTCATTATTTGGAGAGGCATTACAACCTATTAAAAAAATTAATGTTATTATCGCGAACATATTATTCATTTATAATCATCCTTTTAAGTTATTTTTCTTATGGTTGGAAGATACGATTTAGTGAAACAATCTGTTTGTAATATATTATGAATAATAAAATCATTTAACAATTAAACTCAATAAAAAAATCAAATATTTTTCGAATTTATAAATCGAATATCAACTATATATAATCATTTATTATTATAACTGAGTGATGTATTTGTATTATTATAATAAATTGGAATTCTTATCCATCTGTAATTAAATCTAAATTACTCTTCGATGCGATTTGTTACACATATTGTAATTAAACTGTTGCGGGTGGAAGGGTAACACAATTTCAAATATTAACCGAAGAAATAGCATCAGGGAAAATTTTGGGGAAAAAGCCGCCCGAATAAATGATTAAACAATCGTCCTAATCGTCATTGATGGGATGATGGGGTTGTAGGTTTTTTCGTAAAATTTTTACGCTATAAAAATGTTATAATATATCTTATGAGGATAACATCTTGTAATTATTTTTAAATATCTCATCTTTCCAATAAACGTTTGACCATCTCAAAGTCGAAACCTCAGGCATAAGATTACGATAATCATTCCAATTATAAATTATCAAATCATCCGCTTCGGGCATATTATTTTTTTCTTGAATATTCAATATGGGTTTATGAGAAAATATTAGTAATGATTCACACTTTTTTATTAAATCCAATTGAAAATCAGTTTTTTTATCAACATGAAGAAGTCCATAATATATTTGAATATTGCCTGGATCGGACACTTGTTTGATGTAATCAGTTCCAGATATCCAATTGTGTTCAGGAATTCGTTTGCTACCTTCACGAATTGTCATGCCAATGTATAATAAACCATCAATATTATATGAAAGATATTTCCCGTATACTTGATATAACCCTGCTGCCGACAAGTATTCATCTTCAGAGTCAGTATAGGAAGAAATCTGTTCAAGTGTATATGGTCCTTTCCAATGAATGTGAACGATATTCTTGTTATGTGCCATTTTTTAACCTCATATTAATTGAAAGAAATTAAAGAATAGTATTTCAAAGCGTAATTGACCGTCAAGTTAATTCAACTTTTATGTCAGCAATTCCCGATGGCCACCGTTTACACATGTACGTTTAAAACCCGAATTCGGGGGGGGCACCGTACTTAGTCACGAACTACCGGCGTAGCCGGTAGCTTGATGAGGGCCCCTAAAAGGGGCCAGTCACTTACTCGTTATTTAAAATCAAATTCCAACTGCCTACATTCTGCTTCTTCTTGATTACGAATATAT
>JBAZWJ010000120.1:0-10042 GCA_041660385.1 Desulfobacteraceae bacterium | reverse complement strand
TAAATCCCTGAATATCAGGTCGTGGATACATCAGAGCAGAAAGATCGGGATTCATGAAACCATGAGCGTCATATGTTCAATCAAAGACTTGCGAACCGTGGCAAAAGGAATCGAAATTGATGTGGGGGCAGAAATCATCATTGAAGGTCTTACGGTCTGGGAATGCTGTTATACGTTTTTTTGCCGAGGAAGATCCGGGGAGCCTTCTGAGCAGGCTCAGGAAAATACATTTCGCGATATTTCAGGATCAGGCGTGAGCAGCGAATGGTACCTTGAAAAAGGCATAGCTTCAGATTTGCAAAAATTTCAGGTGACAGCAATGGCATCCATTACTGGGATATATATGCCCGCATGCTTGGTTTCAGAAGCGCATTCGCCCAGCCGCTGGTTGTTGTTGCAAGGTCTCTTGAAACGTTGCCGGTCAAGGACATGGAATCCCTTAAAATTGAACAACAGTTGAAAGATCCCGTTTATTACAACAACCGGATTTTTGTCAAAGGTGATTTTCCATCCTCTGACGACGGACGTTTCGACATTTACTGCGGGGAAAACCCGAAGCCATGCATCTGTTGCAGAATTGGGAAGGATTTATAAAAAGGAGTTATCAAGCCAGAAGACCAAAGGGATGAAAGAATCGCCCTACCTATACCCGGCTTGAGAAGATCTGCGGAATAAAAGAAAGCGATCACTCCGAAAATCACCCAGAAAACAGCCATGCACCAGTCCATGATGTATAACGGGTAGCTGTTTCAGGTTTTTCTCGTTCCCAGGCTCCGGCCTGGGAATGCTTGAAGCATGGCTCCAGCCATGCATGGTGGCGGCTGGAGCCGCCGACAATACACTCCCAGGCCGGAGCCTGGGAGCGAGGGGAAACCCAAGAACAAAGCCGGAAGCTTGGAATCGTAGGTTGGGTAGAGATACGAAACCCAACAAATGACCCAATCCTTCATACAGAGCCTCTTTGGAAAGCCTTCTTTTGAGATAAGGGATTCATGGTATCGCGGACCCGAAGAATATCCACATGTTTTTGCAGAATATTTTCGATATCTTCCTTGATGTGAACAAGCATGAACGCATCGGGGGTCATAGTTTTGATACATATATCCACATCGCTGTCCTCCCCGGCCTCGTTCCGGGCCACCGAACCGAAGACGCCGAGTTCAAGAATTCCGTATTTGTCGGCGTTTGTTCGTTTGTATTCACGCAACGTGGCAAGTATTTCCTGTCGGTTCATCAATATCCTCTTGGATTATCAGGGCTTGTTGAAAACAACATCGTCATTTTTCTCGGTTATTTGCTTTGGGATTGTATCACTGGTTAAAAATTTTCATAGATCGGGGGAGTTGTCAACATGCAAAGGGCGGGGATTTATAAGGATGGGGGCATTGGATGGCCAATCGGGAGATTGGCGTGCCCGGGATCGCCGACCTTTCCTGTCTCTTGACTCTCGACTTAGACCCAATTAGCCAAACGCAATGCTTCAACTCGCTCAAATTCACGGGCATTATTTGAAACCAGCGTTAAACCTTCACTGCGTGCGTGACCGGCAATATGCAGATCGTTGACACCAATCGGGGTTCCTTTTCTCTCAAGATTTGCCCTGATTTCACTATAATGCGCAGCGGCTTTAATCCCATAGGGCAAGACTTCCAGTCTGGAAATAAAATCCTCAACCTGCAACAGGTTATGGTGCGGCATGGAGCTTTTCTCAACCCCATGAAGGAGTTCGGCAACTGTAATTGAGCTGACACACATCTGACCGGTGTGGCGATTGAACACATCTAAAAGTTCCACCGGACGGCGCTTCAATACATAGATAACAATATTTGTAACCAGCATATATTTCAACATCACAAAGATTCTCTTTCGGGTTGGTCCTGCGATGCTCGCTCGGTCATGAAATCATCGCTGACAGCCTCTTTGTTCAGAAAAAAACTATCCCACGTATTATTGGACGGCGAGATAATTCGATCCATCCCAACAACTCGGACGACGACTTTTTTAATACCTTCGGGAAATCGAGTTTCAACCGGCAACCGTATCGCCTGGGTCCGATTGTTTTCAAATACCGATCCTAATAAAACCATAATTCCTCTTTTTCTTTCTCATGCTATATACAAGAACTATATAGCATAAATTCGTATATAGCAAGTGTATATAGCAAACAAAAATGACCAACCAAAGGGACAGGTGAACAATACAATCGAAATATGAAATTCCGGGGTTATCCCCGTCAGGACGGGTTTGAAACACGCCCCTGCAAAATGTTTTTCTGAGGCTGAAACAGGACATCGGCCACATTGCGGACGTACTGTTCATCGGAAAGGCCGAAGATCGCCTCTTCGGGAAAAGAGACTGTTTCCTTGAAATAACCGGCAATGGATTTGAACAGATCGATTCGGGCTGCGGGATCAATGGTTTCCCGTCTTAACAGCGCTGAAAGGGCAACATCCGCTTCAGCCGCGCCGGTTTTCTGACGGAGACGGGCGCAGAGATGGGGGTGATCCTTGAATGAGTTGAATTTACCGGAAAGAATCTGGGTGAGATCCGGCTGGGTTGCGGGTGGCGACCACACCACAATGGTGTTTGCGGCAAGATCCCCTAATCGTTGTGATTTTTTTGTGAAGAGAAGGGAAATCCCTCCCAGCAGATATAGACCGGGAAGGGCATCCACAAAACGGAGAAGATTTCGAATCACCACCTGATAGAAGGAAAGCGTCAGGCCCTGGGCGTCCATCACCCGCAGGTGGAAAAGTCGCTTTCCCAATGTCTGGCCGTTCATGGCCCATTCGAGAACAAAGCCGTAGCATAAAGAAACAACGAAATAGGATAAAACGGAAAAAGCAACCGAGATATCCTGGCTGATGATTCCCAGCAGGCCTCCGAAAATATTCACAATTTTCACTATCGTGAGAATGCAGAACACATCGGCAAAAAAGGCGAGAAAGCGCACAACAGGCCCGGCCAGCCGGAGAGAGAAAGTGACACCTTCAGGCGTGTGAATGGAGAGTCGTGAGGCTTTTTCTGCGGTCATGGGTCGAGTTCCTTATATTTGCTTTTTGCCCCCGGCAGGGCCGCCAGAGGCTGTTAACAAAAAATTAAGCAGAGTCACGTTTCCTTTTCCCTCCCAGAAGGAGAAACAGGCAAAGCAGAACCAGTTGAATACATCCGAAGCTGATTTTCACGCTGTAGGGAATCACCGGTTCGTGGTACTGGGAAAGAAAGGCTTCAACAAAGCCTGCCCAGACAAGGAGCAGGGCTACACCGCCCATGAGAACCACAATATCGCCGCCGATGTTTCTGAGACGTGTCTTTAACGAAACGGATTTTCTTTTGTCTGTCAGCGCCCCGGCAAGGACGAACCCGGCCTGTCCTGCCAGGATGATGCAGGGGATTTCCACCGATCCATGGGGAAGAAGCCAGCCTACCAGAAAAGCCGTCTGGCCGGAGAGAATATAATCGGCAACCACAGCGCCTAGAATCACCCCGTTTGAAAAAAGAAGGATAAACGTCCCGATGCCCCAGGTGATACCCAGCCCCATGGCGAAAATGGAAACCCGGGTGTTGTTGGCTATGAGCTGGGATGAGAACGTGGTCTTGTGGCCGCTCATGCGGTCTTGCTTCACGCTTTCTTCGTAAGCCACCCGCTCGGAAGGATCCCCCATGAGATGGGAAAAGGGCAGGAGGCTTTCTTTGGTCAGCGGGTCGAATGAAACGGCAAATCCGCCGAACGCACAGCCGACCAGAGTGATAACAATGGAAATCGCCAGAGCCGCCGCGTGTTTTCGGACGGTCTGTGGAAACCGGATCAAAAACCACGATGTAAGATTGAATCGAGCAGACCGCCGTCTGGTTTCATGGATTTCAGCAAAAGCCCGCCCAACAAGAGTTTCCAGGTAGACCTTTAAATTTTTTTCCGCAGACACGTTCACCAGCCGGCTGAGAGCAGTGGACGCCCTCTGATACAGGTAATGAAAGCGTTTCAGGGTTTTAGGGTCCATACGGTAGGCCGCGTCCCGGTCCATGCGGTCCAGAGCCTGTTCCAGTTCGGTCCAGTAGGGCTTCTCCTCGGTGATGAATCGGGTGAGGTCGATGATCATAGGGCCTGCCTCTGTTTGATGTCAAGGTAACGGGCCACAAGGTTCGGGCACAGGGATGGGTTTTCCGTAAGAAAAAAGCCCACACCCTGTCGGTAAAGGGAACGTTCCAGTTCTTTCAGACCGGCCCAGAGGGCGTGGCCCGAAAGGTGCTGGTGGATATCGTGAACCGATGAGACATCGGGTACTTTTGTGTCAAAAAGACTGTGGGCTGTGGCGGGTTTCAGCATCACCACCACCACCAGATGCTTCCGGGAAAGCACATGGATGTTTTCCAGAAAGCTTTCGGAGATTACAGGGTCTTCAAGACTTGTGAGAATAAAAAGGAGGGATCTCTTCCGAATCCGCGTACCGGTGAACGTGAAAAACTCCGAGTAATCCGGGCTGACCCGTTTGTGTGAAAGGGTGTAAACCAGATCCCGGCATGCGTTGAAATGGGCTTTACCGCTTCGGGCTTTCACAAAGCCCATCATGCTGTCGGAAAAAACGCCGATGCCGAAACGGTCTCCTTGCTTTTCAGCGGCCAGAGCCATCACAAGGGCCGCACTGATGTAACGTTCGAAGATTGTTTCTCCATGAACAGGTGAAGCGCCGTCATGTGAACGCCGCTCGTCGCCAGATGTTTTTTCACCCACGATTGCAGCCGTTCTTCCGCTCATCCGGGAAGCATCCACCAGAACGTAGATATCCTGGGTCCGTTCCACCTGAAACACTTTGGAAATGGGACTCCCGCGCCGTGCCGTGGCTTTCCAGTGGATATCCTCGTAACTATCGCCCTCCGCGTATTCCCTCAATTTTTCGTATTCCCGGCCTTTGCCCACCATCCGCCGCGCATGGACACCTGTTCCCCGTTCAAGAAAAAGAGAGGCAAGGGCCCTGCGCTCGGCCATCAGGTCAGGATAAACCCGGATTTCCCCATGGATGTCCCGCTGTTCACGTACAGCCCAGAATCCCCCGCCGGAAACGCTTTCAAGACGGCAATCTTTAAGAATGTGCTGTCCCTGTTTCTGCGAAAGTACAGGCCATGACAACGATTCTTTTTCCTTGTTTTTTCGTAAAACCACACGGCACTCAGGTACATTGTCATGCTGCTGTGAAACAAGCCCCGACGGCATGACAAGGCCAACCCGCAACACCGTATTTTTCGTGAATCCATGGGTCAGAGAAAAGGTAAGATCTGAAATTCTGCCCCTGGTCAGGCGGGTTACATCAGGAATATCCACGCTCACACCCGAAAGAACCGACAAAGACCAGAGAGCGTCAAGGATCACCAGTGCTGAAAAGCCTGCCAGCACCGCATAAACAACCGTTCTCCCTTCAGGGAAAAACGCTGCAACTATCGTTCCTGGAAAAAAGATCAGTGCCGTAGCGAGAAGAAGTCTGTTTGTGGGTAGAATTTTCATGGGTATTTTTTTTGTCGTTAAGCTGTTTCGCTGTTTCGTACTTCAAATCCCTCAACCATAAAATTTCAGATCTGAAACGGCTTTTCCCATATTGGTAAAGTCGTTATCGTTGTGAAGAAGGTATAGGTCGTTTTCAATGTCTCATTTTTTTATAATCATAGTTTTCCGAAAAAAGAATTTTGCCTTTCAGATCCCGTAAATTTTTTTGCTTTCGGTTTCTCACGAATTCCTTTAACGCCGTTTCGATCAGCTCTTTCTTTGTATGAATGTTTTCAGCGCATTTAAACGCTTCATCGATGAGGTTGTTATCCAGCACCACATTAGTTCGCTGTATTTTATTGTGTATGTATGTGTGCGTCAAATGGTTTTCTTTACCACTGGGTTTTAACATCGTATGAGGGTGTTACCACGGTTTCTTTGAAGAGGGTAAGGCTCAGATAATCTGATCTCCTTGGCAAAAAAAATGACACAACTGAAATAAGTAAATTTTAGAATAACAAATATGAAATATAAAAATCTTTTTCGTCATTATTTATAACACAAAAAACACATTATCTACTTGTTATATATATTAATTTAATCACAACCTCTTTCAATCAAAATTGTGGCACAAGTTTTGAAGTTATGGAGAATGCAAAAAAACAGTTGGACGCCCGGTAACTCCGGGCTTGCACCATAACCCATTTTCGAAAGGAATCCAGACATGCCAAAACGAACGTTGAAAAGCCTCCTCCTGTCCATGGCGGTGATAACCGTCTTCTCCGTCACAACCCATGCAGCAGACACCATCAAGGTGGGAATCCTCCATTCCCTTTCCGGAACCATGGCCATTTCCGAAACAGCCCTCAAAGAAACGGCCTTGATGACAATCGCCGATATCAACGCCAAAGGCGGTGTGATGGGCAAACAGCTGGAACCGGTGGTGGTGGACCCCGCCTCCAACTGGCCGCTTTTCGCTGAAAAATCCCGCCAGCTTTTAAGCAAGGACAAAGTGGCCGTAGTGTTCGGCTGCTGGACATCCGTGTCCCGGAAATCCGTGCTGCCCGTCTTCAAGGAACTGAACGGCCTTCTGTTCTACCCGGTCCAGTACGAGGGAGAAGAGCTGGAGAAAAACGTGTTCTACACCGGCGCGGCCCCCAACCAACAGGCCATCCCGGCGGTGGAATACCTGATGAGTAGAGACGGCGGCTCCGCCAAACGATTCGTCCTTCTGGGAACCGACTATGTCTATCCAAGAACCACCAACAAAATCCTCCGGGCATTTCTTAAATCCAAAGGGGTCGCCGAAGCGGACATCATGGAAGAATACACCCCCTTCGGACACAGTGACTATCAGACCATCATCGCCAAAATCAAAAAATTCGCCGGGACTGGAAAACGGACCTGCGTTATTTCCACCATCAACGGCGATTCCAACGTGCCGTTCTACAAAGAACTGGGCAACGCAGGCCTGAAAGCCACAGACGTTCCGGTGGTGGCTTTCTCCGTGGGTGAGGAGGAACTCCGGGGCGTGGACACCAAACCCCTGGTCGGTCACCTGGCGGCCTGGAACTACTTCATGACCGTCAAAAACCCCCAGAACACCGCGTTCATCAATATGTACAAGACATGGGCCAAAAAACAGAAACTGCCCAACGCTGCCAAAGTGGTGACCAACGACCCCATGGAAGCGACCTATATCGGTATTCACATGTGGAAACAGGCCGTTGAAAAAGCCAAAAGCACCGACGTGAACAAGGTCATTGCCGCCATGGCCGGTCAGACCGTGAAAGCGCCGTCCGGTTTCACCGTGACCATGGACAAGAAAAACCATCACCTTCACAAACCTGTTTTCATCGGTGAAGTGAGAGCCGACGGCCAGTTCAACGTGGTCTGGAAAACATCCGGTCCTGTCAAGGCCCAGCCCTGGAGCCCGTTCATCCCGGGTAACAGCGTGAAAAAAGACGAACCCATGTAGAACCACGTCTCGCTCCCAGGGGGGCGAGGGTAGGGGCACGGCGTGCCGTGCCCCTAAAGGTAATCGAAATAACATCTCGCTCCCAGGCTCCGGCCTGGGAGTGAAGACACGGAGGCTCCGGCCTCCACGGGGCATGATGCCGCCGTCGTCGTATGGGGATGTATGGCTGGAGCCATGGGTAATGCGTTTCCAGGCCGGAGCCTGGGAACGAGGAAAATATCATTTTGGCATTCACCCTATAAGATGCCATGAAAAATGAATGCTCAATGGGAGACAAACCATGATCAAACGGATGCTTCCTTTCATCCTGCTGGCCGCAGCGCTTCTCACCACGACGGCCGGACCTGTCTGGGCCGGGCCGGTTGTGGACCCGGTCATCATTGAAACGCTGGCAGGAGAAGATTCGGATGCCAAGATCGAAGCCATCAACCGGCTTGTCCGTGACATGCCGGACCAGGCCCTGCCCGTACTCACGGCCATGGCCGGGGACGCCCTTTACATCGCGGAAGGACGGCTGGTGACCGTTGACGGGGACACAGTAAAGGACGTCGTGACCGGAGAAAATCTGAATCCGGCTCCCGAAAATCCGGGCACCATCACCGTAAACAACCGGGTCCGGTCTAAAATCGCAGAATGCCTGTCGGCCCTGAACCTTTTCTCCAAAGACAGAGACGCACGGATGAAATCCGCTACCGATCTCTCTGAAAACGCCACGGCGGAAAGCCTGCTCATGATCGAAAAAGCCCTTTCCGCTGAAAAGGATTCCGATATCGCCGTCAAACTGAACGTGGCCCGAAGCAAAATGCTCCTTGTTTCAAACGATCCCGCGATCCGCCGGAAAGCGGTGGAAGATCTGACCGAAGACCCCACGCCGTCCACACGTCAGCTTCTGGCTGGCCTTCTGCTGAAGAACGGCGACGATTTCATGGAACCGGACAAAGACGTCCGGGCCGCAGCCGCCGAATCCGTGCGGTCCATCGACCGGCAGCTATCTCTGGGGGACAAACTCGGCCAGATTTTCACGGGACTCTCCATGGGCTCCCTGCTTCTGCTCACTGCCATGGGGCTTGCCATCACCTATGGCGTCATGGGCGTCATAAACATGGCCCACGGGGAATTTTTGATGATCGGGGCCTATGCCGCCTTCGCGGTCCAGACCGTTTTCAGAAGCCGTTTCCCGGAATATCAGGACGCCTATCTGCTGGCGGCCCTTCCTGCGGGGTTCCTTGCAGCGGCGCTGACGGGCATGGTCCTTGAGCGGACGGTGATCCGTTTCCTCTATGGTCGTCCCCTTGAAACCCTCCTGGCCACCTGGGGGCTGTCCTTGATCCTGATCCAGGCGGTCCGAACCCTTTTCGGAGCCCAGAACGTGGAAGTGGCAAACCCGGCCTGGATGTCCGGTGGCGTCACCGTGCTTCCAAACCTGGTTCTTCCCTGGAACCGTATCGTCATCATCGGATTTTCCATCGCGGTGCTGGCCGTCATGTGGGCCATATTGAACCTCACCCGGCTGGGTCTTTTCGTCCGGGCCGTGACCCAGAACAGGGCCATGAGCGGATGCGTGGGCGTCCCCACAGGCCGTGTGGACACCCTGGCCTTTGGCCTGGGTGCCGGAATCGCAGGCCTCGGCGGCGTGGCTCTTTCCCAGGTGTCCAACGTGGGCCCGGACATGGGCCAGAGCTATATCATCGACTCGTTCATGGTGGTTGTTCTGGGCGGTGTGGGCCAGCTGGCCGGAGCTGTATGGGCAGCCCTGGGCCTGGGCGTGTTGAGCAAATTCCTGGAGGGCTGGGCAGGGGCGGTCATCGCCAAAATCATAGTCCTTGTTTTTGTTATCGTGTTCATTCAAAAAAGGCCCCAGGGCATGTTCGCCCTTAAGGGCCGGACAGTGGAGAGCGGATCATGACACACATCGAATCGGTTTTAACAGCAAGGGCAGCCAATGAAGAGGATGAAATCCGATCCGTATCTTCTACCCAAACAAACGGTCATGGCGGAACGATCCGAACCGCCACCAGTATCTACGCCGTGCTTGTTTTTCTGCTGATTCCCCTGGCGCACCTGGTGATCCCTGCCGACCACGGACTTCACGCATCGGATTACCTGGTGACCCTTCTGGGTAAAATCCTCTGCTATGCCGCAGTGGCCGTGGCTTTGGACCTGGTCTGGGGATACACCGGCATCCTCAGTCTGGGGCATGGGGTTTTCTTCGCCCTGGGGGGATACGCCTTCGGCATGTACCTGATGCGGGGCATCGGCCTTGACGGGAGCTATCACAGCCATCTTCCCGATTTCATGGTATTCCTGGACTGGAAGGAGCTGCCCTGGTACTGGCTGGGCACCGATCATATCCTCTGGGCCGCGTTTCTCGTGGTGACGGTTCCTGGCATTCTGGCACTGGTTTTCGGGTATTTCGCCTTCCGGTCGCGGATCAAAGGGGTTTACTTTTCCATCATCACCCAGGCTATGACCGTGGCGTTCATGCTGCTATTCTTCAGAAACGAAACGGGCTTCGGCGGCAACAACGGCTTCACCGACTTCAAACGGATACTTGGCTTTTCCATTACGGCACCGGGAACCAGGAT
>JBAZWJ010000119.1:0-10369 GCA_041660385.1 Desulfobacteraceae bacterium | reverse complement strand
CGGAACCTATATGTACTTTCGCATCAGCCTTTTGAACATATTTATCACCATCAAAATCTGGGAACGAGTCTTTGTTAATAATTGTTATTGACATTAAAATAACTCCTAAAACCATAGCAATTATTCTAGGAGACGTTGTTATTAAAGAAATTTTAAAATCTTTACTTTCACCTGTCATTGATGAAGCTTGTTTCATTGCATAGATAGATGCACCAGTGCCAATAAATATTAGACAAAAAGAAGCAAAAAAACCAATCAATCTTTTCAATGTGCTAATAAATAAATGAAAGATATGAATTTGATATAATTCGGTATATTCGAACCCAGGTTTTTCAGAAATATTTTTAAACCAATTCATATTTTCGATTAGAAAATAACCAATTGATAGCATCACTATCGTAGAAGTAATTGTCATAAACCATGGTATAAATTTAATCCATTTACTTTCATTCATTATAACCTCAATTAAATATTTTTATATGAATTCAATCGACATTAGAATCATTTGTGTTTGGTAATATAGTTATTTAATATATTATTTAACCCGTCAACAAAACGCACTTGGTTTAACAAATTTTTTGGGCTTTCGCCCGCTCTATTTCATGCAGTAAAGTCTTTGACGTTTAGGCATATTTCATTACTGGCTTATTATTAATACAGAAATATTATGGATAATGACTCTGACATATCATCTCAACACATCTGTAACATCGCCTGCTTGGTTAAATAGGTCAGGATAGCTTGCATTGGACTTAAAATATACGCCTCTAATCTTTTTGAATTCATCCGGCCCCACATTGGCTGTAAGCCATATCATTTTACCAGCAAGATCGCCGTAACGTGGTTTATCAGGAAATTTAACGAGTATCATATTGGTTGTTAGATGCAATGTCTTACCTGATGGCAAGGACTGATCTCTATCCTGCAATATGCATTCTATTGTTGCGTCACCCCGACGTTCTTCCCAAATTTTTTTATTATTTTCCCAATAGAATTCAAACCGTCTTGGAATTTGCTCGTTATTATTAAACATAGGTAGGTAGAGGGAAAGTGTCCCATTGTCCACCTTTGCCACAGCGCCATTGGCAGCCGATTGTTCATATAGCTCACCGACAGGATACATATAGACGATTTTTGCTGGCAGAACAGCTATGCCCTTACACCCTGAAATTATTACTATCCATATTAGAACAAAAAAATAGATGGTTTTTAATCTTTTCATCTGAAAATCCTCCTATGCGGTCAGCGCCATGTCTACAAGCTCATCAGCAATTGAGCTGCATGTCCAATACTTTACATGCGAATAAAAAGGCAATTCGTGAGTTTTTATTCTTGAATCCAGAGGATTAGTGTATCCCCATTTTTTAAGTGGGTTCCAAAACCCCACAAGATCGGCTGGGTCGTACAAATTTACCCAATTCACTGTAGACAAAGTAGCAATATCTTCATTTGGCTTGAAAAGCCCTAATGGGGAGGCGGCCGAAAGAAAATCGCGGCATTTTAGCTGGTTATTTCTTGCGTCTTCCGCGAGAATATCAAAAAGAATAACGGAACCCAAGCTATGCCCCATGAGCACAGGGTTGTCTGATTTATTAATATACTCTCTCACTTTTGAACGAATATCATCGCCGTAGATACTTAAATACAATACAATGTCAAGTGTGACGCTGATTGCTCTCCCTAACCATCCAGGGTCGTCCATCATTTCTGAAAGTTTACTGTTTGCTATTTTGTCCTGATTTTTTAGTGAATCCAATCCAACAAAATGGCCTACCACTTTTAGAAAATCGAGTAATGCTTGAAGTACTTCTCCTTTTACCAATTTAACCAAAGTTTCTCCACTCGAAATAAGGATCCGTTCTTTATTTTCAATAACGTCAGACCATAAGGCTTCATAAAAAACAAACTCAGTGGTTGGAGCCTGAGATCTTATAAGATCCTGCAAAGGCCTTGAATAACCTTTTAACTGCATATCTCTCTGCCACTGCACACCGTGGACAAAAACAATATCCTGTGGTTTCATTGCCACCTCCGCACATTTAACGAAATTAATTGACTCATAAAAGACAATACAAATACACTTCTACTCATTAATTTGTAGAATTCCTCTAACAGGATCCCATTTCACATGTGTGTCCGAATCTACTGATGTTGTCCAAACCACCTCGTCTGCCTTCATAATTCGAATTTCCCTGTTTTCCTGAGGGGAGGTTATCGACTCCAGCATGTGTTTGGCTTTTGCCAGCACTACCTCAGCATAATCTGCCTCCCACCCGCCGCCAAAAACGACTGCGCCTTTGTCATTGGGTTTTGATGGTTTGTATTTGTGCCCGACACTAAAACCGATAAGGCCGCCATTCTGGAAAAACCGTTGTATGCTTTCACATAGTATTCTGGCCGATTTTGTCTGACCTGATTCCGACCGAATCCAATCGGCATGTAGCGGGTTGCTTGCGAACAATGGCTCAAGAAGGATGGCTGGCATGTTCGTATGCCGTAGGTTGCCATCCCCTCTCCCATTGTAACCACCGACAAGGATTCCCTGTTCACCTCCCAAGGGGATGTTGAATTCCCTTGAAACGGCTCCGGCATACCATCGGCCCCAGTTTTTGCTTATTGCAGAAGCGTTGGCGCCGGTCACAACCAATGAATATCCAGCGGGACTATCAGAACTGTTGAAATGCTGTTCCACATATGCGGCACAATGGTCACTGTTTGCTTGCTTCTGCCGTTCGATATATTCGCCTTTGTAAAATTTTACGGTGTACATGATGTATCCTTTTTTTCAGCAATAATGCTTTCGAAGAGAGTGTTTTCGGGGACTGAACGATAAATAAAATTTACTATCTCTCTGGTAACAGATGGGTAACAGATTGAGTGTTTTTTTATTCATTTCCGGTTTGGCGAGAGAGCGGGAATACGGTGTTCAGTATTTGTGAATCTGCCTTTTAAACGCCTCGGTTTTGGGCGAAAGGGGAATGGCCTGGGCGGCAAGGATCTGACGGCATTGCTTGAATGCGATCAGGGCTTCTGCGCGGCGGAGTAAAGATGGCCTCAGAATTCCCGATGTCCCGCTCAAACCGACAAATTGGTTTTTCTTGTTATCGTGGTTTTTTAACAATGAAATCAGTACGCCTGCTGTAAAGGCCGTTTGACTTCCCCCTCCCTGGCATGCGATGGCAATTTTCGTCATAAGAGCCTGTCTCCTTGATTTGAAAATCAAAACCCATTTCCATTCATGTCTTCAATGAATGAATTTTTTTCATCCCAGTATGGTATTAATATATATCTGCTCAGAGCTAACGTATTGGTAACAAATTCAGTTTTTGTGTATCTGTCTTCGTAGCGCTTCTGTTTTCTGTGAAAGGGGAATGGAATGGCTGTCCAGGATTTTGCGGCACTGTTTGAAGGCGGCGAGGGCTTCGGCGAGTCGGTCGAGACGGAGATAGGCGGAGATCAGGCTCTGGTGGAGGTATTCGGCAAGGGGTTCAGCTTCTATACCTTTTCGGTAATAGTGAATGGCGGCTTCATCGTCGCCTTCCTGGGACAGGAAGCTGCCAGTCTGTCCTGTAAGATGGAGATATCTGCCCCGGAGGCGTTCCCGGGCGTACACGGTCCACGGCTGGTCTTCGTCGGAATCGAGAAACGGGCCTTTGTAGACCCCGGCTGCTTTTGACGCGACCGTTTTCAGGGCTTGAACTTCTGATCGCCCGTTCTGGATTTGTCCCATAACGGTTTCCATGCCGGTGCAGAGGCGTTCGAAAGCCCAGCGGTCCACCCAGCAGATCCGGTTGTCCAGAGACACCCGGCCGCCGCTGAGCTGGATGGCGCTGTCATGACAAATCAGTTTGCGCAGCCGGGCCAGGGTGGTGGTGAAAGCGTTGTGGCCGGCGTCTCCTTCAGCCTCGGGCCAGAGGAGGTCGGTGAGGGTTTCTTCCTTGATGTCCCTTGCACCCAGAGCGATGATGGCCTTGAGCATCATCAGGGGTTTTTTCTGAGATTTGCCGGAAACGTTCACCGGCGCGTCATGGGTCAGCAGGGCAAACCGGCCCAGGGTGTAAATACGGACAGGCCAGGGCCAGGTTTCGATTTCGACGGGAGCCAGGTCCGGACGGAGGTTCTGTTTCCGGATAAGATTTTGAACAAATTCCGTCTCGATGCCCGCTTCAAGGGCTTTGATGCAGAGGCGGCAGATCACATTTTTCCGCCAGACGTAAGGGGCACTGGCGTAGTTGCCGATTCGTCCCAGGGCAAGTGCTTTCCGAAGCGCCGGAAGACCATCGTGATCATTTCCCCGTTCAAGATGGATGTAGGCTTCAACCATGCTGCATGAATACAGGAACAACCGGCTTCCCATGCGGGTGAATAATTCCTTAGTTTTATTTATTTCTAAAAGGGCCTGAACATAATCACCGCGTTCATGATAAATTTGAGCCAGAAGGACACCGTTTGTTCCCTGATTGTATACAAGTCCGAACCGATTGCATAATGCTTCTGATTTTTCGGCATACAACAGGGCTTGGCAATAATTACCCCGGTGAAGATGATTCAGCGACATCATATCCATATTGAGGCAATGCGTAATCCTTCGATTCGGCTTGAAAACAGAATCGAATTTTTTGAGATAAGTATCAGTCAATCCTTCGTCACCTCTTATCAGTCGACTGTTACCCTCCTGCGCAAGAAGAAGAAAATCCATGAAATGGACACCGGATTCTTCTGCCCAATTCATTCCTTCGGATATGAGTTTGCAAACCTCTTCAAATTCAGCACCAGACAAAACGGCATAATGGGATTCGATCATTTTTAGTGTGATCCGCATAAGCGGCGCTGCCATAGTGGATTCAGCCTTTTTTTTAACTTGATAAAAAGTGATTTCCGCTTTATCGAATTCACCCATCCAGATGTAGAACAGCACTGTAAAAGAGAGGGTTTGAGGACAGATGGACACGTTTGGGTTGCGTTGATAGATCTCTAACAATCGGATTACATTGGACCTCAGTGCTGGATGATCTGGCTGACGAAACAAACATCCGCTCACCATGCTGGACAAAACTGAGGCTTCTGTTTCAACAGACGGGAAAACAGGATTTTGCCGGAGTCGTTCATCAAGCCAGCTTATCCATGAATCAAGGGGTTTATAGTCGTTGCTTTCAAACAGGTACGTGTCCACAACGCCAGACCAGGAAAGAAGAACACCTGTTTCATCTCCACATTCCAAAAAGGTGTGGAACGCGCGATCCAGCAAAGACCGGCTTTCGAGGATATCAAGGGGCAGAAGGGAAACCCCTTTCCAGTATAATAGCCAGGGATGCCAGGAAAGGATTCCTTCAGAAAAACAGCGGATCCAGTTTGCCAGAACCAGGTTTCTCCCTTGGAAGATAAGGGATTGGGCCTGTTCAAGGACGATGGGGATAAGTTCGGCCCAGTTTCCAGCGTCGATCAGAAATCGGACAGCGTCTTCCACCAGCCCGTTCTCCGTCAGGACAAGGGCAGCCTTCGCCCGGATGGATCTGATTTCTTCATCGGAAAACGTTTCCCTTGCCCGCGTCGTCAGAAAATCCCGGAACAAGGTGTGGTACAGGTAGTTTGGTTCTTTATCAAAACGGCACTCGGTAAAGTAGTTCTGCTCATGCAGTTTTTTCAGGATGTCACCCGCATTCGTGATTCCGGTCAGTGCGCGGGCCATCTCTGCCGTCATCATCGGGAGGAATGCTGTACGAAGAAGAAAATCCCGTGTTTCCTGATCTGTTTTTGTGAAGATTTCATTGGCAAAATAGGGAAAGATCTCCTCCTGGGCCCGGTTGTCCAGTATCAGGCCCTGGTTGCCCTTCTTCCGGCTGTTCTCAATCAGAAGAACGAGGCCCGCCACCCATCCGCCGATACGTTCATGAACAAGAGAGACCGGTATATCGCGTATGCTCCTGCCGTTTCCGGCTGTCACTATGGTGGCTGTTTCTTCAAGACTAAGACGGATATCGTTCCATCCCAGTCGTTCCATGCTGTTGTTGACATGAAATCGGGAAAGGGCTTGCGGAGGAAGATTTCGGCTGACCCCGATCACCTTGATTTCCTGAGGCAGGGATTCAAGGGCGATGTTCAGGATACCGTGAAGGGCTGAACTTCCCGGAACGTCCTGGTAGTTGTCAAACACGATGACAAAAGGAGCCTTCAGGCGTCTTCCCACCTCCTCGAAATACCGTCGTGTGAAAACTGGGATCCCCTCAAGGTATTCGGGTGTCAGAAGCGGAAGGTTTTTTTTGAATCGAGGCGACGCTTTATTCGATGCCAGTCCCATGTAGTAGAAAAATGTGGCGATATCATCATCACCTTCGTCAATCCGATACCAGAGGTGCGGTTGTTTTCTTTCGTTCAGATAGGATGCGACAAGGCTTGTCTTACCCGAACCACCGGGGCTTGAAATCCAGACCACCTTCTTTTCAAGGCACTGATCGAGAAGCGCGAAAAGGCGTTCTCTCGGCACGATGCTCGAATTATGCGGGGCAGTAATTTTGGCCAGATGCAGCATGGCAGACTATCCTGAGATATTAACCGCAAGGGATTTCGTTTTTTTTCATGATTGACGGTATGTTTCTTTTTCAATGAAGATATTAAGGTAATTTGTGACACATTAAAGATATAATGGCAAATATATATTCATCGATGAAAGCACAAATTGTTCATTGGAAGATGATAAATAAAAATGATCGTCGTTCAGAATATAATGAAATGGGTCTTTATTGCGTAGAGGCACGGCACGCCGTGCCCCTACATGACGAAGCAGCCACCGTTTCTTTAACGGCAACAATGCCCGAAACGATGATCAAGACCACTTTTTTATTCCAAATGGTGCCTTAATAATTGATCCATGGATCTGGTCTGAATGGACCCGGTTTCCCATCGTTTGATCGAGGCGATCCCCACACTCATACGCTCAGCCAGCTGTTCCTGGGTCATGTTTTTTTCTTTTCGCATTCGTTTGATGTCTTCGCTGGTCAGAAGCCCCGTCAATCTCCGGCAGGATTCAGCAACCGCCAACTGCATTCTGCGCTCTGTCTCAGAATTTTTCACTTCATTCCGGCCCACATCACAGACTGAAACATCATCAACTTTATACTTAACGGTTGTGTCCCGTTCCTCCACCAGCATAGCCCCAAGATTTTCCGGGTTGTTCACGGCATCCATCACGCCTCCTTCGTTCATTCTTTTTTCAAACAACGCACCAGCAGGAACCTGTCCAATGCCGGAGCAAACATAAAGCAAACAGCTCTTTTGGTATCAATTGATGCGTTTGTCAAGGAGAAATTCAGAAGACTGGGAAAACACAGAACCGAGGCCTGCCGTCCGCTGGCCGCAACCATGATCTTCAACACACCCGCATCGCGTAAGGACGGCAGCATGCGTTTGGCCGTATCTGCCGGAATCCCAGCGGTGGCTATAAAATCGGCACTTTTGAAAATCGGCCGTTCAAAAATCCAGCCCAGGACGTGGATGGCGTATTGGGACCGGGTCAGTTAGGCCATGGTCATCTTCATCGTTTCGTAGAGGTTAAGGATGTCCATGGCCTTTTTCTGGTTTTCCTCGGCCTGGCTTTCACCGCGTTGAGGAAGAAGGCTCGTCCATGTTTTTCAGTATTCCATGGATCAGGTCATCAGACAAATCATGGCTCTGTTTACCTTTAATCAATCATATGGTATTCAGCGGGTTATCATATTTTCGAATAGATCGAAGATGAGTTCCATTAGAAGCAGAGAGAAGGTTCGTATGGCAACAGGCATTCACATCAAGGTTTTCAACCCGGACGGGGTGTCGGGCAATCATATAGGTATGGGATTCGAAAATCATGACTGAAGGCTCAGCATATCCTGATTCGCCCGACACACGGCCAGACCATCCAAAGGGCGCGGCATCGCCCGAATCCATTCTCAGAAATGTGTTCGGTTACGGCGCGTTCAGGGGACATCAGAAAGAGATCATCGATCATGTTATTTATGGCGGCGATGCTCTGGTGATCATGCCCACGGGCGGCGGGAAATCCATATGCTACCAGATTCCGGCGCTGGTTCGGCAGGGAACGGCTGTGGTGGTTTCCCCGCTTATCGCGCTGATGCAGGATCAGGTTGAAGCCTTACGGCAGCTTGGAATCCGGGCCGGGTTTTTAAATTCATCCCTCACATCGAGTGAGGCGTTCCAGGTTGAACGGTTGGTGGTGAACGGGGGCCTTGATCTCCTGTATGTGGCGCCGGAGCGGGTAATGACCGAGGGCTTTCAGAATCTGCTTCAGTTTCTTTACAATCAGTCCCGTATAGCTCTGTTTGCCATTGACGAAGCCCATTGCGTGTCCCAGTGGGGCCATGATTTCAGACCGGAATACATGCAGCTTTCCATCTTGGCAGACCGTTTTCCCGGTGTCCCGCGAATCGCCCTCACCGCCACCGCAGATGGCATGACCCGGAATGAAATTCTCGATAAACTCAAGATGACCGATGCCCGGAGTTTTGTTTCGAGTTTTGACCGGCCCAATATTTTTTATCGGATCATCCATAAAACCGATACGAAAAAACAGATCACGGATTTTCTTGATTCCGATCACCGTGGCGAATCGGGCATCGTGTACTGCCTTTCACGGAAAAAAGTGGATGCCATGGCGGCGTTTTTAAAGGAAAGCGGCTTCAACGCCATGCCCTACCACGCGGGAATGACCAACGAAAACAGGGCAGAAAACCAGCGTCGGTTTCTGACGGAAGATGGCAGCATCATGGTGGCCACCATTGCTTTCGGCATGGGTATTGACAAGCCGGATGTTCGTTTTGTGGTTCATCTGGATCTCCCTAAGAACATCGAAAGCTACTATCAGGAAACGGGCAGGGCAGGGCGTGACGGAAAAAAAGCCGACGCCCTTCTGGCTTACAGCCTGGGGGATGTGGTCCTTCTCCGGCAGATGATCGACAAATCCGAAGGAAACGCGACATTCAAGAGGGTTCAACAGCAGAAGCTCAAAGCCATGCTGGGGTTCTGCGAGATGAGCGGATGCAGGCGAAAAGCCATTCTGGCCTATTTCGGAGAAAAACGGGACGACGACTGCGGTTTCTGCGATACCTGCATGGGCGATGTGGAAACCTTTGACGGAACGGTGGCAGCCCAGAAAGCCTTGTCCTGCGTGTTCAGAACAGGACAGATGTTCGGCGCGAAATATCTGATCCAGGTTCTTCTGGGCAAAGATGACGAGAGAATCAGGAAATTCGGTCATGACAAGGTTTCCACCTTTGGTATTGGAACAGAGCACAGCGAATCGGAATGGCAGAGTATCTTCCGCCAGATCGTGGCTTTTGGCTATGTGAGTGTGGACCCAGATAAGGGCGGCTTCAAGCTGAACCCCCAATCCATGCCCATTCTCAAGGGTGAAACCCAGGTTTTATTCACCAAGGAAAAGAGGTCCACAAAGGTCAAACGCAGGGAAAAACTGGCGTCGGCCATGAAGGAAAAGCATATCACCCGTTCCGATATCGACCAGTTGAATGATCCGCAGGAACAGGAGCTTTACATGAAGCTCAAGGAATACCGGTATAAACTTTCTCAAGCGAAGAAACTGCCGCCCTATGTGATTTTTCATGACAGCACTCTGGTGGAACTGGCGAAAGACCGACCGGCAACCAAGACTGCGATGTTGATGATCTCGGGGATCAGCCACAAGAAATTTGATGCTTATGGGGAAGATATCCTCAGAATTATCAAGGGGTTTATCAAGCCCGGAACTGGGGCGAAACCGGATGAAAAATCGTCAGTTCATTCATCGGAAAAACCAGCAGGGAAACCGGCTCAGAAAAAAGAAAAGAAAGCAGCCAAAGCAGACGGGCGCTCAGAAAACAGCCATGAACCAGGCCCTTCGCGACGAAAATCAAGTAAAGCCTCAAAAAACAAGGGCGATGACCCGGAAAGCAAGAAACACCAGCGGGCCGGTATCTGGGAAAGCACCTGGACGCCACAGAATCCTGCCACAATCCGCTTTATCCACGAAAAAATCCTGGAGCTGGGCTCAGTTCAGGCGGTTCACGATTTTTACTCCGAAGCTTCCCTTATCGCCGCTTACGCCCGCCGTGTGGCAGCGTCCGTTCTTGAAAAAGATGGTGGCACGAACGTGGGGTAGCGTTAATGCCCAGTTCTTCCGTCATTCAGACCAATGTATATCCTTGCCAGCAATTGCCCGACCGATTCATAAGGCTGACCATTTGGTGATCTGAACCTGAAAATCGGATAAAGCGCACACTTTAAGCAAAAAAAACAACTCCATAAGCACGGTTTTGTTGAAAAACCGTGCTTTTTTCTTGCCTTTTATACGTGTACGTATTATATTTATACGCACATTTTA
>JBAZWJ010000118.1:0-10382 GCA_041660385.1 Desulfobacteraceae bacterium | reverse complement strand
TCCGATCTTTTTTCTTTATGTAATCAGCCACATAAGAACACTTCGGCACCACTCGTCCGTGCTGTTCATCAACATAATTGAGCGCGGTTTCAACCAGCCGTGCTGCAACACCCTGGCCTCGCATGGAATCCGGCACAAGGGTGTGATTAAAATACCATACATTCCCCACCACCTTGTTCTCGCAGAAAGCAACGGCATCAGCCGTACGATACTCAAATCGGTTTGCCGAAGAATTATGAATAATGGATTGGTTCATTTTATACCTCAGGAACTTGGATTTGTGTTGGATGGAACCCGGCATTCATATTCCCTTACGGTTAATACCTATTTTTAAGGGCGTCAGGTCCTTTGTATATCCTGCTGATTTTCATGTCGGTCACCCAGCGGGTGAGTGTCGGAAACCATCGGTTGGCTGCCTCAATAACCCTGGCCAGCTTGCCAGGAATGATCAGATAGCTGTTTTTTAGAAGACCCGCCATCACGTCGTCGGCCACACGGTCAAGTGAAAGGACGGGGACGGTCTGGGCGACCGCTTTGTTTTCGGCGGTTCTGTAGGTGTTCAGGTCATCGACCATGGGGGATTGGAATTCGCCGGGGCAGACCAGGTGAAGCAGGATGTTCTGTGGTTTTAATTCAGCTCGCAAGATGTCGGTTAAACCCACCAGAGCGAATTTCGAAGAACAGTACGCCCCATAGCCGAAGGCGCCGATTTTCCCTCCAAGGGAGGCAATGTTGACGATGCGGCCCGAACCCTTCTTCTTGAAATAAGGAAGGACAGCCTGGATGCAGTGGATGATTCCAAAAAAATTAATATCCATCACATCCCTGAAAGTTGAAAGGGGCAACTTTTCAAAATAACCTTCCTTTAAAATTCCAGCGGAATTGATCAGCACATCCGGTTCTCCGAGGGTCCGGGCAATATCGTGAAAGGCATTCTCCGTGGCTTCCTGACTGGATACATCACAGCTGAAGGATTCGATTTTCTGTCCAGCTCCCTTAGCGGCAATCAGTTCATCTTTCACATCTTCCAGTTTTCTTTTGTCCCTGGCCACAAGGCCCACATGGGCTCCCTGCGCCACCAGACGCTTTGCCAGGGCTTTTCCAAGTCCACTTGAGCCGCCGGTGATGATGATAACCTTATCTTTAAACAAGTTTCCCCCTTTTATATCCGTTTTAAAAGACCGTGGGTGATGAAGTACCAGAGGTCCTGAACATAGCGCCCTGAGATCAGCTTGTTGAACGATGCCTGAAACAGTGCTGTGATAAAATCACGCATGAAACCCATATCACGGGTCAGGGATTTCATGCCTAGTCTATGACCGATGGAAAGATTCATATCCGCAGCAGTGGTGAAACATTTGTCGATTCGAGTGATTTTTTTTGCTCGGGTGACGGTGGCCCGTGAACAGCTTCCAAGCATGAACACCTCATGGCCATGGGCATCGATGGGGGTTTCATAATCACCAATAACAAAAACCACGGGTTTTGCCGATGCAAAGGCATGGCTTCCGTTAAATTTCTCCATGGCGCTCAAGAACATTTTAAGGCCCATGACACAGCCGGTTTTGCAATGGTTGTGATGACCTGAACGGCAGGGGCCCCACATGAACCGCATGGGCGAATTCATCCGTGCAAGTTCTGTTGAAACATCCTGCCAGCGATGGAATTCCTCGTCGTAGGGGAAAAGCATAGCGGCACGAGCGTCCAGATCTGCCCATGACGTGATGTCGCCCGAGAGGGTAACCTCATCGATGCTGGCCGGAGTGAAACCTCGTGCTACGGCTGCTTTCAGATAGGGCACCTCAACATGCGAAAGGCCGAGAAGCCGTGCGCCAACCATGTCAACGGCCAGAGGATTGGTGCCCATGATCACCAGACCCAGTTTCCGCGGTGACGGGAAGGCTTCATTTCCAACGCCCACGTCAATGGCATCCATGACAATAAAGTCCGGATACCCTGGGCTCAAAAGATCCACGATTTTTTCATTCAACAGAAAATCATGGCGGATGGCCCGTTCATCATCGGAACAGATACCGATGTTGAGTTTAACCGCACCGGTCATCTGACTGACGCAGTGGCTTTTCAACTTGGGAAGATAGACTGCCGAATCGGCCCTAACCATTTTTTTCGGCAACCGCAAAGTGTCATGGACCGTCCCCCCCACAAAGACTTTATCGCGGGGTTCTTCGTCAATACAGAACATCCCCACAGGATGAAGAGCTTCGTTCCTGATTTCTTTCAACTGATCGTAATACCCGGCGTGTTTGTAGCAAAGCCGTGTGGGAAATCCCATGGCAGAATTTTCGCCCATATCCACCCGTTTCACGTCTTTGCAGCGGGACAGGGCAAGGAGTGATGCCCCGACAAATTCAGGCTGGGTAAAGGCATGCGATCCGAATTCTTTGGTGTTGTAAGCGAAAACAACATTAGGTTTGACATAGACCTTTCCTTGTGGAACATAACCCAGAGCTACCATGCCTTGCCCGATGATTTCAGTCAAACGACGTCTGTCGTACGTGTCGCAGATCCTGATATAAACCTCCGGTTTTCCCGGATGGGTCATGGCATCCCTTTTCATAATTCCCCCATATTTTCTGTTCGAATGAAAAATCAACATTCTTGGTGGTTTACAATTTCAAAAATCACCGCTGATGAAATGATCATTGCTTAATCGTACGAAAGTAAAAAACATATAGTGCGGAGCGTATGGATATGTCAAGAGTGTTTTTTGAACATGTTCAAGAAATCAGCCCACCCCCATTTAGGTACAGCCAAAATTGATGCTGATACACAGCATGAAATCTGTTGTCGTATTTACCTTCGTATTTGACATCAGAAAAGAAGTGATGCATGAAGATGAATAAATTTGATGGCGTCGTAAAAAGTCCCAAACAACCCTTAAAAAGGATTTTATGATGAGTAAAAAGGCTAAACTCTGGATGGTTTCTGTGTTTGTGGTTATCGCCGGACTTTTTTCATTCTTTTTTGCCCATCATGGATCTGAGCCTGTTTCGGAACTGAAAATCGATATTTCAAAGACAACAACAGCTGTGAAAACGGAACCCCAGGCACCTCCGAAGGAAAAATTCATCGATGTGACCCAGATCATCTTTCACCCGAAAAAACCACAGGCCATCTCTCTGCCGGAAGGCGATGCGTTCAACCCTTCGGTATCCCCTGACGGCGGCCGGATTGTTTTTATCAAAAAAGTTGCAGGAAAAAGCAGCCTGTCATTCGCAGTGCTTCCCGATGGCACGGTGAATGATGTTGAAACATCTTTAGATGATGTGGCTGACCCTTCATGGAATAAGGACGGATCGAAAATCGTTTTTTCAGGTTCACACAGCGGTGTGTGGGACATCTACATGTATGACATGAACGGGAAAACTGTAAACCAGGTGACCCGTGATCCAAAACGGAAAAAAACTCACCCCAGAATCTCTCCACATACATTTGACGATAATTACCGGATTGCCTACACCTCCGAAGAAAACGGACGGAAAGACATCTGGTGGGTCAGGGAATCAGGGGAAATCGATCAGCCGGTCACCATCGCGCCGGGAAAGACAGAAGAATTCAAAAACGCCCCTTATTGGCAGACAACTGGAATCGGTGCTGCGCCGGAACCATTAACAAAAGGGGGAGAAACACCTGAATGGTCGCCAAGTGGAACCCTCCTGGCTATAAGACATCCAAGGGTTACATCCTCCTTTCATACGATTATTACACATGGTGGTCAGAGGCGAAATTTCCGTACCCTTCATGCCAAGGGACCCTCAACTGGGCACCCAATCAGGTGTCCTTTCTCAATTTCGATGAAAAGAGCAGAAAAGCCGCCATCATACCCCATGATTCCCTTAAGCCAAAATCCATCCTGAAGGGCAAACATCTGACATCCCCTCCCGTGTTTTTCCCGGACGGGCAGGGCTTTGCATTCACGTTTCAAAAAGATGGGCGAAGCACACTGGCAGTTGAACCTTACATCGATCCCCTGGGTGACGTGGCCAATCTCTGGATGTTTCCCTACAACCCTAAGCAGAAGAATAAACTTGTAAAAAATCAGCTTCTCCTCCTTGATGCTGAGTACGATCAAATATACAGTTTCTACGATTCGGAAAGATACGGTTGCGGAGATGATTTAGGTCATGCCAGGCCATACCTGGTAACAAGCGACGCCGTACTTGAAACGTTCTACGCTGTTTTCGCCACAGTCTACGCCACCGTGGAACGGGAAGAGCTTGTGGGGGCTTTGGAAGAATTTGCTCGTAAAAGCGCCGATGCAGCTCACGGGAAAAATGGGGCCGAAGATCTGGAAAACATGTTTCTCACAGGCCTTGCACTGTTAAAACCGGATGGGGCCAAAACCATGCCAACCGTTGTCCGCAAAGAAGTTGAAAAAATCGAAGCCGCATCGGAAAAAGGTATTTCTTTCTTTGGGATGAAGGTTAATTACAGCAATTTCTTCATCCGGGGGAAATACGAGCGGGACAAAGATCTGCAAGGCTACTTCCGTGCCGTCAAGTGGTTCCAGGCTTTCACCTTTGATCTGGATGATACAACAAAGCGGAAACAGGTTTCAGAAATTCTCGCTGTGTTGAACTCACCCGAGATCCGGTCTGTCCTTGATCGCATTTACTCCCTTAATCGGGATATGATCGGGGAATCCCGTTATTACAGCCCGTTAATCCTTAATGAGATGCCCCTTTCAGGACCTCTGCCCGTTGTTCCTCCGCCCCTTCCCTGGATTAAACAGCAGAATAAGTTCCGGCTTTTCCCTCCGATCTATACCCTTGACGCCCATATTTTTGACGAACTTGTCTGGCACATAAACTGGCCGGAGTCGGTGGAAGATCGAGTTCTTCCCAAGGGCCTCGACATCATGGCAGCTTTCGGCTCGTCCGAAGCAAGAAAAATACTGGTCGATGAGCTGAAGGAAAACCAGTATAAGAATTACGAAAAACGCCTTGCCATGTTGACTGAAAAAATAGGGGCTTTACCCTCCGATGCATGGGAAGCCAGCCTTTACCAGAACTGGCTCCACGCCTTGAATGCACTTGTCATCGAACCACCATCGGGCAGCCCTTCGTTTACGAAAACCAGCGCCTGGAAACGGAAACAGCTGAACACGGCCTTGGCAAGCTGGGTGAATCTTCGCTATGAAACCATTGCCATGGTGGAACAGATCAGTGCGGAATGCGGCGAAGGCGGATACGAAGTCCTTAACGTCGGCAAACCCAGGGGTTATGTTGAACCCAACCCCCTTTTCTTTCAACGGCTGAACCACGGTTTCGGCAATGTGGCGGCCCTCATGGGCCGGACCATCAAAAATCAGGAGTTGAAAAAAAGCGTTCTGGATACCCTTACCGTATTCAGACAACATCTGACGGTTCTTGAAACCATCGCCCGAAAAGAGCTTGAAAGAAAACCGCTGACCGATTCCGAATACTCGGAAATCCTCAACATCGGAGGAACCATCGAGCATTTCATACTCTACATGGGAAGCATGAATCAGAATGATGGAGACTATCCCATCCACAACCCGGAACCTGTCCGGAAGATCGTCGATGTTCAGAAGGTCGATATTGAAAACCATCCCTTTAATGGTAACCGTCTTTACGAAGCACATGGATTTGTCAACGAGATCAACGTTGCCGTTCCCTTTTTCGGCAGGCGCCAGCTGGTAAAAGGGCCTGTTTATTCCTATTATGAATTCATATCACAGAAGAATCTGGACAGCGCGGCATGGAAGAAAATGGAGAAACAGACCAAACCGGTCTGGATCAATTCGTTATATGAAGGGGAAAGCACATCGTCCCTTTCCACCCTGCCTGATATTGATTGAATATGAAAAAAACCGTTCTGTCTCTTTGTCTTGTTTTACATTTTTTTTCATCTGTTGCCATGGCCCAGGGCATCCGGTTTTACGGGGATGTCCTTCTTTCCCGGGGTGTGGCCACCTTTGCTTCGGACCAAGGACGTGCACCGATAGAAAAAGCCCTTGATCCATTTTTAAAAAAAAACGCAATCCATGTGATGAATCTGGAAGGGGCCATCGGTTCGGCTGATCGCTGTGCTGACCATCATACGCCCTGCTTTGCAGTTAATGATGATCTCCTCAGTCTGCTGAAAGACACAGATGTGGTGTCCGTTCAAAACAACCATTCCCTTGACCTTGGCCCCCAAGGTCTTAAGGCGAGCCTCCGGGAGTTGAAAAAACGCAGCATCATCCCTTTGGGCGGCCCTTCCTTTTCAACGGTCATCACCACAGATGACGGGAATTTCGGGATTGTCGCGGTGACCGATGTGGTCAATGCGACCGGCGACCGATCATACCTGACCATGGCCGAATCACCCGTTGTTCTTAAAGAAATCCGGCGGTTGAAAACACGGTCAACGGCTGTTGCGGTCTATATCCACTGGGGCAGGGAACTTTTGCCTGTGCCCACGGATCGGATGGTGAAACTCGCCCGGACATTCATCAAAGCAGGGGCTGACATCATTGTGGGCACGCATCCCCATGTGCCAGGATCGGTTGCCTGTGTGGATGGAAAACCGGTGGTCTGGTCCCTTGGAAATTTTCTCTTTGACCAGAAATACGAAGAAACCAAAAAAGGTGCTGTTCTCGATTGCACGATTGGTGACGGCGATTCCCTCTCATGCACCCTGACCGCCCATGAAACAGCCCGGCCTTCTTACTTGCCGCGCATATCTATAGGCGATTGCTATGCCAAAGAAAATAAAGAACTGGCCACATGCAGGCCAGTTGTACACAGGACATGGACCGGCGTTTTCACAAAAGATAAACGTGAAAAGAAACTGGTGCTGACAAGGGACGGACGGAAAAACGCCCTGTCCTTCTTCACGCTATTTGATCTGGCAACAGGCAGACCCGAGGCCATCACCCCGCCTATGCCCATCATGAAGGTTCAGCCTTTCGATCTGAACGGTGACGGCATCCTCGAAGTGATGCTGATCCAGAACATTTACTCACCCTTTGACCGGGCAACTGCCAAGCGAGTCTATCTTTACAGCTTTGCCGATAACTTCCACGCTCTCTGGCGCGGAAGCGCCCTTGCCCGACCTCTTCTCGACGCGGTTTTTGTCAGGGGAAAAAACGGCAAACCATTTCTGGCTGCACTCCATTCCGCTGATTCGTACCTCCTCAGAAAACCAGAATGCATGGAACGGCTTGTGATGTTCTACAGATGGAACGGATTCGGTTTTTCAGGAGTCAAGGAGCATCGCATTGAAAATGGAAGTGACGGGCTTGTCAGCGATAAGGGAAAACTGCGGATAGTGGCAGATGAAAATGTAATTTCTGAAATATCGACAAATGGATTAGAAAAAAGATAAAATCCGTCATCCAATTAATCAAATCCACAGTCTTTAGGGGCTCGGAAAATATTAATTTACCTGGATCGCGCCCGGATTCAGAGGCAGATTTTGCACGGGCTTCGCTCTCAAGACCGCAGGCGTTGCAGAGCTACGTTGAGGATCTTGAGAGTGAGGCTCGGGAAGAACATGACCTGAAAGCGGGATGCGTGATGGTAAATTAATATTTTTCGAGTCCCTTAGATCGGTTTCATAAATGTATTCTGGTGATCGTTTTCCCATAGAAGTCATATAGTCATATGGAAAATCATTCATACACTGTTCAAAATCAGACATGGTTTTACGAGTTAAAATGATGATTGTTGAATAATCGAGCTGGGAGATCTGATGCATGGTGTTCATTTTCCGGCACTGACAACTTAATCCGGCTTACGAATTCCGTATCTTTCCATCTTTCCGTACAACGTCCCCCGTGCGATGCCCAAAACATCGGCAGCTTGTTTCAGATTATATTTCCGATCTTCAAGGACTTTCGTTATCAACCGCATTTCGGCTGTGGCCAGCAAAGGGCTGTCTATCTGGAGACAGAACGGACGTTCTTCTTTTTCTTTCCTGAGCGATTCGGGCAGGTCTTCAGGGCCAATGATGCCGTCCTTTGAAAAAATCACGGCCCGTTCCATGACGTTGGCAAGTTCCCGAACGTTACCCGGCCAGGGGTAGGACAAGAGAAGGGACCGGGCCTCATCTGATAAATCCGACACCTGTTTTCCAAGTTTTACCGCACTGCTCTGAAGAAAATAATCGGCAAGAAGGGGAATATCTGAAGTTCTTTCTCTCAAGGGCGGCAGGTGGATGGTGACCACATTGATGCGGAAAAACAGATCTTCTCTGAAACGTTTATCGATGATGGCAGCGCCCAGATCCTGGTGGGTGGCGCAGATCAGCCGTGTGTCCACAGTCAGTGTTTTCGTTCCGCCCACGCGCTGGAAACACCGGAGATCCAGAACACGCAGCAGGGACACCTGTGTTTTAAGGGGCACATCGCCGATTTCGTCGAGAAAAATCGTCCCCTTGTCCGCCATCTCAAAATGGCCTTTCCGCGTTGCATTTGCGCCAGTGAACGCCCCTTTTTCATAGCCGAAAAGCTCACTGTTGATCAGTGTTTCCGTGAGTGCCGCACAGTTGACTTTCACAAATGAACGGTCTTTGCGCAAACTCTTGTAATGAATCGCTTCAGCCACACGCTCCTTGCCTGTGCCGCTTTCGCCGGTGATGAGAATGGATGCGCTTGTTTCAGCCACCCTTTCGATGTTCTCAAAAACCGAATACATGGCCTTGTCCTGGCCGATGATGTTTTCGAAACGATAGGTTCGCCGTCTGCCGGATTCAGGGGTAAGGCTTTCAGCAAGAAGATTACGATGGACGATGAGCCTGTCCATGAGACGCCGCACCCCATCCGGGTCAAAGGGTTTCAGCAGGTAGTCGCAGGCCCCCAGAGTCATGGCTTCCACGGCCTGACCCACGGTTCCGAATCCGGTGATCACCACCACGAAGGTCCGGGGGTGTCGGATTTTGATCAGTTTCAAAAGATCGATGCCGTTCATCTTCGGCATGGTCACATCGGTGATGACGATGTCCGCCGCATATGAATTCAGGATGGACAACGCGTCTTCACCGTTGCCTGAGCACCTGATATTGACGTCTTTCCGCCGTGCCATAAGGCGAAGGAATCCGGCCTGGTATATTTGTTCGTCGTCCACAAACAGGATGTTGATCATAATGATTCCGCCGTATGTCTATGGCACCGCAATGATGGCAATGCACAATGTAGGGGCAGGTTTCATACCCGCACAAATATTTGGCGGACATGGGCAAGGCAGGTTTGGAACCTGCCCCTACGGCCTTTAGGAAACGGTATTAAAATATTGGCGTATATTATTGCTGGTTTAAAAATTCAGGTGGCCGGTATTTTTAATTCGAATGTGGCCATTATTCTGACACAAAGAAAGAGGAATGTAAACAGCCTGTTCCGTCAGATGGCATATATATTGCTGATTCGTACGCCATCATAAACCCGAACGGAACATCCGTTTCAACTATCATCAGGAGGTGTCATGCGTAAAATCATTCTGGCTGTTGATGACGATAAAAATATTCTTCATTGCCTGGAACGTTCTTTCAGACATAAACCCTATGATTTCATCGCCTTCGATTCCCCGGTCGAGGCACTTCTATCGTTAAGAAAAATCAAGCCCCATGTGATCATTTCGGACAACCGCATGCCCCATATCCTGGGGGTTGATTTTCTTTCAAGAGCCAGAAGCATGAATCAGCGAAGTTTACGAATCCTTCTCACAGGTTATAGTTACGATTGCGATAATAATGACCACATCGACAAGGTCATGCAGAAGCCCTGGCAAAGCGACGAACTGGAGTACGAAATAGCAAACACCTCCGTTCACCACGACAGGATCATCGTATCCATCCCTGTCCAATTAAGAAACGAAGACAAACGGAAATGCAGCCTTTGCGGCTCAGATTCCGCTACCCATGAAGTCCGTTACGACACCTTCACCGAATGCCTTTGCGAAGAATGTCATCTCAAGCTGGACTCATTCTCCGGTTCATACCTGGAACCGATGATCATGCGCCAGATGCTGGGAAATGTTCTTTAATCGGCCATAGCAACTTCAATGAATCACCCATTGCTATGTCATTCCGGGCGGCTGCCGAATATGTTCAGGACTTTGTAACGGAAATAATCTACGCGAATCTTGACGATCAAAACGCAAAGCCGACCCGGAATCCATGGTGTTCTGGAAACGGAGCTTGAACTGATTTTAATGGTTCATCGCATTCAGCGTGTAGGATGGGTGAAGTCCAAGCAGAACCCATAAAGTAGACCCAATTGAAAGCAAGACTTTAGAATCTGTATCAGGAACCACATAATCGGTGAGTGTCAAGTTTGTTGTCACCTAAATCAAAATTAAGCAGCCAATTTTTCAGTGGCCGGATTAAGCCGGACCAAAAGAATGGGATTCCAGTTCCGA
>JBAZWJ010000117.1:0-10806 GCA_041660385.1 Desulfobacteraceae bacterium | reverse complement strand
GACACCATCATTCCAGCAGCTTATGAAACAAAGCCATTATGCCTCAGGGAGGTTTTTTTTGTCAATTTCTCAGCAATACTTATGCATTTAAACACCATAAGAGATCTGGGGACACCATACCGAATTCAAATCAATGAGCTCCGTTTCAAGCCTTGATTATCATCAACACTCGCCGGGCAGGGGTCGCTCGCGGGCAGGGGTCGCATCTTTAGTCTTGACACTTTATGCAATTATTTGAATTCAAATCCTTTCAAGGTGTTTTTTACAACTCAAAAAAACCTTTGTGGCTTTGTGTCTTCGTGCGAGAAAAAAATCATGCAATGGCCGACAGAGAATCGAATTCACACACGGACGACCATCACACATTCGAAAATTTAAATTCGCACAAAGCCACGAAGCCACAAAGAGTATGAATAGGAATGAGCGGTCAAATTCAGGGGTGCAGTGTCAGGGCCGACTTAAAAATGTATCAAATCCCCCGGTTTGAAAATGCGAATATACTTCCTGATTTTTCTTCAAAAAAATGAATTTTTAAACTTTATACTTCTCTATTCTTCCATTTTTATTCCTGAATATTCCTTCCCAAAAAGACCTGTTCGTAAGAATGTTGAATCTCTTGGAGGTTCAATTGCAAATGAAAAAAGAAAACGGGTCAAGTCTCCGTTTAGCTCTTTCTGGAATAATATACTGATTTCATTTCAATAAAATATACTATATGATCTCAAAATTCATGACTATACCAATGAATAGCCAATAATCCTCACACCACCATCTCAAGATACAAAGACTGCTGGACAAATTCGGTACCGGGACAAATTCGGTACCGGATCTTTATCCTTGACAAATCAAGACAATAACCTCAAAGCTGCTTGATAATAAAGGATTTTAACGCACTCATTTAACCGCCGACAGAAGGGGACACCCATTAAAAAAAAGGCCCGATCAAGATAGTTGTCACCAGTTAAAGGCAACGGCTTGCCGAGTTGACGATGATTTTTAAAAATGATCCAGCAGGTGTAAAGAAAAAACATACAAAAAATTACATCTGTTTTTTCTTTAACTGCTCTTTCGTATGTGTATGGGAGGTCTTTTGTTCTGACGGATTTGATTTGGTTACATTTTTTTGCCTATCGCATACCGGGTTCCTTTTCCGGTGCCGTGCTTTTCCAGATAGTTGTCTTTTACAAGTTCTCGCAACTTGACCTTGATCGTGTTTCGGTTTGCTCCGATCATGGATTCAATATCAGAGATGGCAAGTTCTCCGTGTTCTTTTATCAATCCAATCATGTGTCTTGACAGCCTGGGTAATGAGATCATTATTCTTTCCCGAGCGATTTTTTCAGCCAGAATATTTGTTTGGGTCTTCAAGGATAATAGAAAAAATAAAAGCCAGGGCTCTAAATCTTCCTTTTCGGATTTAAACGTCCCTTGTGTCTTTCTAAGCGCCAGATAATAATTGTTTTTATTTTTTTCTATCACACTTTCGAGCGAACTGTAGGGAACATAGTGATAACCGCTTTTCAATAAAAACAGTGTGGTCAATATCCTTGATAACCGACCGTTTCCGTCCTGGAAAGGGTGTATGGCCAAAAAGTACACAACGAATACCCCAATAATCAGCAAGGGGTGAAGTTCTTCTTTTTCAAATTCGCTGTTTGTCCACTCAATCAACGATTTCATTTCGCCTGGTGTCTCAAAACGGTGTTGCTGTTTCAAACACAACGCCTAATCGCTTTCCCTCCGAAGAAAATGCTTCAACATGATTGGGCATTTTCTTGTATTCCCCCCGGTGGCGGATGTTCTTTGTGCTGAACTGTAAAAGGAGCTTATGCAACTGCTTGATATAATTTCCCGTTATCGGGATATCTTCATAAGATTCATATACAACGGACATGGCCTGTGCGTAACCGGCAACCTCTTCCTCATCCCTTGTGCTGAACGACTTGCTTTCAAGGCCGGATAAAAGGGCTTCGATTTCACGATCCGTGAGCTTTGCCCCCTCGATCCTGGTGGATGAGCCGATGGATTCAATGGTTGCCACTCTTTTTAACGCTTCAAGCCGGTCTGGGGCAAGATTACCGATGGCTTGCCACTGGCCCTTAAATTCATCAATTCCGGCGATAAGTTTTAATGTGTCTTTTGTAATGATTATAAGGAGGTTTTTCATATAATGCCTTTTTTCAATACCCATAAATATACCCATATTTACCCATAAATTGTTGCTTTGTCCATGGTTTATTTGAGACGGTCTGCGGGGTGGGGTCACCCATTAAAGGCCCGGTCAAGATAGTTGTCACCCCGAATTCCGGAATTCCGGGAACACCTTACTTAATTCCAATAATATCAGCATTGCTATGACGGGAAAACGCGCGTTCCAAAGCGTCTGTGGCTTTGGGGGGAGGCATCAGCCTGGGCAAAGATGATACTTAATAGGGGCGACCAAAGGGCAGACACAAGGTCCTGCCCCTACAAAACGTGGCAAATTCCGGGTAAACTGGGAGGTTTCGCATGCACCTGACATTTGAGTGTAATGCGGTGATTTTGGAATAATCTTAGAGCATTTTGGTTGACGTGACGGCAATTTCCTCTTGAAACGGTCGACTCCACCACTTCAAGATGTAATGAAAGCAGGTTCCCAGCGACCCTGCCCTGATCTGTTTTGAAAATTGACTTTGGAGAATTTCATATCATAAACATCGCGGGACAAGTGCTGTTTTTCTTTGACATATGAGGATATTTCTTCGAAATTATCTAAAAGCAGGTGAACGATTTTTTTTTCAAGGGCGTTGTTTTCGACTTGGGAAATGAGGATTTTTTCTATCTGCGATCTTTTCATGCCCACCCTGTATGGCCTGTCTTCGGAAATGGCGGTAAAGATGTCAGATACGGCCATGATACGTGCGAAGATGCTCAAGTTTTCCGCTCCAACATGAAAAGGGTAGCCGGTACCGTCCAGTTTTTCGTGATGGAAGGCGGCCCATTCGGCGATATGGTCGAGACCCCCGATGGTTTTCAATACGGAATAGGTGAAATACGTGTGCTGCCGGATGATGGCGAATTCCTCTTTTGTCAGTTTGCCGTTTTTTTCGAGGATTGAATTGGGAATGGTGAGCTTGCCGATATCATGGAAATATCCTGCGATTTTCATCTGCATGATTTCAAAATCCGTTAATCCGAATATTTTCGATATCATCACCGCGCATTCTGCCACTCCGGTCGAATGAGTCGCGGTGAACCTGGATTTGAAGTCGATGGTATGCTTGAACAGGTGGGCGACTGAATAAATGTTATCATAACCGATGGTCATTTTCTGAAACGGCCCGGCGTGAAGCAGGATGGAGTAAAGACGGGGAGAAACCAGGTCCAGCCAGAAATCCTCTCGATGGGATATTTCGTGGAACAGCTTGACGATATCGCTATGAATGCAGTCTCCGGCCGCATTCTCGATCATTTCGCCGATACGGTCAACCTGATGCAGAATGTATTGGCTCCTGTCGATGTTTTTTTCAATCTGGTCCGCAAGATAGAGAAGCTGGGTGTCGAACACATCCGGATCCTGTATGGATGCATCCCAGAGATGCCAGGGTTTGTGATGGTGCCGGACGATATTTTTCGAGGGTTCAAACAAGTGGGATAAATTGAATATCTCCTCGCTTAAAATACAATGGTGTTCCTCGTCAATAATGCTGGAATTGTGGACTTCGAGTTTCTCTTCCAGTGACATAGCGCCGATATCATGGAACAACGATGCGATGAACAGTTTTTCAACTCTTTCCTTCGGAAGACCGGCGGCATTGGAAAGCTGCCACGTGATAAACGCTGTGCGCATTTGATGTGAGGCAATGCTGGGATTGGCAAGGTCAATGGCGTCCGAAAGCGACAGGAGCAGATTGTGGAAATTGACTGAGAATTCTTTAAGCATATATAAACCGTCTGACAAAAAAGATATTATGCCGACTGCACGGCAATATTTTCGCTGATGAAGCTATCTAAAGATATATCGGCAATGAAACTGAGAGCTTTAATTTTTATAACACTGCACTCGGATGATATTTTTCCGGTAATTAGGGGTACACCGCACTTAATTCCAACCTGAATTAGTATCGTTCATGAAGGTCATGGGGTCGTAAAATGACCTCGATTTTCCCTGATACATAAGGTTCATATCGTTTGATTGTCAAGCACAGCTCTTACTTTTGTTGCCAGGTCTTTTGTAGAGAATGGTTTCTGTATGAAGTTGACATCATCGTCAAGAACACCATGGTGGGCGATGACGTTGGCGGTATAGCCAGACATGAACAGGCTTTTTAATTCCGGATTAAAGAGTTTTAAATTTTTTACCAGATCCCGTCCATTCATCTCGGGCATGATCACATCCGTAATGACGAGATGAATTTTCATTTTACTGTCTTTTGAAATACTGATGGCTTCAGAAGGTTTTTGGGTTGCAAACACAGTATAGCCTTGTTGTTCAAGCATCGACTTAGCCATTTTTAGGATTGAGGGCTCGTCTTCTACCACGATGATGGCTTCATCTCCTGATGCTGCTGGGCTATCCAGATCATTATTCTTGTGTTGGTCAACATCACCGACATAGCGCGGCAGATAGATTTTAAACGTGGTTCCTATACCGACCTCACTGTATACATAGATAAATCCATTATTCTGCTTAACAATGCCATAAACCGTAGCCAAACCCAGTCCGGTTCCTTTGCCCAGTTCTTTGGTGGTGAAGAAGGGCTCAAACAGATGAGTCTTTGTTATATTATCCATACCGGAGCCATTGTCGCTTACGGATAGAATCACGTATTCCCCAGGAATACTTTCCGGGTGCTCGGCACAGTACTCCTCTCCGATGGCGGCTACTGTTGTTTCAATGGTTACTTTACCCACATCCGCGATGGCATCACGAGCGTTGACGCAGAGATTTGCTAATAGCTGGTCAATTTGGGAGGAGTCCATTTTGATGGGAAACACGTTTTTACCAGGCAACCAGGCCAGATCGATATTCTCTCCAATCAAACGCCTCATCATCTTGAGCATTCCTTCCACAGTTTCGTTCAGATCAAGAATTTTTGGGTTGACTGTCTGCTTCCGTGCAAAAGCAAGAAGCTGTCTTGTCAAGTCGGTAGAACGTTCGGCTGCATTAAGGACTTCTAAGAGATCTTCATGGATGATTGATCCATGTTCCACCTTGTCTAATACCATTTCTGTAAAGCCAATGATTACACTCAGCATGTTATTGAAATCGTGAGCTACCCCACCGGCAAGACGGCCAACGTATTCCATTCTTTGCGCCTGATTCAACTGGTCTTGAAGTTTTTGACTCTTTTCTTCAGCGTGTTTGCGCTCAGAAATGTCACGCAAAAAAGCAATAAACCGTCCACCATCTATTGGATGATATTGAACGCTGACTTCGACGTCAAAGGTACTCCCATCCTTTCGCCGATGTCGGGTTTCAAATCGATCCTCACCTCTCGCCATTATCATTTTGATACGAGTAATAACGTCATCCACCGTTTCCATGGCTTCCAGGTTGGTTATATTTATTGCGAATATTTCATGAGCGCTATAACCAGTCATACGGCAATAGGTGTCATTAACATCAAGTATTTTCCCTTTCGTATCAACCACCCAAAAACCGTCCATGGCTGTTTTGAGGACGGTTCTATGCCATTCTGCACTATGTTGAAGTTCCGTGTTGAGTTTATCAATGGAATGTCCGGTGGAATGTGCAATGCGAGATATGGTGAATGCTGTGATTATTCCGAAAATTGTAACCAGGATAGCAAGAAACAAAGCATGATTGACTGTGGATGATGTGGACAATATGTTTGACAATATGCTTTGGATAATAACAAATAATATTGTAAGGGGGATAAATACTCGTGATAGTTTGACCGAGGTTGAATCGCCCATAACGAGCCACAAAGGGAAACTTTCCGGCCCCGCAGCTGCGACTAATGAAAGTCCTAAAAACAGAAAACAAATGGCTGTCGTAGCTGCCACAGGAATATACGAAGTACCGTATAAGAGTGGAGTCCCATATACATAAGCCAGAAGAACTGTTGATCCAGCGAGAATTGTCAGGAATCCAGCGCTTGACGCCAAGTGACCGGCTATCGCGGATGAAGAATTCTTTGATATTCTGAGTAACAGGAATGAACCAATTCCAACTACAATAAAAGCAGCACTGGTTACAGGTGACATGAGGCCCACTGGGATCTGACCTATCTTTCCAATGTCTGAAAACAGATGTTTTTCATAATTGAGGTCCATCCCGATTAACTCACCAACAAAACCCAACAAGCAGAATAAGGTTACTAAGAGAACCATCGTGATCATGGTCGGCAAAAAACGGGTGCCCCAGTGTTTTTTTGCATAACAATAATGAACAGCGCCGAGAATCAGAAAGCAACAGGCTGTGCTTGGGGCCATGGGGATGTAGTCTAAACGGATACTTCCCAAAGCCCGCAGTCCTGGAATATATGCGATAAGACCTGCTACAGCAAAGAATGCAGTTATTGAAACGCTCAAAGTGATCGTTCTGCTGAATCCTGTGGAATTATGATTATTTGCTATTTTCAATGTATGGCCTTTCTTAGTAATCCTGTTCAGAAAAGTGCTATAAAGTGAATACAAGCATAGAAGGAGAATATAAATAATTCATGATAACTAATGTATGGATATGAAAGTAAGAAATACTGGAATGATTTAATTGAAAAACACTTTAACTTATGATGTCTGATTTAATTAGTTATCATGTAATTCTCAACAACAAATATCGAACGTAATCATTCTATCTATTGTCACTAAAAAACTCAAGTATATATATGATATTGACTCGGCAACAAAATACATCCATGACAAAGTGAAGCCGGATTGAATTGAAAATGTCGGGAAAAGATGACCGCCGGACGAGTCGCTTGCCCGGCGGTCTGAACTTTCCTTTTCCATCGTAAAGAAGAGAACTGGTGCAGTGGGGTGAGGGCGTTCAATTAACCGGCAAGTCTCATGTCCTGGGACATGCTGAAACCGGACTGCGTGTACGATGGTTTCCAGATGTTCATTTCTTCCGCACTGCGTATCAGGGATTCCCTGAAATCGGGGTGAGCAATGCGGATCAGGGCTTCGGCACGTTCCCAGGTGGTTTTTCCCTTGAGGCATGCGATGCCGTATTCCGTAACCACGTATTGGACAACCGTTCGTGGCAGGGTGACGATGGTGCCGTGTTCGGTGAAGGGCCGGATCCGGGAGACAACGGTGCCGTCCTTGTGGGTCTTTGTTGCGGCCAGGCAGATAAAAGACTTGCCCCCTCTGGAATGGTAACTGCCGTAGGCAAAGTCGAACTGGCCGCCGGTTCCTGAAATCTGGCGAAAACCCGAGGATTCGGAAAAGACCTGGCCGTAAAGGTCCACCTCAACGGCGTTGTTGATGGACACAGCCCGGTCGTTTGAGGCGATGCGATGAAGGTTGTTGACGTATCCGACTGGGAAGCTGGCACAGGCGGGATTCCGGTCGATGAAATCGTAGAGTTTCCGGGTTCCCAGGGCAAAGGTGTAGACCATTTTTCCGGGATTATTCGTTTTCTTTCGGTTGGAAATCCGGCCGCTCTGGTACATGTCCACATAAGCATCCACCAGCATTTCAGTATGGACGCCCAGATCTTTCAGATCTGAATCGGCGATCATTTTTCCGATGGTGTTGGGCAGACTTCCGATGCCTAGCTGGAGGCAGGCTCCGTCTTCGATTTCGTTGACTACATAGGAAGCAATGGTGCGGTCGATCTCGGAGACCGGCGTTTCCGGAAGGCACACCAGATTCGGGTTGCCCGATTCCACTATGAAATCAACTTCCGAAATGTGTATGGCCTCATCGTGTCCGCCGTAGCAGCGGGGCATGTTTTCATTGACTTCGACGATCACGGTTTTCGCACATCGTGCCTGGCTGTACTGAATGGAGTTGGCAATACCGAAATTGAAATAGCCGGATTTATCCATGGGGGCGGTTTTAACCATGAACACATCGGTGGAAAGATCCCCTTCGTCATAAATACGGTTTCCTTCGTGGTAAAGTACCGGAATGTAGCTGCAAGCCCCTTTGTCGTGAAGATAGCGTTCGCCCCCGCTGAAATGCCAACTGCTGTAATTGAAACTCTGCCCTGTGAGATCGGCCATGGCCACTTTGGGAATTCCGGGATACCCCACGGCACGGACTTTTACGTCCTGAATCTCACCGGCACGGGCCGCCAGTGCTTCGTCCAGTGCCACGGGACCGCACAAAAAATTCCCGTAATCCACCCAGTCGCCGGATTTGACCTGATTAGCCGCTGTTTTCGCATCCACACTCTTTTTCTGGTATTCGTTTTTATACATGATCACTGATCACCTCTGTTGGGGGTAAATGTTAATGGGTTGCGATGAGCAAGAGCAAAGGATATGCCATGGTTGGATATGTTTGATTAACATTCTGAATTCGTTTGTTTTATTGATGTTTTTATGGGTGTCGAAGTGATTGTGGATGTGGAGAGGAAGTGCGGCATTTATGCCGCAATAGCTATGGGAATTACGTTTATCATACTGATTTGTATTGTTTATTACCAATGCGGCAAAAATGCCGTAATATACGGCAATTTATTCGAAGCGCCCCAGGCGATAGGTCTTCATCTTGCGTTCCAGCGTCCGCCGGTTGATGCCCAGATAGCAAGCCGCATCCCCTCTGTGCCATTTCATCTGGTCGAGAACGCGCTGGATGTGAAGCCGTTCCGCATCGGTGGCCACGGTTTTCAGATCCTGACTGGTGGACATGTCGGCAGGGGATAGCTTTTCGGCGGGGGCCAACACGGGTTCCTTGACTGAAAAGCTTTCAAAAAAATCGATTGTTTTCATGGTGATATACCGGTGAAGCACGTTCTGAAGCTCCCGGATGTTGCCAGGCCAGTGATAGCGCTGAAAGGTATCGAGAATGGCCGGGGTGATGGGCGGGCGGTCCGCTGCTGAGGGATACCGGTTCAAAAAATGTTCGATGAGCAAAGGGATGTCTGACGGACGCTTGCGCAAAGGAGGAAGCTGAATCGGTATGATGTGGATGCGGTAAAAAAAATCTTCGCGCATCTGTCCCTGTCGGATTAGCTGGGCCAGATCCCTGTTGGTGGCGGCAATGATCCGGAGGTCGGGAAGTCGGGTGGATTTGCCCCCAAGGGGGATATAACCGTTGCCTTCGATGGCCCGGAGCAGCTTGACCTGTATGGCCGGTCCGATCTCACCCAATTCATCGAGAAACAGTGTGCCGTGGTCCGCCAGATCCAGATACCCCTGTTTGTCGTGGACCGCACCTGTAAACGCCCCTTTTTTGTATCCGAAAAATTCGCTTTCCATGATGGATTCGGGAATGGCCCCGCAGTTGACGGGGATGAATGCCTTGGTCCCCCGATCACTCAGACGGTGGATTTCATGGGCCACCAGTTCCTTGCCGGTACCCGATTCACCGTAAATGATGATGTTGGCATCCGATGCGGCGGCGTTGACGATCATTTCATAGACAGCCTGCATTTCAGGGCTTTTACCGATCAGGTCTCCAAACCGGTACCGTTCATTCATGGTGGATTTCAGCCGCAGGTTTTCTTTTCTCAGACTGTTTTCACTGTCCCGAAGACGTATCTCTTCCATTTTCCGGTCCGTGATGTCTGTCAGCATGGTCTGACGTTTCCGCACAGTGCCATCCGTGGCGTAAATCGGGGTGGACACCGCAGCATACCAGCAGTTGTCCATGGGATTCAGGAATTCGTTGCGGACGATGTTTCCTTCAAGAACCTCCGCCATGCAGCACCAGGGACAGGGTGTCTCACGCTTGTAAATGGCTGAATGGCACGGCGTGCCCACCGCATCACCCTCGATCCGTGTCGTTAAGCGACTGTTCATGAATTCCAGGGTGTAGTCAGAGTGGCAGGTGTAGATATGGCCGGGGAAATTCTCCACAATGACCCTGAGTTCATCTTCCCGAAGCTTGAGATTTTTCTCAGCCTGCTTGCGGGAGGTTACATTCACCAGGGTTGCCAGACTGGTGGTGCCCTGGATCATGTTCAGCTTGATCCAGATATCGTAAACTTCGCCTGCACGGTTCATCAGGCGGCACTCGTATTCTTCCGGGACATCGGACGGGTTAAGTCTGCGCTTTCGGTGAAAATCCATCATCCGTTCCAGGTCTTCTCTGTATACGAACTGGGACCATTTGACCTTGCCCTCGACCTCCTGTTTGGAATATCCCAGCAACTCTTCCAGTTTTTCGTTGATCATGGAGATCGTCGTGTCTTCTTCGATAACAATCGAAGGCGCGGTTGATTTTTCGAAGATCCTGCGAAAAAGATCGGCACGCCGTTCAGCATCCCGGATGCGTTGATCGGTTTCAGGGGCGTTTGAATGTTTTGGGTTAGCGTCCTGCTCGTTCATCATCCATCCTTATCGAAAAGTGGCCACCCTTGAAGCCGGAGAAGTGATAACGCTTCCTCGATGATGTCGTGCAGCGCATCCAAACCAATCCTGATTGGGCTATACTGACCATAACATAAGAACGGATTCGGGTGTTTTAAAAAAAATCCTGTTATCATCCGTTTCAGCATTTTTCTGTCAGATGATAATCAGGCAAAAAACATTGGCCGCTGAATCCCACCACCGTGACATCGTCCTGCCGATTGTGTTCCCCTTTGTAATCATTGAATGTCTGAAGAAGAACCCTGCCTTGCTCTTCAAATGGCTTGTGAGTGTTATCCAGCAGAAGTTGATGAAATCGTCTGGACCCGAAACGCGA
>JBAZWJ010000116.1:0-10898 GCA_041660385.1 Desulfobacteraceae bacterium | reverse complement strand
CAGACGTGTGCTCTTCCGATCTTAATGTATAAAAAACAATGTATTTGTTTTTAATTTAATAAATCGGTTTTATGTATTATTATTTAACATAAAAAATGAAGTGAACATTGTCCCCACTCATGACGGACGGAAATGGAAATGACCATATTGATATTTGCAAACTGTGAATTGGCATGATATAGATTTGTCGTTTAAGATTAAAAATACTCTTATGAATACTAACGTTTCTAAAAACAGCTATCAAATTCCACACACAAAAATCGACCATATTCTATGGTTTAACAGGAGATCTTCATGCGGAAACCCCTCTTATCACTTGGTGTGATTCTATTATTTTCAATCCTCAATACACATGCGGCATTCTCGCAGGATGACAAAGATATTGCTGCAACGGTCAATGGGCAAAAGATAACCATTACCGAGATTAACAGAGCTGTTCAAGTACTCCCTCAGTATCAAAAACTACAGCTGGAAATGCTTGAGGATATGATCGTAAAAACTCTGATTTATCAGGAAAGTGTTAAAGCCGGTACTAAAGTCGAGCGAAGTGAAGTTGACAGTGGATTTAAAGAATACATCAAGAAATTAAACTTGAGTGCTGAAATTGTCAAAAAAGAAATGAAACGTATGAATCTGACCGAAGAGACCATGAAAACTGAAATCATGAAACAACTCATGGTTGAGCGTTTTTTGAAAAAAAGGTCAAAAAGTCTTAACCTCTCGGTATCTGATGAAGAGGTTAAATCATTTTATAATGAGAATCCGGATACATTTAAAAAACCTGAACGCGTTCATATTCGACATATCCTGATAAAATGCGACCACAATGAAAAACAGAAGGCTGATGCGGCAAAAAAGAAAATTTATGAAATAAAAGAAAAACTAAAAAAGAAGGAAGGGAGTTTTGCCGAACTTGCAAAGAAGTTCTCTGAAGATAAATCAAGTTCTGAAGCAGGCGGTGATCTTAAAAGCGAGATAACACGGAACAGCCCTTTGCCTAAAGCATTTATCGATGAAGCCTTTTCACTTACCAAAGATCAGGTGAGTGATGTGGTTAAATCTAATATGGGGTTTCATCTGATGCAGCTTGTTGAAAAGAAGCCTGTAGAAAAGACTCAGTTCAACGAAATTAAAGAGTCTCTTAAATTTCGGCTTCTTGAACAGAAAAATAATATTGAAATGAAAAAATACGTTGATGCTCTTGTGGATAAATCTGATATTAAAATCAAACTTGATAAACGGGATTCAAAATAAGGACGCGTAGCCATGAAACGAGCCATTATTAAAAGTACAGGACGTTATATTCCTTCGAGATTGGTGACAAACGAAGATTTAACCCATATGATGGAAACAACTGATGCCTGGATTCGTGAACGAACCGGTATTGAGCAGAGATACTGGATTCCTGAAGGAGAGATCATTGGTGCATCTGATCTGGGTCTTGAAGCCTCGAAAATCGCCTTGGAAAAAGCGGGATGGAAAGCCCAAGATTTGGATCTTATAATTTTTGCTACGTTGAGCCCGGATATCTTTTTCCCAGGTCCCGGTTGTCTTCTTCAGCACAAATTAGGGCTGAGTTCGACGCCTACCATTGACATCAGACAGCAATGCACCGGTTTTCTTTACGGACAATCCATAGCCGACGCTTATATCCGAAGCGGTCTTGCAAATAAAATTCTTTTTGTCGGTGCGGAAGTCCACAGTACTGGATTGGATAAGACAACAAGGGGCAGGGATGTTGCTGTTATTTTTGGTGACGGAGCCGCAGCTGTTTGTTTTGAAGGTGTGGAAACTGACAAAGAAACGGGCATTATTGCATCTGTTCTTCATACGGCGGGAGAGTTTGCTGAAAGTCTGATGCTGGAACTCCCGGCATCGCGTCTTCCTGAAAGGGGACTCCTGGACTGTCAGGATATGGCCCGGCTTTACCCAACCATGAATGGCTCAAAGATATTTAAACTTGCTCTGAGAAGGCTTCCTGAAGTGACAATGGAGGTTCTTGAGAAAGCAAAATTGTCTCTTGATGACATTGACCTGATTATTCCCCATCAGGCTAATTTAAGAATCAACGAAGCCTATCAAAAAATTTTGAATATTCCGGATAGTAAAATTTACAACAATATTCAAAAGTACGGTAATACCACAGCTGCAACGATTCCTCTGGCATTGGATGAGGTAATCGAAAAAGGTTTGATCGATACATCAAAGAGTACCTTACTTTTTGTGGCATTAGGTGCGGGGCTTACATGGGCCGCATCTATTTATCGATTTGGCGAATATTAAAACTATAGGGTTTATTCACCTGTCAGCGCTTCTCGTATTTTAGCAGCCAGATCCTTTGTAGAGAATGGTTTCTGAATGAAATGAACCCCTTCGTCCAAAACACCATGGTGGGCGATGACATTGGCTGTGTAACCGGACATGAACAGCCTTTTAAGATCCGGGTAAAGAGACAGGAGGTTTCTGGCAAGATCCCTGCCGTTCATTTCAGGCATGACCACATCTGTCAGGAGTAGGTGGATTGCTCCGGCATGTTTTCTTGCCAGATCAATGGCTTCACCTGGAGTGCTTGCTGTCAACACAGTGTAACCCTGCATTTCCAGGATCATCTTGGTTACTTCCAGAATGGCAGGTTCATCCTCCACCAAAAGAATGGTTTCCTGGCCGCGTATGGGAGCTTCCGTCGCCCCTTTTCTCCTGAGTTGCTCGTCCTTACCCATATGGCGAGGCAGGCAGATTGTGAAGGTCGAACCCTGGTCAGGTTCACTGTATACATTAATATAACCGTTGTTCTGCTTTACAGCACCATACACTGTGGCCAGACCCAGTCCTGTTCCTTTGTTTACGCCTTTGGTGGTAAAGAAAGGTTCAAAAATATGAGACATGGTTTCTCTGTCCATGCCGCAACCGTCGTCACTGACTGAAATTCTTACATACTCGCCGGGTATGAAGCCAGCATGGGTTGCTCCGTAGCTCTCGTCAAGTACAATGTTTCCTGTCTCAATTGTCATTTTTCCCACGCCGGAAATAGCATCACGGGCATTGACACACAGGTTGACCAGAATCTGGTCGATCTGGGATGGATCCATTTTTACCGGCCATACATTTTCCTCAGGTTGCCAGTTAAGATGAATATCCTCTCCAATAAGCCGACGAAGCATCTTGAGCATGCCCGTAACTGTTTCGTTGAGGTTGAGTATTTTTGGAGAAATGGTCTGTTTTCGGGCAAAGGCCAGAAGTTGTCTGGTAAGATCTGCTGACCGATTTGCGGCCTTGCGGATCTCCTCGAGGTTATTATGCAGCGGCTGCTGTAACGGATCAACTTGCATAAGAGCCAGTTCCGTATGTCCCAGTATCACCCCAAGCATGTTGTTGAAGTCGTGTGCCACTCCGCCTGCAAGACGTCCCACTGATTCCATTTTCTGAGCCTGCTGAAGCTGAGCTTCGAGTCTGGCTTTATCTTCTGCGGCTTTTTTCTGCTCGGTGATATCGATTACCGCAATCAAAGCTGTGGGTTTATCATCATATTGAATTCGATTTCCGGTCAGACTTACCCATTTTTCATCACCGTTTTTTGTAATAATTATGAATTCATAAGCACGTGGAACCTCTTTTCCCTCCTGACGATTACGTCCGGTTTGTTTGATCAGTTCTCTGTAGTCTGGGTGAATGAAATCCCAGAAATGCATGGTGTAGAGTTCTTCTTCCGAGAAACCTGATATCTCTGTGGCTGCCTGGTTTGCGTAAATCCATTGGTCACCCTGATGGAGCATGATGGCCAGAGGGCTCGATTCTGCCAGTGAACGGAATTTTTCTTCGCTGGCTTTTAATTTTTTTTCAGCCTCCCTGCGTCTAGTGATGTCAATAAGAGACGCAACGCTTCTTTTGGTACCATGCACAAGCTGAATATTCAGAAATGCATATCGCAGTTCTCCTGTTTTTGACAAGTAACGGATTTCGTAAACAGTCAACGCTGCCTCTGGCGTTTTTCGTCTCAATTTATGCTGTTCGACCATTCTTCTGAGATCATCCGGATGAGCAAAATCAGTCCATTTCATTTGGCCAATTATTTCATTTATTGGGTATCCGGTGTTGGCCACAAATTGTCCGTTGGCCATGCTGATGGTCATATCTTCTTCAATGAGAATCATCGCTGTGCCGGTATGTTCGAATATGGCGCGGTAGGCCTCTTCGCTTTCGCGAAGTGATTCTTCCGTCCGTTTACGGTCTGTGATGTCCTGAATCGTTCCGATCATTCTGACAGGATTCATTTGATTGTCGTATTCGAGTTCACCAAGACCATGAACCCATCGGACCTCTCCGGTGTTGGAGCGGACTATTTTGTATTCATAATCGAATCTTTTTTTTTCTTTCTCTACCTGTAAATGATACTCACTCAATTCAGCCCGTGAATCAGGATAGATCATTTCAGTCCATCCTTCCAATGTGTGGGGATAGGTATCATCAATACCAAAAATATTATATAATTCCGGTTATGCTTTCCATGCGCGTGTGCGTAAATCGGTTGAGTAACTGCCGATATGCGCAGCTTTCTGAGATTCAAGCAAAAAATATTCACTTTCCTTAAGTGATTCCTCCGCATGTTTTCGGTCTGTGATATCATGATAGATGGATTGATAAGTACCATCCGGCATCATTTTCGTCCGAATTTCAACCGGAACGAACGATCCGTCGGGACGGCAAAAAGATTGTTCACGCACAACCGTTTCGCCTTTTTGCAGTAAATCAAAACGCAAAGGTGATTTAGCGAGACTGTCCTGCGCAAATGGTAAAAAGGTTATGTGTTTTCCAATAAAGTCTTCACGAACCATTCCAACCAGCTCGCACATGCATTTGTTGGCTTCGGTTATAATGCCTTCATGTGTTCCTAAAAGAATTCCGTCAACTGCCAATTCTAACAATTCTCGATAACGGTTTGCCTTATCCAGAACCTTTACATCCAATTTTTTGTGCACAGTGATATCGTTTATCACCATGAGACATGAAGCTTCACCCTCTTCATTGTTAACCACACGGGTTGTCAGGCACACCCAGAAAATCATTCCGGTTTGCTTTACCATTCGAATCTCCCAGGATTTTGATTCGACCGTTTTGAAAAGTTGGTTGAATGAGAGGTTGTAGGATTCCTGGTCATCTTTGAAGATAAACTGCAATATGGGTTTCATGATTATCGTGTCATAGTTTACGCCCAGCATGGTTGCAGCTGTGAGATTTGCTTCGAGGATTAAGCCTTGCTTACTGACTGTGATATACCCAACGGGTGCAAGGTTGAAGAGGGTAGCATAACGAGCAGATTTGCTGCTGTCTGTTTCTAAAGGGTTGGCAGCGTCGCTATGTCTGTTTTCCTCATTTTTCATGGTACATATCCTTCATTCAAATGATCTGGGGAAAAAAGATTAATTTGTTCAGAACTGATTTTAATTATTATGAATTTATTATAAGGCTTTGATAACAAGAGGACAACAGTATTCTTTCTGAATATGGCCATGAAATCCTGAACGTAATTTTTATAAATTACCCTCAAACAGCGTGTCCAGGTAAAATTTTGTTATAGGATCGAGATCGTTGAAATTGTGATCCGAAACAATGTTTTTTCGTACAATTTCTTTTCGAAGATCGTTGGCAATGGTCTTTCCCAGTTCCACACCAAACTGATCAAAGGGGTTTATATCCCAGACAAAGGCTTTATAGACAGTTTGGGCTTCGTAATAGGACAGCAGGCGTCCAATGTTCGTAGGGGATAGGTCATTCAAAAGGATGGTCGATGATGGCCTGTTGCCCTGGAAAAAACGAACTTTTTCTGCGGAATCTTTGCCAAAGGCAAGCGCAGTGGCCTGGGAGATCATATTCGCCCAAAGTTCCTGATGATTTGTCACGCCATTTGGACGGCATGTGCCTTGTGGATACTGGGGAGTGATAATACCTATGAAATCAATGGGGAAAGGATGACCTTGATGAGCGAGTTGAAAAAATGAATGCTGAGCGTTTGTTCCTGGTTCGCCAAAAACAATAACGCCAGATGATTCGTCCAGTTCATAATTATTAATTGTCACTGATTTACCGTTGCTTTCCATATTCAACTGCTGAATATGGGGGGCCAGTTTTGAAAGAGGGGAGGCATAAGGAATGATACCCTGGGCCTGATAGCCAAGAAAATTGTTGTTCCATATCCCGATAAGGGCAGACACAAGGGGAATGTTTTCATGGATCGGGGCATATTTTGTATGAATGTCCATTTCGCTGGCCCCTTCAAGAAACCGTTCGAAATGGTCGTATCCAAGATACAGGCTAAGGGGAACTCCGCCCACGGCAGATGTGACGCTGAATCGTCCACCAATGTAATCGAACATATGAAACGTTTCAAGCACTGGATTTTCAGGGTTATCACCAGGGCTACCTTTGCTTGTAACAGTGATAAAATGCTTAGAAGGGTCGAGCCCGCAGGATTTCACGTACTCTTCAGCATGAACCATGTTGGCATATGTTTCAACTGTGTTGAAGCTCTTTGAGATAATGATCCAAAGAGTTGTTTCTGGCTCAATCTGGGTTTTTACGGTTTCAAAATTATGGGAATCAACGTTTGTCAGAAAATGAATTTTAATATTTTTTCGTGAAAATGCGAAAAGCGCATTTGAAACGAATTCTGTGCCAAGATATGAACCGCCAATACCAATGACAACAATATGTTTGAACATCTTTCCTGTTGAACCCAGGATATCCCCGTTGTGAACCTTTTCAGAAAAATTCTTTACACTTTGTCTGACTGTCTCGATTTCAGGCATGATATTGATGCCGTCGACAAAAACAGGTCTTTCCGATAAATTTCTTGCCGCTGTATGAAGCGCCGCTCTTTTTTCAGTGACGTTGATTTTTTCACCACGAATCATGGCCTGGTATTTTTTTTGAACATCAGCTGTTTCAGCGAGTTCATAGAGAAGGTCCATGGCCTTTTCATCCACTCTTTGCCGGGAAAAATCATAGAAGAAGTCAACAGCTTTCAAAGAAAACTTTTTCAGTCTGTTCTTTTTTTCTATAAGATACTTGAGATGGTTTTCAGGTTGTTTTATATGCTCTGCGTGATCTTTGAGCTTTTTCCAGACTCGTGAATGGCTGATGCCATGATAATCTACGGACATAATTTATGACTCTTATTTTATTGTTTTACTCTGTTTTAAGTTCTAAAAAGTTCTAAATGATATGGAAATAATGGAATCTACATGGATTAAAACAAAAATTATATGTTGCATTTTTTTTTCGTGCAATAGAAAATTAAGACTGTTTCGATTCTGTGACAATCAGCATAATTACACATTTATCAATAATTTGGCAATTAATCTGGAAATATTATGATAACAGAAGATAAAACTAAATCTCTGCGTGACCGTGGAGTTAGTATTCCTGCACCTTCAAGTGTTGAAATAGGTGACGAAGTTCAAATCGACAGAATTTCAGGAGAGGGTGTAACTATTCATGGCGGATGCAGAATTTTTGGAAAAACGACCTTCATATCAAAGGGATGCATTATCGGTAGAGAAGGCCCGGTAACTCTTGACAGTTGCCAGCTTGGCCCTGATGTGAAAATCAACGGAGGGTTTGTTAAATCATCTGTTTTTCTTAATGGCGTAACAGTTGGTTACGGTGCCCACATCAGAGAAGGCTCCATTCTTGAAGAAGAGGCGAGTGTTGCACATACGGTGGGTTTGAAGCAAACCATTCTTTTTCCGTTTGTGACGCTGGGGAGCCTCATCAATTTCTGTGATTGTTTTATGGCGGGAGGTACAAGTCGGAAAAATCACAGCGAGGTGGGCAGTTCGTATATTCATTTCAACTATACGCCCAATCAGGACAAAGCCACAGCCTCTTTACTGGGAGATGTCCCCCGTGGTGTGATGCTGAATAACAAACCGATCTTTCTTGGTGGTCAAGGAGGAATGGTCGGCCCTTGCAGACTCAATTACGGTACGGTTATCGCTGCCGGAACCATTCAACGAAAAGACGAGCTTGAACCGGACAGACTACTGTTCGGCGGGGCTTTAAGGCCTGGGAATATCAAACATACCCCGGGGATTTTTCAAAATATTCCAAAGGTTGTGGGTAATAATCTTTATTATATTGCCAACCAGATTGCTTTAATGAACTGGTACAAACATGTCAGGACACGTTTTGTTTCGGATTCTTTTCCATTGCCTGTATTGCAGGGGCTTTTCGAAACACTCGCCCTTTCCATGGGTGAGAGAATCAAGCGGCTTAAAGAATTTCTTGAAAAAGCATCTGCTGTGCGTGATTCTGCTGGCCACGAACCATTAACAAAAAACTGGAATAGGTTGGAAAACGATTTTAAAGGACTTATGTCCGATGATTCAAGCATAGGCGAAGAGAAGAGAGATGCATTTCTTAAGAGTTTTGATAGTTTTTTAAATCAAACAGTTGTTGAAAACTACATCGATGCTATAAAATCATTAGACATGGAAACAGCATCCGCAGGGACTGCCTGGCTATCGGATATTGTCGATGATGTGTATCAAAATGCAATACAACTGATTCCAGGAATCAAATCATAATAAATAGAGGAAATAACATGGGAAAACTATTCGGAACAGATGGAATACGCGGAAAAGCCAACACTTACCCCATGACGGCTGAAATAGCGCTTCGAACGGGCAGGGCCATTGCGCACCATTTTATTAAAAACAGCAATCGGAAAGTGGTGATCGGAAAAGATACCCGGCTATCCGGAGATATATTTGAACATGCACTTGCAGCCGGATTAAGTTCAATGGGTACGGAAGTGCTGCTTGCAGGAGTGATTCCAACACCCGGCGTGGCTTATCTGTGCAAGTCCATGCCTGATGTGGCGGCGGGTATTGTCATATCCGCGTCACATAACCCATATCAGGATAACGGAATCAAAGTGTTTAACGGTGAAGGGTTCAAACTTGATATGGTTGAAGAAAGTGAGCTTGAAAAAACCATCCTTGCTGATGATAATTCCAATTTATCGGAAAGCCAGTCAAATCCCGGAAGGATCTGTATTCTTAACGACTCGATCAATCAATACAGCTCTTTCTTGAAAAACCTTATACCAAACGCCGATTTTTCAGGTGTGAAGGCTGTCATAGACTGTTCAAACGGAGCCTCCAGTTCTATTGCTCCGAAATTATTAAAAGAACTGGGGCTTGATCTGACTGCGCTTTTTACATCGCCTGATGGTAAAAATATCAACAGGGATTGTGGCTCTGAACATCTCCAATCCTTGATTGAAAAAGTTAAGGAAACAAAAGCTGATCTGGGTCTTGCCTTTGATGGAGATGCAGACCGAATGATCGCAGTGGATAAATTTGGAAAGACGGTTACAGGAGATCAGCTGATTGCCATTATCGCCAAACATGAAAAGGAAAATGGCCATCTGGATAACAACACCGTGGTGACAACCGTGATGAGTAATATGGGACTTGGTGCCTGTCTTGGTCATCTTGGTATAAAACATATCATGGCACAGGTGGGCGACAGAAACGTAATGCTGGATATGAAAAAAACAGGGTCTGTTGTGGGGGGAGAAGATTCGGGTCACATGATATTTTTGAACCACCACAGTACAGGTGATGGTTTGATAAGTGCATTGAAGCTTCTCCAGACCATCAAAGCAACTGGAAGTCCTTTACATGAACTCGCAGAAATTATGACGATTTTTCCTCAAAAACTCGTTAATGTTGCGGTAAGAGAAAAGCCGGAAATCCACAATGTTCCTGAAATTAAAAATGTCATATCTGACGTTGAGAACCAGTTGACGGGAAAGGGGAGGGTGCTTGTGCGTTATTCTGGAACCCAGAACATGTGCCGGGTTATGGTTGAAGCGCCTACGACAGAACAAACGGATTTTTATGCGAAGAAGATCGCTGATGTTGTAAAAAAGGTTATCGGGGATTAAATAAAGCTGGTTTTAGAAATATAAAAGGTGAAAAACGATGTGACACCGTTTTTCACCTTGTTTCAGTCTAAAATATCAAAGAGATATTATTTTCTGTCACCAAGTATTCTAAGTAAAAATAAAAACATGTTAATGAAATCGAGGTAAAGGGAAAGCGCGCCGATAATCGCACCTTTGCGAATGGTTCCACCGTCGAGGTCAGCAGGCTGGCTCATAGCCATGACTTTGATTTTCTGGGCGTCATAGGCTGTCAAACCTACAAAAACAAACACGCCAATATAGCTGATCATCATTTCCATGGCGCTGTTTCTTAAAAAAATGTTTACAACCGACGCAATGATGATTCCAATCAAGCCCATCATCATGAAACCACCAATGGATGTTAAATCACGCTTTGTCACCATGCCGTATATGCTGCAAGCTCCGAATGTGGCTGCACATACTGCAAAGGTTGATACAATCGAGGCTCCCGTGTAAAGCATAAATATAAAGGCGAGTGTTGCACCGTTTAAAGCCGCATAAATAAGAAAAAGGCTTGTAGCGGTTCCGGATGACATTTTTGCAATCCGAGAACTCAGATAAAAAACCAAGCCAAGTTCGGAAAAGATCAATCCGAAGAATATCAGTCTGTTACCAAAAATAATCTGTTGCATGGCCTGGTTGCTTGCAACAGCATAAGCCACAAGACCAGTGATTGCAAGTCCGATGGTCATCCAGTGATACACATTGACGACGAAAGAGTTAACATACGCTTTTGCGCTGGTTTGTTCCATTGATGAAATGTTTCGCATCGTTCCTCCGGTATTTTTATTTTTAGAATTAACACGTGTTATGATATTTACTGTTTTAACACTTCAGGACAATAAATTAACACACAGGGATTAAAATTCAAGCTTTACAGTTTAATTTATACTTATGAAACACGATGAAATATATAATCTGCTCAAAG
>JBAZWJ010000115.1:0-11066 GCA_041660385.1 Desulfobacteraceae bacterium | reverse complement strand
ATAAGCTGCTGGAATGATGGTGTCATCCAGAATTATTAACCACAAGGAGGTTTCGATGGAAAGTATGCACTATATCGGACTGGATATCCATAAGAAAATCATCGCATTTTGTATCAAAACAATAAGCGGGGTTTTGATCAGGCAAGGGACAATACCGGCAACCCGAAAGGCATTGAACAGCTGGGTTGAAAAATTACCGCAACCTTGGACAGCGGCCATGGAAGCGACACTTTTTACAGGATGGATCTATGATTTCCTGAAGCCGCACGCTTTTAAAATCGCGGTTGCTCATCCTGAAATGCTGAAAGCCATCACAGCCGCCAAGAAAAAGAACGATAGAGCCGATGCAGAGAAAATTGCCGACCTTCTCCGCGTGAACATGCTGCCGGAATGTTACATGGCTCCTACGGAACTTCGTGAATTGCGCCGGATTCTTCGCTATCGGAACCATATCGTTCAAACAGCGGTTAAAGAAAAGAATAAAATATCGGGCTTATTGATGGAAGTCGGAGCAACATACACCAAGAAGCGGTTACACGGTAAAAAATACTTTGATGAGTTATTGGGAAGTGTAGAAGATGTTCCTGAATCAGTGATCAACATGATCAGGTTGAGCCGGTCGAGCCTTGAGATATTTAGCGGCATTCAAAAGAAACTGGTCCTGTCATTAAAAGAAAATGCGTTAATCAAGGATCGGGTGAAACGGCTTATGACCATACCGGGTGTGGGAGAAATAACGGCCCTTACCTGGGTACTTGAAACAGGCGAACCAGACCGATTCAGCTCAATAAAACAGGCTGTCAGCTATTGCGGTTTATGCTCAGCCCAGCATGAATCCGCCGGTAAAGAGCATCGAGGACCGATATCAAAAAAACGAAACAAGCACATCCAGACGATTTTGATTGAGGCCGCGAAACTGGCACCCCTATGGAATCCCCAACTGGCGGAAGTCCATCAAAAAGAATCGGCCAGGGGAAACAAAAACAAGGCAACCCTTGCTGTTGCAAGAAAACTGGTGGCCTTCATGCTCTCCGTTGAAAAATCAGGAAAGGATTTTAGCGCTATGAAAGTCAAAAAGGCCGCATAGACGGCCATAAAAGCGCAATCACATACGGATCTACCCGTCGTTCCTTGCAGTCTGGGGACTGAAGTGATCGGTTTATATCGTGATACTTCCATTATGGTGTTTCGAGGCCGACGGGTTACACAAATTTACACTTCGGTGAGGGTCGTCCATAATCGGGTGACTTGATACTGCAAATGGATGTCTGGTCAAAAGGTCCCAATCTTTTTGACACGTTAAAGAAAAGATCCGCGACATGTGGTGAAGCGTAAACACCTGTAAAGTAAGATTTCACCACCAGGGAGTCGTGCAGTTAGGGTAGGTCAGGAGGGGTGTTATTTTTTTCTTGACAATACTTATCATGGATGTCCCCAGATCTCCTTTTTATTGTGGGATTTTTTAGAATCGAATCGCTCCGGCGAAGAAACAGGAGATACAGCAACAGGTTTTACACAAACAGCGGAATCAGAAGTTTTTGAAATCAGAACGTCATCAAGATACTCACCATATTCACGGTACTTCGGGCAATCATAGCAAGGGTTTATCATAAACGTCACCACCATCACTTTTTTGGATGATCCCGCCGCATAAAAAAATTTAATTTTTTTTACACAACAAAATCAAAGAATTAAAAAATAGTTTAAAATGATGGACAGGCAGGCGTCAGGAGTAAACACAAAAAGCCCATGCCAAAAATGGCTATGAGCTGATGGATGAAAACCCTGATGTCTATCGATATCAGGGATACTACGGTGTGGGTGTCTTTTTTGTAGTTCAAAATTGAAACGGATGTCAACAGGTTTTTATCGGCACCTGGTTTTATGATGACAGCACGGGTTTATTTGACATTGTTTCTGCCTTTGGCTATGGTTCAGGAGTTAGAGTGTCAACATGAAAATAAAGTTAAATACTTAAGTACTTAAAGCCCTTTAGTTTACTGCTTTACACTCTATGGCAAACATTATTTACAGGTTCGTTTTATGGGGCAATATCATACTGATATTATTGCAATATAATAAAACGGCCCCCGAATTAACGAATAATAATATTTTTAAAGGTGTACAATTGAGAGTTTATTTACTGATATTTCTAATATTAATAAATATTACGTCGTCAGCATTTGCATGTCTGTCTGTTCACAAAATTGAGAAATCATTCTTAAATCAATATCCGATAATTGCATACCTAAACAAAGAGAAAGATAACACATCTTTTTATTTGTATTTCAAAGATGAAGGTAAATTTAGAGGTTTGAATTCAGTTTCAATCAACATATTATCAGATGCAAACGAATCAATTTTTAGTGGAAGTCTCGTTATTGATAAACATCATGAAAAACCCATTTTACTTCATGTTGGATTCAGCGTTAACAATAAGAGCATCCCATTTACTACAATCGAAATAACAGCTCGTCAGGATGATAGAACAAATAAAACTTGGAGACATTCTCATGTTTTTACATACGATATCAAATTAAAGGATATATTTGATATTTTTTCAGGGGATAAAATTTCTTCGAAAACTCATACTCTTTACAACAAATATAATGATGAAAAGCTTGATAAGTTCTTAAAATCAAAATTCGAATAACATAGAGCAGAAAATCAGGGGTCACTTGACAATTCGAGATTTACTTCTGTTTTAAGTGTCAAGTCTAAAGATTTGCCCCCGTTTTACCCGTTTACCCGAACGTGTTGGGGTGTTTTTTAATCAACACCTCAGCAGTTATGATAACAGCTAGTTGCATCAGGTATTCATAGAAACATCGTTATATGTAGCGACCTGCAAACATAACCACCCCGGACCCGCAATAATCGCTGATTTCGGCCCACATTATTTGTAACTATCCAGGTCAATGGACCCACAATAAATGCAACTGGGACCACATTAAAGGCACTGGCCCACAATAGCTGATTGCCTTTAAAAACAACTGCTTTCACACATCTTCATCTTTTATTCTGGCAGCGAGTTCGTCTTCCAGTTCAGCAACCGTTGGAAGCTTTGTTAAAAGATTTTCAGGTATTGCGCGGGACAACAAATAATCACTGACCCCGATGGGCTTATTAATGTCTTTCAATGAATATTCGACTTCAATCTTATCCTTTTTCTTACAAAGAAGAATCCCGATTGAGGGATTGTCCTCAGGACGTTTTAATTGGGCGTCCACTGCTGATAAATAAAAATTCAACTTCCCGGCATATTCCGGTTTAAACTTGCCCGCTTTGAGTTCAACCACGATATAACAACGAAGTTCGAGATGATAAATAGCATGTCCAGAAAATATTCATTTTCGCTGATCTGTATCTTTACCTGACGCCCGACAAACGCAAAACCCTTGCCCAGTTCAAGAAGAAAATCGGTTATCTTGCTTGTCAGGGCAGATTCTATGGCACGCTCCTGAGCCTCATCCTCAAGTCCTAAAAAATCAAAATTATACGGATCTTTGAGCGTTTCGCGGGCTATACCGGACTGTACAGCTGGCAGTGTCTTTAAAAAGTTGGTAAGAGACTTACCCACTCTTTTCCACTCATCCTTTTCAATCTTCAATTCAAGATCATCTCGTGTCCAGCCGTTTTCAATTGTGGCCGATATATACCATATTGCTTCTTCATAATTCTTGATTTTGCTGACAATCAACCGGTTATGTCCCCATGGGATTTGTGCCACAGCCTGTGGCACAATTGGCGATTGAACAGAATGAAAAAGATACCATTGACGGATTGCATACAAATTTCTTCTCGAAAAACCCTTCATATCAGGAAATTCGTGGGTTAAATCACGAGAAAGGCGCTCAATAAAACCACTTCCCCAGGCCGCCATCTGTTCTTTCTCAATCATGTCACGGCCTATTTCCCAATACAATTCCATCACAGCCGTATTCAAGGATAAAGAGGCTTTTTGACGGGCAGAACTGATCCGTTGTTTGAGATCAGCAAACCACTCGCTATATTCATGATAGGTTTCAAGAACAGGCACTGTCTTATCCCCACTATCGTCAATGATCATATCTGAATTCCTGCGGCAAGCATTTCTGTTTTATTTTCCTGGGATTGCGTTGGAGGTAGTTGACCTTTAAGAAAAAACCTGACAACTGCTATCTTAATATTAAGAACATTGGCCAATGTTTTTAAATCCTTACATCTTTATTGAATTGATTGGTCTGGTATACTTATATATTGTTAAAAAATCAAACTTTGAATTACAATCCCGGTTAATTAAACCCATTTATCGACGATTCCGCAGGAAAAAGACCAGAACGGAGAAGTTCGAAAAAACGACCGTTTTTTCGAACCGGAAAGACCGGTAAAAAATAGAGTTGCAATTATTGTGGGCCAGTGACTTATAATGTGGTTCGAAATTAACGATGATTGCGGGTCCGGGGTGTTTATGTTTGCAGGTCGCTACAAATGAGGGGTCGAATGCTTCATGATCCCGAAAATAAACTTGAATAATGTTCTGCCACTAACCCTTTTACTGACTCTAACTCGGTATGGTGGCCCCGGAATCAGTGAAGGAGGATAGCGCCATGTGCGGACGTTTCGCCCAGTTCAACCCGCTGGATATTCTCAAAGCCCGGTTCGAAATCGAAACGGTCACGGCCATCCCGGCCCCGTCCTACAATATCGCCCCGACCCGTGAAGTGCCGGTCCTCATTGATCACCAGGGCTTTCGGCTGGGAATCATGAAATGGGGTTTCACGTTCAGCCATACCCCCAAAGACAGAAAACCGGGACTCATCATCAATGCCAGGGCCGAAACCCTGGGAGAAAAGAAAGCATTCCGGGAGGCCTTTGCCCGCCGCCGCTGCCTTATCCTGGCCGATGGTTTCTATGAGTGGAAACAGGAAGGAAAAACAAAAATCCCCTTTTATTATTCCCTCCCGGACAAACAACCCTTCGCCTTAGCGGGACTGTGGCAAACCATCCAAAAGGAAGACGGCTCATCCACCGGCGCGTGTGTCATCATCACCCGAAACGCCGAAGGCCCCATCCGGGCCGTTCATGACCGAATGCCCGCCATCGTGGACATGGACAGGATCAGAGACTGGCTGGCGCAAGGCTCCACCGATCAAGCCATGCATGAACAGATCCTGGCCGATGGTTGTATCACAGATCTTCATTCTCACCCTGTTTCACCTTTGGTGAACAGCGCCGGGTTCGACAGCCCGCAGTGTATTGAGGATATTGGACAGGAAACGTGAATTGTGGCGAGTGTTTATGACAATCAATGATCAAGGTTTGAGACTGAACCTTTTGGTTAGAATGTTTTATTAAAATAAGAATCATATTCAATGATTTATCATTGATATTTTTAAATGTAGCTAGTACATGAATGTTTAATGTAAATGTTTTAACCTGATAATCATCAGATAAATTCTACAACACAGTCAGTAGGAGCATTTTAAAATGGCTCAAACTCAACTAATCAAAGTAACAAACTTACTATTAGATATTAATAATCCAAGATTTCCAGAGCCAGCAGACAGCCAACATGATGCCATTAATAAAATGCTTGAATTGCAGAAAGATAAGGTTATTGCTTTAGCAAAAGATATTGCTGAAAAAGGTTTAGACCCATCAGAAAATATGATGGTCATCAAGAATGAAGATGAACCCAATATGTATACTGTCTACGAAGGTAATCGAAGATTAACCGCATTAAAAGTCCTTAATGATCCTCATATATCAGTAAATAATGAGAACACAAAAATATTTACGAAAATAAAAACCCTTGTTAATCAGGAGATATCGGAAGTAAATTGTGTTGTATTCGATGACGATTCATATGAGCATTGGGTTAACCTAAAACATACCGGACAAAACAATGGTGTTGGTCGTGTTGAGTGGAATGCTCCAGAAAAAGCACGCCATATGGCACGGCTTGGGGCACAATCATTTCAAAACCAGCTATATCAGTTTATTGAGCTTCATGGTGAAGTGTACAAACATGTATTAATATTAAAGAAACACATTAAAATATCAAATATTCAACGATTATTTCAAGACCCTGATGTCAGGATTGCTTTTGGGCTTCATTCGAATGACGGTTTTTTGTATTGTGATCAACCAATTGAAAAATTTATTTCTGAATATAAAAAAGTTTTAGATGTAATGATTGAGCTCAAGGAAAATGGGAAATCTTTATTTACCGTTGACCGCATTCGTTCAAAAAAAGATCGAGAACAATTTATAAATGATTTAAAAATAAAGCCACTGACTGAAAAATCGGAAAATTATTGGAAGCTACTGAGTCCTAAGAATTCAGCAACAGCCCAACAGAACAAACCATTTACGCCTCAAATCCCTGTAGATATTCTCAAAAATAACCAGAGCGATAGTGAGAAGGACAAAGTCAAAGACGATACCGAATCTATCCAAAGCAACGTTAAATACACACGAACACCGAAAGCTGACAGAAATAATTTAATTCCATCCAATCTTAAATTAAGCTTTGGAGGTAATAAAAAGTGTTCAAGAATCTTTAATGAATTAAAAGGTTCATTAAAATTCAATGATTCTATAAATGCTATCGCTGTCATGCTTAGAGTTTTTCTTGATCTTTCTGTCTCATCATTTATTGAATTTAATAATATATCAAACAAAAACACTGAAAGAAATCCGGGTTTGCACGACAAAGTCGTAATGTGCGCTGAATTTCTGAGAAATGAAAATAAAATAACTCAGAATGTGTGTACATCTGTAACAACAGCATCAAAAGGAATCACAAAAGCAAATGGTTCACTCCAACAATATGTTCACAATCCTCATTTTAATCCTGAAAAAGTTGCCCTAAACACCGAATGGGATAATTTCCAACCTTTGTTTGAAGCAATTTGGAGCCCTTCTTAAATTGCATGGTTATTTAATGGCCATGATTTTATTTTTATGATAGCATGCATTAGGGTTTAACAAAAAATCACAAAGAATTGGTTTATTTATGCGATATTACACTCCGCTAAGATATCCAGGCGGCAAAGCCAAGCTTTCATATTACATCAAGGCAATAATCAAAGCCAATGGGATAGAAGATGGACACTACATTGAACCGTATGCGGGAGGGGCAGGCGTCGCTTTAGAAATTTTGATACAAGAGTATGTCCGAAAAATTCATATAAACGACATAGATCCAGCTGTTTACGGGTTTTGGCATTCAGTTCTTTTCAGTACAGAGGAGATCTGCAAGCGCATCAATGACACAAATGTTAATATGGAAACATGGGAGAAACAAAAAAATATCCTTAAAGATTCTAATCAAGTGAGTCTCGTAGAATTGGGGTTTGCAGCGTTTTTTTTAAATAGAACAAACAGGTCCGGAATATTAAATGCTGGGGTAATTGGCGGTAAAGCTCAAGCTGGTGAATGGAAAATGGACGTCCGATTCAATAAAACCAATTTGATTAAGCGAATTGAACATATTGCAAAATATGAATCAAGAATAAAAATCTATAATGAAGATGGCGCTTCATTTGTTAGAAACTTTCCCTGGAACGCTCATCAAAAGGCCTTGATTTATTTAGATCCACCCTATTATCACAAAGGACAACATTTATATCGAAACTATTATGAACATGACGATCATGTTCATGTCATGGAATCATTAAGAAATACCAATATTCCCAACTGGGTTGTTACTTACGACAACACAGAACAAATAAAGAGTTTATATAGTGCCTTCAGACAAACAGAGTACAACTTACAATATACTGCTCAAGAAAAGAAAATTGGTGGAGAAGTCATGATTTATTCGGATAAAATCAGAATACCCGATATTCAAATAGGTTAGAACTCGTTTGGCTGCCATTTTTTATTATTAATTAATCATCCTGCACTATCAAGAAAAAACGTCTCAATATCATACAGAAAGCCTGGAGTGTTGAATCGTATGAATTAAAAGAAGGTTCAAGGGCCACCATACTGAATTAAATTATAATTGACATATAATTCAATATGCTGTCCCCAGATCTCTAGGTCGGGCAAAAGCCCGACCTACGGCAATATTGCGACCATGGGGAAACGACACACATTGTTCTATTTATTTGCCGTGTTAATAATAGCCAGAATTTCTTATATAGTAACTCAATACATCCTTAGCATTTCCTCCACATCCACCTGTAGGCAAATTGTTATTTTCCAACAGGCTCTTAACAGTCCCAATCTTTTCTTTACGGTAGTCTAAAATATCATTAAAAATATCAATTGATGACACATACTGATTTATATGACCTATTTTTTTGGTACTTGGAGTTCTCAGCCACAACCAGTCACAAGTCAATCCTGTGTCTTTATCAAGTATTATGTATCCATCAGAGTCAATCCTTACACCAGAAACAACTGCTGGACAAACTGGCAAACTATAATCAATCCCGAATTTTTCTCTAATCATTCGGTACATAGATTCATGCTCATCAACAGACAAAGCAAGTTTTCTATGCATTTCTATTGCTCTTCCCGAATATTCCAGATGTCCAATTAATGGATATATATTAGACTGTAAACAAAAAGAAAATAATTCTTCAATTTCATTATAATTTACTTTAGTAGGAACAATTGAAGCTGCAATATTAGTATGTAATGAATTACTCTTAACAACATCTGTGATTCTTTCAATATTTTTTAAAATTATATTTGATTTTTCAGTACCATAGAGATATTTAATATTATTTGTTTCAAAAGAATCAAGTTTAAATTTTAGATATAGGATATCATTATTAATAAAATGCACTATATCATCATTAAACAAAAAGATATTTGAAAAAGCAGAGCATTTAACCCCATATTTTTCACAACTTTCAAGGAGTTTGATAAATGCATCGTAATTATCCCCGGCGGTAGGTTCACCTATTCCACAAACAAATAACCATTTAAATTTTTTTTCTGATAACAATTTTTGTATTAAATTTATATCAAAATTAATTTTTATAGCTCTTTCAGGAGAATCACAATAAAGGCAATTTAAATTGCAACACCCTCCAAGCTCAAAGTCAAGTATTGAAAAAATACCTTCATTATAGAGTCCTATAGCATGTTCACTTGTACTGATTGACCAAGGTAAATATTCAAGCATTATTGCACCTTTAAAAAATTATCATTAAATAATCAAAATTAAATTATTAAATCGAATCCCTACTTGTCTCAATTTCAGAACAAGACCTTGCTTCGACTTTTTCAACAGCATTATCTCCAATTGAAAAACACTTAAAATAATGATTACAATCATTTATGAGTTGTTTTTTGTCACAAGGAATATATACGAGAATAGCACGATAAACACCAGGCTTATCAATTTTCAATACTACATCTTCACTAAATCTTTCTCCTGGAGCAATAAAGTTTATTGTATCACCAGATAAATGTTTAAGTGGGATACATTTTTGCAACAAACCCTTGTCTTTAAAATCATCTTCAAGTTTATCATGTGGATATCCGACTGTATAATTTTGAGTAGCAATTGCTAAAGCGCAATCTTTTGATTCTGCTCTATGATGTAATAAATAAGGGAATTTATAATTATTATGTTTATCGTCAAATATTCCTTCATCAATATACAAGCTTACATACTTAGGTTTAGAAATTTCTCGGCCAATATTCTCAATTGTAGCAGTTAGTAGGACTTGGGAATTGCTGATAATTTCAATATTTATATTTAATTTATTTAATATTATTTTACTAATTTCCTCATTTTTACAATTTAAAATCTCCTTCTTTCCTGATTTTTTTGCTTCTTCCAAATCCTCTATTGTATATTTATAGGTTTCACGATATTGCTCAAATTCTTCATATTTTGTACTAATCTCATTTATCTTTTTATCACATTCTGATTTTACCATATCAACTTTTTTTTTGGTTTCTCTGTCTTTCTTTTTGTCAAAGATGTATTGAAAAATATTCCAAATTAATGCAAAGAAACTAATAAGACAAATCAACAAAGTAAAAAATGATACTGAATCTAGTGTTTTTCTATAATTAGCAAAAGAAGGCCATAACATATTAAAAACAAGATATGTTGAACCTACAATAGCTGTTACACATATACTGAAAGGAATAAGTTGTTTATTAAAATTTTCCATCATGTTTTCCTTACTGAAATATTCTGTTTGTTAAAATTATACCCCTCTCTTTGGTGTTTTAATTTTGTCGAGAATAGTTGTTATTCTTTCTTTCAGTTCTTGCTTTTTATCTACCCCTATAAATCCTTCGATTTTTCCGACTAAATCTCCACCATTAAACACAAGTAATGCAGGCAACGTGGATACTGATAACTCTTTACATAATTCACTTCCCTTGACATCAATTTTCCTGTACATCAAGTCATACTCTCCAAGAATCTCTTTTATTGAAATTGAACTTATCAAACATTCAACCAGATCCCACTCAAAAAACTCAATTACGCACACTTTTGTAGATTCTATAACTTGTCGGGGAAATTTTTCAGCAGTAATGAAAAACTCTGGCTTTATAGGTTGTGCCCCATATCGATCTACTAAGAGATCTGATACAGTTCTTGGATCATTTTCTATTTCTTCTTTGATCTCTTTAAACTCACTTTCATTTCTGGCTATTCTTATCGCGCCCACAGCACATTCTTCTTCACATTGAAAGCAAGTAGTACACAATGAACTGTTAGCAGAGATACGATTAGCGTTTTCGTCCCAGAATAAAGCTCCAGTTGGACATTCTGCAATTGCAGGACAATCTTTTGAATTATCACAAACTTTAGGATTGAGTGCTATGAACATATATATCTCCATATTTTTTTATTTCGATGATTAACTAACTCCTAATCTCGGCCGTAAATTAATTGATTACTATATTGTACAATTTGTGCACTATATTTATTCGCTGATTTTCCAAATAAATTAAAATCGTGAAATTCGGGGTCACCCATTAAAGGCCCGTGTCAAGAGAAAAAACACCTCTCTTATTCAAATCAAAAAGTTTTTTTGTTTGACTCATAACATCCACGATCTGACTCCGTTTGATACGTGTATTCGCACCTGTTATTT
>JBAZWJ010000114.1:0-11081 GCA_041660385.1 Desulfobacteraceae bacterium | reverse complement strand
GATTACAAAAATTTTGTTGCGTTGGGTTTAACTCATGACCATTTTTACAAAATCAGAATGGCCGATGTAGTTTTTCTTTATAACCAAGACGGCTATTCTGGTAATAGCTCAACTTTAGAATTGGGTTTTGCGATGGCATTGGGGAAACCTATTTACGCCCTATCAGACAAAGACGATGAGTTGTGTAGAAGGGTTTTATTTAGAGATATTATTAAAGAACCTAAAAACTTATTAAAAAAATTATGATAATTGCTATTTGCGGGTCAATTAAATTTTACAATGAGATGGTTGATGTTCAACATAAGTTAGAAAAGTTAGGTCATGAGGTTTTAATGCCAAACAAGGCAGAAGGGGTGGATTATTGGGCTAAAGATAATAAATCCAGAGTAGAGGCGAAGAAAAAGTTTAGATTTATTGACGAGCATTTGGATAAGATTGAGAAATCGGATGCGGTATTGATAGTAAACATAACTAAGAAAGATGTAGTGAATTACATTGGGGCTAATACTTTTTTGGAAATGGGATTTGCGTATTATCGTAAGAAAAAGATATTTACACTAAATCCATTACCTGACCAGCCGTTTATCGTGGACGAACTTCTAACCTTTGAGCCGATTGTACTAAACGGGCACTTGGAAGACATTAAATGATTAAGAGCTGCGACCATACCAGCGTAGGAATGATTGTTAGACAAGATAATAAGGTCTTACTAATTGAGAGAATGAAATATCCTTTTGGTTTTGCACCTCCAGCAGGACACATAGACGGTGATAAATCTTACGAAATTGCAGCAAAAAGAGAGTTAAGTGAGGAAGTGGGTTTAGAAACCACCGATTTGAAATTGATGTTTGAAGGCAGAAAAGAGAACGTTTGCAGAAGACAAGACGGGGCTTGGCATTATTGGAAAGTTTATGAAGTTAAGTTTGCGGGGATAGTAAAAAGAAGTGAGGATGAAACCAAGAGGGCGGGCTGGTACTCAATTCAAGAGATTGAAAGACTAATGGAGCGGACTAAGCTGTACTTGCAAGGCGAAGTGTCAGAGGAAGATTGGGAGAAAAACCCGGGATTGGAAGTTTTTTGGTACAATTTGAAGTTTGAAGGCCAGAAAGTGTTTTAGTTTCTTTCCACCTCGTCCTAATTAACTCCACTTGTACTGCATTTTCTAAAGCTAAAAAATAGCTTGTTTAGGTTTATTCGTATAACTTCAGGTGTGCTGAGCTAAGTTCTAAATCCGTGGTTCGACAAGCTCACCATCTGCGTAAGAACGGGGTGAGCACTTCGGTATGCTCATTGCAAGCCTTTCGGTTTCACTCAAGGCAAGCCATTTTTTAATCAGGCTGAGAGGTTAGCATCCAGGCTAAATCCATACGGCCTGTTGGCCAGTTAATGCTATCCTCTGAACGGGAAATTGACGCCAAGACCAATTCGGGATAGCCGGGGATAATCCAAGCCTGGTTTATTTTATAACGATCAGGGGTAAAGCTGTCTAGTTTAATATTGGGTCGAGGTCTATATAAATATTGTCTAGCAGTTTCAACAGCTTGGGAGTTTTCTATTAATTGGCAACCGGCCGATTGGATGTCCGAAATAGCAGCAGGATCCGAACCTATCCCCAGCCACATCATGGTTATATATCCTGGTCTAAGTAATGGGTTGGTGGGATTAAGTACACTTGCTGTAGTATTTAGGGCTCTGATTCTAATTGCCATTTTTTCTCCTTGAAGATCCAATGTTGCTACTTGATCGTGGAGACCTTTTTTAAAAGCGGACGTGGCTTCTCGGTGTAGCTTTAGTTGCTCTTTTTTTAGAATATTAATGTGCTGTTTTAGTAGATTATGGATTGGAGATGTTTCTTGGGGAGGGGGGTTAATTGTGTTGCCTTCAGTCATGCTTTTTGAATTATAACTTATCAATGTGAGAATGAGTTAGAAAAGTATGCGTTGTGGACTCTATTACCAACTAGCCAGCAGGTAAGGTCTTTGGGGGGAGCAGGGATCTGAGGTAGCACAAGCCAAAATTCGAACTTTTAGAGTAAAATCTGGTAATGGATTATGAAGATTCAACAGTAAAAGTATTTAGTGATAATGCCTTGGATTATTCTGATAGACAGGCACCGTGGCAATTTCAGGAAAGGGAGAGAAAATTGTTTTTGAGCGGAATTAAACCCGGAGGTAAGATATTGGATTTGGGTTGCGGACCCGGTAACGATGCCAAGAGGTTTGCTGATTTGGGATATGAGGTATTGGCGGTTGATGGGGCACCGGGGATGGTTGATCTAGCCAGGAAAAAGGGATTGAGGGGAAAAGTGATGAAATATTCGGAGATAGAAAGTCTTGGAGAATTTTTTGATGGTATTTGGGCTAGTTATGCACTACTTCATATACCAAAAGCTGATATGGTCGGTGTTTTGAATAAAATAAAAAAAGTGTTAAATCCCGGGGGAATATTTTATGCTTCATTTCGAGAGGGTGAAGGAGAAGATATGCGGAAAGACGATAGGTACAAGGGAGGGAGATATTTTGCTTATTATTCCAAGAATGAACTTCAAGGAATATTCGAACAAGTATTTGAGAAAGTGGAATTAGATTATGTTGAAAATAGGGATGGGGAGAAGGGTGGAGTGTATGCATTGGTTCTAAAATCGTAGAACTGGGCGAGAAAGCTGGAATTTAAAATAACCATAATAAGTTTCGGGGAATTAGTCTTTTATTTGCCAATTCATAATAGTTTGGTTTCAGTTTCACAATTCTTCAACACAATTACTTTTATAAATCTCTTGCTCTACTATATTGGTAGCTTCAAAGTAGTTATTTTTGTCTTTAGCAAATCGTGATTCAGGACATTTATCTGTGGTCAAAACTTCAAACGTTTGCGGGTCGGCGTTAGGAACTACTTTTCCGTTTGAATAATAAACAGTATTTTTATCTTTGTAAAAGAAATTTTTTAATATTTCGAAAGTTTCAACGTCGGCATTCGCAAATACGTAGTTATTGTAGATGAGATTATTTCTATCTGAAGCGATGCAAATCTTTTGCATTTCAGCTCTAGGACCAACCTTTGTCTCTTGTAAAACTTTTTCTATCTTAATATTTTTATCATCAATATTCTTCACCCTATGCCAGTAATATTGCACCTTTTTTTCTATCGGTTCGACAATAAAAAGGCTGCTAGGGTAATAGGTATATCTGTAATATACACGGCCAAGGAAATCGTTATAGTATGGGCAAGATGGGTTAATTTGTCTAGTAAGGAAAGGTTTAACTAAAGGTTCTTTTGAGTCGTACACCAGAAATCCCAGGGAAGCTACTACAAGCGTAATTATTGCTACTATTATTACTTTTCTAAAATGTGATCTGTCCTCTTTTTTTATCATCATAAATAACTATAACAGCGATTACTACTCACAATAAAGTTCAAGTTTCGTTTTACTTTGAATACACTGACTAATTAACTAGTTATATTAAAGTCACGATTCTTGAGTCAGGTTCTAAATCCGTAGAATTGAGCGAGCCAAGGTTCGAAAACTGTCCATACGAAGTACCACAAGCAAATTTACGAACCTTTTTGAGGTAAAATTTGGGGAATGAAAACGAAATATGTTCTTCACGGCGGGTCGGCACAGCATGTTAATGCTGAGAATGATAAGTTTTTTACTGAAATACTGAATGGAGCTGGAGATAGGGTGAGGATCTTATTAGTGGAGTTTGCAGGCTCGGATGAAAGGAAAGAGAGAAATGTAGCGATCGATACATCCCAGTTTGAAAGAGTTAAGGGATCTAGGGAACTTACATTCGAAGTGGCAGATAGGGATATTTTTTTAAATCAGATACGGAAAGCCGACGTTGTTTATTTGGGTGGGGGGACGACTGTGAGGTTGGTGGAAGTACTTAATCATTACCCGGAATTAAGAGTGGCTTTTGAGGGCAAAATTATTGCAGGTGAATCTGCTGGTGCGAATGTGATGGCAACTTATTGCTACAGTAAGTCTGGTGGGGGAGTAATGAAGGGATTGGGTTTGGTCCCGGTTAAAATGTGGCCACACTATAAAGAGGAAAGAAATGAAGAATTTGAATCAATTTCCAGAGAATTAGAATCCTTACTCCTTAAGGATTGCGAGTACAGGGTGTTTGAAATCTGAGAAGTTCGAAATCTGTGGTTCGACAAGCTCACCATCGATGATCCACTTGAGGTGACACAATGCTACGAATTAGAACTTTTGGTAGAATACGAACATGGGTAAACCACCAGGAGTTTTTAATGTTGCAGTAGAAGGAGTAATTATTAAAGATGGAAAGATTTTAATCACTCAACGCTCTTTTGAAAGACCGCACGCACCAGGGGAATGGGAAATATTGACTGGAAGGGTGGATCAAGGGGAGGGTTTTGAGGAGGCGTTGAAAAGGGAGGTAATGGAGGAAGTGGGTTTGGAAGTAGAAGTACTCCAACCATTTAACACTTTTCACTTTTTCAGAGGTCAGGAAAAAACAGAACATCTTGGAGTGAGTTTTGTTTGTAGGTATAAGGGTGGGAACGTAAAGTTGGATAAAACAGAACAGATTGAATTTAAGTGGACTACTCCAGATGAAGCTCTGAAATTAATAATAGATCCGAGCATTCAGTCTTCAGTTACTAAGGTAAAGCAATTAATAGAGAAGGGAATTGGGGTTTATTAATCTCACACTAGGCACTAACAAAAGCGCAATAGTTCGAGATCTGTTATGTGAGCTTAGTTCTAAATCCGTAGAACTGGGCGAGCAAAGTTTGTAAAAGACGGTGCTACCGGAGTAAACATTTTTTTGTTAATATTCAAGAATGTCAAAAGATATAATGCCGAATTTATGGTTTGACGGTAATGCGAAAGAGGCTGTCGAGTTCTATGTATCAGTATTCCCCAATAGTAAAATTTTATCGACAACGAATTACCCCCTTGAAGGTTTAGCAGATTTTCAGAAAGAGTTGGCCGGTAAAGTGTTGACAATTGAATTTGAACTTATGGAAAATCGATTTGTAGCCATTAATGCCGGACCCGAGTTTAAATTTAATGAGTCAGTTTCTTTTTCGATTCCATGTAAGGACCAGGCAGAGATTGATTATTACTGGAAAAAGTTGTCCAGTGTGCCAGAATCCGAACAATGCGGCTGGTGTAAAGATAAGTATGGGTTAAGCTGGCAAGTAGTACCAGAAAATATGGAGGAACTAATGAAGCGCCCAAATGCCTTTTCCCGTTTGATGCAGATGAAAAAGCTAATAGTTGAGAATTTCTAGTACTTATTTTTGTTTAAACGATTCCCGAGTAAATTTATTTTCTTCGAAACTATATCAAACTGATCAAGGGGCTTGTCAGGAAAAATTGGATGATAAAATGGGTTGATGATAAAATTATTGAACAAACCGGCCGAAGCTAATGAGATTAAAGCAATGGCGAGGGAAATAGGAGGGTTTTATATTAAAGTAGTGGTGGACATAGAAAAGGGAATATTGGCAGCCGGAGCTAAAATGCATACAGACGAAGAGCAATTATTATTGGAAAACGGCAGTAAAAAAGAATACTTATGGGGTGGCGGATATGATTTGGAAACAAAGCAAATTACTTTTGATTCAATCATTAATAATAAACCCGGAGTGAACTCCAGTTCGGATATAATGGATCCATTAATTAGAGATAAGTTTACCAACATTATTAAAGAATTATTGAACTTATGACTAAGAAACAAATTTGGCAGACTATTGCCCTGGACTTGAAGAGGGGGGCTAACTATATAGCAGCCGGAAGCATAAAAAAGGCTGATTATTATTTGAATGAGGCCAAGTCTTTGTTCGAGAGCCAACAACTTGAAGGGGATTTGAAGAAAATCGAACAATATATCAGATTTGAGGGGAATCCAGAGGATATACTGCTTTCGGGAAGCCTAATTTCGACCAGAATTCAGGTTTAATTTTGCATGGGACTGTCAGGATTCGAACTTTGACAAAACATGTTGGAGCCAGCGAGCTTTATACAGAGCCTAATTTTTTTGTCTGTTTTATTTGATAAGAATATTTATTCTTTGTTATTATGTGTTTATATTGAAAACATGAATTTCTTAAAAGCATATAACGACTTAATTAAAAAAGAAGCAGAATCCAAAAAACGAAAAACGCCGCAAGAGATAGATGCAGAATTATTAAAACTTGCACAGTCAGACCCAAACGTTACTGTTGATTATATTTATTTAACTAATGGCGGGGAACCTAAAGGTCATAAATTCACCTTAGCTAATGGACCTGTTATAACAACAAGATTTGATGAAGGAGACAGAGAGGGTTCGGTCGCTTGCTTTGACCCAACAAATCATCAAATTAATGAGGGACAAAAGGGGAGAAAAATTGGAGGATTTCGTGAACCTTTGCTAGGTGGCTAAAATTGGTAAAATAATCCTATGGCACACAAAGTTCCGGTGGATTTACATAAAGCTTTAACTTCTGATTCGAAAGCGCTTGAAGCGTGGAAGAATCTTACACCACTTGCGCGTAATGAGTGGATATGTTGGGTAACGTTCGTCAAAAAAGAAGAGACCAGAAAGGAACATATTAGAAGGACGACGAGTGAACTCAAAGAGGGAAAACGCCGGCCGTGCTGCTGGATAGGCTGTATCCATCGCAAAGATAAACCGATAAGCTCTTCGGTGCTAGCAATATTAGAAAAACGATTGGGGAAAAAATAATAGCAGGGATGACCATGTCTTTTGACGGATTTTTGGAGAACTTGGACGAGCTTAACATTCAGGGTTATAATGAGTTAAGATAATAGGTGGTATGAATGATTCGCAACAACAAAAAAATCAAATTGATAAAGATGCGGGATTGGCTAAGGAAGAGGCAGACAAAGTAGCTGCTCTCGCCAGACAAGCGTTGGCGGATCTGGAATCAAAACAGGTGCGGGAAGCGGCGGAAGCACAGGTAACCCAGATTCAGAATGATGCGCAAAAATAAATCTTAACTACGTCTATTGGTTCGCTGATTTTCTCTGTCTAGGTTTTTTTCTTTTCTTGTGGAGCAACCGGACGGGCGGGACTAACGATATCAGGTCGAGCCGGTTGATCGAACGTAGTTTCTGCGAATTTTTCGGCCTTCAACCACGCCAGAATTTTCATAATAAGTTTTTGTTTGGGTCCATTCGGACAGGGGTCTTCCTGAAGCTCTTCTAACCATTCCCTCATCGCTTCGGCCATTATTTTTATATTATCATGCCAAGAAATTATTGCCAAAAATGTGACTAATTGGTAAAGTTTATGTAAACATGGAAATTTCAATATATCTGGCGAGATTTTGGGGTAGTTTATTTATGATTCTGGGATTTTCTACTTTCGGGGCGAAGTTTTTGGGCAGAGTTATAGAATATACGGAAGACAAAACCATTACCATTTCAACTGGATATATAACCTTTCTACTGGGATTGATGACAGTAACATTGCATAATATTTGGGTCGCGGATTGGAGAGTGGCGATCACTATTTTGGGATGGACGACATTATTGAAAGGAATAGAAAAAATCGGATTCCCTCACCGGGTAAACAAAATAGCCCAGATGTTCAAAAAACAACAAACACTTTGGGGTTTTGTTATCTTTTTAATCGGAGTGTTTTATTTTTGGATTAGTCTTAGACTTCGATTGTTGTATGGATTCATCTCATAATTCACTACTACGCTGATGATCGGATTAATGTGAATTGTTTTTTTGGGTTCTGCTATACTCTATGGTGTGAAGAATGTTTTTGGGAATAAGATAGTGCGATTGGTTGTGATTGGGGTTTTGATTGTGATCTTAGGTTATGCGCTATATTCGATTTGGTAAAAGTATGGGAATTCCTAAATTTAAACCATTGGAAAATGCCAGTGAAGGTACTAAAAAGGTGATGAAGCCGATTTTGGGAGTGGTGATTGTTCTGCTTTTGGGAGCCTTTGGATTGGAGGCTACAAATAACGATTTTGATTTGGGAAAATTATTCGGTGGATCGAGCCTTCAGGAATCCAAAGTAGCCAGGGATACATCCGGGAATGTGGTCTATTTTGACAAGGAAGGAAATGTGACAAATGATTCTACGAAAGGCAAAAGACTGGATCAATATAATTGTGAGGATTTTTCTACTCAGCCTGAAGCACAAAGGTTTTACGAAAAGGCCGGGGGAGTAAGCAAAGATGTGAACAGACTAGATGGTAACAAAGACGGGGTACCGTGTGAGAGTTTGCCTAAGGGTGAATAAAGCAGTTATTGGGACAATATATAAATTATAAAAAACAGGATTAGCATGATCCCAAGCCATCTTGGAGGCTTTTTGCCTTTGTAGTGTTTTAGTATGAATACAAATCCGATGGTAGTTAAAGCTAACCAGATCCATTCTTGGAAACGAATAACTGAAACCATGGGGAAGAGTGAAACAATTCCTCCGACAAGCAATAGATTATAAATATTACTGCCTAAGATATTCCCAATAGTAATTTTTTCCTGATTATCTTCCTGGCTGAAAATGGTGGCAAATAATTCCGGCAGGGAGGTAACTACTGCCGTAAGAGTTAATCCGAGTATGGTGGTAGAAATACCTGTAACAAGGGATAAGCTTTCGACTGCGTCTACTATAAATATACCTCCGATGATTATCCCCAAGACAAGCAAAATTCCCGGAATGAATACATCCAAACCCAACTTTTTGTTCTTAGAAGCATTGAACCGTTTGACGTCCTCGTGTGTCCTGCCGAAGATACCGAGTTTATATTCTACAATACTGATAAGAATTGCCATGCCAATGAGAAGCATCCCCGAATATATCTTGATAGGAAAGATATATTGAATCAGAAAAAAAATTGCCGTTACTTCGAGAAGAATAAGAGCGTTGCGTTGGGTTTTGGTAGTACCGATACGAAGCTTACCGATAAGTAAACCGGCGGGAAGAACAATCAAAACATTTACTATATTGGACCCGATGATATTTCCCATAGCTAATCCGGGGTCGTGCCGCAATATTGAAATGAGGGAAACTACCAATTCCGGAAGCGATGTGCCGATAGCTACGAAGGTAATGCCGACAATTAACGGGGATATACGTAAAATGCGGGATACTTTTTCGGCCAATCCGATAAACTTTTGAGTAGAAAATAACAGGATGGCTAATCCAATGCAAAACTTTACCGCAATTTCGGACATTAATTTATTATATAGATTTCTTATTTATTTGTTCTCGCCATAAATCAGCCGGAACAAATTCGGGCATAAACCGGATTGAGCGGAATTGATTTAGGATACTTGGAAAGAGGGGGGAGGTTTTGGCCGAATACTACTCCGGCTTTTCTGGTGTTTTTGGTTTGTTTGTCCTGAAAAGCCTGCCAAATAGTAAATTTTTCGGGTGACAGGTGCATGGAGCCGGTGCAATTTTTACTTTGACATTTGCAAATGTGCCGGCAGGGATTACAGTATTTACTTTTGGGACTTAATAAATAGGATATGGTGAGTTCCTCACCGACTTGAATGTTTCGCAGGGCGAAAAACAAGGTATGTCCGTTAAGATTATAGATCCAACAATTTGGCAGGCATGAGTGATTGATCAGATGAATTCCCGGAACAGACAAATCAGGATAAATTGAAGCGGCGTCTGAATAATACATAAGAAAAAGGCCATTTTGGTCCAAAGTAAAATCGTAATCAGAAGTTTTAATTACTGTGCCTAAGTAATCACCAATGACAGTACCCTTGGTTAATTTTTTGGCAGCGAATACACCCAAACCCTTGTGGGCTGTTTTTTTGACCTGCCAGAAGTCCTGCGGGATTAAAAACATATATGACCTGTTGATTATAGCTGTATTGAACTTGGGGACTAAAAATGAAATTGAACTTTAATTGGAAGGATTTTCGTGTTCTTTTTGAATCTGTTTTTTGAGTTTATCGTTTTCTGATTCCAACTGATTAACCTGTTTGGTTAAATCATTGATGGCGCTGTTGGCTTCTTTTATAGTCCGTTCTTTTCCCCTTAAAGTAAGAGCCGAAGCCAGCGAATTAAACAGGCTGACAATCCAGGAAAAGATAATTCCGGTGAGAAGGGTGGCTCCTAATACAATAAACAACGGGATGTCAGGCAGAGATTGGTTAAAAAGGACAATAGATATGGATTGGGTATTTTGGGTGGCGAAGTAGCCAAAGGTGAGGGCCAGAATAAAGTAGAGGATGAATGTAAACACAAGTAGATTAAGTATAGTCCCATAAAACAATTATGACAATTGACAATTACTACAATAAGTTGTAGTGTTTATAGTATGACAAGTAATGACAAACAAAGAATCACTCTGTTTCTGAAACCTGCTATAGCTAAACAATCCAGAGCCCAGGCTGTGGTTGAGGATGTGACCTTAACCCGTTTGGTTGAGAAAGCGTTGATTTCCTATTTACCGAAAGAGACCGTTATTAAGAAAGTCAGTATTTGAAAGGATGTGTAATAAGAAATGGCAGAAATTGTAAAAGAAAGCGTGACTACCCAGGTTGAAGGACCGAAGGAAGCCGTGACTACCGAAACCAAAAGTGTGGCCACTAGTTCACAAAGAGCGGAATACGTGATTTATTTTATTTTCGGTTTGCTGGAAATATTATTAGCCTTCCGGTTGGTTCTTAAAATAATGGGAGCAAGCGCTGCAAGCGGTTTTGTGCGGTTTATTTACAGCTTAACAGGAGTATTTATCTTGCCCTTTGAAGGCATCTTCCGCAGGGGGATGACCCAGGGAATTGAAACAACCTCGGTGCTTGAGCCGTCATCCATTGTAGCCTTAATTGTTTATGCAGTGTTAGCCTGGGGAATTGTTAAATTAACCCGGATATTTTCGGGTGAAAAACAAACTGTTTAAAAAAGAAAGGGGGTGGGTGTATGAGTTTACTGGATATCATAATTGCGATATTGATTATTTCGTGGCTGGGAGGATTCTCCTTGCGTATCGGTGGAGGATTAATCCATTTACTGTTAGTAATTGCCGTGATTATTTTTGTAGCCCGTTTGTTGGGGGTAAAAGTATAGGAGGTGATTATTGATGAGTTTAAATATTACTAATTTGAGTCCTTTGGC
>JBAZWJ010000113.1:0-11520 GCA_041660385.1 Desulfobacteraceae bacterium | reverse complement strand
AACATCGTTGAGGATGATGATCTTGAAGAAATCGAGGATGACCAGGTCGACATCGTTGAGGATGATGAGCTTGAAGAAATCGAGGATGACCAGGCCGACATCGTTGAGGATGATGAACTTGAAGAAATCGAGGATGACCAGGCCGACATCGTTGAGGATGATGAACTTGAAGAAATCGAGGATGACCAGGCCGACATCGTTGAGGATGATGAGCTTGAAGAAATCGACGATGACCAGGTCGACATCGTTGAGGATGATGAGCTTGAAGAAATCGAGGACGACCAGGTCGACATCGTTGATGATGATGAGCTTGAAGAAATCGAGGATGACCAGGTCGACATCGTTGAGGATGAAAAGCTTGAAGAAGTCGAGGACGATCAAGTCGATATCGTTGATGAGGATGAGCTTGAAGAAATTGACGACGACCAGGTCGACATCGTTGATGAGGATGAGCTTGAAGAAATCGACGATGACCAGGTCGACATCGTTGATGAGGATGAGCTTGAAGAAATCGAGGATGATCAAGTCGATATCGTTGATGAGGATGAGCTTGAAGAAATTGACGACGACCAGGTCGACATCGTTGATGAGGATGAGCTTGAAGAAATCGACGACGACCAGGTCGACATCGTTGATGAGGATGAGCTTGAAGAAATCGAGGATGACCAGGTCGACATCGTTGAGGATGATGAACTTGAAGAAATCGACGATGAGATAGAACCAGATACCGGAGATTTACAGGGTCAATCAGAAGAAGATACTGGCACAACCGGAAGTGGCAGCGGTCTGCCCGATGAAAATCCTGAACACAGAATCGGAAAGGATGAAGAAAAAAGACGTCTTTCTGAGCAGTTTACTAAAGAGCTCAGTGCAATGGACAGGTATTACAACAGCTATCTTAAAATCCCGAAAGGGAGTTATACTATCGGAAGCCCTCAACCTGAAAAGCACGAAATAGCCGAATACCACGTGGAGCTCAATGATTTCTTCATCGGAAAATTTCCTGTTACAAATGCCCTTTTCGAAGTCTTTACAGCAAAGACAGGGTACAGAACAACCGCCGAAAAAAAAGGATATGGAACCGTTTACACCGGTCGTTTCAAAAAATTAACCGACAAAAAGACAGGACAGATACGTTCGGTATGGAACGCCACGTTCAGTTACCAGATCGTCAAAGGTGCGTGCTGGTACCATCCCGATGGTCCTGAAAGTTCCATTGTCAACCGTCTGTCCCATCCTGTTGTCCAGGTCAGCCTCGAAGATGCCTTTGCATTTGCAGCCTGGGTTGGAAAAACTATCCCCAGCGAAGAACAGTGGGAAGCCTCTGGCCGGACAGACCAGGGTTTCATATACCCCTGGGGAAATGCCTGGTCAGATCAGGCATGCAACATGGAAAAAAGTGCAATCGCCGGAACAAGTCCTGTGGATCGATATCTCGATTTCGTAAACCCATACAAAATTGCGGATCTTACAGGTAACGTTCTGGAATGGACTGCGGATTATATCCCCTCGCCCTATGCCACACAATCAGATGCCCAATACGCTATAACCAAAGGCGGAAGCTGGATATCCAGCCAGCCAGTGGCTCTCTGGTCACGTTTTATTTCCAAGGATGATTACACGTCAAACACCCTTGGTTTTCGATGCGTAGCCCGTTGATCCATTTATCGGTTTAAACCCGTACGTCTTTGTGGTATTTCATGTCATCTTTGTCCTTGCACGGAACAACAACGATCATTCCAAGGAGTCGAATGTGAAAAATCTCATCGAACAACGGATTCGTGAATTCAGAATCCGGTTGAAAAAAAATAAAATGGACGCATTTCTAGTTCTGAACCAGTCCAACAGGCGTTTTCTAAGTGGTTTTACCGCCCACGACACAGGAATGGAAGAATCAGCGGGGGCTCTGATCATCACCCAGAACGAGCTTTTCCTTTTGACAGACTCCCGGTTCGAGATACAGGCCGCCAACGAAGCTCCAGATTTCGAGGTCCGATGTTATAAAACTGGTCTTCAGGAGCTCATCCCAGGCATCCTTGGTTCCATGGATTGCAAAAAAATCGGTTTTGAAGGCAGCCGTCTGTCCTATGCGGCGTATTGTAAAATAAAAGAAAGCTTCAACGCGAACAACGTGAAAACCGAATTTGTCCCTGCCGACATTATTGTCGATGACCTGAGGGTTATCAAATCAGACGATGAAGTGGAACTCATTCGAAAATCTCTGGCCATTGCAGAAGCGGCTTATTTAAAAATCCTGAAAAAAGTCCAACCCGGCCTGACTGAAAAAGATCTGGCCTGGGAACTTGAAAAACAGATCAGAGCGAGCGGGGCCGAAGGTCTTTCCTTTCCCTCCATTGTGGCCTCGGGTCCGAATAGTGCCCTGCCCCACGCCATTCCCGGGGACAGAACCATCCGAAAAAACGAACCCCTTCTTTTTGACTGGGGGGCCGTATTCAACGGATATTGCAGCGACACCAGCCGAACCGTGGTTCTGGGAAAACCCGACGACACGTTCCTCACGCTGTACAAAATCCTGTTCGAAGCACAGAGACTGGCCATCGAAGCCATAAAACCAGGCGTGAGCACAAAAACCATCGATGGTCTTGCCCGTGGTCATATCGCTAAAAACGGGTATGAAAAACACTTCGGTCATGGGCTTGGACACGGGGTGGGCTTAGAGATCCATGAAGCCCCAAGGCTCAGTCCTCTCAAGGAATCGATTCTTGAAAAAGGGATGATCGTCACGGTGGAACCTGGTATTTATCTGCCTGAATGGGGTGGAATCCGTCTTGAAAATATGGTTCTTGTAACTGCTGACGGTGCTGAAGTATTGAACAAACTCAGTTACGATGATTACATCATCGGGATATAGCAGGAAGATATCAGATGTCTTCAGTGAACAACCTTATCGATATTTTTATTAATTACGCCCAGATTGAAAAGGGCCTGTCGAATCAAACCCTTGAATCGTACAGCCGCGATCTCGGACGATACGCTGCGTTTCTGAAGGAAATCGAAGTCAAATCCATTTCAGAGGACGACACCTATCTGATCTTGAAACACCTGATCAACTTGAGGGACGAAGGGCTTTCTCCCAGATCCAGGGCAAGACATCTTGTCACGATCCGAAGTTTTTACCGGTTTCTGCACAAAGAAAAAACCATCGCCAAAGATCCGGCAAAACTCATCGATTTCCCGAAAAGCGGCCTTCGTCTTCCAGACACCCTGAACACGGCCGAAGTGACATCCCTCATTGACGCACCGGACCGAACAACCCATCGAGGAATAAGGGATGCGGCGATGATCGAACTCCTTTACGCATCAGGTCTCCGCGTCAGCGAACTGATCAGACTCCTCATGAGAGATGTCAATCTGGATGCTTCGTTTGTGAGGGTTTTCGGCAAAGGGTCCAAAGAAAGGGTTGTTCCGGTGGGAAGTTTCGCAAGGGAGAAAATCGATTTTTACCTTCGTTACAGCCGTCCCTACCTTCTCAAAGGAAAAACAAGTGAATTCCTTTTTGTGGCACGGGAAGAAAAACCCATGACACGTCAAGGGTTCTGGAAACTGTTAAACCGATACGCTGAGAAAGCACATATCGGAAAAAACATTTCACCCCACACCCTCCGCCACTCTTTCGCCACCCACCTTCTCGAAGGTGGAGCCGATTTAAGGGTTGTCCAGATCATGCTGGGCCATTCCGACATTTCAACCACCCAGATTTACACCCATATCACACGTGAGCATTTAAAAAACATCCATGTCAAATACCATCCCAGAGGTTAGCAACCGTCCCTCGCTCCGGGGAGAATCCCCGGAATAAGAGTTAATTTAAACACATGTAAAAGAGACCTGCCCTTTCCATCAACTCATAACCTGTGCCAAATCACGTTGAAAGAACAAGCCTATTTATGAGTGTTTGCTTGACACTTGACTTTTTACTGTTAATCTTTTAAACACTCACATATTATAAAACAGATTGCCTGATAATATATTAGAAGGCATGGCATCACCTCAATATCATTTTTCAAGGTTTGGCATACATGAAATCGAACACCCAAAAAGAATCCGGCGGCCTTTTGAAAAGCATTTTCGCCGCTCATCTGATTCTTGTGCTGCATATTGCACTGATAGCCGGTGTGGGCTGCCTGATTCTTTTCTTCGGAGCCATTGTCCGGTACATGGTCTGGATTCTGATTATCGGTTCTTTGCTAATATTTCTTGCGGGATACCTTATCCAGAAAAAAATGTTCAATGAAGGCAAACAGTTACGCGACATGTTGGCCCTTCCTGAATTTAACGGAAGAACCATTGAAGTCAGCCTGTTCGGGGGTATGGCCTCGCTCAGACTGGAAAGTCCCCCGCAACAGGACAACGCCATCAATACTTTCGGGCTACCAAATCACAGCGGGCGCCTGATTAATTCCGACTCACACCAGATCAGAGAACTATCTGAACTTGTTGATCTATTAAGCAAAGACCTCATCACCCTTGATGAGTACCATCAATTCAAAGGCAAACTCATGGGGAATTAGCGTTCACCATTGCCATTACAAAATCACAAGTCAAGGTTTGACGATATCTCTTTGCTTTTTACTTAACTCTTCAACGATAATTTTTGCGTGCTTTTTTAAAGAATTTACCACAAAAATTACACATGGGTGTATTCGGTCATCAGAGACTTTCTTTCACAAAGGTCCTGCCTTTGAGTGTGATCCGGTATTTCTGGAGTCTGCTTCTGGGTTTATCGGGAACGGTCATTTCAATAAGACCTGCGGAAATGGCTGGTTGCTGATAAGCTGTGCGGAAATGTTTTTCATCTTTAAGCCCGAGTTTCTGCTGAATCTCCTGGCGTGTCATCTCCCCATCGATGATGAAAATCAGCTTTCTGACTTCGGGGGTGACATCAGGGGCAACTTCGGGGGTAAACAGATCTTGGACAGCCTCGAAAATCCTGTCCAGCATAAATTCGATAAAGGATGATGATTCACCGTCCAGGGTGCTTGTGTTCAATGCGTCGTAATAAACTGTCTGGTGTTTGTGAACGATACTTTCCACCGGAACATGGGCAAAAACGGGATTCCAGCGGGCGAGAATCAAGGTCTGCCAGAGCCGTCCCATTCTGCCGTTGCCGTCCGTAAAAGGATGGATGAATTCAAACTCGTAATGAAAAACACTGCTGATGATCAGGGGATGGACATCCGTTGTCTTTATCCAATTGAAGAGATCATCCATCAGGTCCGGCACACGACTTGCCGGTGGTGCCATATGAACCACCGTATTTCTGGCCATCACGCCGACGCCCCCGGACCGAAAAGAACCGGGGCGGTCAAGCAGTCCGGCCATCAGGATGCCATGGGCTGTCAACATGTCCGTTCTGGAATAAGCGTTCCACCGTTCAAATCGTTCGTAGGCGAGAATGGCGTTACGGACTTCCTGAATCTCACGAGGCGGGGCCACCACAGGCTGGCCGTCCATGATGGCGGTCATCTGGTCTTCGGTCAGCGTGTTTCCTTCAATGGCCAGCGATCCCCGAATGGTCCGAATCCTGTTGACTTTACGTAACCAGAGATCACTGGTAGCCGGATCAGAGGCCGACCATCGGCCAAGAACATGGGCGATATCCGCAACCCGTGAAAGGATCGGAGACGTCAGGTTAAACGGGGGAATGGTGCTTTTTTTTGCTTTAGCCATGACAACGCTCCATTTAACCCTTACGACCTGAATCCTTCCGGATTTTGTGTCTGCCATTTCAACGAATCCCGGCACATGGTACCCACATCGCGTTCAGCGGTCCAGGCCAGATCGCGATTGGCTTTCCCTGGATCGGCGTAGCAGGCGGCGATATCACCCGGTCTTCTTTCCGCAAACCTGAACGGTATCCTGGAGCCTGAGGCTTTTTCATATGCTTTCACCATATCGAGAACGCTGTATCCTTTTCCCGTACCCAGATTGTAAATGGACAAGCCCGGATTTCCCGGCAGTTTATCTAAAGCTTTCACATGGCCCATGGCAAGATCCACCACATGGATATAATCTCGAACACCCGTTCCGTCGTGGGTGGGATAATCGTTACCGAACACCGACAGTTCCTTGAGCTTACCCACGTGAACCTGGCTGATATACGGCATAAGATTATTGGGAATTCCTTGGGGATCTTCCCCGATTTCACCGCTGATATGAGCCCCCACCGGATTGAAATACCTTAAAAGGGTGATGTTCCATCGGTTGTCCGCCGTATAAACGTCTTTCAAAATCTCTTCGATCATCAGTTTGGTTCGGCCATAGGGGTTGGTGGCGCTTAATGGAAAATCTTCTGTAATCGGGACCGTATGAGGGTCTCCGTATACCGTGGCTGATGAGCTGAACACAATATTCCGTACATAGTATTTTGCCATGAGCTCACAAAGGACAAGGGTTCCCGTGATGTTGTTCTGGTAGTATTTAAGGGGAATTGAAACGGATTCGCCCACAGCCTTGAGACCTGCGAAATGAATAACGGCGTAAAAATCATGATTTTTGAACACATCGTCAAGGGAATCTTTATCCAGAAGGTCGACCTCTATAAACTCAATCCGTTTACCGGTGAGACGTTCCACACGCAAGAGAGATTCCCTGCTGCTGTTAGAAAGGTTGTCCACAACGACAATCTCATAGCCTTTTTCGAGAAGCTCAAGACAGGTATGACTTCCGATATACCCTGCTCCGCCTGTTACAAGTATTTTCATCCCATAGTCTCCCATTCGTTATAATCGTGATTTCAATAATTGAATTAAGCACATTTTTCGTTTAAAATAAAATATCATGTTCACATTTGATTTGAGTGAAAGGAGACAAAAAACAATGCAATGCCCCATATGCGGATCAGACCGCAAGCCCAAAGACACCAAATGCTCCACATGCGGTGTGGATTTCTCAAAGTGGCTCAAAAAAGTCATTAACAAGCTGAATACCCAGACCAATAAGATTATGCAATCCAAAAATATCGAAAAAAAAACACCTCCGGCAAAGCATTACAAGGAAGTGATAAAAATGGATAAATAATACGTCATGCCCCACTATCACGTTCAGAATCCGAGGCCATCTGTTTGTAAAGACTATAAGCCATATACCCGCACAAAAGCACAGCGGAAAAAAGAATGATCCATAGCATTATTTTGCCATAAGATGGTTTCTTATGTATCTTCAGCTGTTTTTCTCCACCAAGATCAACTTTTTTAACAAGAACCGCATCTTTGATAAGCTTTTTTTTCATGTCATCGTCCATTACGGCGAGAAAGGAATTCATACTGTTTTCCTTGCCCACCCCAAGCTCGACCATGCCATTTCCATAAGCCAGAGTATACGGTCCTTCACCCTGAGCCATAAAAAAAACTGTATGGGGTAGAAAACCCAGTTCCATTGCCGGAGCGTCACCACCATAAACATTTTGCTGTCCTTTGAGGGTCATCTTGAACCGATTGTCTTCAACCCTTTCGAAAGACACGCTGTTTTTTTCCATGGCAAATCCCTGGACATCCAGGGAATAAAGCAGGCCCTGAAAAAGAACTTTCCAGCCTTTTTCAAGATCGTTCCGCGATGAAATAACCGCATCAATCAGAGTGTTTTTTTCAGGTAAAACAACGCGAAGCCTGTCTACAGGGCGATACCCTTTAAGATCATAGAGATAATCCAAAGGATTTTCACTGTCCTGCCGTAATATCGGCCGAACCCACTCTCTTGGGGAATCTTTGATATTACCGGCTTCGTAGTGAGCCTTTATCCCATTGAAGATGATCCGGTCGTTTTCCGTCATCCCTGAAATCTTCAGATATTTCGAATAAAATGCAGGAAAGTTTATATCTTTTTGCTGCAAATGATTATTACCAAAACGGACATCCGCAAGAACTGCCGAGTTTACCAGCGTGTGCCAGATGTCAAGATCGTTGCTTTCAGATACTTCTATTCGAACAACACGGTTTCCGGAAGAATTGTCCCAGAGGAACTCCAGACGCTGAGGCTTTGTTTTTAACGTAGACAGATCCACCAGATAGCACAGAGGTTTTTTATCACCGGTCTTTTTTTCCTGTTCTCCGGCAAGTCCGCCCATATTGATCAGAGCCCCGCTGTTGTCTGCCACGATTGACCATGCAATCTTTCCATTCCCTGTTTCTCGCTTTTCATCATACACAGGAAAGATAGGCAACGAAACAGAAGGCCGGGTTTCTTTGACATAAAGAATTTTTTCTTCTGAATGGTGCAGCGTAAACGGAATGACAGCACCCTTGCTGTTAAATACGCACACATCCCTGAAATCAGGGCGCGTCAATGTATTGTAAACCCACACCGGCAAAGTAAATCGGCAGACAGATCCATTCTCAGGGCATTCGAGCACGATTCCTCTTGCGAAATCACCTGGCTTCAATTCACCAGCGTGGACCATGCTCCCAAACAACAATACAACACATATCACGATTAAACGTATGATCATTTTTTGTATCCCTCTTCTTTCCGTGGAGGAAGTGGAGAAAAAAAGCCAATAACCAGCATAAGAATGCCTGTGGCAAGAAACGACACAATCCGTGCCACAGCCCTCGAATTGGAAAGGTCGATCAAGAACAGTTTGATGACCACAAGCCCCAGAAGTCCAGCTCCTGTAAACCATAACATACGATTGGCTTTTTTCCTTGCTCCAACCATGAACACAAGGGCAAGCGATGTCCAGAACACACTGAGACTGGCCTGAAATACCATGGATCGCCAGATGGTCTCCCAGTCAAAAGGAATGGATGTAAACACATGAACCGATCGTCCGATCACCGTGTTCATCCAGAAAAACCCCAAGCAGCCAGCGATAATCAAACCATAATCATATTCCATGGCATTCTTCGTCCAGATTTGGCTGTCTGTACATATTTTAATCCAGCGATACACGATGAAGACAACAAACAACTGAATGATTTCAATGGGATTGATTATGGGAATATACGGCAGCGGATGGGGATCTCCGGGCTGGTTGAGACCCATAGATATAAACCAGAGCACAAGAAACGCCATAACCGGAGTCAGAAAAATGCCCTTATAGTCGGTTTCGTAACGTCCAACCGGCCATGGGATCTGCCGTCCCTTCTCCCAGATGCCCCAGGCGCAAAGTGCAGGAACAAGCCCCCAGATCATATCGGTCCAGACACCTCTTGTGCCTGAAAGTTTTGACATGACAAAAGATGATTCAGAACAAAGCAGCACAAGAACAAGGAGAAAACCCGTAAGGTGTTGGGCCTTTATCCAGAAGGGATCAAGATCGTCTTCATGCCTGTATAGACTAAGATAGAACACGGCAAGGGAGAATATCCATGCAGCCCATCCGAAATACCCGAATGGATGGATCTGTATGTAAGCATTACATTCCGTCGCGAGAAGCAAGGCCAGAACTCCTGACAAAGAGAACAACGGGTATTTCAACGTTGGCCAGCTCAGCCTTCCATACAGAAACATCAGCCAACCTGCGCTAAAACCGGCAAAAGCCACCATGGCTGATAGCTGGTATTCGTTCGGAACATGGCGGTCTATTTCGCTGAACGAAGATCCACACCACCAGATCAGACCCCAGACAAGAGCCGCCACATGGATATCCCGCTCAAAAGGCCGTATCCGTTCCCTGCTCATTTGAAGCATATATGATGAAAAAAGGCCGGATACGGACAGCGCAATGCACCCAAGATAAAAACCGTTGAATACCGGAATATTTCTGGACGGAGCATCCATAACGATAAGAAATGAAATGCCCGCACCCACTTGAAGCAATAATCCGAAAAGACGGGCTTTCAACCTGTTCTGCCGAACTCCGATCCAGATCAGGGCCGCACCTTCCATGGCCCAGGCTGCTGCCGTCCACCTTCCATCAAGAGACAGGGGCAAGGCAAGACTTCCGAACACCACACCCAGAGCAAGAAAGGCCTCGGTCAGTGTTTTCAGATGTTCGTTTCTTCGGTTCCATATCATACGGGCTGAGATCAGATAGAACACACTCAAGGAAACGGCGCTCACGGCAAGACCATAGGGCATGTCTTTGACCAGATACCCCTGAAGGGTAAACGTAACAACAGGCAGCCCGAACACAAGACTTCCGTCCACATACCCTTTCAGCACATCGGGTTGCTTGATGGCAAACAGGATGGAAATGACGGCAAAATAAATGAAAAACAAAATCAGAAAAGGTTCTGTAGTCTGAAAGTGTTCGGGTCTGTAGGCCGATAAACCCCAGAGTCCTCCAATGCCGAATGTGAATGCAAATCCGATCAGGTTCAGCTCTCGCCAGGATTTAAACCAGGCAATGCCCAGGATACCGCTGTTCAGGACAGCGTAATAAGAAAAAAGCATCACATGACTTCCCGAGCCTGTGGACGTGAGGATGGGTGCGAGAAAACCACCTGCCGCGCCGTAGGCCGCTGTCATCCGCGCGTCCTGGAGAACGGCCAGAATACCTGAAAGTGCTGCAAGACAGACAAGAATAAAAAAAGCAAAGCCCATGGGAACCAGGTGATGCATTTTTGCAGCCGCAAATACGGTCATATAAAGAAGACCGATGGCCCCGCCCTGGAGAAGAAGGGCATAGTTTCTCATTTTCTCACGCAACGACCATCCCAGCCCCAGAAGAGCTATAGCACAGGCTGATACGGCAATATAACGGACTTCCACGGGAAACATGTTCCGGTCTGAAGCGAATTTCAATAAAAAACCAACTCCGAAAAATAAAATCACCCAGCCAATTTTTACCACCACATTGCCCTGGGTAAAAAAATTACGGATCAATCGTTCAACGTTTGAAGCACTCTCTATATGCCCAACGTCATAGCCACGGGAACCAGGAATAAGGGGTTCTGTTTCAACCAGCCGTTCCGGTTCCTCGTTCAATTCTTCTATCAGATCATCGGGAAGCGGTGGCGGAGATACGGCCATGGCGGGCTTTTCAGCCTGAAACATTTCCGTTTCGGCAAACAGTTCTTTTTCTTTCTTGAATGCATATTCCGACGCCGTCCTGGTTTTTTCAACAGGATCAGGTCGATTCACCGTCTTTTCGAAACGAAAACCATCAACGAGGGTTTCAATGCGGTTCAGATTCTTTTCAAGGTCGGTTATTTTCCGATTCATTCTAAATATCAGAAAGGCCAGGATATAAAGGACACCGGCGACAACCATCCCATCGTCCCCTTCCCAGTCAAATCCGATAAGGAGTGCTATCAACAAACCGATACAGAATATGACCTTCATCATCCGCTTTTTCCTTTATACTTTCGTCAATTGGGAATTCAACACAGCTTGAAGCTTGACAGGCTGTTTCCGGCTCCCCTATAATAGCCAACTTTCAGTACAAGATCCGAAATAATCACGAAACGTTGCAAGCTCAATTATTTTTTGCATTTATAAACCATCGAGGTATGGATGAAACGACCCGATTACAGACATATCATTCTTTTCATCATTTTTGGAGTCACATTTTCCATTGGAATTACACGTTTCATCCTCCGGCCTTCCCATGAAAAC
>JBAZWJ010000112.1:0-11795 GCA_041660385.1 Desulfobacteraceae bacterium | reverse complement strand
TTTTTGAAATGGAAATTTTCAGTTATAGATTTCGATCAGTCCCAAATCAAGAAAGGCTATCGATAACAGGCTCAGCAACCGGTATGCATTGTTTTTCTGATGGAAATCCTCTTGAACATTGAATACCTGAAGATTTGTTTTTCCAAAATCATCGAGGCTGTCAAACACAATGGATTCTTTCCCGAAATAGTTAAACATTTCACGGGTGGCGAAGATAATGGAATCATGGTCGATTTTATTCTGGATAATTTTTTCATGATTCAGATATTTTTTTAATTCACTCCCAAGCTGAAAACTCATTCCGCATGACTCGGAAATGAAATTTGAAGCGGTATAGCTTTCTATCGATGGATAACTCAACAGGAGTAACCCTTGCCTTTCCATTCCGTTATCCCTTGAATTCTGTAACCTATTCAATAATTCCAAGGTTAATGAGCTTTTCGTGGAATTAGGGTCCCTGTCAAAAATATAAAAGATGGAGGCTTTGTCCACCGGGAAATCATACGTTTCTATGAGGGATAAAAAGATGTTATCCAGGTACTCATTTGCCGAATTGATATGAGAAAGGTTTGATTCTTCAGGATTGATCGCAAAAACCGAGGAATTCGGGTTCGCCTTGCTTGTATATTTCCAGTAACGGTTGTTTCTATCAAGTTTTTCATAGGTGTAGTCAAACAGACCGGCGAATATTTTTTTTAAAATGTAGAATTCTGTCCGGAGTCCTTCGACAATGAACAAAACCCGGCCAATGCTCCTGTTTGAATTGATTTTAAATTTTTTCATAGTTGGGCAATCCGTTGAATACGCCGGACACATACATTCTTTCAAGATTCTGGGCTTCCCTGGGCTTTTCATCAGAGAATCTTTTTATCACACTGCCTTCTGTATCATTGAAGTCGACCGAATAAATCTGATCGGGCCGAAGAATCGACGTTGAGAGAAGATTCGTCGAATGTGTAACGAAGAGAATCTGAGATGATTTGGATTTACTGAAAAAATATTTTACCAGTAACTCTTCCAGCTCGTTATGAAAACCGCTGCTGAACTCATCGATGAGGAGCATTCCTCCATGATTAATCACATGAAAAAAAGGAGGAAGCACATTGAGAAGGTTCTGATTTCCCAAGGATTCCCATTCATAGGGTATGGGTTCGCCTATGCCGTCTCGTTTAAAGAAAATATACCTTGAATCGCCGTCGGTTTCCATGCGTACTCTGTTGCCTGAGGATTTTTTATCATATTCTATTTGTTGTCTGAAATTGTATTCCGATAAAAAACAATTGATATCATTGACATTATTGTTATCCAAATAATCGTTTAATGACATTGTGTCTTTTGACGGGCTGAAAATGTGACGTTTAAACGGGTTGACATAGGCCGAATTGGAGAGAAATTCAAACCACGACTTCAAAGTGTCGTTTCCTCTGAACTTGGTGTTGAAATATATCGTCCTCAACAGGAGGATATCGTTGTCAAGGTCGTCAAACGTGTTGTTCTCAGTTATCAGCGATTCTGCGTTATTGCCCATTCTGTTCAGGATGATCTTACCGTCTAAAGTTAATTTTTCGGATAACACATTTTTGAGAAAATCATATTTTATTACATAATTAATGGTTTGGTTGTTGATGGTGAAGTCGTAGCCCAATTCGATGTCAGTTTCGTGCGAGAAAAAGCAGTTGTAGTTGTTTAATTTTGTCAGTTCATCCTTGAAAAGCATCTCCAGAAGAACCCTCAGGGCTATGATGGCATTTGTTTTGCCTGAGGCATTGGGACCGACAAACATCAAACCTTTCAAAATGCTGTTTGATGAGACATTATGATTTTGTAGTATTTTATAACTTGACGATTTTAAATTAATTTCCGTTTTATTTTTGTATGATTTGAAATTTTTTACGGAAAAACCGGTTAGCATATCAAATCCCTCCTTAATGTGTTTCCCTATTAATAAAAAACAGGATAACATAATTTATGTTAAAAAATGTAAAATATTTACGTTCAATTTGGATATAAATGTAAAATATTTCCATGTTCTGGCCCGGACTCAGGGATGACGGCAAAACGTAAGGGGATGCGGATGATCAAAACACTGCACATCACCAGCGGCGACATCGCAGGTGGACATCTGGTAACGGCGGGGATTGAAGGGGAGGTCTTTGTCTGGCACGATATTCTTTATGACGGTCCACGGTATCCGGGCTGGCCGGATGAGGACGTTCTGATGGCGCGGGCGATGTTTCTTGAAGAATTCACGGCCGGGGGCCTGGTCAGGGAGTACGTATTCAATGTTCTGAAAAGTCAGTATCAGATGATTGAGAACGCGGCATTTTACGACTGTGTCGTTCTGTGGTTCGATGCGTGTCTTTTCGATCAGTCCATGCTGGCCCATGTTCTCACCTGTCTGAACCTCAAAGGCATCCGGAACGTGGAACTCCTTTGTGTTGAGTCTTTTCCGGGAATCGAGCCGTTCCATGGACTGGGACAGCTTCGGCCTGAACAGCTTGCGTCCCTCTATGACAACAGGCGTCCGGTGTCTGATGATGAATTCCGGTTTGCGGTCATGGTGGATAAGGCTTTTTCGGATCAGGATGAGGTGCTTTTAACCGAACTGTTGCTGATGACAGGGACGCCGTTGCCCTGGGTACCGGCAGCAGCGGCGCGATGGTTGCAGGAATGGCCTGACCCTGAAACAGGGTTGGGAAGACTTGAACACATGGCTCTTGAGGCAATCCGTTCGGGATGCGATACACCGGACAGGATTTTCAGATGTGTGACCGCTATGGAAACACCGCCGCAATTCTGGGGGGACACCACGCTTTGGGCGAAGATCAACGGACTTGCTGAACGTGTGCCACAGCTGGTGCGGATTGAAGGCCCGGCGGACAGGCTGCCTCAGTGGGAAAGCCAGGTTCCACTTGGGGAATTCAGGATCAGGGCTTTGATGTGAACATGTCTGCTTCCATGAACCTGTTGTTTGCAATCGGCATCTCCATTGCGAAATTATCCGGTAACTGGCAGAATGAAATTTCAAATGATGAGTATCTTCACTATGGAATCCAGAGCAGCCTTCCTTATATCAGCGACGAACGGATCGACCCGAAAAAAATGGAAGATTTGAATCTTTTGAGAAAGAAAACCTCGATATGCTGGCGTTCAGATTTAAAAGCATCTGGAGTACGTTAGGCAAAAGAGGTGTGGAGCTTGATCAGCTGATTAGCCAGAGTATGATTTCACCCGCGACCTGCTGCCTTGTCAATCACGATAAATACAGAACCGTTGAAAATGAGTTCCGGTTGACGAATATGCTTTCTCGAAATTTAAGGGAACACTATAAGCTGATATAATTCAAAACAGGTTTTTATTTGACTTTGTCATGCCTCTGGCAGCCCTGCCGGGGGCCAAACTTTTGAAAAGTTTGACAAACATATTTTTCTGTCTTGAAGATACTAAAAATGGCATCACAATAACAAATCCATTTGTCCAGATTTTAAAAATCTGGTCCCCCGGAAGGGCCGCCGGAGGCAAGCTAAAAAACCACTACGAATAAGAACAACGGAGGTCTTTTTACCATGACGAATAATATGCAATGGAATCAGTGTCCCATGGATATTTCGGATGATGATGTTCTGGAAGCTATGAAAACAATCAATGGTTTTCTGGATATCACTCCAGGGGATTTTAGAGAAATATATGTTCATGCGTATAGACACTCTTTTGAACGTTTGAAAAAGTCCGTGAAAGCCAGTCAGATCATGACATCTTCGGTGGTTTTCGTTCAGGAAGAGACATCGCTTCTGGCAACGGCCGAACTACTGGCTGATAAAAATATTTCAGGATTACCGGTTGTGAATTCTTCCATGAATGTGATCGGTGTTATTTCGGAAAAGGATTTTCTATACGCCATGGGAGGAGGGGGGATACAGTCCTTTATGGGAGTCATCATTCAATGTATGAAAAATAAAGGATGCATGGCAGTTTCGTTTACGGGCAAAACTGCCGCAGGCATCATGACAACACCTCCCATAACAGTTCAACCCGAAACATCTGTGTATGAACTTGCCGATATTTTTGAAAAAAGAAAGATCAACAGGGTGCCGGTTGTGGACAGTGCTTCTAAGCTTGTGGGAATTGTAACCCGCTCTGATATCGTTCAATCCTGCTGTATGGAAGGAACGATGCTAAAATGAACTATTTCAATAAAATGAAAGGGACGACCAAAAGTCCCCCTAATGTAAGTCTTTCGGAAATCATATGGTCATGGATAGGTGCTTTTGCCGGAATTGCTCCCATTGCCTGGCTCAACTTTAACCTTTTCAAAGGCACTGATTTTATTTTCATTATCGCTTCCTTTGGTGCGTCAGCCATTCTTGTTTGCGGGGCTATACGCAGCCCGCTTGCACAACCCAGAAATTTAATCGGCGGACATATCATTTCAGCAATCATAGGCGTTACGGCTTATAAACTGTTTGGTGGGCAGATGTGGCTTGCTTCAGCCCTGGCGGTTGCCACCGCTATTGCTGTGATGCACGCCACCAAAACCCTTCATCCGCCTGGAGGCGCAACAGCACTGATTGCCGTTATCGGCGGTGAACATATCCATGCACTGGGATATTTCTATGCCATTATCCCTGTGGGACTGGGCGCTTTCATCATGCTGGTCGTCGCCCTTTTGGTAAATAATATCCCGGAGAAGAGAAGATATCCGGAATTCTGGTTATGAGGTGGCTAACGATATGAGTAACTGGCTTGAACGGATGAACCAACTTGAAACAAAAAAACTGCGAAAGCTTATATTTTACTTTTTCTGCGCTTTTTCAGCCATTGTCATTTTCCTGGCCGATCTTGCCGTGCCTCTGGGTGTTGCCATCGGTGTCGCTTATCTTATTACTGTTTTATTATCTCTCTGGCTGCCTTCCCTCAAAAGTACCATATGGATTGCTGCCGCCTGCTCCTTTCTTATCATTCTGAAGCTGATTTCAGTCATGGAATTTGTCCTGAGTGTATAAAAAAACTGTACCCCGAATTACAGGCACGATAATGATATGGATTAAAGACCAATTATCATGTATGAAATGAACGATTCTTCTGGTCCAAAATAAACAACACTATCATGGGATGTCAATCAGGTGTAATCATGAAGGAACTGTCGCTTCATATCCTTGATCTTGCAGAAAACGGCATTGCTGCAAAAGCCTCTCTTATCCGTGTTCTTGTGGATGAAAGACCGGCTGAAAACACGATCACCATTGAAATTGAAGATAACGGGAAAGGAATTCCGCTGATCATGCTTGACCGGATTACTGATCCCTTTGTCACCACGCGGACCACTCGGCGGGTGGGGATGGGGCTTTCTCTGTTCAAAGCCGCTTCGGAACGGTGCGGCGGTCATTTTGAGATAAAATCCGAACCAGGCAAAGGAACGTTGACCAAGGGAGTATTTCAATACGATCACATTGACAGGGCTCCTGTGGGAGATATGGCATCGACCCTTGTTTCTTTAATTGCCGGTTATCCTGAAATTGACATTGACTATACACATATGTATGATGGCAGGGATTTTACGTTCGATACGCGGGAAATAAGGGCGGAACTTGAAGGTGTCCCACTGAACGAACCCGCTGTTCTTCAGCATTTGAGAAATGCAATTAAACAAGAGCTTGATAATATAAAGAATTAGTGTCTGAACGGAAACGGTAGATTTTGGTCTGAGACAAGGCCGCAGAAAATTTTGACCGCAGGCGTAGCAGCGCTACGTCGAGGATCAAAATTTTCGAGAACGCCGTATCAGACCAAAAGATGCCGTTTCCGTTCGGGCACGAGTTAATCATAGATCCTTAAGTACGACTGTTCGTATGAGTATTGGGCCGTTCATGTTGGAGTGGCGGCTTGTATGAGTATGGACAGCTAACAGATGAATGGAGGATAAGATGGCCAAATTAAGCGTGGGTGATTTGAAGAACCTGAAAGAAAAAGTATCCAAAGATATGTCTTTGCGAGACGGTAAAGCGAAAATTCTTGTGACGGTTCATATGGGGACCTGCGGTATTGCGTCCGGCGCCCGTGAAGTGATGGATGCTCTGATGAAAGAAATGGAAGAAGCCGATAGACAGGATATCCGTGTCATGGCAGCAGGTTGTCTGGGCATGTGCAGCAGCGAGCCCAATGTGACTGTGGAAATCGAAGGCCAGCCGCCTATCGCCTATCAGTACATGGATGCCAATAAAATGCGTCAGGTTTTTAAACGTCATGTATTAAAAGGTGAAGTTCAAACTGATTTTGCACTTGCAAAGATGTGAAAAATTATTTAAAAGAATTTTACAAACTGAATTTGATACAGGATACTGTTCAAGGCGTTCCCCATTCTCTCCTTGGTCTTGACAGTATCCTGTTTTTGTTTATATCTACAGAAAAGAGGCCGGATTCATGGCTTGGAATGTGTATGCCGTGTGATTCCGATAGAGTGTAAAACCGAACCAGGATTGAGAACGATGAAATTTTTAAATCAATCATTAGTACTTTTCATGTGCTGTCTTTTCATAGTTGTGTCTCCGGGATGCGGAGACAAGGATACAGAAGAGGCTCAACTAAAAATCGAATCTCTTGAGAAAGAGGTGGCAACCCTGACGGCCCTGCTCAATGACGCGAACAAAAAAATGGAAACCCTCGGCGTGAATGACCGTTTAACCAAGGATAACTGTGATGAAATCAAGGCATGGGCTGATTCAGTGGTGAAAGGGTATGGCCAGGGTGTCTGGTATATTGGGGAGGATGTTTATCCTGAATTTGTCAAGCCGGTCAAGTCGGGAACTGCTGAAATCCTGATTGAAGAACTCAACAAGAAATTCCGTGCAGACAAACTTCCTGAAGTCCTGTATCTGGGGACAGAAAAGGATAAAGTGCTGGTTGGTGTGAGCGATGACCAGCAGTTGACCCGCAGTATGGGATCAGCAGGCGCTGCAAGTTACATGAACGCGGTGACGTTTACCCTTGGGTCTGTTCCGGGAATTTCCTGTGTGGAATTCAAATTCGAAGAAGGGGATCATGCATCTCCAGGTACGCTTTGCAGGAGTTTTATCAAACAATAACCCAATGGTTGAAAATGATGAATATGAAAAATGCTTTGAACTCTATTTGTTTTATATGCATGATTTTTTTTCTTGGAGCTTGTTCGACCCACCTCAAGGAAATTAACATTGTTTCTGAAAAACCCGGACCCACCATACTCATCGCCGGTGATTCAAGTTCTTTCAAAGACAAAGTTCGTGAGAGAATTATCGAAAAGTACAAGCCGACATGCACCATCCATGTGGTGAACGTCGCTGATCTCAAAGAAAAGACAGCCGATAGTTATGACGTGGTTCTTATCATGGATACGTGTATGGCGTGGAGTAGTTTTAATCCTTCCCTAAAAGCTTTTATGGACAGTGAAGAGAACAGAAAAAAGACCGTTCTTTCCATGACAGCCGGTGACCCTGACTGGACATATAGCTACAAAGGTGTTGACGCCATCACATCAGCCTCACGTGTGGCGAAGGAAGATGATTTTTTCAATCGAATTGATAAGGATATCGAAAGGGTTCTTGCTTTGGCAAAGCAATAGAACATGATTTGATTACGATTGATATTTCAGGAAGGCGGCTAAAGCCGCCTTTTTTAGATGATGTTCTTATTCCTGAATGACGCAATATCCGAATCCGAACACCCGAATTCCCGGAGGATGGATTCGGTGCTTTTCCCAAATGATGTGGGAGCTGTTCGAAGCGATCCGGGAGTTCCGCCAAGTTTTACCGGAATTCCAAGAGTTTTGCTTGTCATTCCATTGTCTGTGACATAGTCCACAACCATCTCCCTTTCTTTGAACAAAGGGCTTTCAAGCATGTCGTCCAGGCTGTTCACCTTTCCCCAGCAGATATCACGGCCTTCGAAGGTCATTTCCCATTCGGACAGAGTTTTTCCTTTGAAAACAATCCGCATGGATTCGATGAGCTCAAAGCGTTTTGCTTCATCGAACTGAAGACTGATCCATTCTTGTTTGTCCAGGCATTCGCATAGTTTGATCCAGAAACGGGGCTCAAGACATCCCAGGGAAAGATAGTTATGATCCAGTGTTTCGTAGGTGTTGTAAAAAGCGTATCTGTGGGAAAGGACAGACTGGGAACGGACAAGCGGCTGGCCGGTCATTTGTCTGAAATCCAAAGCCAGTGTGAGGAGCGCTGCACAGCCGTCGGTCATGCTGATGTCGATGTACTGCCCCATCCCTGTTCGTTCGCGGGCATAAAGTGCCAGGAGAATGCCGATGACTCCGTTCATTCCGCCACCCGCCAGATCTGCTACCTGAAATCCGGGTATGGCTGGGGGGCGGTCCTCTTCACCGATCAGGGAAAGAAGACCGGCTTCGGCGATGTAGTTCACATCATGGCCTGGCCTGTCTTTCAACGGGCCTGTCTGGCCGAAACCTGTGATGGAGCAATAGATGATGCCGGGATTTACGGCCTTGATGCTCTCATAATCCACTCCGAGTTTCTGAACCACACCGGGTCTGAATCCTTCGAGGATCACGTCGGCTTTTGCCGCCATTTTCAAAAACAGGGCGCGGCCTTCTTTGGATTTAAGGTTCAGGCACATGTGTTCTTTGTTTCGCAAGGTCAGTTTGGGAAATCCGCTTTCCGATTCAAATCGTCTGTCTTCGATCATGATGACGCGGGCGCCATGATCTGCAAGGATCATGGAACAATAGGGGCCGGGCAGCAATCGGGATAAATCAAGGACGGTGATGCCCTTAAGCGCCCCTTCCTCTGTTTTTTTTTTCATGGTGTCTTGGGACCTTTGTATGGTTTGGATATCATAGCCAGTTCATCTTGTTTTTGCATCACAGCTTAAATAACATAAATCCATCAATCGATGCAATCTAATGTTCGGGTTTTAATTTGAAAATGTTGGTTTAATTCGTTTATAACAGATCCATGGAGTCAGGCGTAAATCGTTTTGTTTTTGTAAATCAACGGTCCTTGCTTCTAATTCATTTCCATCGTATATTAATAAGTTAATAAACTGGGCCATGGGTGACCATGGCCTGATCTTTTGGTGAAACTGTGAAGAGCATTGGTGAAAGGACCTGATATGTCGTTCAAGGAAAATCTTTTGAAAAAAATATCCCTCGATCAGATGAAGCAACGGGTTCTGGTAACCATGGGGCCTTCAGGGAGTGGTAGTAAAATTGACAGAAATGCCATGAAAGAACTGCTCAAAGCAGCGGAATTCAGATACATGAATCTTCGGGGACTGGACCTTTACACTCCGGATGAAACTGAAACAGATGGAAAGCAGATGATTCTTGTACTTGATAACGAACTTCCCGTGTACAACAGTTCCATAAACGATGTGCTGTTGAGAAAAGAGCCCACAGTTAAAGAAATGATCAGCATAAAAAATGCCATGAAGATCCTGAACGACAAAGATGTGGTGGTTAGCCGCAAGGAAAAATCTGTAGAAACGGTTTATCAAGCATCTTTTACTCGTCTCGAACTTAAATATTCAGAAGAGGATATCAAAAAACTGGAATACAACGGCAGGGCAGCTATTGAGTGGAACGACACTGATGCAGCGATAGAAGTCATCACCTTGTTTTCGGAGCTTCTGGGTTATGGGTCGGAACCCAAAACCATGAGGATCGAACACCATCACATCCGTGGTGTAATATCCCGTAATGACAAGGGCAATGACGTTTTTGGCCCTTCGGTGATCTATAACACAGGTGATGGAACGATACGGCTGGTCAAGGACAGAATAGCCCTTTCTGACAAAGACGGGATAAAGCTTTTTTTGGACAAGGCCATGGGGATAAAGGACCCTGATCTTTTCGGGCCACCTGTGATCGAATTTTTATCAGAAGAAGTGATGAGACTTAAACCGGTAGTTCAATGCCGTTGATGGGAATAAGGATGATAATAAGAATGGGAGAAAGACTATGAAACCCGTGGTGGCACTTGTGGGACGGCCCAATGTTGGCAAATCCACACTATTTAACCGGATTGTCAGAAAGAGGGAAGCCCTGGTGGACGATATGCCCGGCGTAACCCGGGACAGGCATTACTGCGACGCAACCTGGGAGGAAAAAGAGTTTACCCTGGTGGATACCGGAGGATTTGTTCAAGGGGACAGCGATCATTTTGCAGGAGAAATCCGTTATCAGGTTGAGCAGGCCATTGACGAAGCGGATGTTGTTGTTCTTGTTCTTGACGGAAAAAACGGGGTTTCGCCTTATGATAGAGATCTTGTTGAAATACTGAGGAATACAGATCGTAATGTGTTTTACCTTGTGAACAAAGTCGACAACGAACGTCAGGAAGAAAACCTGTTCGAGTTTTTTTCTCTGGGAATTGAGAATCCCTACCCGGTTTCCGGTGAACACGGATACGGAGTTCCTGATTTTCTGGATGATATGGTCAGGTCGTTTCCTGAAAATATCATCGACGATCGTGAAGATGCCATAAAAATTGCTGTGGTGGGGCGTCCTAATGTAGGCAAATCGTCACTTATCAACAAACTTCTGGGTGAAAAACGTCTGGTGGTAAGCGATGTGGCAGGAACCACGAGGGACTCCATTGATACGCTATGTCATCGTGGTGCCAAGGATTATCTGCTTATAGACACAGCCGGGATCAGACGAAAGGGGAAAGTGGATTTAAAACTTGAAAAGTTCTCCATTATCAAATCCCTTAAAAGTCTGGAACGCTGTGATGTGGCGTTGATCCTTATAGACGCATCCGAAGGCGTGACGGATCAGGATATTACAATTGCCGGGTATGCTGAGGACAGGGGCTGTGGCTGTGTTTTCATCCTGAATAAATGGGACCTGGTTGATACGTCGACCACCAGCACCAAAGCGTTCTATGAACGTCTTTATATGGAAGCCAAGTTTCTCAATTTTGCACCGGCCATGACCATTTCAGCCTTGACCGGACTTCGTATAGGCAAGATTTTTAAGCTGGTGGAAGAGGTCTACGAACAGTACCAGACCCGAATCACCACAGGTGAGCTGAACAAGATTCTTGAATCGGCAACGGAAAGGACACCGGCTTCTCTTCATAAAGGGAAACGCTTGAAATTTTATTATGCCACCCAGGTGGAGGTTAAGCCTCCAACGGTGGTCTGCTTTGTCAACTATCCCGAAGCGGTTCATTTTTCATATAAACGCTATTTGCTCAACCAGATCAGGGAAAGCACCGGTCTCGACAAAACCCCCATCAAGTTGGAATTCAGGCAACGAACGGGAAAGATAGATTTCGGAATACTCAAGGATGAAGTACATCGAAATAGGAATAAAGAACAGCGTGATAAGTTCAGCAAAAACAAGGAGCAGAAAAAGGTCGAACGGAAAATTAATGCCAAGAAGAAGATGGAGCGGGAAGGGGAGTAAATGATAAAAGATGAACGCCCAACATCGAACGTCCAACGTTGAATGGTGGATTGGGGCATTTATATTAAGGAAAAATAAGCAGTGGATCTGTTCGACTACCAGGGGAAAAATACGAGCGATGACACACGGCCTCTGGCAGAGAGGATGCGGCCCAGATCCCTTGAGGATTTCATCGGGCAGCCCCACATCTCAGGTGATGATGCCCTTGTTAGAAAGGCCATTGTAAATGACCGGATGTTTTCCATGATCCTCTGGGGACCTCCGGGATGTGGAAAGACAAGTCTTGCAAACATCATCGCCCATGAAACCCGTTCGGAATTTGTTCAGATTTCTGCTGTTCTCTCCGGTGTGAAAGACATTCGTGAGGTGATCGAACAGG
>JBAZWJ010000111.1:0-12926 GCA_041660385.1 Desulfobacteraceae bacterium | reverse complement strand
ACATGCTGTTATCACCGACAGAATGGCTTTTTATTTCGCACTGATCCGGCAACCGGATACAAAATCCCTTGGACGTCAAACACTTGATTTCAGGGACGATATTTATATCTGAGGCTGTATCGGGAATGGATATATTTTTCATCCGGTATTCGCTGGTATCAGCTTCGAAAACGAGTTCTTCGGGCCAGAGACAGACCAGATATTTTCCAAAACTGGGAAGCGGCTTGAGATTGACCGTCATATCCCCTTTTTCCCCGAGTTGATCCAGTTGGCATTGAAGTCCTTTGTCAAAAAAATTCAGAAAATTAAGCTTGTTGACAATGGATTTTTTTAAAAGGACATTCTTTTCCCCGTTTTCAGATGTCTTTTCCCCAGCCTCTGATGTCTGTGGTGACGGTTTTTCGATGCGAACTGCCATTGAAACAACCTCCTTAAAACAGTTAAACACATGCGCCGATTTTTCGGCCAATACAAAAGATATTGGATTAATATATTGATCAGGGGCTTTTTGCCCATTCGAAGAAAGAACGCACCTGCGGCAGAAGGCATGTGAGCCTTTACAAACAGATCAGGTTATTCGTGTCTTTCAATTTTCAGGATGTGATTCACTTGAAGATATTCAGAACCGGGAAGCATACCTTTCATAAAGAAGTCCTCGATCGTGTCAAGCCCCTTTTGGCACGATCACAAGGAAGCAATGCTGAAAAGTTATATTCCATTTTGCAATCAAGATGCATCCTGTAGGGGTGGGTTCCAAACCCGCCCAGTGATCGTCTCATGATGAATGCAAATTGGAATTATAACCGGTTTTTCCACTGAAACTTCTAAGATGAATATATCTGTGATACGTGCCAGCCCATCATCTAACGATAACGGGCGACATATCAAGAACATCCCCCTCATTAACTACTTGATCAAGGCACCCCTTTGCCCCTATTTATTTCCACTTTTTGAATTCATATAACGGTTTTTAGCCGTTTTGTCTGTTCATGAAACATGATAACAGATGCCAGTCATGGTTCATGGTGATTCTAAACAACAACTGATATTGTTTATATTTTGTTTATATTTTGTTTATTTATTGTGTTGATATCACCCGCTGGAAGCTTTATATTGAACAACGTATGGTAAATCATTACCGAATTTTATTTATGAACGCAACATAATATTTATGAAACAGCGATAATTTGTTGACAAATATTGCGGAGATTATTTCCGTTGCAAAGCTGTGGGCGATTCGCTGAAGTTACTGTGTCCTGTTAGCTACAAAGCGTCATTTCAATTATTACCAGGTTGACTTATCAGGTAAAGTAAGGGCTTCTCCCTGGAACGAGGGCCAGTGACTTTAGTCCGTAAAGATATGCGATTGCCCTGCGGATAATATTTCTCCTGTTGATCATCAATCCCATTTATACTATCTTACAGATAAAATTTTGCGATGTGTGAATTACACCACTTACACAAACATCCCAAAACGCTATCTTGGCTCAACCTTGAAGGTTTAATTTAAAAAGGTTATTCATGCATCCAGCTTTCATAGGATGTCCGGTTTTTAAATGCATCAGTTTCGATGAATATCAAAAAAGGAGTTAACAATGAAACGAATCTTACTTGGTACAATGATCGCTGTCTGCATGATGGTTTCCCATGCTTATGCTGATGGCCCGTCTAACAACATCAATTTTCTTATTGGCCAGAAAACCCTTGATTCGGACGACTGGGGTGATTTTGACGAACAAGCAGCGTTCGGAATTTTCTGCGATTTCAAAGGGCAGGATTGGCCTGTCAGTATCGCTATTGAGCTTATCGGATCGGCGAAAGAAGAAGATAGTTTAACTGGAAGCACAGGCGAGTTCGCAGTGGGTGTTAAAAAAATCTGGGAGGGTGCCGGAACACCCATAAAGCCATTCGTCGGGATCGGCCTTTCCAGCATCGCAGCAAAATTCAAGTACGAAGATGATTATTATGATGAAACGTATTCTTCGGACGGAACGGGGCTGGGCTACTTTCTGGAAGGTGGCGTTTACTTTACCCTCGGTGCAAACCTCAACCTTGGTGCCCTTGTGCGTTACTCTTACGCCAATATCACAATCGATGATATAGAAGGGGTCGACGATTTCGACATCAATGGCGGTGGAACCCTCGCCGGAATTTTTATTGGTTACCACTGGTAATAAGACGTCATGGGGAGAATGCCTTATCCGTCGTAAGCTGATGTTGCTTAAGCGTACGGTGAACCATCGGGGGGTGGCTCAAAGGTTTAAAAATTGAACAGCTTGTCCATAGGCGGTGCTTTTTTCCCGTCCATGGGCGAGCCACACACCTGACGATGCGGGTTTTAGATCCCCCTGTGTCAGGATAGTTGACACCCCGAAAATAAGATAAGGAAAAAACAATGAAAAGATCATTTTTACTCACCCTGTTTTTCTTACTGGTAACCCTATTCTCTGTTCCGGCCCACAGCACTTCCGGCAACCTCAACTTCTTCATCGGCCAGAAATCATTGGATGATTCCGATTACTGGGATCCGGTTGACGACCATACGGAATACGGTATTCTGTTTGATATGATCGAAAAGGGCTGGCCAATCAGCCTTGAACTCGGCCTTCTGATGTCATCAGACAAGAGTTCTGACGATTATTTTTCCAGAGAGGCCAAAACAAGCGAGTTTGCTGTAGGAATAAAAAAAATCTGGTCTATTCGGAACTTTCCGCTAAAACCTTTCGTCAGCGGTGGACTTTCGTACATCTCGGCTGATGATGAATATGAAGATTTTGATGGCTACCTTCAAGAGGACGATTCGGCCATGGGTTTCTATCTTTCCGCTGGGGCCTACGCCACCCTTTCTCAGCATCTCAACCTGGGCTTAATGTTCCGAATCTCCAAAGCGGATGTGGATCTCCTTGACGACGGCGTGGGTGCAGGTGGCGAACATATCGGCCTGTTCATCGGCTATCACTTCTAATTTCATTTTGCAATCAAGGTGATACTCAATCTGTAGGGGCGGGTTCCAAACCCGCCTGATGATTGTGTATGGAGGAGAGGGTTTAATTTTTCGCTTTCGTTGCCGAATACGCGCAATACAATGGCATGAAGGTGATTTTTTGTTCCGGCAGATCGGCATACGGGCGGGTGGAAAAAACCATTGCTTTTCCGCCATTCGGATAGGTGGCAAGAAAAAGGTGTAAGCTTTTCAAACTGCCGGACGCGCCGCTTTTAACTTCTATCGGATGAACATTACCTTCCAGCACCGCAAGATAGTCCACCTCGGCGGAACTGCTTTTTTCAGGCCTGTTCCAGTAAAACACATTTCCATTTTGAGAGACTGTCATCTCCTGGCCTACGAACTGCTCCGCCATGGCTCCGCGATAGATTGAAAGCAGATCGGTTCTGGCATATTCCACATCTGAAGGCATTCCCGACATATACCGCATCAGCCCGATATCCAGCATCAGAGCTTTGAACACCTTTGCCGACGATGTGGCTCCCAGCGGTAACCCGGCCGGGTCAGCAGAAGGGATCTTGCGGACCACATTCGCCAGACAGAGCGCTTCAAATGCCTTTTTCAGAGTTGGATTGGAATAACCTTCACCAAGCCGGGCGTATTTTATCTGCTGGCCCACGCTCTGGGACAAAGCGGTAAACACGGCATCAAGGCAGAAACGGTCAACCTGGGGGGTGTACTTGGCAAAGTCCATCCGGTATGACTCAACGATTTCTCCTTGAACCTCAAACGCATCCTGCAAAGAACCGGTTTCCGCAAAGGCTTTTACACAGGCTGGCATCCCTCCGATAAAGAAATATTTCTTCAGTTCTTCAAAAAGAAGTCCGTGAACCGCCGGAGAAAGGTCCGAAGGGTTGCCTGTAACGGCAGCCGCAGCAAAACCATTGCCAATGGCTTCAAGATACTCTGCAAAACAAAGGGGATAGAGATTAAGGAACTGAATTCTGCCAACCGGGAAAGACGATTCTTTCAGAGCAAATTCAAGGAGTGAACCTGCCGCAACAACATGAAGCTCGGGCATCTCTTCGTAATAGTAACGAAGCGACGTAATGGCTCGGGGACAGGCCTGGATTTCATCAAAAAACAGCAGGGTCTTGCCTGGGGTTATCTTCTGTCGGAGCAACACCTCAAGATCTGCACATATTCGCACAGCGCTGAGATCACCATCAAACACCCGTCGCAAAGCCGGATTACGCTCCAAATCAACCACAGCCACAGAGTCAAAGTTTTTTTTTCCAAACTCTTTCAGTGTCCATGTTTTGCCAACTTGACGCGCACCCCGAAGTATCAACGGCTTGCGCCGTGTTCCATTCTTCCAGCGTGTGAGATCATCATCAATATAGCGCTTCATACAATCCTTTAAAAATAATTTTATATTTACAAGGATGTTTTACATGTTTAAATTTAAAAAGGAAAGGGTGATTTTAAACTAATAAACCTGTTATTTGAAAATAAATTGGAGAATCGTATTGCAGCAAGATGCTCAGCCCACAAAATTTACGCCATTCAATATTAAAACCGGCAATTAACTACGCCAATATTGTGGCGATTCCGATGGGTTACGCCAAAGCTTCACCCATCCTACAGGATTCAGTGAGTAGGATGGGTGGAGCCAGAGCGTAACCCATCGTTTCTGTGAGCAAAGGCTATATTTGAGACCGGGAATTTAGCCAGAACAAACGGATCGTGTTTCGCCACGAAACACGATCCGCTCCATAATAAAACGCCTAAACGAGAAAACGCCCAAGCGTTTTTCTATTTCTATTCTTCGATAATTCGAATCCGCAATCCCAACTCATCCAGCTGCTTTCTATCCACACCCGACGGCGCATCGGTGAGAAGGCAGGAGGCTTTCTGGGTTTTGGGGAAGGCGATGACGTCACGGATGGACGGCTGACCGCAGAGGATCATCATCAGACGGTCAAAACCGAAAGCCATGCCGCCGTGGGGAGGTGCGCCGGATTCCAGAGCAGAAAGAAGGAATCCGAATTTTTCTTCGTAATCGTTTTTCTCAAGTCCCAGCCGTTCAAGGATTTTCACTTGGAGATCCTTGTTGTGAATACGGATGCTGCCGCCGCCGATTTCCGTGCCGTTCAGCACCAGATCATAGGCCCGTGATTTCACGGCAAGGGGCTTGCTGTCGATCTTGTCGTAATCTTCTTCCGAAGGTGCTGTGAACGGATGGTGGGGCGATTGGAGCCGTTTGTCCGTTTCGTCGTGCTCAAACAGCGGAAAATGGGTAACCCAGAGAAAACGGAATTCGTCTTTTTTAATCAGGCCCAGCTTTTCCCCAAGATGGTTTCTCAGATTGCCTAAACTTTCATTCACCACTTTGATCTGGTCGGCCACGAAAAACACCAGATCGCCGGGTTCCATGTCAATGCGTTCAGCCAGAGCTTTTTTCTCATCTTCGGTGAAGAACTTGGCAATGGGGCTCTGCCATTCGTTCTCCTTGACTTTGATCCAGGCAAGACCTTTGGCTCTGTAAATGGATACAAATTTGGTCAGATCTTCGATATCTTTACGAGACATATCAATGCAGCCTTTGGCGTTCAAGGCTTTCACCATACCACCGCCTGCGGCCACATCAGCGAACACTTTAAAGCCCGAACCTTTGACAATGGACGTCACATCTTTCAGTTCCATACCGAAACGAAGGTCGGGTTTGTCCAGGCCGTAACGGTCCATGGCTTCGTCGAACAACAGTCGATCAAAAGGCAGTTTCAGCTCAATGTCCAGAATCTCCTTGAACACGGTGGACACAAGACCTTCGCCCACGGCCATCACGTCTTCCTCGCCCACGAAAGACATTTCAAGGTCGATCTGGGTGAATTCGGGCTGACGGTCGGCCCTAAGATCTTCGTCTCTGAAACAGCGAACGATCTGGTAATAACGGTCGAAACCGCTCATCATCAGAAGCTGTTTGAAAAGCTGGGGAGACTGGGGCAATGCGTAAAAATGACCCTGGTTCACGCGGCTTGGCACCAGGTAATCCCGCGCTCCTTCCGGTGTGCTTTTGGTCAGAAAAGGCGTTTCAATATCAAGAAAACCGATGTTGTTCAGATAGTTCCGAATGGCAAGCCCTGCTTTGTGCCGCGCGATCAGGTTCTTTTGAAGATGGGGCCGACGGAGATCGATATGACGGTATTTCAATCGGATGCTTTCGTTCACATCCACGGTCTCCTCAACAGGAAAAGGAGGAGTCACCGCTTCGTTCAATATGCGAACATCAGCGACCATCACCTCGATTTTTCCTGTTTTCATCTTGTCGTTGACCATGTCAGCCGGTCTCAGGATCACACGGCCTTTGACGCCGAGAACGTATTCAGTCCGGATATCCTTGGCTTTTTCGTGGGGCACGGGGTTTTCTTCAGGGTTCAACACGATCTGGGACATGCCGCTCCGGTCCCTGAAATCGATAAAAATCACGCCGCCGTGATCCCGTCGTTTCTGAACCCATCCCATGAGGATGACATCCTGCCCCACCATGCTTTCGTCAAGATCCCCGCAGTTGTGGGTCCGTCTCATATTTCCAAGTATTTCAGCCAATTTAAAAGCTCCTTTATCTGATCAGATTGATGATATGCGGTACGAGGTTGACGATTGGGATATCTTTCTGCTCCCGTGTTTCCATATTTCTCAGCACTGCATGACCGTTAATTAATTCGTTTTCCCCCAGAATCAGGGCGTAACCCGCATGGAGTTTGTCCGCCCTTTTCATATGATTTTTCAGGTTCCTGTCTTCAAAGTCCATTTCCGTGGGGACACCGGAAAGGTTCAGGGCACACACCCATTCAAAGGCCATGGTTTTGCACGCTTCACCTAAGGGGACCATGTAGATTTTTGGCCGTTTAATAGCTGCCAGCCTTGTCTGGGATAGAATTTCCGCAAGACGGTCAAACCCGATGGCGAACCCGATGGCCGGTTGAGGTGGTCCGCCAAGGGCCTCCACAAGACCGTCGTATCTGCCACCACCTGCCACGGCGTTCTGAGCGCCCAGGCTATTGGTGAGAATCTCAAACGCTGTTCGGGTGTAGTAATCAAGCCCGCGCACAAGATGCCGGTCGATTTCATAATGAACGTTCTGTTTGTCCAAATTCTGCTTCACGGTGTCAAAGTGGTTCCGGCAATCGGAGCACAGATAATCCAGGATGGATGGTGCTTCGGCCAGGGCTTCACGGCAGGTCGGGACTTTGCAGTCCAGGGTCCGCAGCGGATTTTTCTCGCTTCGTCTTACGCAGTTTTCACACAGTTCGCCTTTTTTCGCTTCCAGCAGCGTGTACAGAGCTTTCTGGAAATCAGGTCGGCAGGTCGGACAGCCCAGACAGTTGATATGGGCCGATACGTCTTTCACCTCAAGCCGCTCGAACAAGGACACAAGCATGAAGATGATTTGTGCGTCGATGAGGGGTGAGGAGATTCCGAACACCTCGGCATCGATCTGGTAAAACTGGCGATAACGCCCTTTCTGGGGTCGTTCCCGCCTGAACATCGGTCCGATGGTGTAAAATTTCCGCACCGGTTCTTCGGCGAACATCTTGTGCTGAATATAAGATCTGACCACGGACGCCGTGGCTTCGGGCCGTAATGTCACAAGGCCACGTCTTCCGTCGTCGAAGGTGTACATCTCTTTTTCCACAATGTCCGTGGTGTCGCCGATGCTCCGTGCGAACAGCTCCGACTTTTCCACGATGGGCAGACGGATTTCCCGGTATCCGAAATCCTCGAACATGGTTCTGGCTGTGGCCTCGATTTCCTGCCAGAGCCCGATCTCATCGGGAAGAATGTCTTTAAATCCTTTGATCAGCTGTATCATATGATCTCTCGTTTCCGGTTCGTCCGGAACCGCTTGATGGGTTGCCGTTGCAAATAAAAAACCTGAATTTCAGGTAAAACCAAAACTTTAGAAGCCTAATTACAATCCTGCTTATAAAACTCGATTTGTACATGAACACGGGCTGCTTCGTCAATATTAATTAAGGATGGATTGGATGTCTCATGAATTCGAAATTCACAATTTTTACGGCCTACCACTGTATCGGATTTGACAGCATCCGGTGGCCATGTTAGTTTTAAGAAAATAAAAAATCGATATTCGAAGTACAAAACTCCAAAACAAGATCTCCATAATTAAAATAAATTAATGAGTATAATGCCGACCGGATCGGTATTGTCTTATTTCAACCCATCACAGGAGAATATTTTTATGTCCACATCATTGATCATCATTGTGATAGCGATTTTGGCCATGTTCTATTTTGCTATGAAAGGAAAGAGAATTCAAAATGAACTGAATAAAATGCTTCTGGCATTAAATTCCACGAAAGAGGGGTTAAGCTCCGAAACCCTTGGGGGCATTGTTTCTGAAATAGATTCTATGAAACTTCGAAATCAACGACTGGAGGCTATTGTTGAGGCGACACCCTTTCCAATGCTGATCACAGACCCCAAGGGAAATATCGTATCCGCCAACCAGGCAGGATTAAACCTCTTAGAGATTGAAAACAAGACGTCAGCACAATTTGTGGGTGAAACCGTCAGTTCTTTTTTTTACAACGATCCGAGCAGGCCTTCAGTCACAACAAAAGTGATTGAAACAAGAATAGCGATAAGGGGTATTGAAGCATCGCTGAAAACCCGCAAAAATAATACCATTCATGTTCTGGTGGATTCAGGTCCGATTTTATCAAAATCAGGAGAGCTGCTTGGCGCTTTTTCCATTGCCGTGGATATAACCAGGCAAAAACTGGCAGAACTTGAGATAAAAACGAAAAATGAAGCCTTGGCCAAAATGAGAAACGATGCGGAAGGGATGTCCGCTCAGCTTGCGGCATCCATTGAGGAATTTCAAAATACGATCAAAGAGATCCAGAAACAGGTTATTGGGAATGACGATATTGCAAAAAATATTCATGGATTCCAGGAAGTGCTGAAGGGGTCTTTTGCCGAATTCAACACCACTCTGACACCTGTCATTTCCGGTGTGGCCACGTTAAGTCAAGATCTTAAAAATATTGAAGATGCCACAGCGGCGATCAAAGCCATTTCAGAGCAGACAGATATCCTCGCTTTGAATGCCAGGATAGAGGCAGAACGGTCGGGTTCCTCAGGTTCAAGCAACGAAGGGTTTAAGATTGTCGCAAAAGAAGTCAAGGATCTGGCCATCAAATCAAAAGGAATCACCGGCGAAATAGTAAAATTCAACAGTCATATCCGAGCGGTTCTGAGTTCATCCTCCTCATCCCTGGAAGTGATGAAAAATAAATTTGACGCAATCACCCACGGGCTTAACACCAATTCAACATCTCAGGATCTTGCGACGATTTCATCAGAAATACGGAATATGCTTCTCCAGGTTGATGAAGCCATCATGGACATGAGCCGGTCGGCCTCACATTTGAATGCGTTGATCAAGGACGCGTGATAATTTTTATAATTGGAGCACCTCATGGATCAGTCTTTTCCCATTTTCGTAAAAAACCTTATTGTAAAATTCCTGGGACAGATTCTTTGAGAGAAGACCGGTGATTTCGTCTTCACGGGGAAGGATGATGTTGGGGAAATCCGAGCCGTAGAGAATGCGGTCTTTATGGGCTTCGAGGAATGCATTGTCCAGATTGAAACCGCCGGGAGCCTGGGGCCAAAAGCTGTAGGAGGTGTCGAGGTAAAGGTTCGGGTGACAGTCGAGGAGATCCATGAATTCCTTGTACTCGTACCCGCCCATGTGGGGGATGTTGGCGGGAAGCTCAGGATAATCGGCCAGAACTTTCTTGAAATAGCCGATGCCTGTGTACTCGCTGCCAATGGGGCCGGTTCCGATGTGCATGAGAAGGCGTTTGCCCTTGGTCATGACCAGCTCGTACAGGGGATAGAGGCGGCGGTCATGGGGGAAAAAGGTCTGAATGAGGAAATGAAGCTTGATGCCCATGACTTTGGGATGGGCAAGAATCTCTTCAGCGTAGGCCAGCGCGTCGTCGTCATCGGGATGAAAGGCGGCGAAACAGTAGAGGTCTTCCGTGGTATCCAGAAGATGTGCGTTCCAGTTGTTCATGGGGCGGGCAATGCCTTTTTTGTGGGCGTAATTGGAGTAAACCATGGGACCCACATTCCTTTCACGCAAGTATTCCACACATTGTCCGTGATACAGATGATGGAGAACGGGAACCTGATACACGGTGGCAAAGGCTTTCCAGATGGCATCAAATCCCTTGTCCGGAAAAAGGTGAACGTGAAAGTCCACGATGGTCGAAGGAAGGGTTGGTCGATCAATGTTCATAGATGTATCGCCTTGTCAAAATCAAAAGGGTTACAGAGGAATGACTTGCATAACCATGCCCCAGAGATTATAGTTTGTAAATCATTTTGTCCGATTGTCCGAGACCTTGATGTCCAAGATCCCCATTCATACCATTATGGAGAAAACACGTGGAAAACAGCTCTTATGATCTAACGAAAAAGGCTCTGGAACTGATTCATTCCCAGCATGTGCTGACCCTTGCCACCAATGACGGCGCATCACCCTGGGCCACTCCGGTGTACTATGTCCTGAGTAACAAGGCGTTTTACTTCTTTTCAAACCCCGATTCCCATCATATTGCGAACAGTCGGGAAGGCCGTGCCGTGGCCGGTGAGGTTCACGAGGCGTCCTCGGGCTGGTCGGACATCCGGGGAGTTCAGATGGAAGGAATCATTGAGGAAGGCGGTTTTGATATGGCTTCCACATCGGCCTATGCCCTTTACATCAGCCGTTTCACCTTCATCCGTGAAATGGGGAAAATGCCCATGTCGCCCATGATGTCCCTTGCGGCCCTTGAAGCATCTTTCAAAGTGGCCTGGTACAAATTCAAGCCTTCGAAAATTTATTATCTGGATAACAGTATTCGCTTCGGTTATAGAGAGGCGGTTGAATTATAATAAAAAATGAACGTCGAACATCCAACGTTGATGAACTCGTAAAAAGTAGCCTGATGGCTATGGAAAAAGGCCCATAGGCAAGGCATAGTGTTTGGCCAGGCGTGAAGGCGTACATGTAGTACGTCGAACGTCTGGCCAAACACTATAACGCCGCATATGGGACTTTTTACGACGCCATCAACGTTGAACATCCAACGTCCAATTGAGGATGGGGGCATTTATATATTCGTCAAACGGTGCTGAATACGGAACAATCAATCCCCATCACGGTGACGGCACAGGTAGGGGCGGGTTCCAAACCCGCCCTGCAACGCATTGATGATAAAGTCGATAAGTGAGAAAATCTGTAATGATTTACAAAAGCCTGAGAGAATGTGTGGATGACCTGGAGCAGCACGGCCATCTAATAAGGATCAAAGAAGAAATGGATCCTTATCTCGAAATGGCTGAAATCCAGAGGCGGGTTTACAGGAACGAAGGGCCTGCGATCTATTTTGAAAGGGTCAAGGGCAGCGCGTTTCCGGCTGTTTCCAATCTTTTCGGAACGATTGAGCGGTCACGGTTTATTTTCAGATCCACGCTGAAAAGGGTCAAGCAGCTGATCCGCATGAAGGCTGATCCGGGATCGGTTATGAAAGCGCCCTGGTCATTCGCATCCCTTCCGTTGACCGGCATCACGGCTCTTCCGTTACGGGTTTTTAATGGCCCGGTTCTTCAGCAGACCACGTCCATTGATAAACTTCCCCAGATCGTCAGCTGGCCTGATGACGGCGGGGCGTTTGTTCTCCTTCCCCAGGTTTTTTCCGAAGATCCTTTGAAACCGGGAATCATGCATTCCAATCTGGGCATGTACCGGGTTCAGCTGGGCGGAAACGATTACGAAAAAAACAAGGAAATCGGGCTGCATTACCAGATCCGGCGGGATATCGGCGTCCATCACAGCCATGCGGTGGAACAAGGAAAGCCTCTCAAGGTGAGCATCTTTATCGGCGGGCCGCCAGCCCATACATTTTCTGCGGTCATGCCCCTTCCCGAAGGCCTGCCCGAAGTGGCTTTTGCCGGAGCTTTGGCAGGACGATCTTTACGATATATAAGAAAGCATGGTCATGTGATTTCTGCGGACGCGGATTTCTGCATCACCGGAACCATTGACACAAGCGCCACCAGGCCCGAAGGCCCCTTTGGTGATCATCTGGGGTATTACAGCCTGAAACACCCGTTCCCTTTTGTCCGGGTTGAAAACGTGTACCACCGGCCCGATGCCATCTGGCCCTTCACCACCGTGGGACGGCCTCCCCAGGAAGACACCAGCTTCGGCAAACTGATTCACGAAATCACCGATCCCATGGTTCCTGTGTCCATTCCCGGCGTTTCGGCGCTCCACGCCGTAGATGCCGCAGGCGTTCATCCCCTGCTTCTGGCCATCGGCAGCGAACGGTATCTGCCTTATACCGAGCGCAGCCCCATGGAAATCCTCACCCAGGCCAACGCCATTCTGGGCTTCGGCCACTGCGCACTGGCCAAATACCTTTTCATCACGGCCAGGGAAGACAATCCGGCTCTGGATATCCACGATGTGGCATCCTTCATGGCCCATATTCTCGAACGAATCGACCTTACGCGAGATCTTCATTTTCAAACACGAACCACCATGGACACATTGGATTATTCCGGCACAGGGTTAAACCAGGGTTCCAAAGTGATTATCGCAGCCGCCGGAAAAGCGGTGCGGAGCCTCTCCCGAACCATTCCCGGAACTCTGAAACTCGCCACAGGATTCAAAAATCCTGCCGTGGCCATGCCCGGCGTTCTCGTGATCGAAGCCCCTGTTTATTCCACCGAAGAAAACGCCTTAACCGATGTGGAACGGCTGACATCCTGTTTATCATCCCAGAACCTTTCTGGTTTTCCGTTGATGATTTTTACCGAAGACAGCGAGTTCTCGTCCCGGGCCATCGGCAATTTCCTCTGGGTCACTTTCACCCGGTCCAATCCTTCCCATGACATC
>JBAZWJ010000110.1:0-13043 GCA_041660385.1 Desulfobacteraceae bacterium | reverse complement strand
CTTTCAGACGTGACGATTCATGGAGGCCGTTTTTCAGAAGTCCCGCGTTTTCTGATTTTAGCAGTTTCCCTGCAAGGCGGGTTTCCACGGAGGGAAGCGGTCCTTTTTGTGAACAATAACCGCTATACATTTCAACGCCCTGTTTTTCATCCATGGCATGGATGCACAGAAGAATGTCAGCCTCGGAAAGAGAACCCAGGCCAGGTTTACTGGCCATGGCGTTGTCAAAGGTTGCATCGGCCTCCTTGGTCATGCCTTTGTCCAGAAGCTGCTGGCCACGTAAAAGATACGCCCTGAACAGCGCCAGGTTGATGACTTCGGGATTGCCTTTGTTTTTAAGCGCCTGTTTGTAAAGTGAAATGGCATTACGGAAATGGCCAGCTTCAATGTCTTTGTCACCGAGCGCGATCAGATGCTCCGGTTTCATATTCAGCATTCTGTCGGCTTCGGCTTTGCGCTGTTTTTTGGAATGTTTGTTTTTCGCCATGTCAGGTCTCTTATGAATTTTAGTTTTTTTGCGCTATACCAGCCGGACGGTCAGAATTCAAATTAAAAGGTACACAAGATAAGTGTTATGGGAAAAAACAAAAATGCTGAACATTATCTGATTGTTATCACAGACATAGGATGCAACATGACAGGCCTGGATTTAAAATGGTATGGCAACGGTTGGCGATGGTTTCGGGGTGTATTCGAGGCGGTGTACGTAGGTCGAGCTCTCGCTCGACCTACGGATTTAGATGAATTTCCAGAGCCTTATCAAATATAATTTTTGATATTTGGATCAGCATGGCTGCCGATTCCCTAAGCCACCCTCCGCACTTGTCACTCCGGGTGGACACCGAAAATACGGGACGTTTGAAACAGAGACGGGCATTGCAGAACGACACCGTTTGATTCCGAAGCCGACCCGGAATCCATGGTGGTTCAGCATCGCAGCTTGAACGTTCTCTATACCCATTTCACATCTTTACCACCCGCGAAACCCATGCTATAACCCCATTGTTTTGCACGAAAATCCAAACTTCACAATTCATCGCAAGTCAGCGCAACGGAACGCTTTATATTGGGGTTACAAACGATCTGGTTCGGCGGGTTTATGAGCACAAACAGGATTTTGTCAAAAGGTTTACCAGCAGATATGAGGTTTACAGGCTGGTTTATTTGAACATGCCCAGAGTATTGATGCGGCGCTGACTCGGGAGAAAGAGCTGAAAAACATACAGGACACAATGGACAAATACTGGGAGGCTCCCGAAGCCCGGAGGCTTGAGTTCGAAAAAAGCATAGTAAACAAACAAAGGCCCGGACGATGATGTCAACCAATGGATTGAAAACAAATATTGCGGTAAATGTGGCGTTGCTCCTGTTTTTCGCCATGGCGCTCACCGCTTTTGTGACCATCAACCTGATTGAGCGCATGCTGGTCATGGAACAGATGGCCAAAGGGCGGATGCTTATTGCTGTGCTTGAACAGAAGGGTAATGATCTTTTTCCATCGTTTGACGAGCCGGTAAATGCCGGAAATCTTACGGCTGCCATGAAGAAGATTATGGAGGAATCGGGGATCCCATCTGTGCTGATTGTTGCACCTGAATCCGGGGACAAGACCACACTGGGAGAAACATGCCCCTATGATATGAAACTGGAATCCATGGCAAGAGAGGCTGCTGTGTCGCGGAGGGCGTTTGAAAACCACACGGGTAATGGTTTCGGGTTATTCTGGACTCAGCATCAGTCTATTTTATTTGCCGCACCGCTGCATCATATGCCAGGATCACGGATAGGGGTTGGGCTTCATATTCAGTTGGGGTCGATGTATCACAAGATTCGGAAAGCCCAGAGTCTGATTTTTATCTATATTCTGATCAACAGCCTTTTGATGACCTGGGTCGGTGTTTATCAGATCGGGAAAGTGGCTGTGAAACCGCTCCAGCGATTGCTTCGGCGGGCCGAGGGGTTTAAAGGTGAAACCGGTGATTTTGCTTTTGATGAGAAATCGGGTAACGAGTTTAATAAATTGTCCACAGCTCTGAACAACATGCTGGGACGGATTTCCATTCACAGGAATGAGCTTGAACGGACGGTGAAGTCACTTGAAATTGCCAACACAGAATTAAAAAAAGCTCAGGCTGATATCATCCGGGCGGAAAAACTGGCATCGGTGGGTCGACTGTCATCGGGGATCGCACATGAAATCGGTAATCCCCTGGGTATTGTAAGCGGCTATCTGGAACTTTTGAAAAATCAGGATATTCCTGTTGAACAGAAACAGGATTTTATAGAACGGGCTGAAAAGGAGCTTGGACGGATCGACAGGATCATCAAGCAGTTGCTGAACTACGCAAGGACAAAACCTGTTCAGTTGACGGATATTTCCGTTCATGATGCGGTGCGGGATGTGACGGAGATGATGAAAGTCCAGCCGCTGATGTCTGGGATTACTATGGATCTCAAGCTTGAAGCTGACCCGGACAGAATAAGAGGCGATGCGGATCAGCTTCGGCAGATTCTGCTGAACCTGGCCATCAACGCCAGGGATGCCATGGCAGCTTCAGGAGAGACACGCGACGGGTTGATACGGATCGAAACCGTTATCTTGAACGGCGATGGGGAAATGGGAAACGGCGTATCACGGCTCAAAATAAGCATACAGGACAACGGCATGGGTATCCCCAAGGCAAATCTGGGAAATATTTTTGATCCGTTTTTCACTACAAAAGATCCGGGGAAAGGTACGGGGCTTGGACTTTCGGTGTGTTACACCATGGTGCGGGATATGGGCGGGACCATTGAGGTTTTGAGCGAAGAAGGGAAGGGGACGGAGTTTTCTTTGGTGTTTCCGGTTTTTATTTAATTTGACAGGCTATTGAAAAACAGGGTAAACGCATCGCGCAACAGCCCCTCGTTCCGGGGGTTCTCCCTGTCTTTACCCGATAAGTCTGTATGGTAATAAAATCTTGTCGGCCTAAAAAGTGGACACCCTTTGAATCTCAATGCTCTCGAACAATGATTCAGAGTTTGAGAAACGAGTAGTCGGATAGAGGCACGAAATCCGACGGGTGCTGGTCATTGAAACAGAAAATGGTGTTTATTCACTGACGACACCTTCAATAAAATAAACGTCCGATTATGTTAAGGATCGGATCATTTGTCGGGTTTCGTTTCTCTACCCGACCTACGAGGGTCTGACGCATTCTTGCTATGCATAAATCTATCGTTTAAAGTCAGGGATTCTCCCCGGAACGAGGACCAACAACTTTGGGACCATAAAGATATGCAATTGCCCTACAGTGAAAAATGTATTACCGTTTTAGATAATTGAGGTAGAAGATGATGATGACGGAAACAGTTAAGATAACCGGCAATGGGAAGATCACTATACCCAAAGCCATAAGGAAAAGGCTGAAGTCTTCAACTGTTTTCTTTGAAGTGGTGAATGATAATATCGTGATAAGACCTGTCAAGGACGCTGCTGGTTCACTCATCAGTTATTCAGAAAACGCAGATAACTCTTTAACCATCAAATCCATGAAAGAAAAGGCCTGGGAAGAGAGCGTTTATGAAAAAACCGGTAAAAAATCTCTATGATACGAACATCATTATGCGTCTCGCATCAGTTTAATAAAAAATAAGGAAAAGAAACTCCATGGAATCTCAGAAAAAACGCCTACTGGTAATCGATGACGAAGAAAACATGAGGCATATGCTTTCGTCCATGATGACCCTTGGCGGTTATGAGACGGAAACAGCATCCGATGGCGGTGAAGGGCTTGAAAAGGTGGAGTTGGCCCGAGCTGAGGGGCGGCCCTATGATTTCATTCTCTGCGATATCAAGATGCCGAAAATGGACGGCATGGAATTTCTGACATTGGGGAAGGAGAAACTTGTCGGAACCACAGTGATCGTCATGTCGGCTTACGGCACCATTGATTCGGCGGTGGAGGCCATGAAACTGGGGGCCTACGATTACATTTCAAAACCGTTCAAGGCGGATGAGATCCGGCTGGTTCTTGAAAAAGCAAGCGAACGTGAAACGCTGAAGTCAGAAAATCTTTACCTGAAAAACCGAATCCAGACCATAGAGACCAGCTACAGTTTCCACGATATCACGGCGAAAAGTCGGGTCATGGAAGAAGTATTCAGGCTGGCTGAAAAGGCGGCAAAATTCGCCACCACGGTTTTGATCACTGGTGGCAGCGGTACGGGAAAAGAGTTGATCGCACGTGGAATTCACCGGATGAGCAGCAGGTCCGATAAACCCATGGTTCCCGTGAACTGCGGCGGTATTCCTGAAAATCTCATGGAGAGCGAGTTCTTCGGTTATAAAAAAGGGGCTTTCACCGATGCAAAGACGGATAAAAAAGGTCTTTTTGAAGAAGCGGAAGGCGGCACCCTTTTTCTTGACGAAATCGGCGAACTGCCCGTTTCCATGCAGGTGAAGCTGCTCCGTGTTCTTCAGGAGAGCGAGATTAGGGCTGTGGGAGAGCTGAAGACACGAAAGATCGATGTACGGATTATTGCTGCCACAGCAAGAAATCTTGAAGATGAGGTGAGAACCGGACGGTTCAGAGAGGATCTGTTTTACAGATTGAACGTCCTTGCCATCAAATTACCGCCTTTGAAAGATCGCACCGAGGATATTCCGGTGCTTTGCGAACGATTCATGGACATGTACAACAGACGTTTTGGACGGCATGTGAGGTCCATCGCCCCTTCGGCCATGGAACTTTTTTTCAACCACGACTGGCCGGGAAACATCCGGGAACTTGAAAATGCCATTGAGCGGGCCATTGTCCTTGCTGATGACGATGTGCTTCAACCAGAACACTTTACAGGGTTGATCAAGGGGTTTGCCCGGAGTGACAGAACCGAAGATGGAAACGGAACGGTTGATCAGTCTGATCGGTCTTTTTCTTTAAAAGCAGCCCGTGAAGATCTGGAGCGCAAGATGATCATCAAAGCTCTGGTTGAAACAAAAGGCAATCGTACCCATGCTGCCCGGCTCCTTGAAATCAGTCATCCTTCTCTTTTAAGTAAAATCAAAGCCTACGATATTGATTTGTGATTGATTAAGATTGGTTTTTTCTCAAATACTGAAGCGGCCAACCAGATTTTTTAGCTGTTCGGCAAGTTTTGAAAGTTCAACAGCACTGGACTGGACCTGTTCGCCGCCAATGCGGATTTCTCCTGCGGCGGTATCAATTTGAGATACTTCACCGGCCATGGTTGCCGAAGTTTCCGCCGTTTTTGCCATACGTTTATTAGCATTTTGAACATCTGACGTTGTATGGGAAATGCTGCTGGCTACTTCGCTTGTCACAGATGCTTGTTCTTCAATTGAAGCGGCGATGCTCATCACGATCTGCTCAACTTCACCAACGACTTTTGTTATTTTTTCGATGTCGGTTATTGCGTTACTTGTGGAGTTCTGCACCCCACCAATTTTATCTTTGATGACATCGGTGGCTTCATCGGTTTGACTGGCAAGTTCTTTTATCTCTCTGGCCACAATGGCAAAACCTTTTCCTGCTTCACCGGCTGAGGCTGCCTCAATTGTGGCATTGAGGGCGAGGAGGCGGGTCCTTGATGATATGGTGTTGATGGTTTCTGTGATCTGGTTGATTTCTTTTGCTGCTTTTCCAAGATCAAGCATCAGGGAAGACACTGATACAGCTTGTTTGCCTGCTTCCACACTGATGGCCCTGGCCTTTTCCGAATTCGATGCGATTTCACCGATGGTCGAACTCATTTCTTCCGTGGCAGCGGCAATTGACGTGAGATCGGTTGTGGCGTTTTCCATGCTGGACGCAACGGAGGCTGTATTTGACCTGGCTTCAATTGCTGCGGACGACACCATGGATGTTTTGCTGGTCAGGGTCTGGACGTTGTGTGCTGTCTGGGCGCTGACAGATGACAAGCTGGTGGCTGAAAAAGCTACGGTTTGAACCCCATTTGAGATATCGCTGATAATACGACGGAGGTTTTCCATCATGCCCTGCATGGCCCTTGCAAGGTTTCCTATTTCATCCTGACGGGCTTGAAGTATGGTGGGTACATCATGAGCGAGATCACCTTTTGCGATGTTTTCTGCGATTCGAACACCCTCTGAGATGGGCTTTGATATATTTCGTGCAACCGGTAAAGCCACAAAAAGGATAGAACCCGTGATCAGAAATAGGCCAAGAATCCCAAGACCCATGAAGCGCCAGCGAAGAACATGGGCTGCCTTGTTTTCAGCTTCGGTGAAATCCTCGTTTGCAATTTTGACCACTTCATCTATGGCCCTTCGGTGGCTTTCGTACTTTTCTTTTAACGTTTCGTGAACAATAAGATGGGCTTTTTCACTGTCGCCAGCCATGACAGCTGGGACAAGTTCGCGGTCCACGATGTCGAAAAACTCTATTGCCGGTTTTCTAGAATCTTCAAGCATAATTTTTCGTAGGGAAGATGCGTTTTTGGGAAGATGCTTGTCCCAGTATTGTTGCCGTTCATCAAAGCCGCCAGAACCTGTCTTGAGATTTCTGAATTTTTCCACTGCTTCTTTGATACGAGCTGGGTCTTTTTCGCCAGCCAGTTGAAAGGCTGTCAGATAGCTTTCAATGATGTAGTTTGGCGGGGGAAGAATATCTGCGATAAGATCCTTGTCCATAACGATGGCGTAATAAAGAGGCCCGTTAACTTTCACGGTCTGGAGTGTATTGAAAGCATAGCCTACGATTAGTAAAAGAGCCGCGATGAACGAACCAGCGAGAAATGTCAATTTTGCCTGGATGGAATAGCGGGCATAGAAATCGATTTTTTCAAATTTATGTTCAGATGATGTGTTGATTGTTGTCATTGAGCTCCTTCCTTTTTGGTGTAGTATGCAATCAAAACATGGATAGGACGCTTTTGTTATAAAGCGGGATGAAACATTATTATAAGTATATTCAGGGAGATATATTCTATATGATCTGATTTATTCAACATTTTATTATAATTCTAATATTGAGATATTACAAACTCAAATACCAATGATCTTATTATTTTTTTAATATTATTCAATGATTTTCAATCAACAACCCACTCAGCCCTTACTTCAATATCGTTTTTTGTTACGATCACTGCGGCCTTTGCGATTCTGTTTCGAACCAGCGGTTTCTTTCCACCTTTGACATCGGTGTTGAGAAGGTCTGAAACGTTCACAGGGTTGATGGGTTTTCTGTTGAAATACAATTCCTGTAACGTGTGGGCTATGCTGAGGTCAATGAACGGAGCGGTTCGGTCGATATCAAGATAAACGCACCGAGGTACGAATTCCAGAAGAAGCTGGCCGTTTTTGTTTCTTGAAAAAGTCGGCGCAATTTCAAACTCCGCTCTTTTAAGGACAAGTTTACCGCTTAATCCGGCAAGAGAGGTTCCAAGGGTCAGCACTCCGCCTTGGCCTTTGATGATGATGATGTTTCGTTTGGGATCGAGGTAGGTGACGATGCTGTGAACCGTGATAAAGCTTTTGGGTTTTCCACTGTAACTGTCCAGGGCAATGGGATTTTTAAGATATGCCGCGATGACTTTGTTCAGATAAGAACTTTTGAAAGAAAGACGGATATCCGGGTCTTTAATAACAGGCTGTTTGTTGATTCCAAATCGCGGAGGGAATGTGGCTGTGCCGTTGATCATGGAGCTCAGCACTGAACCTATGTTGGCAGCGGCTTTTTTAGCGTCGCAATGGGCGGACGCTGGGTTGAAACAAAGGTAAAAGAACAGTGTCAGTATCAGCGCTGATTTGTTAAGGATTCGATAAGGATGAAACAATACTTTTAAGCGAAGTGCTTTGAATGTAAACATGAATAAATCTCCAAATAAAAGTCAGGGAAAAAGTGGAAGCCAAATGGTCTTATCGCTCAAATTAAATTCCGCTCAAATTGAATTCGCGGCATCATAGCATAGCTTTTTTGAAAGGAGATGATTATTTCGTACTTTTTCCTATAAACATAAAATCCAATGTGATGTCAGGCGTCCTCGATGCTCTTCAGCAATTCAAGTGCAACATTTGAACTCTCTAACCGCATCATGCTTTCCTGCGCGCTTCCGTAACTCAGCAGGTTGATACTGCCGTACCATACGATTCGGTGGTCCAGGATGGCGAATTTCTGGTGGATGCGAGACTTGAAAAGGATGTTGGCACCGTTTTCGATCAAGAGATCCAAAGCCTTTTGCCAGAGAAAGTGATCTTTATCCGGGAAATCCTCTTTCGGCCGGGTGACCACTGTGAAACGGACAGGGTTACCGAATGCGGCGTTCAGATGTTCTATCATCCCACGAGTGCGCCTTGGTCTGATAAAAGGGCTTACAATGAGGATCTCTTTTCCAGCGGCAAGACAATCCTTTATGAAAACAGGCAGGAAGTTGTCTTTATCGTAAATGATATCAAAGTGGGCGTCCATGAAATCGTCACCTTTGACCTTATAGCCCATAATAGCGTACCCGTTCAGCCGTTTCCGATACATTTTCTCAAGCATGGTGACTTTGACATCCACATAATCGTAGATCCGGACTTCTTTTTTTGTTTGAAACAAACGGTGGAGCCTGCCCGCATACTGCTGCAATGTCCCTTTCCACGATATCGGCATGGCGAGAAACAGGGTGTCGAGCCGTGGTTCGTCGAATCCCTCACCGATAAAATGGCCGGTTGAAAGAAGGACGATGTTTTTATCTTTGGGAGTATTCTGTATGAGATCAAAAGCATTCCGGGATGACTTTCGTCCCATACCGCCGGTCAGAGTGATGACATACACCTGTGGTCCATAATCAAAACGGTATTTCGTCTTCGGTAATATCTGATGCCGCCGATGGCTCAGGAGCAAAAAAAGATTCTTCTGCTGGCATCAGCTCCCAAAGCTCATTTTGATGAAGCCAGATCGGATCAGTATTCTCTTCAATGAACTGATCTACAGGAATGCCATCCACCGTTGGAGGGCGCTCTATTCTGACTTGCTTGCCGTTGATGAAAATCCATTCGTATTTTCTTTGTCGCTCTGCCTTTTCAGCGTTCCTTTTTTTCTTTTGAGCTGGAGTAAGCTTTTTCATAATCTTTGCTATATCTGATCTTTTTGGTGATAACGCTCCGCTTCACACGGTGGGCGGTGCATCACGAAGGCCACCGAGAAGCGAAAAAGGTTGAAAACTGACGCTGCTCAAAAACGCGCTGCTATAGCCCGCTCTGGTGGAAGCGGTTGTTATCATTTTTAATGTAACGATGGTAGTTTACGATATTTTCTTGTATCTGTGTTTTTAAAACCATCTCTTAATTGCTCTATTGCTTCTTTCATACCTAATTTGCGTACTGTTTCTTTCCAAGCCGGAGTATCACCGTGAGCTTCAATAAAACCTTCAACAAATAGTTCAATTTCTTCATCAGTATACGGATTATTGTTATCAGATGGCTTGTCATAAAGCCAATCAGGTTCGAAATTATTGGTATCTTGTATTTCTGTTTTCTTTTTTTTCATATTCTTCTTCATTATCTCATGCCTAGTTAACGCTGCTCTTCACCGGCCGGACAGCAAATTACGACACTGACCTGAAGAGCGAAAAAGTTTGATAAATGACAGATACCGAAACCGGGAAGCTGTAGTCCGGTCCGAGTGGAAGAGCTTTGTTAGCCAATTTAATCAATAGTTTAAAGGACAAGACGTTTTTGGGCGAACACCAATAATAAAGTCTACTATTATGCCAGCCAAATTTAAATTTTGAACTTCAGATTCGAGAATCACCCTATAGTTGCCTTCATCCAAGTTAATATACCCCATGGTAAACCCTGTTGAATTCATTGCCGTACCAAATAATACTGGATTTGAATCTTTCTCAAGTATATTGAAACTCTTTTTCTCTTCAACCTTAAAAATCTTTATAGTCACCTTTACAGGAAGTTTCTGGTCTTTATATAGATGTTCATATTCCTTGTACTTCCCTTCCTTATGTAGAAGACGAAAATTTAATTGATAAGAACATGTCTTGGCTACCGTGAAGTATTCATCTACGGACGGTTTGGGGACGACGGTTTGGGGACAGGTCAATTATTCATCTTTTCCCCATCCTAATCCGCAAAGCCTATTCTATAATTGACACACCCCCGCCATAATAGTCAAAATCATAATATGCCGCTTCCCCTGCTGTGTTATCTACAACGATAACCCCATAAACCGGCCAGAAAGAATCATACTCCACAAACAGCACCTCCGGGCTCGTCAACACGTCGACAAACCCCAAATCGGCAGAATAGTATCTGCCCGACAACACAAGCGATATGCCAGTCTCTCCCTTTACGGCCGTTATTTTGAAGTTCTTGAACATACCGAGTGTTTTGTCATTCTCATCGTTTATTGTTACATCCATGGTCATATTTTCGGTAATGTCCCCATCATCAAAATCCCAGGCAATCTTACCTGTAACAACAGCTTCACCGGAATTGTTGAATATCAATTTCAGTTTATGAAACGATAACGTTACCTGTGTAAAAACTCCCCGTTGGAGGTCGACGGCACCTGAAACGAGCGCCGAACCTTTGGCGACACATTCATTTACTGCTTCATAATTCAACAGGCCAAAAGAACTGGATAGCCTGTAGTTATCCCAGCTTACGCTCCCTTCAGCCTTGCCGCTTTGTCTATCGATGTCGATATCGGAAACGAGGCTCCCCCCATTCCCGTCAGTGTATTCAGTGCCTTTTGTGTTGACCGCAGAGAGTTCCGTGATTCCATCAGCGGTATCCTCGCAGAACCCAGATTTTTTCCGGGGCTGATCCCCGTTTTCATCAAACGGCACATCGTGGATATCGCCAAACTGGGTAGCGTTTATATAAAGTTCGAATACGATTTGATACACATTATGACTTGTCATATCTGCCGGGGTCTTCTTACCGTCGTAAACGGAAAAAGGGTCGTACGGATTAGAAGAAGCGGCCGGATCATTTCCACATCCGAATGCCATAAGAAGCAGGAAGAAAGTAGTAAAAATATATAGTAATTTCATGTATAAACGACGATTTCGTGTCACTTTCATAGAATCCCCCAACTCAACTCGTTTGACGATCAATGTCACCCGGTTTTCAACGATGACCGGCTGGCCCGCAATTTTATTATAATACAGTTCTTTCAATAGGCTCAATACCATTACAAGCCAGATAGTCTATCATTCATTAAGAGGCGTTCCAACAGAAAAAGCCTGACACCGGGATTTGAACCATAGTTCACGGTTACCAGACTATTATTTACCTGTCCCTGTTCTTGGTCCCTGTTCTTGTCTCTATATAAAAGAACATCTTCAAATATTTGACATCACAACATCATGACGCTATAATGTCATTAAAACACATATTTTTCGGAGGTGAGCTATGGAATCATTATCTAAAAGATCAACAGTTTATCTTGAGCCAGGTCTACATCAGGCATTGAGAATTAAGTCTATTGAAACGTCACGCTCAATGTCGGAGTTAATAAATGAATCTTTAAGAGAATCATTCGCGGAAGATCTTGAAGATCTCGCTGCATTTGAAGAAAGAGCTGATGAATCCTTGATCAGTTATGAACAAATCATAAAGAGGCTTAAAAAAGATGGCCGAATATAAAATTTTCTTTAAAAGTTCGGTCTGGAAGGATTTGAAAGAGATACCGGATAAGGATTTATCGAAAATACTTGCTTGCATTGAGACCCTTGGCAAAAATCCTCGCCAACCCTCATGCAAAAAGCTCAGCGGCCAAGAGAAATATCGATTGCGATATGGGAATGACCGTATCATTTACTCAATTCAGGATAGCGAACTGACTGTCTGGGTTGTCAAAATTGGCCACCGAAAGAATGTTTATGATTGAAAATTGAATACAGATGATTAATGAACCGGGCTTGGCCCCATAGACTGAGCCTGGGCGCACCTTCATGGAATCAGGGGACAATGGAATCAGGGGGCAGGTTAATTATTTCATTTTTCATCTTTCCGAAAACCCCGTTTGGCCGCCTCACCAAAACCAATCGGCCAAACCTTTTCTGGATTATTTGATCTGGATTCATGAAAAAGTCATTGGCGCTGCTTTATGTCCGATAGAAAAAACCACGCATAACCGAAATGATGGAAAACAATACCATCCTCCCCGAAAGGCGGTTCTTATGAAGTGATGTGGTGAGATTTTACCTGTCTCAGGACGTCAGTCGTTTCAGCGAATACAGTCCGTGGATGCCCTCGACACGTTTTGGAATTTTCTCATGGCGGGACTGGAACAGATGTCTGAAATTCCGGGCCTTTTCGGCCACAAAGGCCCGGGTGCCGATGATGCCCGGGTCGGTGAAATACCGGGTACGACGCAGGAAGAGGTCTGTTGCGGTGGGAACAAAATCGTTTTTCCGTTCCTTTTCGACAAGAGTTTGATCAAGAGTTTTCGCCTTTTTTCCATCGTGTTTATCAACAGCTCCGGCTTCGTAAACATACCGCCTGTACCGCCGATACCGCTCCTTTTCATCCAGTTCACCAAACTCCAGAAGGCCAAAATCCGTGGAAAGAAAGCCATCCCTGTTCCCGGTCTGGCTGTGGTATCCCAGAGAGCACCAGCGGTAATCGTCGGGACATTTGACGATCCCCGCCCGCACGGCGTTCAGATCGATATAGGCCAGACAGTTGATCAGGGTGTCGCCTTTTTCCACGATCACGCTTTTAAACCGCTCGCCCCAAAGGGTTCCCCGGCGCTTCTTCTCCCGGTTGTAATACCTGGAAAAAGTCTGTTTCAGTTCACGGACCAGCTCCGAGAGGTTGGCCCATTTCCGCCGATAATGGGCTATGCGGCCTTCAGGAAATTCCACATCTTCTCCATAACACAGCAGAAACCTGGCTCTGATCTCCTCATCGGAAAAATTCTGGTGAGGGTGCATGGTGACGAGCAAGTGGAAATGTTATGTGAAGTTCCGCATTATGTGAAGTTCTCACTTTCGCACTCCTGAATTTCTTGCCTATTTATCATCCTACTATTTTTATTACAGCACATAATTCCATACTATAATAGCCTCTGACC
>JBAZWJ010000109.1:0-13053 GCA_041660385.1 Desulfobacteraceae bacterium | reverse complement strand
GGCTTGGTTAGGGTCAAAGGTTTTGACCCGGTGATGCAGGAAGCGGTTGAATTGACGCCGTCGCTCCTTGTTCTTTCAACCGGTCTTGTGCCATCAGATTCACAGGATATTCAGCGAATTTTCCGTGTGAATGCCACGGCTGACGGTTTTCTCAAAGAAGCGAACAGCAAATGGAGGCCCGTGGATTCGGGAAAAGAAGGAATTTTTCTTTGCGGTCTTGGCCGCGCCCCCATGAAAGCCGGTGAGGCCATGGACGAAGGAACCGCCGCAGCCATGCGCTCATTAAGGATTCTTGGACGAAAAACATTGCCAATCCCTAAAGTCAGAGCCATTGTCCGACACAGCCTCTGTTCCCGCTGTGAAGCCTGCATTCCCGAGTGCCCTTACGAAGCACGGTATCTGGATTTTGAAAGCGGCCGTATCATGGTGGATGATGCGTCCTGCCAGGCCTGCGGTGCCTGTGCCAGTGTCTGCCCCAACAGCAGCGTTTATATTGGGACGTTTGAAGAGCCGGGCGTGATGCGGGAGATTGAGGATTTTTTGTAGTTGAAGTTGCCTCCGGCGGCCCTGCCGGGGGCCAAACTTTTGAAAAGTTTGACAAACGGGTTTCGTTTTTTTGGCTTAGCAAGCCGCGCCCGAAAAATCCAAACCCATTTGTCCAGATTTTTAAAATCTGGTCCCCCGGAAGGGCCGCCGGAGGCAAACCCATATTTTAACAGGATATTCTGTTATGACTGATCCAGTACCAAACACCATCAAACAAACAGCACCGTTAAGGCCCATGGGCCTACAGCCAACACTCTGCATGGCCTGCGGCACCTGTTCGGCAGGTTGCCCCATCACGGGCATGGAGGGATTTGATCCCCGGAAAATCGTCCGCATGGTTCTTGAAGGACGTGACCAGGAGCTTGTGGAATCCAAACTCCCCTGGCTTTGTACCATGTGCGGAAAGTGTGAACATGCCTGCCCCATGGGTATAAACATCATAAGCATGGTTCGCACGGCCCGTGGATTGGTGGACCGTGACCAAGTGCCAGGCCAGATTCACAAAGGTGTGGAACTTTGCCTTGAGACGGGAAACAACATCGGGATTCCAGCCGAGGATTTCACGTTCATCATTGAGGATGTGGGCACCGAAGTTACGGAAACCGAAGGCTTCGAGGATTTTGTTCCGCCCATTGATAAAGAAGGGGCTAGCCTTCTCCACACCCTGCATAACAAGCTGGTGAACACCCAGAACGAAGATCTGGTTCACTGGTGGAAGATTTTCCATGCTGCCAAGGAAGATTTCACCATGACCAGCGAAAACTGGGAAGGGGTGAACTGGGGTCTTTTCTCCGGTGATGACGAGGCCATGAAGACCATTGTGGGGCGTATCGTTTCACACATGGAGAACTTCAAGATCAAGCACCTGATGTATCCCGAATGAGGACACGCATACATGGCAACCCGGTCAGGGTTGGAAAAGTGGTACCCCGAGTTCTTTACAAAATACAAAGCGTTTACGGTGTTCGATCTGCTGATGGATTACATTAAGACAGGCAGGATCACGCTGGACAAGACGATGTTTACCGAAAAAATCGCCTACCACGACCCGTGCAACTACGGACGGAAGTCGGAGGAACGATTCGGCCACGGCTATTATGAAGAGCCGCGCTGGATTCTGTCGCAGTTTGTTGAAAACTGGGTGGATTTGTATCCAGCCAAGGCCAATGGCTATTGCTGTGGCGGTGGTGGTGGGACTATGCTCACGCCGTTTAAAGAGGTTCGCTCCCATTATTCGCGCAAGAAAATCGAGCAGATCAAGCGGGTTGACCCGGACATGATCGTGGTGCCCTGTCATAGCTGTCACGGCCAGTTTAAACAGATGCTATCCGAACACAAGATGAATATTCCCGTGAAATACCTCTGGGAAATTGTGGCGGAGGCGTTAATTGTGGAGCCACACGAAGATTGACGATAAATAGAATGACCTTTCACGGATGCCCGTGATGGGCATAGCCGTCATGCTAAGACTTTAAATAATGCAACCCACATCGAATCCCAACGGGATTCCGTATTATAGCCCAGGGTTGCGGCAACGCCGCTACCCTGGGATCACCGGCGAACATCTCCAACCCCAAAGGGGTTGCGTCTGGATATGGTCGATTCATGGGAATGTTACGCAACCCCGTTGGGGTTGAAAATCATAATCGGCAATGTCCCAGGGTAGCGGCTTTCGCCGTAACCCTGGGCTTTATGACGCAGCCCCTTTGGGGGCAAAAAAACTGATTTTTGCCTTTAGCCTGACGGCTATGCCGTGATGGGTGATAACCCATCAATGCCAGTCTGTATCGAACCAGCTATCATTATTTCCAATCACAGAATAAACCCAAGATAATTTTCCCTGTTGACAAGCATATAAGACGATTCAGGATATGCGCTGGTCCATTCTTTTGGGACTTTGGGCTTGTCTTTGCCCCATTTCATTTCGTAACCATAAAGCTGTCCACCCCTTTCTTCCACAAGATCCAGCTCTTTCCGTGTGTAGGTTCGCCAGAAATACGTGTTGGCCATTTCTCCCAGATACTCCTGACGTTTCAGTCTCTCCATGATCAGGTAGTTTTCCCAGAGTTCTCCGACATCATTACGCAGCTCAAGGCTGTTGAAGTTACTGATCAGCGCGTTTCGGATTCCGTTGTCAAGAAAACAATAGCGGCTGTTTTGGGTGATTTCATTCCGAAGATTACGGCTGAAGCCAGGCAAACGTTGAAGTACAAATGCTTTTTCAAGGAGATAGAGATATCGTTCCACCGTATTCTTACTCATTCCAAGGCTTGTTCCAAGCTCTGTGAATGACACTTCTTTACCGATCTGGAACGCAAGGAGTTGAAGAAGACGACTTATTTTAGATGCGTTTCGAACACCTTCCAATTCAAGAATATCTTTGTACAGATAGGAGGATACCAGTTCTTTGAGATACTGTTCACGCATCCTGTTGTCCTGTGTCAGGACCACCTCCGGGTAAGAACCGTAGATAAGCCGGCTTTCAAGATGTGCATCGGTTTGATGGCGCGCTTCGATCTGCATGATTTCCATCTGCGCCAGGGGGAAAAGTTTCAGGGTGAACTTGCGCCCGGTCAGCGGTTCCCCCATGCTGCGGGCAAGGTCAAAAGATGATGAACCCGTGGCGATCACTCTGATCCCTGGAATATGATCCACGATCAATTTCAGGTTTATTCCGATATTCGGGATCTTCTGGGCTTCATCCACCACAAGGAGCGTTGCGGAACCCACAAACGACGTCAGTTTTTCAATAGACTGGCTGGATAAATACCCCTGAACATCAATGTCTTCGCCGTTAACCAGCAGATAGGGCACGCTTTCGCTTTTGAGAAATTCGTTGAGAAGTGTGGTCTTGCCCGTTCGTCTTGCGCCATAAATAACAACCACTTTTTCAGGTTGGGTCATGGTTTTCAGCTGATCCAGTTGTTTTTGATGAATGTACATGGCGTTCTCCGTTGATGTCTTGCTGCCTATTGTTAATAGACGACCCATAGGTTCAGTCAGTATGTTGATCCCAATTATACATAATACGGTCAGTTTAACAACCGTATTTTATATAATAAGGTCATTGTATTGACTGAATTTATATTAATACGGTCAGCTTGATCAAGTGGCTGTCTAAATGATGGTGGGTAAAAAAGAGTTGAAATACGTATAACGTTTCAGCTGAAAAGAACTTGTTCGAAAACAAAGAAAGCATTAGTTCTGATAAAAATTCACCTTCTTTTCATTTTGTTTTCATAATCCCTTCATCTTTGCCTGTCATTTTCAATCCAACGTTCGGTGATTGATTTTGTTTAAAATGCCATTTGGAATGAATAACAACAGACAAGGGGAAACAGGCGATGAAATACATGATGAAAGGAATTTTTTCAGGGGTGATACGAAAGCTTGGATGGATGGGATGGATGATCTGTGCGGTTGTCCTCACAGCTTCAAACTCCATGGCGGAAGAAGGGGAGACGAAAACTCTGTCTCCCTATTTTTTTGTTGAAAGTGCGGATTCTGAAACAGAGATATTTCCGCTAAAGAAAACCGATGTCCGTGTGCAGGTGAACGCTGTGATTGCCGATGTGGTGGTTCGGCAGACCTATGCAAACCATGGGAAAAAACCCATCAACGCCCGTTATATCTTTCCGGCATCCACCAGGGCAGCGGTCCAGGGAATGACCATGACCCTTGGCAACAAGATCATCAAGGCAAAAATCAAAGAAAAGGAAACAGCGCAGAAAGAGTTTGATGAGGCAAAGCAAAGCGGGAAAAGCGCATCTCTTTTAAGTGAAGAACGTCCCAATGTGTTCAGCATGAGCGTGGCCAACATCATGCCCGGTGATACGGTGGGCATCGAGCTTCATTACACCGAACTGCTTGTTCCTGAAAAAGGGATTTACGAATTCGTGTACCCCACCGTGGTCGGTCCCCGATATTCAAGTCAGTCTGAAGAAGGAGCGCCTGTTGCGGACAAATGGATAGAAAACCCCTATCTGAAAAAAGGTGTCAAAGCCGTGTCCACGTTTAATATTACCGCCCGTCTTTCAACGGGAATGCCTCTCCACGATGTGGCCTGCACGTCCTACGACACAGCTGTCCGCTTCGAAAATCCGGCCGTGGCCCATGTGGAGTTGAAGGACAGGGAAAATGCTGTGGGAAACAAGGATTATATTCTTAGATACCGTCTGGCGGACCAGAAAATTCAGTCTGGTCTGATGCTTTACAAAGGAGACAAGGAGAATTTCTTTCTTCTCACGGTTCAACCTCCCAAACGGGTGGAGAACAGCGATATCCCTCCCAGAGAGTACATCTTTGTGGTTGATGTGTCCGGCTCCATGAACGGCTTTCCTCTCTCCGTGTCCAATGAACTTTTGAAAAATCTTATCGGTTCTTTGAAACCCACGGATCTGTTTAATGTCATCCTTTTTGCCGGTGCTTCTGAGCGCATGGCCCCTTCGTCCCTTCCTGCGGTGAAAGAAAACATTGATAAGGCCATACGCCTGATTTCAAATCAGCAGGGTGGCGGCGGCACGGAGCTTCTTCCGGCCATGAAGGACGCCTACACAATGCCCAGAAACACAGCATTTTCCCGAAGCGTGATCGTGGTAACCGATGGTTTCATTGGTGCGGAAAAGGATGTGTTTGATCTGATTCACCAGAACCTGTCAAAGACCAATGTGTTTGCCTTTGGAATCGGAAGTTCTGTCAACCGTTACCTGATTGAAGGCATGGCCCGTGCCGGGCAAGGCGAGCCTTTCGTTGTAACTAAACCGGAAGAAGCAGCTCAGGTGGCACAGCGTCTATGCGATTATGTCAAAGCTCCATTGCTGAAAGACATCAAGCTGAGTGTTCAGGGGTTTGACGCCTATGATATGGAATCCTCGGTGATACCTGACATGTTCAGCGAACGGCCGGTGGTTGTGGTGGGTAAATGGAAAGGCGCAGCGACTGGCAAAATCAGGATAACAGGCACCGGTGGCCAAGGTTCTTATGTTCAGGAATTTGATGTGGCAGACAGCAGCCCCATCGTGGAAAATGAACCTTTGCGCGCCCTCTGGGCCAGAACGAAGATAGCACGTCTTTCGGATTTTTTCTCCGATGTCCGGTTTGGTGAAAATGAACAGGCGAACAAAGATGAAATCACAGCGCTTGGTTTGAAATATTCTCTTCTTACGAAATACACATCGTTTATCGCAGTTCTTGAAGAGGTGCGGAATACACAGGGTTCGGCCAAGGATGTCAAGCAGGCGCTGCCGCTCCCAGAGGGTGTTTCGGAACTTGCTGTGGGTGAGTCCATGACCAATGTTCCTGAACCTGGGTTGGGGCTTATGCTGGTGCTGATGGTTCTGGGTGTTACCATCTTTCGTAAAGGACGGTTTCTTGTGAGTAACAATTAGAAAGGGTGTATTTAGGCTGGATATCGCGCAACCGTCCCTCGTTCCGGGAGAATCCCCGGAACGAGAGGGGCTGGGCATAGCCGTCAGGCTAAGGTCTTAAATGATACAAGCTGCATCGAATCCCAACGGGATTCCGTATCATAGCCCAGGGTTGCGGCAACGCCGCTACCCTGGGATCACCGGCGATCATCCCCAACCCCAAAGGGGTTGCGTCCGGATATGGGCAATTTATGGGAATGTTACACAACCCCGTTGGGGTTGAAAATCATAATTGGCAATGTCCCAGGGTAGCGGCTTTCGCCGCAACCCTGGGCTTTATGACGCAGCCCCTTTGGGGCAAAAAAACTGATTTTCGCATTTAGCCTGACGGCTATGGAGCGTGGGGCTGAAGCGCAACCCATGCAGAGATGCACCGGTAAGGATGCATTACATAATAACATAATCGGAATAATTAAATTATATATAGCAATTTCAAAAAGTTATTTTATTCAATTGCATATTTTAATATGTAACGAATCCTAAGAAAAGGAATGATAGAGATGCGATGCTTAAATGAGACAAGAAGTATGAACAATGCCATGGTCAAGAGCATGCCTTATGCCCTGTGCGCAGCCATCGCTTATGGCCTGAAATACCATTACAGCAGAGCATCCGTTGGCGATCTTCTCTGGATACTTTCCCCCACGGCAGGTCTTGTGGAATGGTTGAGCGGCGTATCTTTTCTTTATGATCCGTCAAAAGGATTCGTTAACGTGGTTCAGGGAATTGCCATTGCTCCGGCTTGTGGCGGAGTGAACTTTCTGATCATCGCTTTTGTCATGTCGTTCTTTTCCTTTGGGAATCGTTATGCAACCTGGAAAAGTCGTGTCATATGGCTGATCGTTTCAATCCTTCTTTCCTATGCCATGACACTTGCCGTAAACAGCATAAGGATCTGTGTTTCCATTGAATCCATCACCCATGGCTTTCATGGTGGCTGGTTGACCCAGGATCGGGTTCATCGCATCGAAGGGGTTGTGATCAATTTCTTTTTTCTTGCTGTATTTTATGCTGGGATGGAGCAGCTCACCAGGTTCCATGGCAAAAGAAAGTCGGAGGGGAGAGGCGCTTTCACAGGTTTGAAGCCTCTTTTCTGGTATCTTCTGGTGGCTCTGGTTGTACCGGTACTCACAGGAAATTACCGCGAACATGGGGGGCAGTTTCTTGAACATGGGCTGATGGTTGTTGGTTCTTCAATTGTTGTCCTTGTTCTGCTCCACAGCCTTCGTCGACTTTTCTTGCCTATCACTTCCGGTTGTGGGATAAAACAATGAAATTGGCTTTCGTTATGCCATTATAAAATCAGTGCTGTTTCCATAATATAAATGTAACCGACGAAACGTTGTAGGGGCGACCTGCTGGTCGCCCAAACCGATATACAATGACCGCGTTTATGATTATGCGGGGCTGGGCGACCAGCGGGTCGCCCCTACGGTCATCGCATAATTAAAAAATGAGCGTTGTCATAATATTTCTTAAGGAGACGGCCTTGATTATAGAATCGTTCTAAACAGAACGCATGAAATATCATGCTGTAGGGTGGGCTTTCGCCCACCACATTATTGTGGGCGAGAGCCCACCCTACATATGTAACGAGCATTTTCGCTAAGGATAAAGGATGCCCATGGCTCAGAAAGTACTCATCGTGGAAGACGAACCGGCCATTGCGGATACGATTCAGTATGCTCTTGAAACGGATGGCTTTGAAACAATGCGTCTGACCTCGGGTCTTCCGGCTCTGGCTGTTCTTGAAGCGGAACACATCGACATCGTGGTTCTTGATGTGGGGCTGCCGGATATCAACGGGTTTGAACTCTGCAAGGAAATCAGAAAAACAACGAGTGTTCCCATTATTTTTCTCACGGCCCGGTCAGATGAAATCGACAAAGTGGTGGGTCTTGAAATCGGAGCAGACGATTATGTGACCAAACCTTTCAGTCCACGGGAACTGTCCGCCAGGGTGAAAGCCCTTATCCGACGGACACGGGTTCCAGCAGGTTCATCAAATCACAGCATGTCGTTTTCCATTGATGAATCGCGCAAGCAGATCATCTATTTTGGAAAAAACCTGGACCTTTCGCGCTATGAATTCGCCATTTTAAAAACATTTATCCAGAGGCCGGGCCATGTGTATTCCAGAGATCAGCTGATGAACATCTGCTGGGATGAGCCTGAAAGCAGCATGGACCGGACCATCGACGCCCATATCAAAAATCTCCGAAATAAATTGAAGGCCGTGAAACCAGACCTGGATCCCATTGTGACCCATCGCGGCATGGGCTATTCGCTTGACGAGGGATTATGAGATTCGGAACCCGGATTTTTCTCTGTTATGTGATTATTCTGACGCTCTGTTTTTCATTTCCCATCAAATGGACCCTTGATAAACTCCGTGTCCGCTATCTGGAAGGGGTGGAGGATTCCCTTGTGGATCAGGCCAATATTCTGGCTGCCTGGGTGGGTATGGAGATGGAACAAAACGCTTTTAAAATCGAAAAAGTCGCAGACCTTTTTAAGGAAGTGGACAAACGCCGGTTTTCGGCAACGATTTACAGCGTCACGAAAACAACTGTGGACATGGGAATCTACATCACCGATGCAGCGGGCATTGTTGTTTTCCATTCTGGAGACGGAAGTCAGGTGGGGGTGGATTACAGACAGATGTGGCGGGATGTACGTCTGACTCTTGATGGAGAGTACGGGGCAAGGGCCACCCAGGCCAACGAAGAAGAGCGATCATCGACCGTACTTTATGTGGCGGCTCCCATTCGGGTCGATGGAAAAATTCAGGGCGCCCTCACTGTTGTCAAACCCACCACCACCATCAACATCCTTTTAAGAACCGCCATAACCCGGCTGCGGCTGGTGTTCGGCATCTCGGCTCTGATCGCCATTGTTTTGAGTTTTTTGGTTTCCAACTGGATGACAAGCCCCATCAAACGTCTGACTCGTTATGCCGACGATGTTCGTAGCGGCAAAAGAACGCCTTTTCCCAAGCTGGACAAAAGCGAAATAGGGGAAATGGGCAAATCGTTTGAACGGATGCAGGAGGCTCTCGAAGGCAAACGCTATGTGGAAGGCTATGTCCAGACACTGACCCACGAGATCAAAAGCCCTTTGTCGGCGATCCGTGGAGCGGCAGAACTGCTTGAGGAAAAAATGGAGCCGGAGCAGCAGGCACGTTTTTTATCCAACATTCGCAATGAAGCCGGACGCATTCAGAATATTGTGGACAGACTGCTGGAACTCTCCACCCTTGAGAATCTGAAATTTCTTGAAAAAAGAGAACGGATCTCCATAGGCCCGCTGGTCAGGGAAGTTATAGACAGCAAAGAACCTCTGCTGAAAAAAAAAGGTCTTTCTTTGGTGACCAACATTCCCTCGGATGTGGTTGTGGAAGGCGAACCCTTTCTCCTTCAACAGGCCCTGTCCAACCTTCTCCAGAATGCCATCGACTTCAGTCCGGTTCAGGGCAGACTTGAATTGGACGGGCAGGTGGACGGACAATTATTAACTTTATCCATCCGGGACCATGGACCCGGATTTCCCGATTACGCAAAACCCAAGCTTTTTGATAAGTTTTACTCCCTTGAGCGTCCTGACACAGGCAAGAAAAGCACGGGCCTTGGTTTGAATTTTGTCAAAGAGGTGGCCCTTCTCCATAAAGGCGATGTGGTCCTTCAAAACTGTCAGAGTGGTGGGGTTTGCGCAGCGTTGACCATTCCAATGGTTGGGAAATAAACGATGACGGCACTTGTTATTTTCTGCATAAGTTATATCGGAATTGCGCTGGGGGGTATTCCGGGACTCGCCCTTGACCGGGTGGGGGTTGCCCTTCTTGGGGCCATCGCCATGGTGGTTTTCAAAGTGATTTCTCCTTCTGATGCGGTGGCCTGTATTGATTTTCCCACCATCTGCCTGCTCTATGCCCTGATGATTATTTCCGCACAGCTCAGGCTGGGTGGTTTTTATACGTTCACCGCCGCAAAGACAGCGGAGCTTGTGGAACGGCCCCGGATGTTTCTTTTGACTCTGATGATGGTTTCAGCGATTCTTTCAGCTCTTCTTGCAAACGACATCATCTGCTTTGCCATGGCCCCTTTTGTTGTTTTTGCTTTGAAAAAAACAGGTTACAACCCTGTTCCTTTCCTGATTGGCCTTGCGGTGTCCAGTAACATCGGTTCCGCCGCAACCCTGATCGGAAATCCCCAGAACATGCTGATCGGGCAGGTGGGGCATCTTGATTTCATGGATTTTTTCCGTTGGGCTGCGCCTCCGTCCCTTCTGGCCCTTTTGGCAAGCTACCTTGTGATTATTGGAATTTATAAAAACAAGATGGACCGGGTCGGGATTTCTGACTTTACAGGTGAGCATCCCAACTGGCCGGACTTTGATCTCTGGCAGACAACCAAAGGACTGATCGCCATTGGAGTTCTGGTTGTTCTGTTTTTAACGGATCTCCCACGGGATATTTCAGCCCTGGGTATCGCGGCCGTTCTTCTTTGCAGCCGCAAGATGGAGACACGGGAGATACTGGGCCTGGTGGACTGGCATCTGATAACACTGTTCTGTGCACTATTTATTATTATCCACGGGATCTCCCAGGGGAGCATGCCGGGGATGCTTGTTCATGATCTGGCTGACAAAGGGTTGGATCTGGGGAATCTTTCGGTTCTGACCGGTGTGACCACGGTATTAAGCAATGTTTTCAGCAATGTCCCGGCAGTGATGCTCCTTATGAAATTTCTCAAAACATCCGATTCAGCCCAATGGTACACCCTGGCTGTGTCCAGCACATTTGCCGGCAACCTCATTCTGCTGGGCAGCATCGCCAATCTTATTGTGGTGGAAAAAGCAGAGGAACAGGGTGTCACCATGAGTTTTAAAGAACATGCGGTTGTTGGAATTCCTGTGACGATTATTTCTCTCCTGATTCTGGTGGGTTGGACTATGATTATTTATTGATGGGTTACGCTAAAGCTTTACCCATCCTACAGGGTACGGTGTGTAGGATGGGTGGAGCCAGAGCGTAACCCATCGCTTCAATGTGGTAAACATGGATGTAATTTGTCGTTGGGTTAATGCAAGAACGATATACGATTGCCTGATGATTACGGGATTCGGGTCTTGAAAAAATGATTCAAAGGTATTAACGTGATGTCCTTCATGAAACGGTTCATGGACAAAGAAAGACTCTGGTTGTAACACGGTTAGGGGATGACATCAGGCATCAGATGACCTTTTTCAGAAAATATCCCATAGGTGATTCCTGTTTGTGCTGGTCCATGGGAAATGCCATTGACCCGGTTGTTTCCCGTAAAATCTTGTCTGCTTACCGCCTTCTTAAAAACGATCTGTCCACCCAACCCGGATTCAGAGATCTTGTCCCATCCAACACGGCCCTTGCTCTTCATTACGATCCCCTGATTTCGGATATCGACGATTTAACAAAGAAAATAGAACAGGTCATCCAAAGGGTATGGGCATCTGAACAGTCAGAAGAAATGGAAAAAGCCGCTAAGGTCTTTCAATTTGTGGTTCGTTATTCGGGAGAAGATCTCAAGCGGGTGGCATCCCACAACGGGCTTTCCGTGTCGGAGGTGATAGAACGGCACACGTCGCCCATTTATACAGTGGTCATGATCGGTTTTATTCCCCATTTTCCCTACCTTATCGGTCTGGACAAGCGGCTTGAAACGCCAAGACTTTCCAGCCCGAGAACAAAAGTCCCGGCAGGTTCGGTTGCCATCGGCGGAGCCCAAACAGGGGTTTATCCTTCCGAATCTCCGGGCGGATGGAACATCATCGGAACCACAGACCCGGAAGCCTTAAAACATCTTGAGCCTGGAGACAGGATAAAATTCTGCGAGGAATCGGACCTATGATCAAAATTAACTGCGATATAGGCGAACGTGAACCGGACAATCCGGTGGATCTGGCCTTGATGGAGCACATTCGAATTGCGAATATCGCCTGCGGCGGCCATGCGGGAAACGCTGAAACGGTAGCTGTGTTCAGAGCGTTGGCGGAAAAATATCATGTGGGAGTTTCGGCTCATCTTTCGTACCCGGATAAAGTGAACTTCGGTCGGGTCAGCATGGATATGGCCGTTGATGAACTCATCGCTTCCCTTGACGAGCAGATCGCCCTGATTCCAAATGCCGATATGGTGAAATTCCATGGCGGGCTTTACCATGACAGTTGCAACCGGCCTATGCTTGCCAGGGATCTTGCCCTCTGGCTGAAACGAAAAAACATCGAAACCCTGATTGCTCCCCATGGGTCGGAAATCCATAAAGCCTGCGATAATAAAGGCATCCAGGTATTATGCGAAGCATTCGCGGAAAGACGTTATCAATACAACCCGGACACCCAGAGTCTTGGGCTAATGGACAGGAAACACGATATATCGTCCATCCATGACTGCAAGGAGGCATTGCGTCAATGCTTGACCATCATCCGCTACGGATTTGTGGAAGCGTATGTGGAGAATCAGCAGGGCGGCTGGGACAAACGGAAAATGACCCTGCCTTGTCAAACGGTTTGTATCCATTCGGATTCCCCCATTGCCCTTGAACTTGTAGAAGCTCTGGGCAAGACGATCCGTAACGAACGGGGCATGCATGATTGAAAGGGTGGGGCAGGGAATAACCCGAGTAGTCCGTCAGCCTGTGTTCGGAGGTCAGGATCGGGGCGTATCTCCCAAGGGAGCCATGGATCTTTTTTCCTATGCTACGGGAAACATTCTTCTTGGAAATAACACGAATGATCCGGCTCTTGAAATCATCGTCCCGCCGGTAATCCGGTTTACGGAAGATGCCTGGTTTGTGGTAACAGGGGCTGGGTGGGGCCGGTTGACAGTTGAAGGTTCGAACCATGCGATTCTTCGTCATGCCGAGGTTTACCGGGCATGGGCTGGTGACACCCTTTCATTCGGGGAAAAAAGATATGGATTCAGGTCCTATCTCTGCTATAAAGCCGTGGTGGATGAGATTAAGGGTAACGGGCCGAAAGGGCGTCGTCGTGGTGATTTTCGCACCGTTGCATCCTGGCCCGATGAGAAAGGATACATCAGGGTCGT
>JBAZWJ010000108.1:0-13175 GCA_041660385.1 Desulfobacteraceae bacterium | reverse complement strand
GATGTACGCCGACTCGAAATCCGCGTAGGTCGAGATACCACCGGCCTGCTCAAGATAATCGGCAAGGGTGTCTTTTTCCCTGTAAAGATAAGATGCAGGGATGTAAACCTCACCGACTATTGTGATCATGGTTTTTTTATCGGGAATATAAATATAGTCGTCATCTTGAAGAAAAATATCAGAGAGTGAGCCCTTAAACGCTTCAAAGGACTTCAAATCTTCCTCTTTGAGAAGAAGTCGTCCCTGAATTTCCTTGTTTTCAAGGCGACTGAGGTACTCCTGGATAATGGCTACAGACTGCTTGTTGTCCAAGCGTTCTTCTGTGCTCAGGTAAGCATCCCTGACCTCTGAAGATATTTTCAGCATATCTTTTTTTAGAAGGTCCTCAGACGCTTTCTGGTGTTTGGATTGAATCCCCTTCGTTTCGCCTCTTATTAAGACAAGACCGCTTAAATCAGCGTTTTCTTTCAGCATTCCAGCATATTGGATAACCTCGCTGATCCTTGTTCTTCCACCGATAGGATAAGTTCCCGGATAGTTAACCTCACCGGAAACCCCCACTTTCCAGTCCGTCTGGAAAAAATCAGATTTCTGATTGATGATAACCCTGTCAAGAGGTTCCAATTCGATATCACTGGCATCCTTCTGATTTATCTGGGAAAGTGAAAAATCGATGGATGATGTATCCCATTTTTTGTCCTTGTATTTATAGCGAACGACTTTCCCCTCGTCATAAGCCTGGGACTGGATACCGCCGGCTGTACGGATAAGGTTTTTCAGCGTCATTTTCTCCATCCAGGTGTATTTACCTTGCTTACGAACACCACCAGAAATGGAAACCATGGGCTTTTCTTTCAGTTCATTCTTCGAGTAAAAAACAACTTCATCAAAGGGGTGAAGCAAAATCATAGAGTCAACAGAATCTTTGTTTTTACTTTCAAGAATATTGATCGGGCAAAAAGATATGATGGTACGTTCAAGACTTGATTCATTGTATCTCAGGATATCCGCATATTCCAATGACGTTCCGGGCTTGAACATGGAAATGTCAGTGATAATGTCTTTCAGGTAGAAATCCTTGCGCCACGCAAAGGTTTTTGGAACCTGAACGTCTCCCGTTAAAACCACCGTGTCCTTTATCTGTGTGCTCTGCATAAGAAACGTTACGATATCGCCATTGCGGACATCGAAAATTTCTTTGCTGCTGTCGATATTGAGAATCTTCCTGTTGCCGTCCACAAATCGTGTGATTTCAACATGGTGTTTTTCACAGTCAGGGAGAACACCACCTGCAAAGGAGATCAGATCTTTTAGGGATTCCCCTTTTTTCAACTCGTATATTCCCGGTTGGCTTATCCTGCCTTTCATCAGAACCACAGGCCCTATCTGTCTAACATGGACAGAGTCTTTGAAATTCATTTTAGGCAAAGACTCCATCTTCCCTGAAACGATAAACTGGTAGAGGTCGATGGTTTCTTCTCGTCCACTGGCCCGTTTTAAAACGATCTGACGAAGGCTGCCCTGTTTGTTCACACCGCCTGCCGCAAGGAGCACATCAAAAAGTGAACCACCTGAAATAACTTGATTATACCCTGGTTTTTGCACTTTCCCAGTAAGGAGAATCTGGATCATCCTTGGTTTTTCAATGGACACGCTTGTGGTACAGTTTCGGCAATATTCGCGGTATTTTTTTGCAACAATCTGCCTTAATTCATGAAGTGTCAGACCATTGACGGTCAATCTGCCGATTTCCGGAAATATAATAGCCCCATACCCGTCAACCGTAAGGGTGTAGTCATTGTAGTTCTTTTCTTTCCCGCTTCCTTCCTCAGCATTCATGTCGGCCATTGCACCGCCCCACACATTGATCTGTATGATGTCCTGAGGGCCGATCACATAATCGGGCCCAACCTGATTTGACTGAAGGGACTGTGTGCCTGACAGAATATCGTAGCCGAATTGATTGTAACCCGAAGGTTCATAGTTTTTGTAAAACGTTTCAACAGGGCTTTCAGAATATGCTTTTGATTCAAGGCCAACACTGACAAACAAAAAAAATACGATGGCCTGGGCGATCAAAAGGCTGAGGGAAGAAAAAAAGGGGTAACGTTGTTTCATAACTAATCCTTCATCTGTTGTTCAGGGTAATTTATAGATTGGGAATGATCTTTTGAAGCTTTATCTTCATAAGAAATGACTGAAAAAGGCTCTTGACCATCACCCGGATTACCCGTTTTCTCGATTTCATCAAATCGGACTTCCATTTGTTTTTTTATAAACTCTATACCAAACGCAAGACAAACCCCGAAGAACACTCCACCAAATATGGCAAGAAAAATCTTGATCAGGGTTCGTTTGCTGTCAGGCCTTATGGGAACCTCAGCTTGATCAAGAACCGTTACAAATATTTTTTCCTTTGCCTCCTGGATGGTTATTTTTTCGTAGGAATCGATAAGAAGATCAGTGGTTTTCTGTTGTATTTCGATATTATGGGCCATTCTCTGAAGCTGCATTCTAAGCTGAGATATCCTGTTCAAAGGTAGAAAATTCTGGGTTTTTCCAGAAGAACCTGCAGCATTATCAATGAGCTCATCAGCCCCACCTCCGTTTTTCAGATTATTCATTTTCGCTTTGATGGCGGCAATCTGCATTCCGAGATTCTGGACTTTGGGATTCGTGGGCGAAGAAACAGACTGGGTGTAAGCCTGCTCCGTTTCTTTCTTATTCAGTCGCAAGGCCAGTTCGTTATAGGCGGCCATACTCGCCTCTGCCTGCTGATCAAGGTCAAACACCCCATTCTCCTGTTGAAAATCCTCCAACTTCTTTTTCAGATCTTCCAGATCCTCTTGAGAATCCTTCAATTTGCCTTCAAGAAAAATTCGACTTTTCTGAACTGTGGAAAAGGAGTTGAGTTTCAGATACTCCTCAAGTTCTTTTGTATAAGTATTAGCGATCATGGGCGACAATTCAGGATTACGGGTGGTGACACTAATGGTTATGGTGGGATCATTTTCCGTGGACTTAATTTTTATCATCCTCTTCAAAACAGCCATGCCCATTTTTTCTGTTGGTACCTTTTCATCAAATTTTGTTTTCCATTCTTTTTTTTCAGAATCCCAGCGCTTCGGAAAAAGATGGGGAAGAAGGTTTGCTCTTTTAATAACCCGTTCAGCAAGAGTCTCACTTTTAAGGATCGCAAGAAGGATATTGTTTTTGGGTGATTGAATCTCCGTATCAAAGTCAAAGCCCTGCTGAAAGTTTTTTATGACTCTAGAGTTATCAACCATGTTGATGATACTTGTACTGGCCGTGTACTTTCTTGCTGTAATCAACGAAAGAGAGATAACCAGAAACACCAATGAAATCACAATAATTGCGATCAGCTTCCTGTAGCCCCATACAACGAGGAAAAGGGCCGCAAGATCAATTTCATCTTCATAACCTTCATTAAGCCTGTCATTAACAATGCTGGGCATGGGCAATAAACTCCAAATCGGGTGTTTGACAAGTACTTTTCACACCACAGAATTTCCTATGAGGAAGGTATTGTTTAAATACGATTATGTTCAACCAAGGCAAAAACATCATCAAGGTCAATTTAATCCAGATCGTTTTTTTGATTGATTAATTCATTCTTTACGGTCATCTGATTTGAAACGAGCAGAACATAACCCAAATCAAACCCTTTGTCCATGATATTTGCCAGATTTCTGGCACCTCTTCACGGCTAAGGACTTTGCGACTAACAAAACCCATTTACCAGCCGTTCATCAGGGATTGAATGGTGTTAGGGCTTCTGCATCCCAGAAGAATGAGTATCTGGTCTCCTGGTTTTCCACCGGTTGTGAACCCAGAACCACTGGCTGGGGTATCTCCTGATAATTCTCTCGATGGCCCTGTTGTATGCCGCTGTGTTTTCAACCAGATCAGACTGAATATCACCGGTAAGGACAAGGGGAATTCTTTTATCAAAGATCACGGAATAACCCTTATTTTCTCTCACCATAAAAACTGGGACCACCGGTACCCCTGTTCGCATGGCAATAAAACCAAACCCTTTGCTTGTGCAGGTCGGTTCACCAAAAAAATCGGCAAAAACACCATCATGTGCTCCCACGCTCTGGTCCAGGGGAATGGCTACACCTTCGTTTCGAGAAAGGGCTTTCAGCATTTTCCGGATCGCCCCTTCTTTTGCGATCAGTTTCAGGCCAAAACGCGTTCTGAAATCAACGAACACCCGTTCAAGGGGCGGGTAGTCGAGAGGTCTGTAGATATCGTGAACTGTATAAGGTATGAGCGACGGAACCATGGTGAGGAGTTCCCAACTCCCCATATGAGCCGTGAGAAAAAGAACGCCTTTTTTTTGCGCAAAGGCTCGGTGGACATGTTCCAGTCCCTCAAGCCGGATGTGCTTGCGAATTTCATGTTTTTTCAGCCCCAGCGACCAGCCCACTTCAAAAACAAGACGGGCGAGCTGCCTGAAATTTTCCCTGGCAATGACCCATAATTCCTTTTCCGTCAACTCCTGTTTGAAGGCCTTTTTTAGATTGCCCATGGCCACGGTCCTGTGTCGCCTGTCAATGGCAAACCACAGGTCACCCATGACCCTTGAAATAAAAAGAAACACAGGTTGGGGCAACGAGCCAGTCAATCGCAACACCATGTATATTAAACGAAAAACAAAGGGTTCGAGCACGGCGCTATCCTCTGTCCAGCATATCCATGGCTTCAGCTGCGCTCATATTTTCATGAACAATGGCGCAGGCTGCTTTTACAAACAGCGATGGATTCTTATGTTGAAACACGTTACGGCCTATGGAAAGCCCTCTGGCTCCCGCCTTCATGGCCCCTTCGATCATAACGAACATTTCCAGCGTACTGAGCTTGCTTCCACCTGCGATAAGAACCGGTGCAGGACACCCTTCCACAACCTTAGCAAAGGATTCCGGATCTCCCGTGTAATTCGTTTTCACAAAATCGGCCCCAAGTTCCGCCCCGACCCTGGCAGCAACCTTGACCACTTCAAGAGCCCGTTCATCTTTGATCTGCGGCCCTCTGGGATACATCATAGCGATCAGGGGCATACCCCAGTAATTGCATTCCACGGCGATTCTTCCAAGATCCTTCAGCATTTCCGCTTCGTCATCGTCGCCGATATTCACATGAACAGACACACCATCCGCCCCCATTCTGAGAGCATTTTCAACCGTATTAACAAGAACTTTTCTGTTCGGTCGCGTGGAAAGCATGGTGGATGCCGACAAGTGAAGAACAAGTCCGATATCCTTTCCCTGATGACGATGTCCATAGCGAGGCAGCCCGATGTGGCCGATGACCGCATTGGCCCCGCCTTCCGCCACCTGGTCCACGGCTTTTGAAATATCGATCAGGCCGTCAATAGGGCCCACGGTAGCTCCGTGATCCATGGGAACAATAACAGTTTTCCCTGTGTTTCTATTCATGATTCTTTCCATGCGAATGGCTTTGCCAACGGTGATCATCTTAACCTCCCGATATATTATATCTTTAAAAAACAAGCTGGTTGCTGTTCTGATTTTCTTAGCTGTCATACCAGTTATATGGGAAAAATCAAAATCAAAATGAGAAAATTCTCTTTCGATGAGCAGAACTTTGGAATTTCAGATCTTTCAAGGTCGAATGATTACGCTCTGCTCAAAAAGAAAGAATTGCCGTGAATATCGACAACTCCAATTGGGAATGAACTTCTGTAAACCGGGGATCAGATGGTGGATACCCTGAGTCGAGGAGGACAACTGGCGCAACCGCTACGGAAGACCTCCGTTGGGCGGGTTCAATACCCGCCCAGGGAGCCAACAAAAAACGATGTAATCAGGCTTTCTGGCTTACAACAAAACCGCTGGGCTGAAGTCCGCTTGCAGACGGGGTTCCGGCGATATTGGCAAGATAAGTATTTCCAAGATTTGCGATATGTTCAGCCACGTTACTGAAATAGTTGGCGTGGATCTGTTCTTCGTCGATAATGGTTTCAAAGAGCTTGGCACTGATACTGTCGCCGTTTTCCTGACAGACACGGAGAAACTCGTTGTAGGCTTCCACAGTGTCATCTTCTCTTTCCGCATCAAACGTATAAATCACTTCGACTTTCTGACCTTTTTCAATGGGACCGGTGGGATCAGATGTGGGTTCTCCGCCCAGTTCTTTGACCCTTTCCCCAAACAACTCGGAATGGCGCATTTCATCAATGGCGATGAGTTTCAATTTCACGGCCAGTTCTCCGTAATCCATATTATCCATGTTAAAATGCTGGTTCATATACTGATAAATAGCCTGTAGTTCCATGGCTCTAGCCTTGTTCAGCACATCAACGACCTTCTTTTTTCTTTCTTCCCTATCTGCTTTTGACATGACAGCCTCCTTGTGGGTTTTCATTGTCGTCATCAGTTGCCCATGGCTTTCACCAGGGGTTCATCGGATTTCAAATTTGTTTTTCAGTGATTTGTATGATCATTCCATGGCGGAACATCAGATGATAAACAGTCCAGACACTATAACGGGAGATAAGCCTAAAATCAAGGATGGCGTGAAGGCCTACATGTATAGTACGTCGAACAACGCCGCATATAGGACTATTTACGACGCCATCGATGTTGGACGTTCATTTTTTCAGAATTCACCTTTGTTTCATACCTCAGGCACCTCAAACTTGTACCCCACGCTGTAAACCGACACGATAATTTCTTTATCCGGAATCAAATCCTGGATTTTCCGCCTGAGCTTGCTGATATGGCTGTCAATGGTCCTGTCACTCACCACCCGGCCGTCGGGGTAAATAACATCCATCAGAATATCACGTGTGAAAATGCGCCCCGGACTCATGGCCATGGCTTCCAGCAGATTAAACTCAATGGCGGTGAGCTCAAGAGCATTTCCAAGAATAACCGCTTTGTACTTCGATTTATCAAGAATCACTCCATTGGGTGGATCGCCCAAAGCGTCCTGTTTCGTCCGCCTTAGTACCGCTTTCACTCTGGCCACCACCTCCCTGAAACTAAACGGCTTGCACACGTAATCGTCAGCCCCAAGTTCAAGCCCCAGCAACCTGTCGATTTCCTCCACCCGTGCAGTGATCATAATGAGGGGCGTCTGGGAAAAAGTTCTAAGTTCCCGGGCAATGTCAAGACCGTCCCTTCCGGGCAGCATCAGGTCAAGAAGAATGATATCCGGCGGATGGGAGCGCACATAGGGAACCACGTCTAACCCGTTGCCGATGATATGTGTGTCAAAACCCGATTTTATCAGATAATCCGCAAGAAGCCCCGAAAGCCTCTCCTCATCTTCCACGATCAGCACTCTGTGGCCCATCACGCATTTTCTCCATGCAGGGGGAGCCCGATCCGGACAGAAAGACCACCTAAAGAGGATGGTGACGCCGTTATCGTCCCTCCATGGGCCTCCACGATATTTTTACATATGGAAAGCCCAAGCCCTGAGCCTCCGTACTTCCTGTTACGAGACCCTTCCACCCTGTAAAGACGTTCAAAAAGTCTTGGAAGCGATTCGTCCGGGACGCCTGGTTTGGAATCGTCCACAACAACATGAACCCAGCCTTTTGTTGCCTCCATACTTATATCCACTTTTCCACCGCTATGTGTGTGGTTCAACGAGTTCTGAAGCAGGTTTACAAGCATCTGACTTAACCGTTCGGGGTCAGCAAAAACATTAATCTCCATGGCATCAGGAATGCTATCCGTCCACTGGAGTCCGCTTTCCTTGAACGCATCCTGAAACCTTGCAACTACACGTTTCACAAGCGCCACAAGATCCATGGATTCTTTCTTATAGGATAGCGCCCCTTTGTCCGTTCGCGACAGTTCATTCAGATCATTCACCAGAACGATCAGGTGGTCGATGTCACCTTTCAGCCGTTTCAATGTATCCTCGTTGAGTTCCCGGACCCCGTCCTCAACAGCTTCAAGCTCTCCGCTGAGAAGGGTAAGCGGCGTCCGAAGCTCATGGGCGATATCCTCCACCCATTTTTTCCTGTCCCGTTCGTTACCTTCAAGAGTTTCGGCAAGGGTGTTAAAATCTTCTGACAACCGTCCCAGTTCATCATTGGATTTAACCGGGATACGTGTTTTAAAAAGCCCCGAAGCCAGATCGCGGGTCCCTCTGGTAAGGGTTTTGATGGGGCCTTCGAGATAATAAGCTGTCCAGACCGCAACAAGAACAGCCACCAGGACCATGCCCATGGCAATCATAAGAAACATACGCTCTGGCCTTTGAAAAACAGGAGTTCTTCATCTTCAACTCTGGAGCAGGGTTCGGTCATGCCCAGATACCCCACTGCTTTTCCCTCAAAATTCACGGGAATCAGCCTGCTCTTGTCCACAGCCTCGCGTTCCCCGATCAGCCGTTTTTTTTCCCGGTCAAGAAGAACAAGACCTCTTCCAGGCCCCTGCCCGCGTCCTTGCATGTTTTTATGCATCCGTACCATGGGTTCCATCCCCGGGGGATGGGCAAACCTGTTGTTGTGGGTCGGGCTCATAGATCGGGGATTACATCCGCTTCCTTCCATTCGCCATTGCCTGAATGTGAAGCGTTTGAACCGCTCCCATGCCATAGGGTCTTCTGTAATAAAGGCCCAGTTTTTTTCTGCAGCATAGTTTTCTTCAAGAATACGCGCCATGGTGGATAAATGCCTCATTTCCATGGTATCCACGTATCTTATAAGGCCGCGCTCAAAACTCAGACGTGTAAAAGTAAACATTCCGGCGATGATCAGAACACTGGCGGACACAAGAATCAGAAACAATTTGTGTTTGATTTTAAGCTTCATATTCCGCCCCATCAAGTCCCTTTCATCTGTATGATCCGATGTTTACTTTTTCCATGTGCCCGAGAAGTTCTGGCTCGGTTGTTTTTTCATCTTACCGTTCAAAAGTCAATCTGGTCGCAAACAACAAAGGGGCAGGCCCAAAAGCCTGCCCCAAATGCCGGATTAAAATCATTACTTCTTCGTATCATCGGTGGTGTTGTTCATGTAAGGACAGTTGCCCATGCCTTTTCCCATACCCTTCCCTTTTCCCATGCCTTTGTGGTTCGGCCCCATACCATCTTTATCTCCGCCCATCATGCCGCAACGCCCCATCATCATGCCGCAGCCGCCATTCATGCCTTTACCGCCCATGCGGCACATACCCATTCCTGCATGAGCTGCGTAAACTTTCCACTGGGCCTCGGTCAAAACACCCCGAAGTTCATGGAGTTGGGCCAGACGTTCAAGTTCCATATCTGTTTCAATGCCCATCATGTTTCTGATCTGTTTTTCAGCAGCATCTTTCTTGAAATTTCTGTCTTTCAAGAGGCTATCCACATCGACCCGAGCAATCTGATGATCGGCTCGAAGCTTGATCATTTTTTTCTGATGTTCCACATCTTTGGCCTCAAGCTTTGTTTTCTGGGCAGCGTCGAGGGTTATCCCAGGAATCCCTTCGAGGATGGAAAGGCCTTTGGATTGTGCAAAAGCAAATCCACTGCCGATTAAAGCCACTGCTGCGATTCCAGTGATGATATAAGACAATCTTTTTTTCATGGTAAACTCCTTTTTCATTGTTTTGTTTTTTAAAACCATTCCCTTAAACTCATGGCTCTAATTTAATGGATGAGTGTGCAAGAATGATGAAGCAAATGTGGAAAGAATGTGCAAATGATTATTTAGTGTGGACGTTGTGGACCCCGTGGACTTTGTGGACAGTGGACTGAGTGGACATCCAAATAAACACCACCTTTTATTTCATAGTCCACTTTAGTCCATGTCCACTTTGTCCACCGTCCACCAGAACCATCATCCCTCAAAAAACGGATAATCCGTATACCCTTCAGCCCCACCCCCATAAAACGTTGCCTGAACAGGCCCATTCAAAGGGGCTCCTTTTCTGAACCGTTCAACCAGATCGGGATTGGCCAGAAACAGTTTCCCGATGGAAATCAAATCCGCATCTCCACACTCAAGACTTTTGAGCGACCGTTCCAGGTCGTATCCGCCATTGGCCATGTAAACACCCTTGAACCGTTTTTTCAGTTCCAGGTAATCAAGCTTCGCTTCGCCGGAAACAAAATCGCCCTCCACCACATGGAGGTACAGCAGACCGTATCCGCTCAGCAAATCCGCCACAGCGTTGAATGTGATCTGGGAATTGCTGTCGGTGATATCGTTGAATGTGTTTTCAGGAGACAGTCTCACGCCGACCTTGTTTGCGCCGATCTCCCTCACCACAGCTTCCGTGACTTCTTTCAGCAGACGCAATCTGTTCTCAAGATTTCCACCATAACGGTCAGTCCTTTTGTTGCTTCCGTCACGTATAAACTGATCAATAAGGTAGCCGTTGGCCGCGTGAATCTCAACGCCGTCAAACCCTGCAATCATGGCGTTTTTCGCGGCCTTGACATAATCTTCAACAATCCCCGGAATTTCATCTGTTTCAAGGGCTCGTGGTGTTTCGAAAGGAACAAGGCCATTTGATGTAAACGCATCTCCATTGGGGCGAATTGCCGACGGTGCAACAGGTTGGGCATTTCCCGGCAGCAGAGAGCTGTGGGATATCCTTCCCACATGCCAGAGCTGAATGAAAATCAGCCCATTCTTCCTGTGAACAGCGCCTGTCACGGACTTCCAGCCTTCAACCTGTTCAGGCGTATGGATGCCCGGCGTTCCCGGATACCCCACAGCCATATCGGAAATCTGGCTAGCCTCGGTAATGATAAGACCTGCCCCTGCCCTCTGATCGTAGTATTCGACATTCAACGGTTGAGGCACGTTCCCTGCTCCAGCCCTGTTTCTGGTCAAAGGAGCCATGACAAAACGATTTTTAAAAGTATAAGGCCCTATACTGACTGGTGAAAAAGCGTCGATTAATATTGTCATATCTTCTATCCTTCCATTTATGAAGTTTTTCCGTGAATGGCTCATCGCTATGAGAGAAGGCGAGAATGCTTAAAAAATGCCTTGCCTTTAAATATAGGACAACTTGGGGGGATGGCAATTTTTTTCTAAACATTTCCCATGGCTTGAAAGTACCTGAACGTGCTTTTCCTTGCAAAGACCGAACAAGATACGTTAGATTGACTCACTTCAAGGCACAGGGGTCATGACATCAATACCTGTGCACGATTTTGATTTCATACGTCACCAGAGGCATAAGATAATGAACCGAAAATCACGGCTATGGACCACGGAAGATCTCATGGATTTCGAGTACTTTCTCTACCGTTATGAAAACATCTCTGATCATACCGTAAGCCATGACCACGAAAGAATCTTATACCTCAACCAGATAAAACCCATTCTCGATCAACATCCTGAACATCGCCATGATCGACGTTTCATTTTCAAGACATGGCTCGATTCCCGGCGAAACATAGAAGAACCGTCCCATGACAAGCCGTTGCCCGGCGCGGTATTCAGACAGGTATACGGATTCGTTGCTTTTCTTTGTGTTATCATAGGATTCTTTATGGGAACGGGTCTCTGTCTTTCCTTTCTCACCTACCATGGCCGTGAGCCGCTGAACGTTTCGTCTTATCTGGGCATCTTCGTCTTATCCCAGGTATTTCTGGTGCTTGTGGCTGTTTATTTTCTGATCGCAACGAAAATATTCCACCGGGATCTGCCCTTTTCCCTGATCCGGTTTCTTCTCTGGAATCTGATGATCAAACTTATGGGGTCCATTGGAAAGAAAACGGCGGGCCATCTATCCCGCGAAACGATCAGCCGCTTTGAATCCGCCTGGGGGATTGTTAAAGGCAAAAGCCGATGTTACGGAAACCTCTTCCCCTGGCATCTGTTCATCCTCACCCAGACCTTCGCCGTCTGCTTCAACATTGGAATAATCACTGCCACCCTGCTCCGGGTTCTTGGTTCTGACCTGGCCTTTGGCTGGCAATCCACGGTCCAGCTAAGTTCACATGCCGTTTACGGCGTTGTCCGGTTCGTTTCCCTGCCCTGGTCCTTTGCAGTCAATGAACATCTGGCCCATCCCAGCCTGGCCCAGATCGAAGGAACCCGGATGATACTGAAAGACGGAATCACCCGGCTTGCCACGGAAGACCTGGTTTCCTGGTGGCCGTTTCTATGCTTCTGTGTTGTGGCTTACGGTCTTGTCCCACGACTGGTTCTTCTTGCCTCCGCCGTTGTCATGAAAAAAAAAGCCCTGGATCGTATCCGTTTCGAAAACATGGCCTGCGATATGCTGATGTTGAAGCTTACGAACCCAGCAGTTGAAACACGGGGTGAAACGCCAGTACCCAGATCATCCGTCGATGCGAAAGTTCAGAATATTCAGCTCGACAATCAGAAAACTATGAGAGGTGATATGGCCCATATGCCTTTCCTTGCACTTGTTCCCCATGACATTGCTGCTGACTGCCGCGATGAAGAATTGAACCATCACCTTAATGCGATGTTCGGCGCAGGTTTTATCAATAAGATCCTTGTGGCCGTTGATTCTTCGGTGGATAAAACGGTGTTTGAAACCTTTTTTAACAATAATTTCACTCAGAGGCTGGTATGTCTCATGGAGGCATGGCAACCTCCCATAAGAGAAACAATGGAGTTTATTAGACTCTTAAGACGTACAGGCGGCAATGATCTCAGAATCCACATCCTTCTTGTTGGCAAACCCTCCGACGAGACCATCTTTACAACACCTTCTCCCGATGACAGCATGGTCTGGACCAACAAACTCAACAGCCTTGCAGACCCCAACATCCGGATGGACGTGATCCCAGGGAATTTATACCCCAAACAGCCACAGGAACATTGACCATGAATCCCGCCATCCCAGAATTCGCCGTTTTAGGTCATCCAAACGAGGGGAAATCCTCACTTGTTTCCACACTCAGCGAAGACGACACAGTAAGAATCAGCCCCTATCCGGGAGAAACAACCGAATGCCGGGTATTTCCCGTGATCATCGACGGACGTGAGATCGTAAGATTCACCGACACCCCCGGTTTTCAAGTCCCCCAGAAAACCCTGGCCTGGTTCGAACACTGCTCTGAGCATGGAATTAATAAGGTGAAAGAGTTCATCGAAAAGAATAAAAACGATCCACTGTTCAGAGATGAATGCGAGCTGCTGAAACCACTCGCCCGGAATGCAAACATCATCTTCGTAGTGGATGGATCACGCCCAT
>JBAZWJ010000107.1:0-13248 GCA_041660385.1 Desulfobacteraceae bacterium | reverse complement strand
CGGCACCGGGAACCCGGATCGTGCTTTTCGCCCTGTCGGCAGCCCTTCTCCTGGGCACCCTGTATCTTGCTCGCCGCCTTACGGTCTCAAAATTCGGGAGGATTCTCACCGCCATCCGTGACGCCGAATCCCGGCTAATGTTCATCGGCTACAACCCGCTTTATTTCAAGCTGTTCATCTGGACACTTTCCGCCGTAATCTGTGCCGTGGCCGGAGCCTTGTACGTTCCCCAGGTGGGCATCATCAATCCCAGTGAAATGAGTCCGTCGAATTCCATTGAAATGGTGGTCTGGGTGGCCGTAGGTGGCCGTGGAACCCTCATCGGGCCTGTGATCGGCGCATTTCTCGTCAATCTCGCCAAAAGCTGGTTCACCGTGTCGTTCCCCGAATACTGGCTTTTCTTTCTTGGTGTGGTTTTCGTGATCGTCACCCTGTTCCTGCCCCATGGCGTGGTGGGGCTCTGGAAAACAATGAAAACCATGACAAAAGGCGGTGCATCATGACACCCATGAGCATCAAGGCCGGTTTCACCCAGGGCGGAAACGCCATGGGCGTCAGTTTCGGCCATCAGGTGAAAGAAGGCGACCTCGACACCAGTACCCGGGTGATCGTGTACCTTGAACATATTTCGGTGAGTTTCGACGGGTTCAAAGCTCTGAACGACCTTTCCCTTTTCATTGATGTCGGTGAGCTGCGCTGCATCATTGGGCCCAACGGCGCGGGCAAGACCACCATGATGGATGTGATCACCGGAAAAACGAAACCCGATTCGGGCAGCGCCTTTCTGGGCCAGACAATGGATCTTGCACGGCTCAGCGAACCGGAAATCGCCCATGCCGGAGTGGGCCGGAAATTTCAGAAACCCACGGTGTTCGAAAACCATACGGTGTTCGAAAACATGGAGCTGGCCCTTAAAACAGATAAACGGGTGTGGTGCACTATTTTCGCAAAATTGAACAGCGAAGAAAAAGACCGCATCGCCCAGACCCTCCGCCTGATCCGTCTCGACGATCATGCACACCGCCTGGCAGGGTTGTTGTCCCACGGTCAGAAACAGTGGCTTGAAATTGGCATGCTTCTCGTTCAGGAGCCCAAGCTCCTTCTTCTGGACGAACCAGTGGCCGGAATGACCGACGAGGAGACCGAGCGCACGGCGGAACTGTTTCTTTCCCTTGCAGGTAAGCATTCCCTGATGGTGGTGGAGCACGACATGGCCTTTATCAGGAAGCTGGGGGGAAAGGTCACGGTCCTCCACGAAGGCAGCGTCCTGGCCGAAGGGCCACTGGACAGGGTTCAGAACGATCAGCGCGTCATCGACGTCTATCTGGGGAGGTGACCATGCTTTCAATCGAAAAACTCAATCAGTATTACGGCGGAAGCCATATCCTGCGGGATATTTCTTTTGATGTGAAATCAGGCAATGTCACGGTGATTCTGGGCCGGAATGGCGTGGGCAAGACCACCCTTCTCAAATGCCTCATGGGCCTTGTGCCTGCGGCATCAGGCACCCTCACCTTTATGGAAAAAGACATCACCCGTTCGTCCACCCCACGACGGGCCAGAGCCGGAATCGGGTATGTCCCCCAGGGCCGGGATATTTTCCCCCGGCTCACGGTTTACGAAAACCTCCTCATGGGCATGGCATCAAGGCCGGGTAAAGAAAAAATCCCTGAACGGATTTTCGATCTTTTCCCAGTCCTTTCCACCATGCTGAAACGAAAGGGGGGTGATCTGTCCGGGGGCCAGCAGCAGCAGCTCGCCATCGGAAGGGCTCTGGCCATGAAACCCCGGCTGCTGATCCTCGACGAGCCCACCGAAGGTATACAGCCGTCGATCATCAAAGACATCGAACGAGCTATCCGACTTCTGTCCAACGAAGGCGACATGGCTATTCTCCTGGTGGAACAGTACTACGATTTCGCCAAAAGCCTGGCCGACGAATACCTGGTGATGGAGCGGGGCGAAATGGTGCGTTGCGGCAAAGGTGAGGATATGGACCGTGACGGAGTCAAGGAGATTCTGTCGGTGTAAGCCAGCTTCCGTTGAGTCATAGAGCGGTTGTCATCACTATGTTACGATTGGGGAAATGAATGAAAGTCCAACATCAAATGAGGGATAACTCCCAATCGGATTTTTATACTGAAAGCCACAATCGTAATATCTGGGCCGCGTCTCTGGATCTCGGTTTTGAAAACAGAAACGGGAAGACCGTGCTTTCACGGAACGTTCACCAGGGACCCTTGAGGGTTCAAAAGGCGTTGTACCCAGAAGCGCCGGACGTGTGCCACGCCGTGCTGCTTCATCCTCCCGGCGGTATTGTTGGCGGCGATGCCCTGGCCATTAATGTCAGAACTGGAGAAAAAGCCCATGCCCTGATCACCACACCCGGAGCCGGGAAATGGTACCGATCGGGTGGAAAACCGGCTTTCCAGACAGTGACTCTCACCCTTGCGAAAAACAGCGTGCTGGAATGGCTGCCCCAGGAAGTGATTTTTTTTGACGGAACTGAGGCCTCACTGGACATGACTGTCCGTCTGGGCCAAGGCGCGTCCTACATCGCCTGCGATACGTTCTGCCTGGGCCGGGTGGAAGCGGGGGAAACATTTGACCACGGCCTGATCGCCATGGCGAGCCGGATCGAAACCCACGAGGGCCTGATCTGGTCCGACCGGTTCCGGCTTACAGGTGGCAACGCGCTGCTCCGCTCCGCGCCGGGCATGGCCGGATTCGCCTATGCGTCGACGTTTCTTGCCGCAGGGCCCGGCCTTGACAACGGGATTCTTGATTTCTGCCGGGCTTTGCAGGACGAAAAAGGCATCCGAAGCGGCTTCACCTTTCTTCCGGCAGGTCTTCTTGTGGGCCGGTGTCTTGGCATGGACGCCGAACCGGTGCGACGATGGTTCATGCATGCCTGGTCCGTGGTCCGACCGGTTCTGGCGGGACGGGAGGCGGTGGTGCCAAGGGTGTGGAACACTTGAAAAACGGAACAGATTTATGACAACCGCTATAGACAAGGGAAACAAATATGGAACTGACACCGCGAGAAAAAGACAAACTTCTGATCTTCACGGCGGCCCTCCTTGCGGAGAGGCGGAAAAACCGGGGGCTAAGACTCAACTATCCTGAGGCCGTGGCCTATATCACCGCCGCCGTCATGGAGGGGGCCAGGGACGGAAAAACCGTGGCCGAACTCATGAGCTTCGGGACCACCGTGCTGTCCCGGAGTGAGGTGATGGACGGCGTACCGGAGATGATCGCCGAAATCCAGGTGGAGGCCACATTTCCGGATGGCACCAAACTGGTGACCGTTCACCGGCCCATCGTGTGACTGGGGCACTGAACAGAACTCAAAAAAAAGGAACGGCATCGATGATTCCAGGAGAATTCATGATCGAGCCCGGTGACATCGTCCTGAATGAAGGGCGTGAAATCAGGGTTCTTGAGGTGGCCAACACCGGAGATCGCCCCATCCAGGTGGGCTCCCATTACCATTTTTATGAAACCAACGATGCCTTGCGTTTTGAGCGCGATGCCGCCAAAGGATTCCGGCTGGACATCGCCGCCGGAACGGCCGTCCGCTTTGAGCCGGGCCAGAAAAGAACGGTGCACCTTGTGGCCTACGCCGGAGCCCGGCAGGTTTTCGGCTTTCAGGGTAAAATTCAGGGAGGACTTTCATGAGCACGGTGATATCCAAACAAGCCTACGCCGAAATGTTCGGCCCCACAACGGGAGACCGCCTCCGTCTGGCGGACACGGATCTCATCATTGAAATCGAAAAAGATCACACCGTTTACGGAGAGGAAGTGAAATTTGGCGGCGGCAAAGTCATCCGGGACGGCATGGGTCAGGGTCAGCTTTGCGCCGCTGATGTGGCGGACACCGTCATCACCAACGCGGTGATCATCGACCACTGGGGCATCGTGAAAGCGGATATCGGCATCAAGGATGGAAAAATCTGGGGTATCGGCAAAGCCGGAAACCCCGACATCCAGCCCGGCGTCACCCTTCCCATCGGCGCGGGCACCGAAATCATCGCCGGAGAGGGCAGGATTGTCACCGCCGGGGGCATCGACTCCCACATCCATTTCATCTGTCCCCAACAGATCGAGGAAGCCCTGGCGTCGGGTATCACCACCATGCTGGGCGGAGGAACTGGACCGGCCACAGGCACCTTCGCCACCACCTGCACGCCAGGACCGTGGCATCTCGCCCGGATGCTGGAAGCCGCCGACGCCTTCCCCATGAACCTGGGCTTTTTCGGCAAAGGCAACGCCAGCCGCCCGGACCCGCTTCGTGAGCAGATCCTGGCCGGAGCCATGGGCCTCAAGCTACACGAAGACTGGGGAACCACACCCTCCGCCATCGACGCCTGCCTTTCCGTGGCCGATGAACTGGATGTCCAGACCGCCATTCACACCGATACGTTGAACGAGTCGGGCTTTGTTGAAGCGACCCTCTCGGCGTTCAAGGGACGGACCATCCACACCTACCACACCGAAGGTGCCGGAGGCGGACATTCGCCGGATATCATCCGGGCAGTGTCTCTTGCCAACGTGTTGCCGTCGTCCACCAACCCCACCATGCCATATACGGTGAACACCATCGACGAGCACCTGGACATGCTGATGGTCTGCCATCATCTGGACCCGGCCATCGCCGAAGACATCGCCTTCGCCGAATCCCGCATTCGCCGTGAAACCATTGCAGCCGAAGACATTCTCCACGACATCGGTGCCTTTTCCATGATGTCCTCCGACTCCCAGGCCATGGGCCGGGTGGGTGAAGTGATATTGCGGACCTGGCAGACGGCGCATAAAATGAAAAAACAGCGGGGAAGCCTGCTCGGCGATTCGGATCGGAACGACAACGAACGGGTGAAGCGCTACATCGCCAAATACACGGTGAACCCGGCCCTGACCCACGGCATCAGCCATACGGTGGGTTCCGTGGAACTTGGCAAACTGGCGGATCTGGTACTCTGGAACCCAGCCTTTTTCGGCGTAAAGCCCAGCCTGGTTCTCAAAGGAGGCGTTATCGCCTGCGCGGCCATGGGCGACCCCGGAGCGTCCATCCCCACGCCCCAGCCGGTTCACATGCGGCCGATGTTCGGAGCCTTCGGACGTGCACTCAGGAGCTCGGTGACGTTTGTGTCCAAAGCGGCTATTCAGCACGGTGCTGTTTCTGAGCTTGGCCTGATGAAACCGCTGATCGCCGTTTCGGGGACACGTTGTCTCCAGAAAAAAGACATGGTCCGGAACGGGGCCATGCCGATTATCGAGGTGGACCCGGAAACCTATGCGGTGCGGGCCGATGGTGAGCTTCTGGTCTGTGAACCGGCGGATGTGCTGCCTTTAGCTCAGAGGTACTTTCTGTTTTAATGAGCGCCATTTTGTCCACTTTATTATTGAACAGGCCCTAATATGGATTGTTGTCAAATTCAACGATATGTTATTGCGATGCATCAAGGAGGTTTATGTTTGTCGCTCAAAAATTTGCTCACTACCATGAACCGGTGACAGATATTCTTTCCCTTACCCATGAGGAACGGGTGCGAAGCCGGTCTCAAGTGGTCCTGCCCTGCGATGCCGGGCTGCTCATCGACTTCCCCAAAGGAACCGTTCTGAAACAGGGTGATAAGCTCACCGCTGAAGATGGGACATCCCAGCGGGTAATTGAAATCATGGACGCCCATGAACACCTGACCGAAATCCGGGAGTGTGACGGGCTCCTCATTGCCCGGGCCGCCTATCATCTGGGCAACCGCCACGTGGCGCTTGACATTCAACGCGAAGGGGAGGAGTTCATCCTAAGACTGAAGCACGATCATGTGCTTGAAGCCATGCTGGAAGGTCTTGGACTTCGGGTCACCACGGTGAGCACCCCGTTCCGGCCCGAAGGCGGAGCCTACAGCGGACACGGCCATTCCCATGAAAAACAGACCGCCACCATCCACGAGTTCGGCTGATGGAAACACTCTCCCTGATCCGACTGATGCAACTTGCAAGCCCGGCCCTTCCCGTGGGGGCCTACACCTATTCCCAGGGGTTTGAGCTGGCGCTGTGGGAAAACATTGTGAACGATGAAAGCTCGGCCATGGATTGGATCCGGGGGCTCCTTCATGGCCCCATGGGACATTTCGAGGCTCCGGTTCTGGCCTGCCTTTACCGGGCCTGGCAAAAGAACGACCTCACTGCCGTTCAACGTCTCAACAGGGAATACCTCGCAAGCCGTGAAACGTCGGAACTCCGGGCCGAAACCGTGCAGATGGGGTATTCCCTCAAACGGCTTTGCGTGGCCCTGCCGGATGTGGCTCTGCCCGGGCTTCTTGAGACAGAACCGGAACCCGCTTTTCCCACGGTTTTTTCGGCTCTTGCGGCGGCATGGTCCATATCATGCCAGGACACCCTCGCCGGTTACCTTTTCAGCTGGTGTGAAAACCAAGTGGTCACGGCGGTAAAAACCGTGCCCCTGGGCCAGACAGCGGGACAGCGTCTTCTGGTGCAACTGGGAACACAGCTCCCGGCCATTGCAGAAAACGCCATGACGCTTCCGGAATCGGAATGGAGCACTGGCGCTCCAGGGTTCGCCATCGCCTGCTGCCGCCATGAAACTCAGTATTCGCGGCTGTTCCGGTCGTGACACTCATACAGAAAGGATTTTCACCATGAATCAGAATCATATCCATATACCAACACGAGGTCCTCTTCGAATCGGCATCGGCGGCCCTGTGGGATCTGGAAAAACGGCCCTCACCCTCGCCTTGTGTAGGGCCTTCCGGGACAGCCTCAGCATCGCCGTCGTGACCAACGACATCTACACAGCAGAAGACGCCCGATTTCTCGTCACCCATGAGGCCCTGCCGCCGGAGCGTATCCTGGGCGTGGAAACCGGGGGCTGCCCCCACACGGCCATCCGTGAAGACGCCAGCATCAATCTGGAAGCGGTGGACCGCCTGATCAGACGGTTTCCGGACCTTCAGATGGTCTTCATCGAAAGCGGCGGCGACAACCTGGCCGCCACCTTCAGCCCGGAGCTGTCGGACCTCACCCTTTTCGTAATCGACGTGTCCGCCGGAGACAAGATCCCACGGAAGGGTGGACCCGGAATCACCCGATCCGATCTGCTGGTGATCAACAAAATCGACCTCGCCCCCCTGGTGGGAGCCTCCCTCGATATCATGGACCGAGACTCTCGTACCATGAGGCACGGCCTTCCATTCGTGTTCACCAACCTCAAAACAGGCGAGGGACTCGATGCGGTGATCCGGATTATCCAAAGCCATCTCCCGTGCCTTAAGGTCTGAGCAGCACTTCTAATTTTTTCATGTCGCCGGGGCTGTGTGCCGTGATAATTATAAGGGTATCAAAAATAACGCACCACTGTGGGGCATAGCCGTCAGGCTAAGGTTTTAAATGATACAATCCGCATCGAATCCCAACGGGATTCCGTATCATAGCCCAGGGTTGCGGCAACGCCGCTACCCTGGGATCACCCGCGAACAGCCTCCCAACCCCAACGGGGTTGCGTCCGGATATTGGCGATTCATGGGAATGTTACTCAACCCCGTTGGGGTTGAAAATCATAATCGAAAATGTCCCAGGGTAGCGGCTTTCGCCGCAACCCTGGGCTTTATGCCGTAGCCCCGTTGGGGCAAAAAAACTGATTTTTGCCTTTAGCCTGACGGCTATGCACTGTGGGGCGCACGGATTTTTTTATCAACTGTTTGAGTATGATTCTTTCTTCTGCCGGAAGTTCCATGAAGACCCTTTCGTCACCTGGTTTTTCTTTATATTTCAACACTGTCCTCATTATATTCAGTGTGATTCCGAATTCAGCATCCTCTCCTGCTGCTCTCTCCCAGGCGGTCAACCATTCATTGGCCATGGCTAAGCTTGCCATGGGAGAAAGCAGTTTGTCGAGGCTGTTCAGAACGTTGGCAGAAAGAAAATCAAGAACATTAAACTTTTTGAAAAGCCTTGATAGTTCACTTGCCTTGTCTGGCCAAACATTGAAGTTGTAGTGGTCATACAGGAGTGAGGAGATAATTGATGGGAGAATGATGTCGCCGTCCTTTTTTAAATCCATTTCTGATAACGATTTTTCAATAAACGCTATGGATTCATCCCATTTTCCAACAGCAATAAGACCATGCCCTTTGATGTACGCTGATTTATACATATTTGGAGTGTCAATGGTGACAGGCAATTCCGAAAGTTCTTTGAAACATTTGTTCCAGTAATGTGATAACCCAATTGCATATAGGCTTATGTCGTCTTTGGGATTTAATTTATGCGCATGGTTGAAGGCATCAAGAGCCTCTTCATGCCGACACAACTCTTCTAATATCGACCCTTTTATCAACCAGCAATCTGAAGCCTCCGGATTTATTTTGCATGCCATGTTAAAGGCATCTAAAGCTTTATCAAATTTTCCTAAATCCCCATAAGCGCCTCCAATTTCTTTCCAGCAATCCAGATCTTTGGGATTTTGCTTGCTGGCTTGTAAAAAAAATTCTAATGATTCATCAATCCTGTTAAGGCGGTTTAATATTTTTCCAGTAATCATACAGATATGAAAATTATATTTCGGTTTTAATCTGAACGCGTGACTTATTGCTTCGAGAGCTTCTTTATACAGACCCAATTCGTATAACACGGTTCCTTTCGCTTCCCAGGCGGATTCATCTTCCGGTTTCATATCTGTTGCTTGATCTAATATTTCAACCGCGTCGTTATATTTTTTATTGTTTAATAACTCCAGGCACTTTGCAAGAATTCCAATATATTCATCATATTGTGGAAAATCACAAAGAATTTTTTCAGAAGCCCCAGGCCGTGCCGCTCTCAGATCTTCAAGAACGTCCTGAGCCTTGGCCAAATCACCATGGCTGAAATAAGTCGAAAATTGCTCCCTGCATGTCACATATACAGGATCTTGATCCGGGTAATTCTTGTTAAGGTCAAGCGCTTTACAGGCATATTCAAAATCGATACTTCTGCTTTTATCCTTATGAAAATCAATCCGCTTTTCCAGGTCTTCAGTGCTATACCATATTCTAAGCATGTCGATTAAAAGCCGAACGGGTTCCGAATTGTGCATCTTCACCTCCACGCAGAGACGCATAAGGGGTTCCGCAAGTTCATAATAAGAGTCTCTGCCAATGGCTTTTGATACCACATACCCTTTTTCGCGGAGGATTTTGAGCTGTGAAGACGATGCCTGGTGGGACATAAAACTTTTTCTGGCGATTTCCTTGACCTGGGCGGCACCTCGTTTTCCGCAAAGGTAATCGACGATTTTTCGTTGCTGGGCGGGAAGTTCTTTCATCTTTGACTGGTAGTAGGGGGTCAGTTCGTCAATCATGGCCATGAACGGAGAGACAAGATCTTCCAGAGTATCGTATGTGAGAAACTGGGAAAAAATGGCCATGACCCGGTGATTACCGCCGGACAAATGGATGACAGCTCTTATTCTCGCCCGTGCGGCTCTGGTTTTGATGTACTCCGCGAGTCGCTCGTCATGCCGGAACCGTGCGATTTTTTCCAACAGGGTCAGGGACTCGTCAAGGGTCAGACTTTCAAGGTGATGAATGTGAAACGACCCGTAAAACGGCGAGGTCTGTCGTGATACTCCGTCAAAAAGGCTCTGGGATGTGGCGATGATCGATATGGAGCTGGTTTCCTGAAGAAAGGCTCTCAGCTTTCGCTGGCCTTCCTGTTTGATATCTTCAAAAATCATGTCCATGTTTTCTGCAAGCAAAAGAACCATACGGTCCCCCGCCGTTTTTTCCAGCAGTTCTTCCGCTTTTTTTTCAGCTGCATTGGGATCGAGGTTGTATAGAGAATCCATTTCTTCGTCAAACGTCGCATCTTTCTCCGAATCCATGGCTTTAAGGATGCTGATGATGAACTCAGCATATGATGTGACGCCCCATTCTTCTTCCTTGAGCCAGGCTATGACTGCCTTGGTTTTAAGCTCGGGCATTACCGAAATTCTGTGGTACAGAATAGACATTAAGAACGTTTTGCCGATGCCTCTTGCCCCCACCATAAGGGAATGATGCTTGCCCGATGAATTGGAATCCTGGGTCACAAGCTCGATAAGTCTTGCCAAAAGTTTTTCTCTCTGGACAAAGATGGCCTCAAGTGCCTCAGGAGACATAAGGCTCGGAGTGAATTTTGAAAAAAGTGATTCTGTCATGATACCAATGCCCTGTATGATTTCCACCAGCGTTTGATGATTCCGAATGTAAATGTATAACGGCCTTCGTCGTCTTTGATCAGATAATGATCCTGGCAGATCAGATTCATTAATTCCAGAATCGTATCCCTGTCTTCCGTGACAACAGACGCTTTCACCCGTTCAAATATACCATCAAACTTAAGGGGTTCCTCTGAACCCGCAACAACATCGAGAATGGTGGTCACGATTTTCTGATCGTCCGCTGCGTAATAATCTTTGATTCGTTCAAGATAGTGTTTCATGTTCCAGATGTCAGCGGCATCTGTCAATGCCGACGATATGATGGTTCTGACTCTTGATTCGGTGAGAGGGACGCTCTCCAATGCGGCTTTGCCGATAATATGCTGGATATAATAGGGGATTCGATCCACATCAGTGGCGATATTCCGGGCTACGGCGTTTATGTCCAGGATTTCGATTCCTTCACCCTGGATCAGTTCTTCCGCAAGAAAAACGGCATCTTCAAATCGAAGTTGTGGAACATCGATTTTCATCATGTCATTGATGGGTTCGTTACTGTCGCCGTTTTTTTTGAGTATGTTTACGACATGGTGCAGACCAATTGAACCGGTGTAAACCATTCTTATTTGACGTGTTTCCTGGCGCACAGCTCTGAGGGTATCCAGCATTTCCATGGCGGATGTGTCACCTTCACGTTTTCGGAGGTCATCGATCATCATAGGTAATTCGTCAAAAAAAAGAACGAGCGGTACGTCCAAGTGTCCATCAATTCGTTTGAAGGTCTCCAATACAGATGTTTTCCAGTTTTCACCATCTGTTTTTGGCAGTTTTGCAGAAACGCCATCAATAGTGATTTCTGTTGGCGTGAAATAGCTCGTTATTTTTTTAATGATGTCCCAGGTTTTATCCGTTTTTGAATAAAGCTTAGATATTCTTTTATAAACAAGTTCGAAAAATTCTGTACATGTGCTTATTCGTTCGAGATCGAAATATATGGTTTTAAAACCCTTTGAAGGCTCAGCCTCCATTTTTTTTATGACGCATGTTTTACCGATTCGGCGCTCAGAGTAAAGTACGACGCTTTGTTTTTCTAAAACCTTCCAAATTTGTTTAATTAAATCGTCCCTTCCGACGACTTCTTCCGGAGAAAGTTGACCACCCGCGTTCGCTCTCATTGGCATTCCTTGATGATAAAAACAATAATGGTAAATAGAAAAATATATACAACAAATATTTTGTACATTAATTATTTTGTATTGTCAACCTGGAATGAACGCTTGGTGTTGCAAACGATAATATCACAATGCCTGAATAAGGAACGAAACCGGAGCACTGCTAAAGCCATAATCAGCCAGCTAAATGGACCACAGCGAATATTCTTACCTCGGCACCGCCACATCCCGCAATATGGAAAAAATCACTTCGCTTACAGTAAGCCCTTCGATTTCGTATTCCGGCCTTAAGATCATCCGGTGTTCCAGAACCTGGGGAGCCATGAACTTGATGTCGTCGGGGATGACGAAATCTCTGCCGGACAGGGCGGCCTGGGCGCGGGATGAGAGGATCAGGGCCTGGGTGGCTCTTGGGCCTGCGCCGGTCATCACTGACGGGTGGGTTCTTGTTTTTCGAACGATATCGACGATGTAGGCGACCAGTTCCTCGCGGATCAGGATAGCCTGAAGGCCGTTTCGGAGCTGACCCAGAGTTTCGCCGGTGAGGATCGGTTTTACAGAACCGGAAGCGAGAACCTGTTCCGGTGAATCGTTTCCAAGCATCCGTGAGGCAAGGTTCAGCTCTTCGTCACGGCTTGGCTGGTCCATGGAGATTTTCAGAAGAAAGCGGTCTTTCTGGGCCTCCGGCAGGGGATAGGTTCCGTCGAATTCGATGGGGTTCTGGGTGGCGAACACCGTGAAATTCGGAGATAGCTGGTGGGTGTCCCTGTCAATGGTCACGTTCCGTTCCTGCATGGCCTGGAGGAGGGCGGACTGGGTTTTGGCCGGGGCGCGGTTGATTTCATCAGCCAGAAGAAAAGTAGTAAACACCGGGCCTTTGATCAGGGAAAAGCTGTTGTTACGCATGTCGAACACGTGGGTTCCTGTGATATCGGCGGGCATGAGGTCCGGGGTGAACTGGATGCGGGAGAACTCGCAGCCCAGAACATGGGCCAGGGTTTTCACCAGAAGGGTCTTGCCCACGCCGGGAACTCCTTCCACCAGCACATGGCTGTTGGTGAAAATGGCAATCAGGCATTGCTCAACCACAGAGTTCTGGCCAATGATCACTTTGGCCACTTCATTTTTTACCTGTGCGAGGACATTCAGGATTTTTTCCGTTTCCTCGCTCATCATGCTTTTTTCATTGTTCATATTCATGTCAGATCCCTTTCGGACAGCATCCGCTTGATTTCCTTGTAACTGGCCACAGGGTCAACCGGCTTATCGCCATTACCCTTTGCCGCATTTCTGATGTGTGATTTTTTTTCCTGATCATCCAATGACGCCCGTCTGTCCGCCACCGCTGTTTTTTCCCATTCGTCAATGCAGACGGAAAGAAGATCGTCATTTTTGATATGTCGCTTGTAAAGGCTGGCAAGACCCGAAGCCTGGTCTCTGGCCGATGCGTCCCTGATTTCGTCGTCTTCTCTGGGCGGCACAAAATAACTGGCGTTTTTCCATATGTAAAGCAGGCAGAAAAGAAGCACGGCCCAGGCAAAACCGTGGAGACCGTATCTTTTTATAAGACCTGCAATGCCCGGTTCAGCTTTGATGCCGAAATGGGCTTCATCAAAAATTACCTTTGTGTTTCCCCCGGTGAGAAAGGCGAGAAGGTGTGGATTGGCTTCATTTCTTAATGCTTCGTTGCTAAGAAAATAGCTGTCGGTTGAAAGAACAAGACTTCCTTTGCCGTAAGCCCTTTCCATGAGAACCACCTTGCCGTTCATGGTGTACACGGGTTTCCATTCCTTCGCAAGCCCTGTGAAATAGCGGGACGTGTGCCAGCTCTGGGAGTCTAAGCCCCGGTATTTTTTGTATCCGGAAGCAGGTG
>JBAZWJ010000106.1:0-13438 GCA_041660385.1 Desulfobacteraceae bacterium | reverse complement strand
CCACAAACCAAAGCATAAACTCAAGGTACGCCCTGACAAAAGGCCGTCCCCCAGGTTCAATTTCTGTAAAATCGTTCATAGTTTCCTCCGGAATCTTATGTCATAGAATAGTCTGCTATCGTTCAAGCCCCACACAATGTCGGGTCTTGGTGTTTCTTCATCTGTTCCAACAGATTGATTCGGCTTATTTTTTTTATCGGTCGTAAAACCGACTGGCATTTTTAAAGGGATACATCAGGCAAACAACGATGTCAATATTTGAACTTGGTTAATTCAAAATACTGTATACAATTTTATTGGAAGGGTAAATAAATCATTATCTTCCAGTTCCGAAAAGAACGGCACGCAAGGTGAGAAAAAGAATTTTGCAGTCCAGCCATACAGACCAGTTGTCAATGTAATCCAGATCCATTCGCATCCAGCCTTCGAAGCTAATATCATTGCGACGGGGAGCCACCTGCCAGGTGCAGGACAGACCGGGTTTCATGGAAAGACGTCGTCTATGCCAGATCTCGTACTTCTCCACCTCGCTTGGAATGGGCGGTCTTGGGCCGATGAGACTCATTTCGCCTTTCAGCACATTGAATAACTGTGGCAATTCATCAAGGCCGGTCTTTCTCAAAAATGTGCCAATATAGGGGATGATCCTCGGATCGTTTGTGATTTTAAAAACAGGTCCGTCCGATTCGTTCAGGGGTTTCAACCGGTCCAGCTGCGATTCGGCATTTTCGACCATGGTTCTGAATTTATAAAGTTTAAACGTGCGCCCATGGATACTGACCCTGTTCTGTGTGTAAAACACAGGCCCTTTGGAACTTATTTTGATGGCCATGGCGGTAAGGAGTAAAAAAGGAGATGTCAGAATGAGCAGAGCTGCCGAGACAACATAATCAAAAGCGTTCTTCAAAAGAACGGCCCCTATTCCCGGAGATGTCATATGAAGGGCCATGGTGGGAATATCGAGAAAATTTTCAAAATGTACTTTAGCAATGGCTGGTTCGTACATTAAAGCGTGGAGTTGCCAGTCAGGAATAATCCGAACGCTCACCCCCATGTTCTCAGCAAGGGCAACAAGCCTGGAAGCATTGGCAATCAGCTTGACGGGCATGGCGAAGATCAGTTCATCCACCACTCTGCTTCGAAGAACCGTTTCCAGATGATCCACCGTATCAATGACAGTGATTCCCGGTACGACTTCACACCCCACGCTGTTCTTTTCCGTGTCAAGACATCCGATGATTCTGTATCCCGATCCGTGCCGTTTCCAAATTGCCTTTAAAACATCCTTGGCCCTTTCTTTTGTCCCAATAACCACCACGCTTCTGTAATTATAACCTTTTTCTCTAATGGATTTCAGAAAATGATAAACCAGGGTTTTGGATCCGATCAGAAAAAGCAGATCAAGGCATATGAAAATGAGCAGCATGGAACGGCTCACATCGACAATTTTGAAAAGGTACATAGCCAGAGCCAAAAACAGGAAACCCAGAAGGACGGTTTGAAAAACATCTTTCACAATCCTTCCAAGGGAAGCGGCTCGGTAGGACCCATAACCGTAAAAAAGGGAAAAAACCGTATACCAGACAATGACGACCACCAGAAGGATCATGTAATAATTCGGACCGATTGCAAGTCCTTTTAAACCAACGGGCAGCAAGTCTCTTTTGATGAAATAAGCGGCCACAAACGCCGTTACCGTCAAAAACAGATCAAGAAGCTCCTCAAGCCTCACAAGGAATGAGCTTTTTTCTCTCAGCATCGTTAAAAGAGTCCGCTGTACCGCTGTTACATGGTTAATTTATAAAATGGATGGTCTTTCTATTAAGATGATTGATATTTTCTGTCAAGCATCCATTTCACAATTATCAACCAAATATCTTCAACGATGACTTTCAAGCGATTCCATTCTCTCCATTGCAAACATATTGTCAGGATCTATGACATGAACTTTTTTGTACACTTCAAGGGCCTTATAAGGAATTCCATGTTTTTCATAAAGCTTACCGGCCTGAACCAGAAACTCCACATCATCGGGAAGGTAGGAAAGACCCAGCACGAGGATTTCAAAAGCCCCAGCCTCATCACCTCGGCTTAAACGCTTTTTGAAATATCGGACAATCATCCATGTTTCAATCCGGCTTTCTCGTTTCAGACAATCCAGAGCATTTTTTTCCACCACTTCCTCAAGTGCCGGATTCCCGGTTTTCCCAAAATAATCAGCAAGAACAAAATGGGGCCTCACGGCCATGGGCATGGCTTCTTCAAACCGTTCAGGTGAAACACCGGCATCCACCATAATGGCGATGCACACCTTCGCATTCTCAGGACTTGGGTCAAACTCCATTGCGTTTTGAAGTATGGAAAGGCCTTGCTCCAGCTCCCCTTGATGTAGAAGGAATGACGCACAGTGTCTGTGACGCTCCATATCGCTTTTGCCCAGATCGAGTCCGGCGGTCATCAGGCGGGCTCCTTTTTCTTTTTCACCTGTTGCGAGATAATACCGGCCGAACCGCTGCACGGTTTCTCCCTGGGACGGATTCAAACGAATCGCTGTCCTGAATTGTTCTTCCGCTTCATGAGACGTGCTCCCATATTGACTGGCCAATGCTGAAGAAAGACGATACTTCCCTTCCAGCGGATCAAAACGCACAGCCGAACTGATTTTTTGGCTAATAGGCTCAAGTTCTTCAGCCGACATGCGGCCATCGAGAACCATATGTTCAATCTCTTTAAACACCGCCTGAGCCCGAATCATGCCGACGTTAAACAATAATCCGGCTAATAGGAAGACGGCACATGGAACACCCATTGCCCATAACGGTGGTCTCTCCATGATGTCGAGGCGTGTTGGCCCCTTGGCTTTTACACGGGTGTAAGCTGCGGAAACAAGAAGCCCTGAAAGAAAGACCATATAAAGGCCGTTTGCGTTGCTGTAATAATTAAAATCCGTTGCGCTGTGCAACACGATGGCCACGCCGCCGGAAAATACGCCGAGAAACATGTATATAAAATAAGAGTCTTTGCGTTTAATAAACCAGACTATACTCGAACAAACAACGGAACACAGAAACCACGACACAAGGATGAATCCCGGTATACCTCCCGTGACCAGAAGTTCCACCATGTCACTGTGGGCATGATCCACTGCCAGGTCTCCGGGAAAGGTCCTGTAGCCCGGATATACAGAACCGAAAGAGCCGAAGCCTGCGCCGGTCATTGGAAAATCTTTTATAATTTCAACACTGTCTCGCCAGAAATTCTGCCGTCCGTTAACCTGTGTGATACCCTGGGCCACAGAATCCTCAAACCGCTCAAAAATCGTTGCCCAATCAAACCAGCTGACCGCGAGGACCACAAGGCAGACAAACAGGACCAGCACTCCGCTTTTCCGTTGACCGCTCGTCCGTGACATCACCATAAACTGACTTGATGCAATAAAAAATATAATGGCCACGCTGAGACAGATGATTCCGCCCCGGGACAGACTCACAAACTGTGATGTGACCATCAAAAGCGCTGAAAACCCAAGAAGAATATGGACATTGGCGTGGGGCTGGGTCAGTACCTCCACCAGATTCTCACGCAGACTGTTGTAGTTGAAACGCGGTCTGTAATAATGAAAGGCGGCGAATACAATGGGAAAGAGCATTTCAATGAACCCGGCATAGTGGTTCTTATATACGTAGGGCCCCACATGGTTGTTTCCTTCGGGAATGGAAAAAAGCCAGTAGATTTTCCCGTTAGAAAAAAACCGCTCCACCAGGGCGTAAGCAGCGACACACGCCCCGAGCCATGCCAGCGTCATCACGGTTCGTTTAAATCTTTTGCCATCGCTTAAAAGCTGAACGGTTAAAATGTAGAATGCCCCATAAGCAGCAAACCTGAAAAATTCTTGCACTGTGGCCTTCACATCCACGGACAGAGTTATGAAACCCAGCGACCCCACAACTCCCAACGTCCGGGCATACATGTCATAAGCAGCTGGAGAAATCATCCGCACAAGGATAGCGGGAAGTGGAAGGACCTGAAGCAGCATGAACAGAAGAATCAACATCAGGGGAAAAAGACCGGGAACTCGATAAAAAGGGACCTGTTCTTTGTCCTTTAAAGCCGCCCGGACATAAAGCAGCAAAGCTGTAAAACACAATGTTTCAAGAACGGCAAGAGACATGGGGCTTCGCGCCCCAAGGGATAACGGAGCGAATATCAGTATTACTGTATAAAGTCTGAAGACCCAAGAGATCATCGTTTCCGTTTTCCTTCCCCTATCAAAGCATATGAGTACTTATGCCTATAACTTCTTCTTACTGAAAAATCAAACTGCTTTTCATATCAACACCACATCACACAAACCCGGAATGAGACAGAAAAACTTAGAATCACAAGCATTTTCCAATTACCGTAAAGAGAAAAACTATGGCTTGACCCTCCCAGAACTTTCTGGTAGAGATCCACCATTAATCCGAATTCATAAGCCGGATAAGCCATTATCCGGAGTGATTGCGCATGTGATGCTTCACTGCTCACCCTATTATTATACGAGCGGTTTTTCATCACACGCATGTGATGTGCTATTTCACCTCTTCAACCATGAATCGAACATGACGTGGGACAGGGTGAGGGGCAAACAACAATGGGAATGTTGGCCATGAATATAAAAAGAATTTCGATAGCCGCGATGATTTCTACTATCTCACGTTTAATCACCGCAATTGTTCTGGCACTGATTGTAACAGGATCAGGATTCATTGATTCCCCGTCCCATTCTGCAAACCGGGACTGGTTCAAAGCCCTACAAAACGCCATTGTATCCATCGAAGACGGGGAAAATGTCTCGGTGATTGATAGAGTTGTGGCTGACACACTTGATTCAGGTGTCCAGGTTTACGTGGTCATCCAGACCACCATGTCCATCGACGGAAATTCCATTGACCCGGTTCTAAAGTCCTTGACCCGTGTCACCCGGGACCCCGCAGGAGTAGTCAAAGCTGCTTTTCTTGCAAACATCCCCATAACCACCGTGCTTCAAGCTGTCCTCTCAGCGAGTGCTGAAACGGAAACCATCATTGCTGCGGCCATCACGGCCGGTGCACCCATCGAAACCGTCATGACGACATCCCTTAAGGCCGGTGCACCGCCCATGCTTGTTGTCTCATCGTCTATCGCATCAAGCAAAAACATTTCAGGTGTGATTGAAGCTTCCGTAAAAACCGGCGTCCCGCCCAGCGCCATTCTTCAGGCTGCTCTTTCCAGAAACATCAAAGACCTTGGGCAGGTTGTTTCTGCTTACATCAACGCTGGGGGAGATGTATACGGAATCACGGCAGCGGGAATTGACATTGGAGCCGATGAGTGCGGTATCATCATTTCATCACTGGGTTCGAGCAACGAGTATTACCAGACCGTCAAAGCAGCACTGGATCTCAATGTAAGTGACAAAGGCATCATGGATTGTGCTTCTAAAGATCCATCCATCGACAAACAGGCTCTGGCGAACGCCATCGAAACAGCCAAAGCTGCTCTGGCATACACGCCACCAGACGAAAGCCGGAGCAGATACAGACGAGACTCCATCGACCGAGAAAAACGGCGTGGAAATGTGAGCGTTTACTGATGATTCCATGGAAAAGGGCCATAAAACCCCTGATCCGTGAAAGGTTTATATCCCAATGCGGTTTGAATTAAACAGACCATTGAAAGCATTCATTGTGCTTGTCCTCAGCGCCATGCTTTACCCCTGCTTGACTGCCGCTCAGGATTTCAGCGATCTTTTCGGTGATGAGAACCATGTGCATCCCTTCATTACCCTTGATACAAGCTGGTCAGACAATATCTACGAAACCAGCGGTCATACAACAAGCGACATGGTTTTCTACACAAGACCCGGAATCTGGCTGGCTCTTCCGGGTGCGGACAGACAGATCGTCACTGTTGAAACGGCCAACGCATCCCCAGGCGGTTTGACCCTTTCACGTTTCAGCGACAACGACACGGTGAGATATCAGACTTATCTGCTGTACAGCCCCGAATTGGAAACTTACGCCAGACAAACGAAACACAACGACATCAATCACAAATTCGAAGCATACGCCCTTTACAACACACCCGGGGGCCTGTCAGTTGAAATCTTTGATCAGGTGGTATCGTCCCATGACGACATCATCGAACACCAGGACAATCTGAATTACACCAACAACTTCCTGAGTCCCACCGTATCGTTCGCACCCACGGAAAAACTCACGTTCCGGCTTGACTATTCCATGTACAACGTAAATTACGAACGGTCGGCAAATGTAAAAGACCGGGTGGACAATACCGTTTCAGCCTATGCTTTTTTCCAGGTTCTGCCAAAAACATCATTATTTTTTCAATACGCCCACCTGGACATCAATTATGACAACACCACGGACCCGAGAAAATCTATCGACAGCACCGAACAGGAGTATCTCCTGGGCGTAAAATGGGATATTACGGACAAAACAACAGGAAGTTTCAAAGCGGGCTACCAGAAGAAGGACTTCGACGGTTCGGATTACGGCGACACCACCAGCATGAAAATGGAGCTGAAGGCCAACTACACAATATCAGGCCACAGTTCGATTTCATTGACAGGCAGGAACGAGTTCATTGAAACGGATGAAGACGATGCGTTCTACATCCAGTCCAACAATTTTTTGGCTGTTTACGAACACTCCTTGTCAGCACGATTGACAGGATTCTTCAGTTTCTTTTACAACAACGAGGATTACGGAAGTCTTTCAAGGGAAGACAGAACCCTGGCTTTTTCACCTTCCCTTTCGTATATCTATAATGACTGGTTGTCGTTCAATGCGGCGTATACATTCGAATCAGTCCAGTCGTCCGGTACGATGGCAGGAGATGATTATTCGAAAAATACGGTGCTTTTGAGTGCGTCGATGACGATGTAAACATAAAATGCTGAACGTCCAACATCGAACGCTCAACGTTCAACGTCCAATAAAGGATCGGGGCATTTGTCGGGTTTCGTTCCTCTACCCGACCTACGAGAGACTGACGAATACTTCTTGAGCAGAAATCAATCGAGTTAAGTCAGGGGGCAGAACAAAGGTGAGATCGAATGTTCGATGTTCAATTTTGATATTTATAACCCAGTGTAATAAAGTAACAACACATACGGTAATCTAAGTGAAAAAAATTTTAGCCATCATCTTTTCCATCCTCCTTGTGCCATTTTCCATTTCATCAGCTCAAGATTTCAAAGTGGGGGCCGGAGACCGCCTGACCATCTCCGTTTACGAGCACGAAGACCTTTCTCTCACGGTCCGGGTCAGTGAAGACGGGGCCATCAAAGTCCCTTTTCTCGGCAATGTTCAGGTCGCGGGATTCACAGCCGTTGAAATTGCAAGAAAGCTGTCTGCCGAATACGTCAAGGAAGAATACCTGATAAATCCCCAGATCACGGTGTTTATTGACGAGTATAAAAGCAGGAAAGCCAGCATTCTTGGAGAAGTGTCCAAACCAGGCCGGTACGAACTGGACGAGGACACCACCATCATGATTCTGATCACCATGGCTTCGGGGTATACACCCAAAGCTTCAAAGAAATACGCCAACATCATCCGCCTGGAAGGAGAAAAGAAGGTGATCCATGAACGGGTTCCTCTGGACGAGCGGGTTCTTCCGGGAGACATTGTGGTAATCCCCGAAAGTTTTTTCTGATCATCCCGGGCACTTTAGGGCCTGATAAAAAATAAAGTGGACAAAATTGCGCTCAGATATGGGTCAGGTTTGGGTGTGGCGATTGAACAAAACCACAGGAGTAGTGGGCTACTTCGAGGATTTTGTGATTGAGTCACAGCCAAAGATGGCACATTGCTGAGATGCAAGATGTTCAGGTTATTTTTTAACAGGCCCTCACAGGCCGGACACTTTTTTTAGGCTTTTAACATTGGATCTGGAATGACCATGCAAGAAAAAGAAATACATTTAAGAGACTACCTCCGAATCATCCATAAACGTAAAAACCTTGTGGGCACGTTCTTCATCATCACGTTCACCCTGGTTCTCATTGCCACATTCACGGCATCCCGGGTGCCTCAGTACAAGGCCACCACTCAGGTTCTCGTGGAAAAAAGCGACCCCAGCACCCTCGTTGAAGACAGTATGTATTACTACCGCTCCTGGGACCCTGAATTTCTGGAAACCCAGGCCCGGATTATCACCGGATCATCGGTGGCCCTCCGTGTTGTAAAGTCTCTGGCCCTTGACACCACATACAAGCAGTTCTTCATTGATAAGGAAGAGGAAGTAACACCATCGCCCCTGGCTGATTGGTTCAAAGGTCTGATCGCAGACTCCACATCTGACAAGGAGAAACCCACAGCGACTGACCCTCTTGACCTCTTCGACAAGAAAACCGGAAAACCATCTGATGCGGACATCATTGCCGATATGATTACCGCAAACACTGAACTCACCCCGGTGAAAGACACACGCATCATTGAAATCTCTTTCACATCGAAAAACCCCGTCATCGCCCAGATGGTGGCTGATGGAATTATCAAGGCATACAACGAAGAACTACTGGACATGCGTATGCAGTCCGCCAACTACGCCATCGATTGGATGAGCAAAAAAGCGGAAGAAGAACGGACTCGGCTTGAAAAAACAGAAAAAGCCCTGAGCCAGTATATGAGGGAAAAAGACATCGTCACTATTGAGGATAAAATCACCATCCTCCCAGAAAAAATGGCAGCACTCAGCAACGAACTGACCAAGGCGGAAACCAAACGAAAACAACTTGAAGCCGTCACGAGCAAATTAAAAAAACTGAGGCTCGACGAAGCGGAAACCATCCCTGAAATTTCTGAAAATAAAGGTCTTCAGGATCTCCGGCAGGACATGATCAAAGCGGGACAGACCCTCATCGAATATTCCAAAAAATACGGTCGCAAGCACCCCAACATGGTCCGGGCCGAAAATGCACTTCAAGGCCTTAAAGAAAGCCGCTCCAAAGAGGTGGAACGTCTGATCAAAGAAATCGTGAACGATTACGAACTGGCAAGAACCAATGAAAAGGATCTTAACAATCTTCTCTCCCAGACCAAAAATGAAGCCAGCAATCTCAACGACAAATACATCCAGTACAAGATCCTGAAAAGGGATGTGGAGACCAACCGGAATCTTTACACTGCCCTTGAAACAAAAATAAAAGAGCAGACCATGGCTGAAAAAATTCAGACAGTCACCGTCTGGACCGTTGAAGCCGCAAAGACTCCTGATAAACCGGTGAGTACTCATAAAAAACGCAAACTTCTCCTGGGAATTCTCCTTGGCCTTTTCGGAGGAATGGGCCTGGCCTTTTTCATCGAATATCTGGACAACACCATCAAATCGGTTGAAGAAACGGAAAAACGTCTGGCAACACCGGTTCTCGGGGTGGTCACCTACCTCCGAAGCAAGAAGAAATCCATTGAACACATCGTATCCCAGGAGCCGTTGTCCGCTCTTTCCGAAAATTACAAAGCCATACGCACCGCCGTCCTTCTTTCTTCGGCAGCTGGCCCGCCCGCCTGTCTTCTCGTCACCAGCATGGCCCCCAAAGAGGGAAAAACCACCACGGTATCCAATATCGCCTCAGCTCTGGCCCAGATCGGGAAGAAAGTCCTTATCGTTGACGCTGACCTGAGACGCCCAAGAATTCACAGTGTTTATAACGTTTCCAATGACAAAGGTTTAAGCACCTATCTTGCGGGCAATTCCGATCTGACGATAATGAACCGTCAGCCTGAAAACCTGAGTTTTTTAACATCAGGCCCCATTCCGCCGGACCCGTCCGAACTTCTCAGCTCCAAACGTTTCGAATCATTACTCGACCATCTGCGCAATGATTTCGACGTCATCATCCTTGACTCGCCCCCCCTTCTTTCCGTGTCCGATGCCTTGATCCTCAGCAAACTGGCCGACGGCGTTCTCATCGTTGCAAAAGCAGGAAAGACAAGCTACGATATCGCACGTAAAGGCATCAAACAGCTCAGAGATATCAAGGCCCATATCACGGGTCTGGTCATTAACGGAGCGGATCTCAGAAGAGATGCCTATGATTATTACGGCGGATACGGGTATTATGTTTACAATGAAGACAAAAAAATAAAGCCATAACCGGCCACCAAGGAGACGCCATGAAGCATGTGATGATAGAACCAGCCACATACGAAACCTGCCGGAAAGCCGTTGACCGTGCCTTCATTCTTTTCCCAATGGACGTCCGAAACAAAAACGTACTGATCAAGCCCAACGCCCTGCGGACATCGAAAACCGAAGAGCACATCGTCACACACCCAGCTCTTGTCCGGGCCGTCGTTGATAAAATCGAAACGATGGAACCGGCCAGTATCATCGTGGGTGATAATCCGGGCCTTTTCAATTACGGTGACAACGAGAACTGTTTTCGAAGCACCGGACTGATGGAGGCTGCCAAGGGTTACTACCGCAATCTTGGAGACGCGCCCAGAAACATGGCCTTCAATCCGGAATACATGGCGGAAGTGGGTGTTTCGGGAGAAATTCTGGACGCCGATATTTTCATCAGTCTTCCCAAATTCAAAACCCACGGACTCACCGTGATGAGCGGTGCCATTAAAAACAGCTACGGTATCCTTCCCGGAGCACAAAAAGCCAGGCTGCATCAGATCGCCGGTACCCCCGAACGTTTTCACGACGTCATCACGGAGGTTTTCAAACTTCGGATTCCTGATCTGTTTATCGTGGACGCCGTCATGGGCATGGAAGGAAACGGCCCGGCCTCACCTGACCTGAAAGAAATCGGTCTTGTCCTTGCGGCCGACAACGCCGTGGCTCTTGATGCGGTCATCGCCTCTATGATGGGCCTTGACCCGTCACGACTCCGTTTCCTCCAAAAAGCCAAAGCCCTGGGACTGGGAGATTTTGACATGTCAACCATCCGTATCGAGGGTGAATTCCATGTCCTTAAAGATTTCAAGCTGCCTCCCCTGGGCGGCGAGGCGATCGCAGGCAATCAGGCCATTCAGGAGTTCATGGACAGCAAAGCACGGGTCAGACCTCTGGCTGATCCGGCCCTGTGTACGGCCTGCGGCGTATGTATTGAGCACTGCCCCGTGTCAGCTCTTACCATGGAAGGCAGCCTTCCCATGGTGGATGCCGAGGTGTGCATCACCTGCTTCTGTTGCCAGGAAATGTGCCCTGAGAAAGCGATGAGCCTGAAATGAGCCATGTTGAAAGGTGTTGTCAGCTATTGAATTAATCTTTAGATAAGACCCACAAAACAACCTTGTTCATCATACAACGGAGGTTCATGTTACGTACAATCGGCAATATTCTGTGGTTTGTTCTGGGCGGTGTGTTCATGGGGCTTTCGTGGTATTTCACCGGAATCCTCGCCTTCATCTCCATCATCGGAATTCCCTGGGGAAAGGCCTGTTTTGTCATAGGAACTTTCACCTTCTTCCCCTTTGGAAAAGAAGCGATCAGCCGAAAAGAACTTCATCTGAAAGATGACATCGGCACAGGCAGCCTGGGATTAATTGGCAACATCCTCTGGTTTGTCTTTGCTGGTTTCTGGCTTGCCCTGGGCCATGTGACATCCGCCATGCTGAACTTCATTTCCATTATCGGAATTCCCTTCGGAATCCAGCACCTTAAACTGGCAGTCATCTCCATTGCTCCCATTGGAAAAACCGTCGTCACCAGCGAAGTTGCCAATGCAGCCAGGCGTGGCTATTCAAAAAAATGAGCCACCCGAATAAGAAAATCCAGTCGCGTATATTGTAAATCTATTCTTTGCTTTTGATATGGGCCATCATCGTGTCGATCACCGCATCGATTCCCAAGGGGGTGGCATCAATGATCAGTGCGTCTTCGGCGGGCTTGAGAGGAGCAAGTGCCCTGCTGCTGTCGTTTGCATCGCGCTTTCTGATATCTTTTTCAACATCTTCAAGGGTTATGAATTTATCACCACCCATTTCCAGGAAGCGTCGGTAGGCTCTGATTTCAGGTGATGCGTCAAGATAGAACTTCACATCAGCTTCAGGGAAAACAACCGTTCCCATATCCCGGCCTTCGAACACCACAGCTTTTTCTCTGCCCAGTTTCCGCTGAAGGCCAAGCAGGTAAGCCCTCACGGCTTTCCGTGCTGAAACTGCCGACGCCATCATGGACATTTCGGGAGTTCTTATCTTCTCGGAAATATCTACACCGTTTGAAATCAGACGAAGCCCTTGGTCTGACAGAGCAAGGTTGAGGTCCAGGCTGGCACAAAGTTTTTCCAGAGCGTCATCATCATCCGAGCCGATACCTGCGGCTTTGGCTTCATAGGCCACGCCACGGTATAAAGCCCCTGTATCCACATAGCGGTAGGAGAGACGTTCGGCAAGGCGTTTGCTCACCGTTGTTTTTCCGGCACCAGCAGGTCCGTCAATGGTTATCACCATGCGTTTCATCATGCCATCACCTTGGTCAGAGCTTTAACAAACCGCTCATTTTCAGAAGGCAGACCCACGGTAACCCTTATAAATTCGGGGTATCCGTACGATGTCATGGATCTTACAATAACCCCTTCCCGGAGAAGGCTTTCAAACACCTGATCCGCCGCTCGCTTCACATCAATGAGAAAAAAATTCGACTGGGTGGGGAAATAGGTGATCCCCAGTTTAGCCAGTTCGGCGTATAGAAATTCCAGTCCCTTATGAATGACTTCCATGCTTTTTTGGAGATACGCGTCATCGGAAAGGGCTGCAAGGGCTCCGACCTGGGCCAGACTGTTCACATTGAACGGCATCCTGACCTTTTGAAGGGCCATGGCGATAGTTTCCGGCATGATTCCGTATCCCACCCTGAGCCCTGCAAGGCCGTAAGCTTTTGAAAAGGTTCTCAAAACAACCACGGGCTTATCGCCGTCCACATAATCCCTTCCCACCATGCATTCCGGGTTGCTGGCAAATTCTATGTACGCTTCATCAAGAACGACAATGACATCAGCCGGGACTTTTTTCAGAAACAGCTCGAACTCCTGTTTTTTGATCACCGATCCCGTGGGATTGTTGGGATTGGTCAAAAAGATCATCCGCGTTCGATCCGTAATTTTGGAAATTATGGCATCAAGATCAATGGCAAAAGATTTGGATCCGTCAGCAAGAGGAACGAAAACAGACACGGCGCCGGTGGAATTCACCATGATCTCGTACATCAGAAACGATGGCAAGGTCATCACGGCCTCATCCCCCGGAGCAAGATAAGCTCTGGTGAGAAGTCCGATGATGTCGTCAGATCCGTTGCCAAGAACGATATTCTCAGGCTGAACCCCTTGTTTTTCCGCGATTTTACGTGTGAGATGAAACCCGCTGCCGTCAGGGTACCTGTGGCTGTTTTTCAGCGCCTGTTCCATGGCCTTCACCGCCGAATCAGGTGGTCCCAGTGG
>JBAZWJ010000105.1:0-13841 GCA_041660385.1 Desulfobacteraceae bacterium | reverse complement strand
AACCTGGATGTGATCGCCAGAGACAGGACGGTTTTCATTATTTCTCACAAACTTTCCATTGTTAAGGACTGCCATGTGATCATTGCCATGGATAAAGGGCGAATAGTGGAAACGGGTACCCATAAAGAATTGCTTGAAAGAAAGGGCTACTATCATCATCTGTATGCTCTTCAGGGAGAATAAAATTGATATCGAAGTTTTTTAAGGAAACCGATGACGAGCATGAGTTCAAACCCATTCTCGCTGAAATCGAAACACGTCCGCTTAATCCCCTGGGCCGGTTCATGTTCTGGGTGCTTATCGGCGTCATTCTGTTCTTTTCAATCTGGTTGTATATGGGAAAAGTGGACATCGTTGTTTCGGCGCGGGGAAAGCTCGTGCCCGATGGAGAAATTAAGATTGTCCAGACGCTTGATACAGGTGTTTTGAGTAAAATCAATTTCAAGGCAGGCGATCATGTCAAAAAAGGTGATTTGCTTGTGGAGATCGATCCATCCACAACGGAACCGGCTCTTGAATCGGCTTTAAAAAATCTGAACCATTTGTCCATCGAAACGGACCGGATGCGGGCCACCATCCATGGCGAACCGTTTTCTCCTGATGCAAAGAAGTTCGGACGAGATGTTTCGACTGTTCAGGGGGAAATATTCCGTTCAACACGGGATGCGTACACCAAGCGTATTGAGGCAAAACACCGCGAACTGGATAAAACCGATGAGCAGGTCAAATCGTTGGCCGTGGAAAAAGCAAAACACGAATCCCTCCTTACGGTAAGCCGGGATAAACTTAAAAGACTTGAGCTTGTCAAAGACATCGTGGCCACTGAAACCTATGAAAATGCTCGTAATGAGGTTATCGATCATGAAAAATCCATCGAATCCATCCATTACAAGCTGAGTGAGTTAAAACATTATAAAAAACAGATAAACGATGAAATCGCTTACGAGAAAGAGAATTTCAAGGATACCCATCTGAAAGAACTGGCAGATAAACAACGGCAACTCAATGAGATACGGGCTGAAATCGACCGGATCGGTTTTATGAACAGAAAGCAGCGGATTGAGTCACCCATTGATGGATATATCAACGAACTTTACATCCATACATTGGGCGGGGTCGTCACCCCGGCGCAGAAAATTCTTTCCATTGTGCCTGACAATACTGCGCTTGTGGTGGAATCTTTTGTTATGAACAAGGATGTGGGGTTTGTTGAGAATAACATGCCGGTGTCCATCAAAATCGACGCCTTTGATTTCCAGAAATACGGCATGATCGATGGGGAAGTGGTTCAGATTTCCAAAGACAGCATTATCGATGAAAAACTGGGGCCTGTCTATAAAGTGGTTGTAAAACCAGCCAAGACATGGCTGATGGTCGATGGAAAAAAAACAGAGATAACATCGGGCATGACGCTGTCATCCGAGGTCAATGTGGGAAAACGCCGTATCATCGAATTCTTCATTTATCCTTTGATCAAATATCTGGATGAAGGGATGAGTGTCAGGTGATTATTTCTGAAGAGAATGGCCGGGATTCATGTATTTTATATTGCAATAAAAGTTAGTGTTTTTGATAACCCGGATAACAGGCATGTGGGATTTGAGTTAATCCATATGCCAGGGACCAGGAGCAATCCAGAAAGTGGGGATTCTGTTGTTTGAAGAAAACGAAGAAACAAGAGGTTCGAGAAATTCTTTTACTGTGAATGTGATTTCTCTGAATGACATTGGCACCTGGTCTTGTTGAAGCCTTTTCCAAAACGCAGTCCACTGAGCTTGCTTGCCTGTGGCAAAAGAGTCTGTGAAAGCCTCAATTTCAATAGGTAATGGGGTGCCCCGTTGTTTTAATGTCAACCTGATCGCTTCAGCAAGCAGGGCTCCTTCAAAGTTGAACTGCCGTGAGGGCAGCCAAATATCATAAAAATCTTTCATGCGGCTGTTCAATAGTCCCAGATTGATCATGGCTTCAAACTTCTCCGCGATGACACTTTCACGACTATAGCAGAGAATGCGTGGGGTTGGAGACTCAAGGATGGTTGGGAAATCCGATGTTTTAGGATTCGGATATACAATGTCTCCGAAACCTATGTCGATTTGTATGCTGACTTTTGCTGAATCCAGTTTTCCACGAAACCGAATTCTGATCCCTTCGTAATCCGAATCTTCAGAGATAAGGTCGGTCTGGATGGATTCCGGGTCGAAGATCAGCCCGTCATTTTCTACTTTTACAGCCAGGATATCCCGGATCTGATCAATGATACGGGCCTCATCATTACTGGTTTTTCCCAACATGTCGATGTCCATGGTTGGACGTGCTTCAGGTGAACCCCAGACTCTCAACATCAATGCCCCTTTGAGGATGAATCGTTCGGAGTGGATAGACTTTGACAAACGATAGAGAAAACGCTCTATGGCATAATATTGGAGCAGTTCATTGAATGGTCGTTTGCCTTTTCTGGATAGATTAAGAAGACGTTGCCGGACAGATGCAGGTATGTTTTTCAAAGACGTCATAGGATCGACTCCAGATAGGGGGTCATCACTTTTTCGACCCGGCAGATACTGGCGTATTTCAGCAAATCAGCAAGCTTGAACTTTTTTCGTGCCTTGTATAGTTTCATAGCTTCCAGAACCACATCCATGCCGATCTTGTTTCGGAACTTAAAGCAGTCAGCCAGGGTTTTCTCGGGATTGAAAATTTTGATGGTCGCTCCGGCAATGGTGTGTTCAACGATTCCTTCCTGAAGGGATAGTTCGGAAAACCGATGGATGGAAATCGGAGGATGATCCAATCTTGGAGATTCGGCACCTTTGGGCAGTGCAATGAAAACAGCATGGGGGATCTGTGTTGTGATTTCATGAAAAGCAAGGGCAGAGATCAGACAGACGACTCCATGGGGAATACGCGTGACGACGGTAACCAGATCAGGATCGGATACCGGGCCATCTTCCGCGAGGTGATAAACGCCACGGGATATCAGTTCCAGTTCTTTATCGTCCCGAAGTTGATAAAGTGTGCGGGGATGAATACCAGCTTGAATAGCCACACTGGTCCGTATGATTCCACCGTGGTTTCGTATGATCTGTTTGGCCGATTCAATTGGCGTTGGAATTGGTTTTTTTTGCTGCTTCATGGATAATAATACCTATACATAAAAATATTTATAGATATAATTATCCATTTTTTTCTGAAATGCAATTAAAAACATTATTTCAAGATATACGAGTTCTTATCCTGGGTAATGTGTCAGTTCCCTTGCAGTAGTTTTACTATCCCTTTCGGATTTTTTTCTACGAGTTTCAAGAGGACTCTGGCTGGGCCGGTAGGGGTTCTCTGGCCTTGCTCCCAGTTTTTCAGGGTTTTTGGAGATATGTTCAGCATTGCTGCAAAAGCTTCTTGTGACGCTCCGGTCCGTTCACGGATTGATTTAATCTGGACAGGCTCAAAGGTGAATGTTCTTGATGGCTTAATGTTTCCTTTGACGATTTCAAGTCCTTCGGTCAGACTCTCCGTGAGTTCGCTGAATGAATTTTTATCCATAGTTTGCCTCTATTTTTTCAAAACTTGCTTTTTGATTTGTTGAGTCAGAGCTTTCAGGGTGTGTGCTTCTTCATCAGTAATATTTTCGGCCTCGTTTTTTCTGAATGCAAAGACCATCAAGATAGTGCTTTCGGTAAGGTTATAATAAATAACCCGCAATCCGCCGCTTTTCCCTTTGCCGGGCGTGTTCCATCTGATTTTTCTTAAGCCGCCAGTCCCTTTGATTACTTTTCCGGCTTTGGGATTTAAAGCCAGTTCTTTTTGAAGCAGCCGGTAATCATCATCAGGGTATTCCGTGATTCTTTTTGTAAAGACCGATGTTTCAATAAACTCCATGGTGGTTCCTGTTTTGATTATTCTTTATAATTATACCTCAATGGGGTATGTGTCAATCCCCGCCTGATTTTATTTTCTCACTTAGAAATTTTCACAACATTATCCGGTGCATTCTTCTTAATCTGCCCGATGATTTCCCCGGCAAGGTTGGATGCCTTTTGAAGGGTTTCGTCTCTTAGGTGGGCATAACGTTGTGTCATGCGTGGATCTTTATGGGTCATAAGCCGTTGAAGGGTGTACATGTCCACCTGTCCGGATGATGCCAGCATTGACGCAAACGTATGACGTAGGCCATGGAGTCCTCGGAAAGTTGCAGGAAGCCCGGCAGCGGCTTTGATTTGTCGTATCTGTTTGTTGATATCCTTCCGTTGATCGCCGTTTCGTCCAGGGAAAACATAGGGACTTGTCCTGGGGAAGCTTTCAAGCAGCTCCCTTGTTGACGGGTTCAAGGGTATCTGTTGATCTTTGCCGCCCTTGGGTTGCCGGATGGTGATGAATCCCCTGTTGAAGTCGATATCATCCCATTTCAGTTTGAACATTTCGCCACGCCTGAGCCCTGTGAAAAGAACCATCTTCATCATCTGCCCGGCTTGAAGGTGGGAATGATTATCAATGGCCTTGAAAAGGCTTGTCATCTGTTCAGAAGTCAAATCTTCCGTCTTTACATTATGAACTTCCGGTTTCTTCACATGGAAAGGCAAGCCCTGACAGAGATTGTTCTTTGAACCGTAATTCAAAATCCATGTGAGAAGGTTCAGGACGTGTTTAACGGTCTGTGGACTCTTTACCTTCAAGAGGTTGATCCGAAGTCTGTCAACGTCAAGGGGGGCAATTTCTTCCGGTTGCTTTAAACCGAACAGGAGCTTGATGTAATTGTCATAGCGGCCCTGGTCTGTTTTCAGAGATTTGTTATCGGGTCTGCTTTTGAAGTATGACACAGAAAGCCGGTCAAGGGTCCAGATGCTGTCCAATGTTTTCTTCCTTTCATCTTCTTTTTCTTTCTTCTCTCTCCGGGTGTCCTGATTGCCTTCAATCAATTGGCCACGAATGCGAGAGGCTTTAGCAGGGGTCATGTCGTCAGCATATTGTCTTCCAACTTTCTCTTCAATCAACTTGCCGTTTTTTTTGAAAACAACATAATAAACTTTTTCCATTCCGCTTTTCCCGATCCGGCTTGTTTCCCGGTAAAACACCCCCTGATAACCCTCAACTTTTATCCGACCGCTCTTGTGCTTGGTTTCTGTTTCTTTTTTCGTATCGTTCATGATATTTCTCCTGCGGTAATAATTGGTAAGATAGCCGTCATCGTTGAAGGTTGGAAAAATATTTTTCCAACCCTATTTCCAACCTTCAAGATCATACTACAGGGATTTATAGGTAAGTCAAGATATAATGAATACATCATAATAGACTGTTTTTACGTTATATATATAGTTTGAAGTATTTCGAAGTAAAATCAAAGAAATGGCTACTTCCGGCCTGTCACGCCGGAGGTCGCGGGTTCGAGTCCCGTCGCTCCCGCCACTCGATAATAAAGGCTCTTGATTGATTCAAGGGCCTTTTTTATTGGCTTAAAAAATTATTCCCCACATGTTGTATTGTTTTCTATACATACAATCTAAAGTGGACCCAATGTCAAGACTGATTTCCCTAAAAATTAAGCTACCAAGCCTCATGTATCCTCAACGATTGTTTTTTAAAAAATAATTATAATAGACTGTTAAGTTACATATTCTAAAGAAAAAGCTTTGCATTGGTTTATCTTGCTCGGAGGATAGGGCAATGCGGGAAGCAACCCGAGCGCCGAAGCAAGTGACCGAAGTATAAAGGGGCCGTACGTATTGTGCGGCCCCCGTTTAATCGTGATTTTATACTTTGGTCCGCAGTTCGCCGGTAAATATGGGCTTACTTGGAACCTGAAAAAATCCGGTGGCTGATCAGAAGGTCAAGGGCCTGTTTGATCTGGCTGTCCAGAAGGAGCCGGGTTTTGTCAGGTTTGCCGAATTCATCTGCCATATCATCCTCGTCCTCAATGGTGACATAGCGGTTCTGACCGTTGATATACCCCACGTCTTTACCATGGACAATCTTCAGCCAATTATTTTCCAGGCGTTCGAGGACTTTGAACTTGGCGCCTTTTTCAAGAACCTTGATCAGTTTGCTTGAGGTGTCGTCTGTCAACCGCATGTTTAGGGACTCGGTTTTCACGGTTCCCATGGACAGCGAAACCTCATCCGATTCCTCTTTGGGTGAAGGTGACACAGGGGCTTTTTCGTCATTGCTTTTCAGATGGTTTTTCAGATCCTTTTCTTTGATGAAATCCGAGGCAGCTTCTTTTTTGAGTTTTGTATATCCTGCATCGATATCAGGAATGATGCCTTCGGCCTGGATGGATCTGCCGCTGGGCGTAAAGTATCTGGCCACAGTGAGTTTCAGGGCCGATCCGTCTCCCAAAGGTTTGATGTTCTGAACCGAACCTTTTCCGAAGGACTGTGTTCCAAGAATCAGCCCGCGCTTGTGATCCTGAAGCGCGCCTGCCACGATTTCCGAAGCGCTTGCGCTGCCTCCGTTGATCAGGACAACCAGGGGATAGGTTTTTTCATTTCCGCCGTCATGGGCTTCCCAGATCTGGGAATCCTTGGGGTTACGACCTCTGATGGACACGATGACCCCTTTTTTGATGAATATATCGGCAATGGAAACAGCTTGTTGAAGAAGTCCGCCAGGATTTCCCCTGAGGTCGAAAACAAGTCCCTTCATGCCTTTTGACTCTTTTTCAAGGGAGCTCAAAGCTTTTTCCGCATCACGTGTTGTGTTTTCGTTGAAATTGCTGATGGAAAGATACCCATAGCCGGGGGCAAGGGAGACAGATTTAACGGATTCCAGGGGGATGTCGTCCCTGATAAGTTCGTAGTCAATGGGTGTCGCTTCACCTTTTCTTCGGATGGTGAGGGTCAGTTTGGTCCCCTTGACTCCTTTTATTCTGTTCACAGCATCGTTGATGGACATATCCAGAGCTGTTTCGCCGTTGATTTTGACGATTACGTCACCAGCTCGGATTCCTGCCTTGTGGGCCGGAGTCCCTTCAATGGGGGAGATGACGGTGAGAATATCGTCCTTAATGGTCAGGACAACACCAATACCTGAAAATTCCCCTTTGGTGTCTTCGTGCAGGGCTTCGTACTCTTCGGAATCAAGGTATGCGGAATGGGGGTCCAGACTTCTGACCATGCCCTGAACGGCTTTTTTGATCAGAAGATCCGATTCCACGGGATCCACATAATTTTTTTCGATTTCATCGATCACATCTGAAAAAATGATCAGGTTCTTGTAAACGGTCTCACTCTCTCCGAAGGCTCTGGTAGCGCCCATGGGAAAGCCGCTCACAAGGCACAATGCGATCAACGCGACCAAGCTTACCATGGCAGAGCATCTGGTTTTTATCATCTGTTTTATCCTTTCAAAACGTACATTCATATTTTCTCGTGGCTGGCGTTCCTGAAAGATATAAAACCACCACGTTGTTGACGTCAACATCTCATTTTTTCAACCAGGCCATGGGGTCCAGAGGTTCTCCCTTATGCCTGATTTCAAAATGGAGTAATGAACCGGAAAGGGAGCCTGTATCTCCCACGGTGGCGATCACCTCCCGGTCTTCAACCTTGTCTCCTTTATGCTTGAAAACTTCTTCTGTATGGCCATAAAGACTGTAATAACTGTTCCCATGGTCAATAATAATCAGGTTGCCGTATCCTTTCAACCAGTCTGAGAAAAGAACCTGACCCGAACCCACAGACTGGATCGGTTCGCCCCTGTCTGCTTTGACCTGGATACCGCTCTGGAATGTTTCGACTTTGAACTCGTTATTCATGGATTTCCCGAAAAACTTCACGACCTTTCCTTTCACAGGCATACGCAGCTGGCCTTTTCTCGCTGTGAAAGCCGTGATAATCATCGCTTCGTCCTTATCACTTTTGGCAAACCCTTGATCAAGAGATCTTATGGTTTGGTCAAGAGTCCTCGCCGATTCTTTCAGTGATGATATGGCCGCAAGACCGACGACTTTTTTCTGACGGATCTCGGACAGAAGTGCCGACCTTTTTCGTTTGCTTACTTCAATGCCGCTGATCTGGTTTATTACTTCTTTTTCAAGGAGTTCAACCTTTATTTTATGCTCTGCAAGCCGTGTTTCAATTTTTTTGAGGCGAGCCATATTTTCCAGATGGGTGCTGAGGATTTTCTCATCTTCTCTCAGTATGAATTCGAGAGACCTTTGTCTGTTGATCAATCCATACATCGAATCAGCCGAGGCGAGCACGTTCATTTTGCCCATATGGTAAAGCTTGTACAGGGCAATGATCCGTTTGGAAATATAAGATTCGTTTTTCAGTATGGTTACGTGGAGTGCCTCTTTTTCCTTTGTGTTGGCCGCCATGTCTTCTTTGATGCTCTGGAGGTTTTTTTTAAGCGACCCCACGCTCATCCGTGAGAGGTTAAGCTTTTTGTCGATATCGTTTAGCTGCCTGATAATGGTGTTCTCTTTTTCTGAGAAGACCCGGACATCACCCTGATATTTCTTGATTTTCGACCCTATTTTTTTGATTTCTTTTGAGTGTTTCGCAATTTCTTTCTCAACATCGACTCGGCTGTATCCACGTTTTGACCCTTGTTTCTCAACAGTGCCTGATGCGGTCCGTATATAATTTTCTCTGTTCCTGACGTAGCCTTTGATACCTTTTTTAGAAATTTCAAGCCAGCCGTTGTCGGCGGTTCTGCCTGTTACGCTGACAACAGCTCCTTTGGGAAGAATCATCACGCTCCTGCTTTCCTTGTCGGGATGCTGACGGACATGGAGCTTGTCAGACGTCACCGTCCCTTGTGCTTCGGCAGCCGCAGCAGTGCCGGACAGTCTCCAGAGCGCAAGCACGAGAACAACGATAAAGGCCGCTAATTTTTTTTCAAGAACTGTTTCAATGAAAGAAAACATCCCAGCCATCCGACAAAAATACTGTAAACGATGATCCATAGAGCCACATCCCACGAAAGAAACCGGATATGGACCACATAGGAAGAAAAATTCCGCTCAATGTTGGCTGAGATGGTAAGATATCCTATATAAAGGGCGATCAAACCGGCTGTTCCACCAATAGCGCCTTGAATTAATCCGGCGATGAAAGAGGGAATCTTGATGAATGCGTCTGTGGCGCCCACAAGGCGCATGATATCGATTTCATCACGTCTCGAATACAGGGCCAGACGGATGGTGTTGGAAATGATGAATACGGTCACCATGAAAAACAGAGCGCCCATGGTGATTCCTATGAATTTGAATAAGTTGAATACCTGGGTGAACCGGCCGATCCATGCCTGGCCGTATTCCACATCGTCGATGGCGGAAAGGGCATCCACACGGGCCGCAAGGGTTTCAATTTTCTCGAAGCTTTGCTCTTCGGGGCTCATGAAGATCTCGTAGGCATCGGGTAGCGGGTTGATCTCCAGATTGTCGATGAGCGACATCTGCCGCTTCATCTGGATTTTGAGATCCTCAAGGGCAGCTTGTCTTGAAATGAAACGAATTTCTCTCACTCCGGCCATGGTCGCGATGCTTTGACGCACTTGGTCCAGTTCGTCCTGGTTCACATCCGGCTTGATGTAGGCCATGATCCGAATGCCTTTTTTCCAGCCGTCCATCACATCGCCTGCGTTGACAAAAAGAAGTCCTCCCGCACTTGCAATGAGAATGGACAAGGCGATGGTTACTATCGTCACGATGGTGATGAACATGTTGTCGGCCATGTCTTTCATGGCTCTTCTAAAAAAAATGGTCACTATGTCCGCCGATTAATCCATGCTTGTCCGAATGCCCTGATCCATAACCCGGCCGTTTTCCAGATAAATAATCCGCTGACTGGTTTTACTGAGGATTTCCTTGTCATGGGTGGCGATGATGATGGTCGCCCCACGAGACTGGTATCCTTTCAGAAGATCCATGATAATGCCTGCTGACTTAGAATCGAGACTGCCCGTGGGCTCGTCTGCCAGGATGATTTTCGGGTCGCCCACAATGGCCCTGGCCACAGCCACCCGTTGTTGTTCACCGCCGGAAAGGCTTGGCGGATACTGATTCATTTTGTCGTCCATCCCTGCTTGCCGGAGAACGGTTTGAACTTTTTTTCGAATGAGCTGAGGTTTTACGCCCGCTACTTCCAGAACAAGGGCCACATTTTCGTATGCTGTCTTGTTTTGAATCAGCTTGAAATCCTGAAAAATAACACCGAATTTTCTACGAAGCAGGGGGATCTGTCGCTGGGCCACACGGAGAAGATTGGTCCCGTCCACCAGGATCTGACCCTCGGATACGGTCTCTCCCCGGTACATCAGCTTGAGCATCGTCGATTTACCTGCTCCCGAAGGGCCTGTAATAAAGGCCCATTCGTTGAAATCAATGTCAATGCTAACATCCGCCAGGGCGTTTTTCGGGCCATAGCGTTTGTACACATGGAACATGCGTACGATGGGATGTTTTTTCTGCAATTCGCTCATAGAAAAAAGACCTTAATTTGACCATGCAGGTAAGGCTCAAACCTGATTTCACAACGGGCTTTGAATTGTTTGTGATTGACCTGTTTTGTTATTGCTGATATGGGCTCCTATGTCAAGGAGTGCCGTGACCCGGTTTTCCTTACATGAAAACCTCCACTGAATTCCCATAGCAGGCTTCTTCCTTCAGTGGAGGTTTATACTCTTATAATTGAAATAAAATCAATAGATTCTTGGCTGATCTGACTTTTGAACAGACCTAAATCCGGAACCCGAAAACCCTGAGGATAAAAAACCATGAAACAAGAACTCATCGCGCTTCTTTGTGAAAAATCGTTCAAATACTCCGAGGAACCTATATTCAAGCTTGCATCGGGAAAAATGAGCAGTTTTTACGTGAACTGCAAGCCCACCATTTTGAACCCCAAAGGTATGTTTCTCACAGGTCATCTGGTGTATGAAGCCATCAAAGATCTCAAAGTCGACGGGGTTGGAGGGCTTACGTTTGGTGCAGACCCCATAGCCGTTGCCACCGCCTTTGCTTCGGGTCTTGAAAATGACCCGGTCAATGCTTTTTCCATCCGCAAAGAGCAGAAAGATCATGGCATTATCAAATGGGTTGAAGGAGATATGAAAAAAGGGGATCGTGTGGTTATTCTGGATGATGTGGTGACAACCGGCGGTTCAACCATCAAGGCCATTGAGCGTGCAAGGGCCGAAGGTCTGGAGGTTGTTCGCGTTGTCTGTCTTATCGACCGACAAGAAGGCGGAGTTGAAAATATCAAGGTACTCGTTCCGGATGTGGTTTCCATCATCACGAGAGACGAACTTCTCGCCGCACGAAACGCCGACAAGTAAAAAAACAATACTCAGCCCGCACCGAAAACCGGTGCGGGTAATGACACCTTCACGATGATTGGAAGCATCATTTTTTTCTGTCTTTGTTCCAGGCTTCGAACGTTTTGATTTCTGTTTCTACAAGCCAGTTCCAATAACAACCCTTTTGTTTTTTCTCTTGTTGTTTTCCGCTTTTCCCGCTTTGTTTTTCGGGTTTCATGGTTAACCTCTCCTCTTGTGGCAACGAGCTGTTATTATATACAATTCGTCGTCCCCCCACATCGATTGTTAAGATTGTGTTAAATGAACTGAACGTTCATAGCATCCGGCTGAACGAAAATCAAGTGGATATTCAGTCATATGATTCGGGAGGGCGTTTCGTATTCATAGAAATGAACAGTGTTTTCAGCGGTTGTGGGTATTTATGCGAAATGTTTCAGTTAACAGGTTTTTGAATCGCCCTCAGTTATTAACCCGGCAATAAAATGTACCCAGTAGACAGGCTTTCGCCCGACAATGACGTCGGACGAAAGCCTGTCTACGGCCATGTCGCTGCCATGAACCAACAACAACAGGTTGGTCTATTTATTTTCCGAGCCCCTTAAAATGGAAGACCTTCAACGTCCATGTGGCTCACCCACAAGTCGGCGATGGCCGCAGAAAACGAAAAGGCCTTTTTTCCCATCAGGGCAGGCCAGCGTTATATCCAGCTCTTCTGCAAGGGATACGGCAAGGGCCGTAGGCCTTGAAAGGGAGAAGACGGCCTGTATTCTCGCCCGTGCCGCTTTCTGAATCATTTCGTAACTGGCCCGTGAGGATAGAACAAGAAAAGAAACATCGTTCAGGCGTTTGTCGAGAAAAAGCCTGCCCGACGCCTTGTCCAGAGCATTGTGGCGTCCTACGTCTTCGGCCACAGAGAGCGCTTCCCCGCATTTTCCGAAAAGAACGGCACCATGAGCGGCCTTGTTTCGCGATCTCAAGGGTTGATGATCTGAAAGACCCGAAATGCATTGAAACGCCAGGTCAATGTCTATACGGCCACCTTCGTCTACTTTTGGAATCCGCTGCCGCAGGTCGTCAATGATCTCCTTGCCGCAGATTCCGCAGCTTGTCTGGCTGATGAATCCGCGCCGGTCAAGAATCCCGGAAACCCTTTCCTGGCATTTCCCGCTTAATGTAGCCGTGACAACATTAACGTCTTCATCACAGTATGCCAGATTTGAAAAGTCCTCCGGAGAATCCACAATGCCTTCTCCAAGACAGAACCCGGCAACATGAGCAATTTCATCTCCGGGAGTCCGCATAACAACCGTATAAGGCTTTCCTTGAATTCGGATCGAAAGGGGCTCTTCCCGGATCAGGGCAAGCTCGGTTCTGCTCCGCTCAAAGCCCTTGTCACTGAAAAGAATATATTCAACTGTTTTATTCACGTATTTATCCTTTGCTGTATTCGTTCTTTAATCTGGTTGATGATTGCCACAAACGGTCGAATCTTTCAAGTCTTTGATTTTAAACTGTATCAAACTTTATGGCCGTGCTATAAAAAAGAAGTTAACAGAAATGCGTCGCCGGGGTGGGGTATCGCGTTTTTCATCGGGCTTATACGCCCTGTTCTGCCAATAGATTGAAAAGAGATGTGAAGCGCTATGATCCAATGGTATCCGGGCCATATGAAAAAGGCCAGAGACGAAATTGCTCTAACCATCCCCAAAGTGGATGTGATCATTGAAATGCGGGATGCTAGACTTCCCGCTGCGAGTCGGAATCCTGTTCTTGATGAACTGAGAAAAGGCAAGCCGTGTCTTAGAATTCTTTCAAAAAAAGATCTGGCAGACCCTCTGGTTACCCAGCAGTGGATAGTCGAACTTGAAAAGGAAAACCATATCCGGGCGTTTGATGCGGAAACCCATGACCGATCCATCGGAGAAAAGATTCTATCACTTTGCAGACAACTGGCAGACCCCCGTATTAAGCGGCCGATCAAAGCTATGATCGTCGGGATTCCCAACGTGGGGAAATCAACGCTGCTTAATACGCTGGCCGGTAGACGTCTTGCAAAAGTGGGCAATCAGCCTGCTGTGACAAGGAACCAGCAGGCCGTTAGGATTGGTAAGGGCAAAGAATGTATGGACATTTTGGACACGCCGGGTATTTTATGGCCCAATCTTTCGGATCATAAAGGGGCTTATCGCCTTGCCGTGAGTGGTGCCATCAAAGATACGGCCATGGATTATCGAGAGGCGGCGCTTTTTGCCGCAACTTATCTGATGAGAAACTATGCCGATATGCTGATCCAGAGATACTCATTCGATGAGCTTCCCGAATCTCCCTATGTACTCCTTGAGGAAATTGGTAGACGAAAAGGCTGTCTTCTCAAAGGAGGCGTGGTGGATGATCACAGGGCGGCAGAGAGATTTATACACGACTACCGCTCAGGAAAAATGGGGCGCGTCAGTCTTGATAATCCACTCGAACTTGAAAATCCACTTGAAAAACAGGCGGATGGTGCTGATGAAGTTCTTACTGAGCCGGAAATAATAATACCTGAATCTTATTTGAATGAGTGATGGGAAACACCATGAAAAATG
>JBAZWJ010000104.1:0-13907 GCA_041660385.1 Desulfobacteraceae bacterium | reverse complement strand
TAATGAAATCAAAGAACTGGCCAAACAAACCTCCGATGCAACAAGCGATATCAAACAGCGTGTTTCAGCGATTCAAAATACCACGGAAGCCACCATTTCAGAAATCGGAGCCATTTCAAGCGTGGTGAACAACGTCAATGAAATTGTCATAGCCATTGCTTCATCAATAGAGGAACAGGCTCTGGCAACAAAGGAGATCAGCGGGAACGTGGCTCAGGCCTCTGGCGGAATGAACGATGTAAATTTAAATGTATCTCAGGGTTCAGCGGTTTCAAAGGAAATCGCCAAAGACATGGCTCAAATGACATTGGCAATTAATGAGATGGCTGAAAACAGTGTGAAGATAAGAACAAATTCTGAAGAACTTTCCGGCATGGCAGAGACACTCCATGGCATGGTGAGCAGGTTCAAAGTATAATCTTGAAAGCGAAGAGCTGCTGGCAGTTTGAGAGCTTAATCGTCCGATATACAATAAGGGTGCTGTTTGGTCGATATTCATCGTTTGCTCCTGTTCGGAGTTCGAGTTTTGCCATGTTGTGTATCATCTGGCCTTGAAATTATTATCGGATTGATTTCATATAATACTTAGAGTCTGTGAAAATATTTTTGAAGACGGCACGTAGAATAAGCGATTCGATGGGGTGGAGCCAAAGCGGAACATGTCAGAGATATTTTGAAAGATTTGGAGGAAAATAGAAAAATAAAATTAAAGACAACTACGGCTCATCCGTCCAGCCCTGCTCACCGATCAGCTTCACGAAGCGGCAGCGGCCAAGGTTTTCTTTTTGATAGCCGCCCGGAGTCTTGGTAATCCGAACCAGATCCTGGGTGTGCTGATTTCCCACGGGAATCACCATCCGGCCTCCCTGGGCAAGCTGCTCAACAAGTGTTAAGGGGATATCCGGTGCACCTGCGGTGACAATAATGGCATCAAAGGGGGATTCTTCCCGCCAGCCGGTTGTTCCGTCTTTGAAACGGGTGACGATATTGAAGTATTTGAGGTCATCGAACAATTTCCGTGTGCGGACAAACAGAGAATGCTTCCGTTCAATGGTGTAAACCCGGGACACGATTTCAGCCAGAACGGCGGCCTGATAGCCGGATCCAGTTCCGATTTCCAGCACCCGGTCTTCTTTATGAAGCAAAAGGGCCTGGGTCATTTCTGCAACGATAAAGGGCTGGGAAATGGTCTGCTGCTCACCTATGGGAAGGGGGTAATCCATATAAGCCTGGTCCATCATGGCTTCGATGACGAAAAGATGCCGTGGAACAGTCAGCATGGCTTTAAGCACAGACGGATCCGTGATGCCACGGCTTTTGATCTGCTTTTCAACCATGTCTTCCCGTAACCGCTTATATTTTTTTTCGGCAATATTCATGGATCCGCTTCCTGTATGGGCTTCTTGCATCGGCTATGCCGTGGAACACTTCGGGTTTATAACACTTTGCATTTGAAAAATCCTGTTTTTTTAGTAGAATGCCTTTAATTTTTACAATCAATCACTCATTTATTCAAGGATTACAGCCTTGACCGGAACCCGACAGTTTCTCGTTTCACTTATCATACTCACTCTGATCATCACCCTGGGGTCGCTGGGATATATCATCATCGAAGGCTGGGATATCATGGACGCCCTGTTCATGACCGTCATCACCCTGACCACCGTGGGTTTCGGCGTGGTCCATCCCATGGGGAAAGCCGGCCAACTTTTTACCATCGGTTTGATTTTTATCGGTGGGGGCTTTTTCATCTATGTGGTGGGCGCGATCGTTCAATTTATGGTCGAAGGTCGAATCAGAGTCATTATGGGGAGAAGAAAATTGGACAGAAAAATGAATCACGTTAAAGATCACTACATCATCTGCGGATACGGCAGAATCGGCAAGGTGCTCTGCCACCAGTTGACCCTACACAAACGCCTCGATTTTGTCGTTATCGAACAAAACAAGGAGCTCATCCCCATCCTTGAGGAAGACAAGCGGCTTTACATTATTGGTGATGCGTCTTCGGAGCACTGTCTGCTCAAAGCGGGAATTGAGCGGGCCAAATGCCTTGTGGCGGCCCTTGCAACCGACACGGACAACGTGTTTCTTGTCCTGACCGCACGGCAGCTCAATACCAATATCAAGATTATGGCCAGATCCAGCTACAAGGAAACCGAATCCAAACTTCGTGCTGCAGGCGCCAATCTGGTAGAATCCCCCTACGATATGGGCGCAACCAGTATGGCCCAGAAAATACTTCGACCCACGGTCACCAACTTTCTTGATCTTGCCGTGACCCGCAAAGACAAAGACATCCAGATGGAAGAACTCCCCGTAAAAGAAAACTCTCCCCTGGTAAACATCATGCTGAAAGACACAGGCATTCGCCAGGATTACAACCTGATTATCATCGCCATCAAAAAAGAAAACGGTGAAATGGAGTTCAACCCTTCGTTTGAAACCGTTTTTAAAGCCGGTGACACGGTGATCGCCGTTGGCAAGGATAACGATTTGATGAGATTGGAAAAAGTTCTTAGCCCATCTTGAATATTGTTTAGGAGAAATGCGTGGATATAGAAACTTTCGCAAAAGGAATTGGTGCATTCGGTGTTATATACACCATTGGAAGAGGCATTGTCGAACATATGGCAGGCCGTACATCAAAGATGCGCGATGAATACAGGTTCGCAAAAGACTTTTTTAAGGATTTGAAGGACCACGACAATATTCATCCATATGTGCTCGAAAAAGGCTATCAGGCAATAGCTGGTACACCAACTATCAAGTCTCAGGAAGTTCGATATATCCTAACACTCGAAGACTCAGCAACTTGTCTCAAAGACTTTGTTCTTGCCCGTGATTATCTTAAGCATCTTAATACCAACGGAAACCTTCAAATCACTTTTCTTGACAAATATTCTAACCCTCAGAGCCGTTTTTGGCGAAAGTGGCTCTACATAGGCCTTTACGGTGTACTTGCTCTGGGTGCATTGTCGCCAATAATCCTTCTGAGACAATTTGGTCTTTCAGCAAAACAGGCTTTCACGTTACTTGTACTGTCACTACCACTACTCGGATATTATGCAGTTGTGTCTCTTCGATCAGCAGTCAAAATAAATAGAGCCGAAAAATTGGTTTTAAATCAGAGACAGCATACTCAACGAATCATTACAGGCTTAAATTCTTGAATCCAGCACATAGTGGAAAGAAAATAATTAAACGAACAAACATAGAATTCAGTTTAAGGCCCGCAACGGATGGTGATATTGAGTTTATTTTTGATCTTCGAGTTAAAACAATGAAGCCATTTTTCATGGATACTTACGGTTGGAGCGATACTGAGGAGCGTATCAAGGCAGCTGATGAATTAAATCATGCTCGTATCATAATGATTGGCCATAAAGAAATTGGTGTTATTAAAATTATTCCACGGCCACACGAGCTTCATCTTCATCAAATGCAGATTCTTCCGGAGTTCCAGAAAAAAGGCATTGGTAAGGAGCTTATCCGGCAAATAATCATCCAATCCGGAAAAGCGCTCCTGCCAAACGTTTGTATGATCAATTTGGTTTTGTGGTGACCGATGAATACCAACATCATTACAAGATGTGCAGGTTATTGAAATGATCAATAAATCGAAAAGACAGGCCACCGGCCTGCCCTTTTCGATTCCCCATGGAAGGCGGGTGAAACCCGCATTCCATTTTCAGATTTTGTATATGGTGCGTCTATCCGTGATGATAATATCGATGAACTTGTTCCGTGAGTCGGCGGGAACCTGGGAAATGACCTGCTCTTCGAAGGCGATGGCCACTTTCCGGGTGGTCATGGGAAGCCGTGCGATGAAGCGATCATAGAAGTTGTCGAGGATGCCGATTCGGCCTCCTTTTTCATCGAAGGCAAGTCCCGGAACGACAGCGATGTCAATCTGATCAGGAGGGACGGGTTTGCATCGGTCAGGATCAGGTTCCAGATAGTCGTTGGGGCCCATTCTCAGATCGTCTTTCAGGTTTTCGATCTTGTAAAGTGTTGTCTTGCTTTTCTCACGGTCCACAAGAGGCAGAACGATTTTTTTTCCTTTATCCATACTTCTTTTTATGATGCTTATCGTGTCCACTTCAGAGCGTCTCCGAAGATAGAGAAGGGCAACCTTCGATTCGATGAAATTAGCGAAATCGAACAGCCTTTCTTCCACTGCATCTTGTTTTTTTTGACGGTCCTCATTTGAAAAATTTTCTATTTTTTCAATGATCTCGTGTATTACATCCCGTTTTTTATCTTTAACATCGTCCATGTACATTCTCCGGAATCCGTTGTCGGTAAAGTTCTTTCTCCGCCCAGCAAGAACACCTTAACCTGCCCGCCAGCCATATCAAACACGCATTAACCGTTGACTTGAGCAGGTCCAGCGTGTTAAAAATCTCCACGATTTGCAGCGGGTTTTGAGCCAGCTAAAATTTTGTTTTCTTTGCCTTTTTACGCTTTATGCCATGCCGCAAAAATCCAGATAATCAATGCAGACAACATAGGTACGGATATGCTCGAAATCAAGTACGTTCGAAAAAATTTATCCCTGGTGCAGGAATCACTGAAAAACAGGGGCGGTAAAGTGGATCTCGATTCGTTCACAGAAATCGAAACAGGACGACGGGAAATCCTTTCAATCCTGGAAAAACTTCAGAACAGACGGAATGTGGTTTCCGAACAGATCGCACGGATGAAAAAAAACGGTGAAAATGCCGATGACCTTGTTCTTGAAATGCGGGAGGTTTCAACAACCGTCAAGGATCTGGAAAAGCAGCTCACCGAAAGCGATGAGGCTGTGAACAGGATTCTGTATAATCTGCCCAACATCCCTCACAGTTCGGTGCCCATCGGAAAAGATGAGAACGACAACCCGGAGCTTCGAAAAGTTGGCGCTCCTCCCGTGTTTGATTTTGAACCCAAAGCACACTGGGATATCGGGGAAGACCTTCATATCCTTGATCTTGAGCGGGCAACCAAAATCACAGGAGCTCGTTTTCCCTTGTATCTCGGCAAAGGGGCTCGGCTGGAACGTTCTTTAATAAATTTCATGCTGGACACCCACACAGAGCAGCACGGTTACAAGGAAATCATACCTCCTTACATCGTCAGCCGGAACAGCATGACCTGCACAGGCCAGCTTCCCAAATTCGAGGAAGATCTTTTCAAAATTGAGGGTATGGATTACTTCCTGATTCCCACAGCGGAAGTGCCGGTGACCAACATTCACCAGAAAGAAATTCTGGAGGAAGAAGATCTTCCTGTTAAATTCGTGGCCTGCACGCCCTGCTTCCGATCCGAAGCCGGGTCTTACGGCAAGGATACGAGGGGATTGATTCGCCAGCATCAGTTCAACAAAGTGGAACTGGTGAAGCTGGCCCATCCTGACACGTCCTATGACGAGTTGGAAAAGTTGACAAACGACGCGGAAACAATCCTCAAGAAACTGGGCCTTGCCTATCGGGTGATCACCCTCTGCACCGGAGACATGGGGTTCTCTGCGGCCAAAACATATGATCTGGAAGTGTGGATGCCGGGTCAGGGCAAATACCGTGAAATTTCTTCATGCAGCAATTTCGAAGATTTCCAGGCCAGAAGGGCAGGCATCCGGTTCAAGAGAAAAGGCCAGAAAGGTACGGAACTGGTCCACACCCTGAACGGATCAGGGCTGGCAGTGGGGCGCTGTTTTGCCGCTATTCTCGAAAATTACCAACAGAAAGACGGGTCTGTTCTCGTTCCCGACGTCCTTGTTCCTTACATGGGCGGAGTTCAAAGGATAACATTATGAAACCAGAAGATTTCCCACAACATATTCAAAAACACCTGATTCCTGATTCCACGGGTGAAATGGTATACAGTTGCCTTGGTTGCAACACGGAATTCGGCATCAACCGTCTGCTTTACGTGTGCCCGGAATGTGGCAGCGTTCTACTTCTCACCGACAAAAAACCCGAGCGCATCAAGGCGGTTGACGGTAAAACATGGCGGCAGATTCTGGATTACAGGCGCATGCTGAACATCCCGGCCCTCAAAGGTATTTACCGCTACCATGAGTTCATCGGTCCGGTGGTACCCCTTGATTCCGTGGTTTATCTTGGCGAAGGCCACACACCCATGGTTGAGGCCAACCGATTTCTTCAGGAAAAAGTGGGCGTACGCTTTTACTACAAAAACGACGGTCAGAACCCCAGCGCCTCTTTCAAGGATCGTGGCATGGCCAGCGCCTTGAGTTACATCCGCTTTCTGATCAAGAAAGGCCTGGCTAAAGATGTTCTGGCCATTTGTGCGTCCACAGGCGACACATCGGCAGCGGCAGCTCTTTACGCATCGTACCTCCAGCCGGATATCAAATCCGCCGTGATCCTTCCCAGCAAAAAAGTCACGCCTCAGCAGCTTGCTCAGCCCCTGGGCAGTGGCGCGAAGGTATTTGAAATTCCAGGTGTTTTCGATGACTGTATGAAGGTGGTTGAACATCTTTCGTCCTGTTATCAGGTAGCACTTTTAAATTCCAAAAATGCCTGGCGTATTCTGGGTCAGGAATCTTATTCCTATGAAATCGCACAAGATTTCGAATACGACCTTAAAGACAAAGTGGTGGTGGTTCCCATCGGAAACGCCGGAAACATTACCGCTGTGATGAGCGGGTTCATCAAATTTTTCGAGGCAGGCATCATCGATACACTGCCCACGGTGATCGGCGTTCAGAGCAGCCACGCCAATCCCGTTTTCAAATATTACCTGGAACCCGACAAAGCCAAGCGCAAATTCGTTCCGGTAAACGTAAAACCCAGCGTGGCCCAGGCCGCCATGATCGGGAACCCCGTGTCCATGCCCCGGGTCATCGATCGAGTGGAGCGGTACAACGATCTTTCAGGCAAAAAGAATGTGTTTGTTGTGGAAGTCACTGAACAGGCTATCATGGACTGGGAGCTTCTGGCCAACCGAAACGGCCACATTGCCTGTACCCAGGGTGGCGAAAGTCTCGCCGGTCTTGTGCGTGCCGTTGAGCTGGGACTTATTTCAAAGGATTCCACGGCCATTGTGGATTCCACGGCCCATGCCCTGAAATTTGCCGGATTCCAGGATATGTACTTCGAAAACCGTTTCCCCCCGGAATTCGAGGTGGTGCCAGATTCAGCGCTGATCAACCACCCGGTCTACGTCCATCCGGGTGATCTTGAAAAAGTACCTACGGCTGAAAAACCATTGGACGGTGAAGATCTGAATCGCTATGTGACCAGAATTTCAACGGAAATTGCCGGTCTTTTGAAGCTCGAAAAACAGTAAAACTGATAATTTTGTGGAGTTCAATACATATGACTCGTTACCGATTGCCATACGTTGTTTTGTTTTTCCTTACGCTTGTTTTCTTCTCCGCCTGTGCGGCCAAACAGAAACTTATCACCCAATCCGAGGACAACCGGGGTGTGGCCGAGGCTTATATGTCCAAAGGAGATTATTCCGAAGCACTGAGATACCTGCTCATGGCTGAAGAACAATACAGCAAGGATTACCTTCTCCACGACGATCTTGGAAAAGTATACGTGGCTAAAGGGAAATACGAGCTGGCCATCAATCATTTCAAAAAATGCCTGGCCCTGAGCCCCGAGTACGCTCCGGGTAAAAACAACCTGGGATCGGCCTATCTTCTGGCCGGGAAATGGGATGAGGCCATTGCTGTTTTCAAGGAGCTGAACGAAGACCTCATGTATTCCACACCCCATTTCCCCTTGTATAATCTGGGTTGGGCCTATTACAATAAAAAAGAATACCAGACAGCCATAGATTATTATAACCAGTCCCTCAAATCCCAGCATGGGTTTATACTTGCTTTACGGGGCATTGGGCTTGTTTACAAGGATATGGGACAGCCTGATCAGGCTCTGGTTTATTTTCATAAAGCCGCAGAAAAATCCCCGAAATTCCCCCAGCTATACATGGACATTGGTGAAATATATACCGTTTTGAAAAAATACGACGAAGCCATCACATACTATTCCCAGGTCAGCCAAATCCAGCCTGACAGTGCGATTTCAGATCAGGCTAAAGCTCGAATAACAGAGCTGATGAAACTGATCTCCCAGTAATTTTTAATGTTTTTATGCACATGCTGCATGACATATATAAAAAAACGGTTTTTTTATGCACATGCTGCATGACATATATAAAAAAACGGTTTTTTTATGCATATCGGAGGTGACCGATGAAATCCGAGTTGCAATATCTGCCCCCCCAGATTGATTTGGAAACCCGCTCCATTTTAAAGAAAACCGCCAGTGCACACCGTTATCTGGCTGAGCTGAAAGGGCTATCGGAAACCATTCCCAACCAGGAAATTCTGATCAACACCTTGTCACTTCCGGAAGCGAAAGACAGTTCGGCTATCGAAAATATCATCACGACCCATGATGAACTTTTTAAGGAAGAGCTTTTTCCCGATTTTGCCGTCACCGCAGCGGCCAAAGAAGTAAGAAACTATGTCAGCGCCCTGAGGATTGGTTTCGCTTTGGTTTTGAAAAACAGGTTACTTACAAAAAATCACATTTCTGTGATTCAGGCCGAACTTGAAAAAAACAGAGCCGGATTCAGAAAACTGCCTGGAACCGAACTGAGAAATGAACAGACCGGTGAAACGGTCTACACACCCCCGCAGAATCCCGATGACGTGATGAGCCTGATGGACAACCTCGAACGTTTCATCAACGATGACAGTTTTTATGATGCAGACCCTCTGGTGAAGATGGCCATGGTTCATTACCAGTTTGAAAGCATTCACCCTTATTACGACGGCAACGGCAGAACAGGACGAATCATCAACGTGCTGTTCCTTGTTCAGAAAGACCTTCTAAACATTCCGGTTCTGTATCTGAGCCGGTATATTGTTCGGAACAAGGGTGAGTATTACCGACTGCTTCAAGGTGTCCGGGATAGAGGGGACTGGGAATCCTGGATTCTCTACATGCTTGAAGCCGTGGAGCAGACGTCTCAGCAGACCATCGCCATGGTGAAATCCATTGCCCAGGCTCTCATTGATTACAAACATCGGATAAGAGAAGATCATAAATTTTACAGTCAGGATCTGATCAACAACCTTTTTTATCACCCTTACACAAAAATCGATTTTCTTGAAAAAGACCTGAACGTGTCGCGTCTGACCGCCACAAAGTACCTGGATACCCTCGCTGACGGCGGGTTTCTCAAAAAAGAAAAAATCGGCCGCTCCAACTACTACGTCAACACTGCTCTTTTCCGAATACTGACGGGGGAATGACCCTTTAGGCGTATCCTATGAAACAAGCTAATAGCATCTACTACGGCTGGTGGGTTGTAGGGGCCACGTTCACCGCTCTTTTTATCGGTTTATCATCCGGTTTCTACACCGTATCCGTTTTTCTTGAACCTCTTCAGAGTGCGTTCGGCTGGTCAAAGACTCAGGTGTCTTCAGGATTCATGGTAGCTTCATTCTTATCCGGATTCCAGAGCATGATGACCGGATTTGTTGTTGCCCGCTGGGGTGTAAAACGGGTCCAGCTTACAGGGGCTTTGATCATTGTCGTGGCTCTGATGGCACTCAGCATGATGACAAACCTTGCCGAGTATTATCTTTTCATGGTCATTCTTTTCACCGGGACATCCTTTGTTGGGACCATACCCTGCCAGACCCTTATTTCCCAGTGGTTCACACGGAAACGGGGTGTTGCCATGGGCTTGATCATGGCAGGAAACGGCACCGGAGGCATGGCCATGATTTTTATCGCCCATAGCGCCCTTGAAATGTGGGGTTGGCGGAGCGCTTACAGAACCCTTGCGGTCCTGGTGCTGCTGGTGGTTTTCCCGGTGATTTTTTTCATCACGCGGAACAGGCCGGAAGATATGGGCCTTGAAAAGGACGGCGATATTCTGGGAGACAATCTGCCATGCCTGATGGAAAGTCGGCCTGATCGTTCGTTCAGACAAGCGATTAAAACGTCTTCTTTCAGATCAGTATGCGGACTGATGCTCCTGTATGGGATGATCATCGGGGCCTTGACCCAGCACGCCATCGCCATGCTGCGGAATTTCGGCGTGGAACGACCTTCGGTTTTCTGGAGTCTGGCTCTGGGTATAAGTGTCGGTGGGAGGCTGGTTCTGGGTAACATGGCAGACAGAATTCCCAAGAAATTCCTGCTTACCCTGTGCTGGCTTTGTGCGGCCCTGTGTTTTTTCTCCATTCTTCTGATAAAAAAAAACCAGCTCTGGGTTTATGGGTTTTCCTCGTGTTACGGGCTTTCCATGGGGTCGTTCGTCACCATGGTTCCCCTTTATCTCAGTGAATTATACGGCGTGAATCATTTCAGTAAAATCATGGGCATGGCGCATCTTTTCTTGGTTTTCGGGATCTCTACAGGAACCATCGTTATGGGCCGGATTTTCGATCTGACCGGCTCCTATCTGAATGGCGTGTATTTTCTTCTTGTTATTTCATCGGTTGGCTTTGTTATAAACACTCTGGTTCGGGAGTCATAATTATCTTTTTACGAACACATTGAAAGGCGAAGGCAGTAACGCAAAATGCCGTTTGAATTGCTGGATTTCACTGGATTCTGGTAGCACTATCCCTCAAATAACGGCATAAGATATAGGTATTGTGATGAACATATTGTTTTTACATAGAAACATTCCTGCGCAATTCAGACATCTCCTGCTCCATCAAACGGAAAAACATACAAGGAGCTGATGCTTGAAACATACGACTTCGACATGACCCGTCTTCGCTTCACAGGCTTTCTGCCCTATCATCATTACCTTCATGTTCTCCAGGCATCATCGGCACATGTTTACTTAACCTACCCGTTCGTTCTTTCATGGTCCATGCTTGAAGCCATGTCCGCCGGATGCGCCCTGATTGCCTCAAACACGCCGCCTGTGGCCGAAGTAGTTCAGGACAATCACAACGGTTTTCTTGTGGATTTCTTTTCCCCTGAACAGCTTTTTGAAAAAATATCCTTTGTTCTGGATAACGCCAGCGACATGACCCCTATCCGGCAAGCCGCAAGACAAACAGCCATGGAACACTATGGCCAGCCCATGTGTCTTGAGCGTCAGCTCACGTATCTCAGGAATCATCTGGGGTGATGGACTTGGTTCGCAATTCCATGTTTATCGCCTTGGGAACGCCGAGTGACACTCCCAAGTGTTGTGAAGACTGAATTCTCCATCCGCATAATCTGAAGCTCAACTCAGAACCTTTTAACGAAACAATCAATCCATTTACATGATTTCATTTTTATTATGAAATTTCATGATCCGCGCACGTGACACTTAATACTCACAAAATTCTAATGAATAATCTGTTGACAGAATGTTTATTGTTCAATATGAATCGACTGGTTGAGCAAGTGTGAAAAAGAAGTCGCGGGGGCGCATCTTTTTCCATCAGTGCATTGCAGAGGTGAAGATAAAGAAAATCTAACCGAATTTATTGCCGGGATACCTGTTTCATTGGGTATATAGGGTCCGGCAAGGCAATGTATTGGGAGAAAGTGGAACAGGATGACGACCAACGGGAAAAAAACATTCAAAAAGCTGCACAGCCTGTCACCGGCTCTTTCGAAGACCACGGGTCGGTTATTTCCTGAAATAAAAAATCATTCCATTCACATACCAGGCCATTTTTTCCGTTTTTGGGAATATAGGTATTTTGCGGTTTATGGGCCGGGTGGATCACAATGAAATGGTTACATCGAATCACATTCATCTTCTTGTGTTTGATGCGGGTGGGCGGAACGTCATACCGGACTCCATTAAACTGCTGGCCGGTCGAACGGCTCAGGAATTTAATCAACGAAAGAACCGTAAGGGCGCTTTCTGGGAGGATAGATACCACGCCACCGCAGTTGAATGTGATAATCATCTGATCCAGTGCCTGATTTATATTGATATGAACATGGTCCGGGCCGGAGTTGTAAATCATCCTTTGGAATGGGAATTCAGCGGGTTCAATGAAATCCAGAATCCCAAAAAGCGGTACAGCATCATTGATCATTCAACTTTAATGAATCTTTTACAGTTTTCCAGCGTCGATCATTTAAAAGCAGCTCATATGAACTGGATATCGGATACCCTGTCCTCGAATAATTCCATACGCCAGGAAAAATGGACTCAAAGCATAGCGGTGGGAAGCAGAGGGTTCCTTGAAACAATAAAAGAAAGATTGAATTCAAAAGCCAGAGGCCGAATGATTATCGAGTCCGGTCATGAAAGCCACGAACTTCGTGAAGAGCAGGCCATCTATGCAGTTGAACCGGATGATATAAAAAGACGTGATCACTATGAATCACAAGAAAATGTATATTCGTGGATGTGATTCTTAAACGTAGTTTTTTGGGGGTAAAAAGTGATGTTTAAGGTTGATTTTGATGCGGGTATTGGCGGTAAAATAAATGATATTGGTCGGTTATCGTGGCCCGACCCCAATGGATGATTTGAGGAGGAGAGGTGTTTTTTCTCTTGACACGGGCCTTTAATGGGCGACCCCAATTCGAGATAGATTAATAATACAAGGAAAATTGAGGTTCGATATGGAAAAGGATTTATCATTAAAACAAATAGCTGATGTGGGTGTGGGCAATTCGTCAAGTGTAATGATGCGACCCCATTTTGCCCTTGATAAAAGACTATACATACTAATTTTTATTAGTATATTTTGTTTTGTTTTTATTGCCTTATTCGATCATGTGCTTGTTAAGAAGCCTCCAGTATTCATAAAAAGATTAGATACAAATAGAGCTGAAATATCAATTAATGATAGTTTTATAATTAGAAAAGATTGTGTTTATTTTATTTTCGTTGATTGTATCAATAAAAACAAAATTTACGATGAAAACAAAGGGGTACTTAAATCAAATGACCATTCAATGGTTTATACTTTTGAAATTAATAATGATAAGGAAAAATATTCATATTCTTCGAATGGAATATTGACTAGTCGATCTGGAAAAAATAAATATAGCACAAGCTTTCTTATTAGTCATATCGCGCTTAGCGAGGGTATGTATTTAATTAAGTTTAATCTCAATAATGAAAAATTTAAACTAAAAAATATTGAAACATATTTAAGAGTTCAAATTAATCGGGATTCAATATGCTTATGAAGCTAAATAATTAATGTAGGAGAAGAAAGATGAGAAGATTTACAGTTAACATTGTTGGTGCTGGAACTGATTATAATCCTAACTCAAATGTTCAACACATAATTCCTTTTTCACCTCTGGGACATATGTGGTTTGAATTCGATGACGGGCAAACAAGAGGTTTTGCTTTTGCAGAAGAAAGGGTCATAGACTATGATCATCAAACTTATGCGGATACTGAATATTCAAAAGAATATTGGGTCTCTGAAACACAATATCAAAGATTGATTGATTATGCTAACAATCCAGATGACTATGGTTTTGAATTAGCGTGGAATGAAAGTAATAATTGCGTAGATTATATTTGGAAAGGATTAGAACAAATAGGTTTAAATGATAGTAAGTTTGAAGGTGATAGATTACCTATGAATAATAGAGATAACCTTGAGGTTTTGCCTGATACATTTTCTAATGATTATGATGAAGATGGTATTACCAATACTATTGATAATGATATTGATGGTGATGGTACAAATAATAGCGAAGACTCAAGCCCGTTTGGTCCAGATGCTGATAATGACGGAAATCCTGATCAATTTGATGATGACGATGATGGTGACTTGATCCCAGATACGGTTGATGATTTTATGGATCCAGATTTGGGTGGCGGTGGTGAAACTGGCGGTGGAGCAACTGGCGGTGGAACAACTGGCGGTGGAACAACTGGCGGTGGAACAACTGGCGGTGGAACAACTGGCGGTGGAACAACTGGCGGTGGAACAACTG
>JBAZWJ010000103.1:0-14514 GCA_041660385.1 Desulfobacteraceae bacterium | reverse complement strand
TCTGTATGTATGGAATGATGAAGTGATTCAAATCTGGCGGGCACCGGTGGGAGAACCCGCCAGTTCAGCTAACGATCATGGCAGCAACCGTCAATACGCATCGCCTGTGGTCGGTGATCTTGACGGTGATGGGCATGGAGAAATCGCCATCGCGTACAGTAACAAAGTGGCGGTTTATGAGCATGACGGCAGTCTAAAGACAGGCTGGCCCCAGACATTTCCTGGAAGTGATGGGGAGATCCGCTCCATTGCCGCCATTGATCTTGAGAATAACGGTGCTCTTGAAATTCTGGCACAGAAAACAAGCGCCCCTCCAGTGACCATGGTCTGGCGAATAAACGGTACAAGTGTGAATGGCTGGCCCCAAGTGGACGAGGATGACTGCCCGGATTGCAGCTCTTACGGCGGATACAATCAGAATATCGGTGCAGCCGACATTGACGGAGATGGTTTCCCTGAAGTGGTGAGCACCTATGATTGCAGCCAAATCGGGTTTATGAATGCCGACGGTACGCCTCTTCTTGCCAACGCCATTTTCGAAGGGCTCTATGTCAACAACGTCCCCATGTTCCACGACATGAATCTGGCCATCCAGGGTTGGGGTGGAGACAACAACGACCGGGACGAATTTACCGATTCGCCCCCCGTATTTGCGGACATGGACAACGACGGAAAGCCGGAGATCATTGTGTATTCTGACCACGAGCGGGCCGGAGAATATATAATCCGGGGCAATTGTCTCTGGGTTCTCAACGAAGATCTTACCCGAGTTTCAGGATTTGAATCACCGATCTGCTCCGATGAACCTCTCTTTACAACCTATGAAGACAATATCGTCCAAGTGGCCCCGGCCCCGGCACTGGGCCAGCTTGCCGGTGACACACGGCCCGAAATCGTGGTTCCGTCCTATGATGGCCGGATGCGCTGTTTTTCTCCAGGCGGAACCACGCTCTGGTCTTATGTCTTTGACACGGCAGGTGGCTCATTCATCGGAGCATCCGGTGCGGCCATCGGCGATCTTGATAACGATGGCCAAAACGAAATCATTTTCACCACCTATTCCACAAGCCTGAATATCTCAAACCTCATCATTCTTAACTCCGATGGTGGCCAACTCCATAAAGTGGCCCTATCCAAACGAGGCAGCATGAGCCCGCCGACCCTTTCAGACGTGGATGGCGACGGTATCGTTGAAATCATCATTTCCCTGAAAGACACACTCGGCTCAGGGCAAGGAGGAGTTCAGATCTGGGATGTGGCCTCAGCACAAACCAGCTCCCTGCCCTGGCCCACAGGACGCGGGAGCAATTTGCGGAATGGTCAAAACTGAACAACACATATTTTAAACTTTTAAAATAAAGGACAAAAACCATGAACAAAATCAAATCACTTGGTATGTTAGTTTTATTCATTTTATTGACTGTAAGTACGGCCACGGCCCTTCAATACGGTAATGAACTCATCTCTGAAGGCGACCTGAAAGGCAGGGTTTTAATGATCTGTGGAGAACCCCTATCAAGAGACGTCATAGGCTATATCGACCATGTGGAATCTGAAAAAAGAATCAGAGTGATGGTCATTGAAGAATGGGTGATTGAAGTAAAAAACTATAATACGATCTATCTTTACAGCCTCGTTTTTGAAGGCAATGAGCTGAAAGAAATCAGATCCATCGGTAAGAAAAAATAAACAAAATAAATCTCTAAAAAAACTGTATATCGTGCCGTTCACTTCTGTTATAATTCCATACTATTACACTTCGGTACAACTGAGATCCATTTTTAATCAAAAAATTTCGTTCAGCCTCATAATGACCAATTGAGGCTGAACCTGTATTCAACACTGAAAACACCCAAATTATTCCTCTCTTCTGACTGGACGAACGATGAAATATATATCTGCCCCAATGGTATGTACCAAAATAGTCTTGCTTGTATTTCTACTTCTTTTCCTTCATAGCCTCTCTCCCCTCAGATCCTATACAGCAGAAGAAAAAAAACACGGCTCAGTGATTCTCACAGACACGGAAAAGAGCTGGATCAAAGACCATCCGGTGATTCGCCTTGCCCCGGACCCGGAATTCATGCCGATTGAATTTTTTGACTCAAAAGGCGAATACACGGGCATCGCCGCCGATTATGCCCGGCTGATCGAAAAAAAAATCGGAATCACGTTTAACGTTGTCCGCTGTAAAAACTGGGACGATGTGATCGCGCGAATGAAAACACGTGACGTGGATGTTTTAAACGCCGTTGTCAAATCGCCGCAGCGTAAAGAATATATGAAATTTCCCACACCTTACCTTAAAATCCCTTCCGTAATCATCGTCAGAAAAAATGTCGATTACCATCTGACACTCAGTCAGTTGAAAGGGATGAACATCGTCATGGTCTCCGGTTACGGATATCTGGACCTGATTCGCAACTCCAACCCTGAACTCAAAATTGATCAGGTTGCCGATTTAAAAACCGCATTACGAAAAGTCTCCTTCGGTATGGTGGACGCTTTTGTGGGAGATCTGGCCACGGCAAGTTATTATATCGAATCGGAAGGGATCACCAATTTGAGGGTCGCTGGAGAAACAGATCCTCCGAATATATCAGGCTTTGCTGTCCGTTCAGATTGGCCGGAGCTGGCAGGAATCCTTGAAAAAACTGTTTCGCTGCTAACAGAAGAGGAAAAAACAAACATTTATAAGCGTTGGATCCATCTGGAGTCGGAACCTGGCCTGACCATGATCGAGTTCCGCAACCTGATGATGATTATCACAAGTGTGGCCCTCTTCGTTTTCATCGGTTTTATGATCTGGAACCGCACATTAAAAAGGATGGTTCATCTCCGCACCGAAGAACTCCAGATGGAAATAGAAGAGAGAAGACGTGCGGAAGAAGCCTTTGCCGAAAGCGGAGCCCATCTCCAGACACTGCTGAACACCATTCCTGACCTTGTGTGGTTCAAAGATTCTAAGGGTGTTTACCTGTCATGCAATACAAGGTTCGAACGCTTTATTGGAATACAAGAGCTCAACATCATCCGGAAAACCGATTACGATTTTTTTGACAAGGAAAAAGCGGACTTCTTCAGGAAACACGATGCGGCTGCCATAGAAGCTGGCAAACCCACCATGAATGAAGAGATGATTACCTTCGCCGATGATGGACATATTGAACTGCTGGAGACGATAAAAACTCCCGTTTACAGTTCCACAGGAAAACTGATCGGCGTTCTGGGCATCGCACGGGATATCACTGAACGCAAACGCGCCGAGGATGAAAGACAAAAGCTGTTGAACCAGCTGTATCAGGCACGAAAGATAGATGCCATTGGAAGGTTGGCAGGAGGTGTGGCCCATGACTTCAACAACATGCTTGCTGTGATCATCGGGCGTTCGGAACTGGCAAGAATGTCGCTCAGCCCCACCGATCCGATCTACAATGACCTGTGCGATATCGAAGCAGTGGGAAAACGCTCGGCGGATTTAACACGCCAGCTCCTTGCCTTTGCACGAAAACAGACCATCACCCCTGAAATTCTGGACCTTAACGAAACCATCGAAAACATGCTTAAAATGCTCCGGCGACTGATCGGTGAAGGTGTGCACATGATCTGGCGACCATCATCAGGTTTGTGGCATGTAAAAATGGACCCGGCACAGATCGACCAACTGCTGGCCAATCTGATCATCAACGCCCGTGATGCTCTGAAAGAAAGCATGGGAGAAGTGATTATCGAAACCTGCAACTGCGACATGGATGAATCATTCTGTGAAAGCGACTCCAGTTTCTTACCAGGTAAATACGTGTGTCTCTCGGTCTCTGACAATGGTTGCGGAATGGATAACCAGACCCTTGAAAATATCTTCGAGCCTTTTTTTACGACCAAGGAACTCGGCAAAGGAACAGGTCTGGGACTTTCCACCATTTATGGAATCGTCAAGCAGAACAACGGTTTTATCCAGGTGAAAAGTGAGCTTGACCATGGGTCGTCGTTCCGGATTTACCTTCCACGTTTTTCAGAACAACCCATGTCTTCTCTTGAAAAGACAAGCGAAAAACCATCGACGGGCGGAATAGAGGCGGTTCTCCTCGTCGAGGATGAGCCTGAAATCCTTAACGTCACACAGATCATGCTTGAAAAATTGGGCTATAAAGTATTGCCCTACTCAAACCCAGGCGAGGCTCTTAGCTTTCTGGAGACATACACAGGTGATATCCATCTTCTGATGACAGATGTGGTGATGCCTGAAATGAACGGTCATGACCTTTCAATCCGCCTTCTATCCAGATTCCCTGACATAAAACGTCTTTTCATGTCCGGTTACACAGCCGATGTGATTGCTCATCACGGTGTTCTGGATGAAGGAGTTGATTTCATTCAAAAACCTTTCACGATGAAATACCTGGCTTCAAAAGTCAGGGAGGCACTGGATCAAAAATAAGGGGTTGTCAACCTGTCACTTGATGCGATATTATTAAACATTCTCTCGTGTTCAACATTGGTTTACACACACTCCATTATAATCGTTATGAACGTTCTTATCAGATAACACCAAAGCAAAATTATTATTGTTTGATCTGGAATTCGGACAGATGAAAATTATTTCCATTATTGGAAAACAGACGGTTTACACATCCAATGTTTATATGGTCATGGGGGAGTGGAAACGCATTGAAGACATGAATACCCTTGTGGATGTGGGCAACGACCCTTCAATTATCGAGGTTATTGCCAAGACAAACGGAGGTGTGGGGAAAAACAAAGTGGATCAGGTGGTTCTCACCCATACCCATTCGGATCATTCGGGAATCCTGCCCCTTATCAAGGCGGCATTTCATCCGAAAATTTTTGCATTCTCGCCGTTCATGAATGGTGTGGATCATCTTCTGAAACATGGCGATACCCTTCGAATGGGCGACAGTGACTTTGAAGTCATCCATACCCCCGGCCACTCGGGAGATTCCATCTGTCTTTATAATAAGGAAAGAGGATTGTTGTTCGCAGGTGACACGCCGCTGCTGATCCGATCCTTGGGAGGAGCATACGAGGATGGATTTTATCGGTCCCTGGTTCAGCTCTGCACGAAGAATATCAAGACCATTTATTTCGGGCATGGAGATCCCGTGACACACAATGCTCACGACATGCTCCGAACTTCCCTTGAAAATGTTAGAAACAGCATGAATCATTAGAGAGAAAAACATGGCTTTCACCTATTTTTTCAGAGACCTTCCGGTTATTGAGCATGCAGTGGACCATGCGGTCCATTTTGGAAGCGGCAGGATGAGGTTTAAAGTCTGGGACGCGGGTTCCGCAATGGGTCAGGAAACCTATACCATCGCCATCATCCTGGCCGAAAAAATGGGGAAATTCGCATTCAAAAACCTCCGTCTCACCGCGACGGATTACGACAGCGCCAACCATTTCGGCGATATGGTTAATAATGCCGTTTACCACAACGACGAACTCAAGCGCATGCCGCCGGAATTTTTTGAAAAATATTTCGAACCAGCGGATAAACCCGGCCATCACCGGGTAAAAGATATTCTCAGACAGCAGGTTTCTTTTGAATACCATGATCTACTCTCGCTCAAACCCATCTGTTCGGATTTCAGCCTGATTGTCTGTAAAAACGTGCTTCTTCATTTTCAGCATGACCAGCGGGTCGAGGTGATCAGGATGTTTCACAGATCACTGCTCACAGGGGGATATTTCACAACCGAGCACACCCAGAAACTTCCATCGGAAGTCAGTCACCTTTTTGAACAGGTCGTATCCAATTCGCAGTTGTTCAGAAAAGTATAGCACCCTGCCATCCTCGTTTAGAGCAAGGCCTGTGGGGATTTGGCCCGACAATAAACGCACGTATACTTTAACAGCCAAAACAGGTTTGTCTTTGTAAGGATTGAATCATAACTAAGGGGCTCGGAAAATATTAATTTACCTGGATCGCTCCCGAATTCAGAGGTAGATTTTGCACGGGTTTCGCTCTCAAGACCGCAGGCGTAGCAGAGCTACGTTGAGGATCTTGAGAGTGAGGCTCGGGCAGAATATGACCTGAAGGCGGGATGCGTGATGGTAAATTAATATTTTCTGAGTCCCTAATAACAGGAGATAGAAAAAATGAAAAATCTGAAATTAGGCGCGAAATTACTCGGTGGTTTCAGTGTGGTCGTTTTGCTTATGGCGTTTCTTGTGATCTGGAACATGGTCCAACTATCCCACTTGCGGGATTTACAGGATGAAGGGGCTTCCCGAGCGTCGGATTCCAATATTGCCATGGAAGGAGCGGGTATGTGCCCGCGGTTATATCAGATCGCGGCTGATGCTATCATCAACCGCAATCTGGCCGAAACGGAAAAAAATTGGACAAAGATTCAGTCTGAAATAGAAGGCGATTTAAATCAGCTGGAAAAAATGGCTGACACACCTGAAGAAAAGGCCTGGGTAAAAGAAGCCAAAGAAGCACACAGGGCATTGACCCATATTGTTGAAAAAGAGCTTTTCCCCACTCTTGTCAAGTCAACGGAACTTAACGGTCTAATCAGAACACTGGACGGGAAAATCGACGAACAGGTTGGGCGCATGGCCGAATTACTGAGCGCCATGTCTGAGAGTCTGGCCAAAGAAAGCCTGGAAGCGGATAAAGAATTTGACGGCGTGATGAAACAGGTCATTCTGGTAAGCATCATCATGGGGGTTATCATCACACTGGTCGCTCTGGTTATCGCTGTGGTCATTTCCAGAGACATTAAAGCCATCATCTCGTCGCTTATCGAAGAAATCAAAAATCTGGTGGATGCAGCGGTGAACGGGCATCTGGCAACCAGAGCCCATCCGGAAAAAATCAATTTTGAATTCAGGGGAATAGCCATCGGTCTTAATGAAACATTGGACGCTGTCATCGGCCCGCTCAATGTGGCTGCTGAATATGTGGACCGGATCAGCAAAGGTGATATCCCACCCAAAATCACCGATTCCTACAGTGGAGATTTCAATGAAATTAAAAACAACCTGAACCAGTGCATTGACGCCGTCAATTTCCTTGTCACCGATTCAAAAGTACTTGCCATGGCAGCCGTTGAAGGAAAGCTGGCTACCCGGGCCGATGCCTCAAAACATCAGGGAGAGTTTAAAGCCATCGTTTCAGGTGTGAATGACACACTGGACGCCGTAATCGGACCTCTTAATGTGGCTGCTGAATATGTGGACCGGATCAGCAAAGGTGATATCCCACCTAAAATCACCGATTCCTACAGTGGAGATTTCAATGAAATCAAAAACAATTTAAACCAGTGCATTGATGCAGTCACAGCCCTTGTTTCTGACTCGAAGATGCTTGCAAAAGCCGCTGTTGACGGAAAACTTGGGGTCAGAGCCGACGTATCAAAACATCAGGGAGACTTTGCCCGGATTGTGGAAGGATTTAACGAAACACTTAACGCTGTTATCGGGCCGCTCAACGTGGCCGCCGAATATGTGGACCGCATCAGCAAAGGAGATATCCCGCCGAAAATCACCGATGCCTATAATGGTGATTTCAATGAAATCAAAATCAACATGAATATCCTGATTGATGCCATGAACGACATCACAGGTGTTGCGGAGCAAATTGCCGACGGAAACCTGATGGTGGATATTCGGGAACGTTCAGAACAGGATAAGCTGATTCAGGCCCTTGGCCGTATGATCGAAAAACTGACGGAAGTGATCAAAAACGTTCAGAGTGCATCGTTCAATGTGGCGGCACAGAGTCAGGAAATGAAAGAAAAAATGGAGCAGATTTCCGAAGGTGCCACCGAGCAGGCAGCATCGGCAGAAGAGGTATCTTCTTCCATGGAGCAGATGGCGGCCAACATCACCCAGAATGCTGAAAATGCCCAGCAGACGGAAAAGATCGCCGTAAAATGCGCGGATGACGGACGTCAGGGCGGTTCTGCGGTGAGTGAAACCGTATCGGCCATGAAGTCGATCGCCAGCAAAATCATGATCATCGAAGAAATTGCACGTCAAACCAACATGCTTGCGTTGAACGCGGCCATTGAGGCAGCAAGGGCCGGTGAGCACGGTAAAGGTTTTGCCGTGGTGGCTTCCGAAGTCCGAAAACTGGCTGAAAGAAGCCAGACCGCAGCCGGAGAAATCAACCGACTGTCCGAATCAAGCGTTCAAATTGCAGAAAAAGCCGGTGATCTTCTTGGAAGTATTGTACCCTCCATCCAGAAAACAGCAGATCTTGTTCAGGAGATCAACTCAGCCAGCAATGAACAGAGAACAGGCGTGGATCAGATCAACAAGGCGATACAGCAACTGGATCTGGTGATTCAACGAAATGCCGCCGCAGCCGAAGAAATTGCCGCGACAGCCCAGGAACTTGACTCTCAGGCAGAAAATCTACAGGAATCCGCCGCTTTTTTCAGAACCAATGAAATCGCTGGAGCAAAATCACGAAAAACTACAAAGCCAAAACAGCTGATAGCAAAACTGGAGCGAAGCGCTGTAAAGCAGATATCCAATAAATCACGTTCGTCTGTTTCAAATACCGATGGAAGAACAAGCGGGTCTCAGTCCGGCATCAACCTGGATCTGGGAGATGATCTACTTGTAAATGATTCACATGATACCGAGTTCGAGAATTATTGATGGCTTTTCCTGTCATTCCAGGGCCAAGGTTGCCTTACCTTGGCTCTGGAAAAAACATGTTTGCAACTGGCAGCCGTCAGGCTAAGGCTTTAAATGATACAATCCGCATCGAATCCCAACGGGATTCTGTATCATAGCCCAGGGTTGCGGCAACGCCGCTACCCTGGGATCACCGGCGAACATCCCCCAACCCCAAAGTGGTTGCTTCTGGATATTGTCGATTCATGGGAATGTTACTCAACCCCGTTGGGGTTGAAAATCAGAATCGGAATTGTCCCAGGGTAGCGGCTTTCGCCGCAACCCTGGGCTATATGCCGCAGCCCCGTTGGGGCAAAAAAACTGATTTTTGCCTTTAGCCTGCCGACTATGCCCGGCAGGGGGCTGCCGGAGGCCATAAACAAACAATATACAAGCGCAAATGCCCACCCTACGGCATTTTATTTCATGCGCTCTGTATAGAAATCAGGCCGCTTCACTCTCACTTTCTGCAGGCAGAACAAGAACAATAGCGTCCACAGGACAATCAGAGGCGCAGAAACCGCAGCTGATACAGCCGGAAAGATTGATCAATTCCGGATAGGCTGTTTTTGTTTTGGGTTCCGGATTACCGAAAGCGATACAGCCCACGGGACAGGCATCCACACAGATACCACAACCTGAGCATTTTTTATGGTTGAATTCCGGTTTTTTCCAGAACTTCCTTTTTTCACCTTTGACAGCCTTGCCGAATGAATCCTCCACAGCGTCTTTAGGACAAATCCGTCCACAGGTTCCGCATTCGATGCAGTAGTCAATGTCGATGGTGTGGCGTTTCTTCTTTTCTCCCGTTGCAGCTCCGGTAGGACAGAGATTGGCGCAGGAGGTGCAACCGATACAGTTTTCAGTGATATAATAGGTCATGCTTCCTCCTTATGCGCTCAAGCTGATGCGGTCCATGGCTTCCCGACCTGGCTTGCCTGTGTCCTGATCCCAGCCGAACGCTTCCCAGTAATGAGACATCATCTCTTCGATCTCAATGGTCCGTCCTTTGTTGGCCCCTTCGTTCTGAACGGGACGCCCAAGAGCCCTGTCGCTGATCTTCATATCTTTGGGTTCAATGCCATGTTTCACATTGAAGGCCTGCTTGAGGGTGTGGATATCTCCGGCCAGATCCATGTACTGGTTTGGAGTGAGACTCCAGCCTGTGGCCGCATTCATCCAGTCAAACAGACGGAATCGTTTGGCCCCGATAAATGCTCCGAACAGACAAGCTCCTGTTGCATTCACCAGGGTCATGTAACGGCTGTTGGCCGCACCGATTTTCGCCTGTTTCTCGCTGTTGTTGTATTTACTGCCTTTGAAGTACAACGGCGGCAGCTTGGGAATACCTTTGACCACTTTCCAGAGCTGGTACATCTCGTAGTAAAGGTGGGAACCCAGAGTATGACGACCCGGAGTGGGCTCAACACTGTAATGCAGAGCGAAACCCGGATCATTTCTGGAATCGTGCATGGCCGGTTCCTGACCGCCTGCGTGGACGGCAAAGGCTTCAGACCCTTTGCCGATTCTAAGTACGGCCTGTTTAACACCGTCTGCCAGAACATGACCGAAACCTTCACGCTTCACCATCTTTTCGATAAGCTTGACAATGGCGTCGGAATTGCCCCATGTAAGTTCAAGACCATCTGTGTCTGTTTTTGTAATGAGCCCTTCTTCGTAACACTCAATGGCAAAAGCCACGGCATGACCGGCTGAAACGGTGTCCATGCCCGCACGGTTCAAAAGTTCGTTCAAGTAGAAAATGGAATTCACATCATTGTTCATGCAGAAGCCGCCCAGAGACAGGACTGTTTCATACTCGGGTTTATGGGTATGGGTGTATTTACCTTCCATGGTGCAGATACCGCCGCAACCCACAGGACAGGAATAACAATGAAATTTGACGGTTTCACATTTGGTGAACACATCGGGGTTGGAGGAGTAGCTTTTTCTGAACCCCCAGTCCTTGGAACTTCCTTTCCAGTTCTTGATGGGTGAATCGCCCATTTCCGGGGACATCTGGTTCATGGCCACCGTCCCCCATTTTTTCAGCATGATCTTGTAAAGAAGCCCGTCCTGGGTAAGCACGGTGGGAAGAATCCTCATCAACGCTCCAACAAAAGCGGTCATGGGACCGGTCACAAAGGGAGGCTGAATCCCGGCCCAGAAGTCACAGACTTTGCTGATCTTCTTCATCTCTTCTTTGTTGAACGCTTCGATGCGTTTGTTGCCGGAAAGAACAATGGCCTTGAGTCTTTTCGAGCCCATAACAGCGCCCAGCCCGGACCGTGCAGCCATGCGCCCCTTATTAGTTGAAATGCCGGAAATCAGAGAAACCTGTTCACCCGCAGGTCCGATACAGGCCACCTTGGGTTTCTTCCCTGTTTTCTTTGCGTTCTTTTCCAGGTATTCTTCGGTTTCTATGGCGTCCATGCCCCATACTTCCGAAGCGTCCCGAAGTTCTTTCACCCGGTCATCAATATAGAGATAAACAGGCTTCTCGCTGATGCCTTTCACAAAAATCCCGTCGTAGCCGCAGCGTTTGATTTCAGGAGATAACGTTCCACCACAGTTGGCATCACCCCATGTTCCGGTAAGTGGTGATTTTCCAACCACCATCCAACGCCCTGTGAAAAGACTTCCTGTTCCTGTTAAAAGACCGGGAAGGAACCCCAGAATGTTGTCCGGTCCTAATGGATCAGCACCCTTTGGAATCCTGTTATAAAGGATGTAAGCCCCAAGACCCATGCCGCCAAGATATTTTTCATAAATTGCATCGGGAAGTGTTTCCTCCTCAATGGTGCCCTGGCTCAGGTCCACCATCAGGATTTTTCCCATGTAGCCTTTTCTCGTCATGTTTGCCTCAATAATTAGATTGTTGAAGTTACGTTAACTTGCCATCACCCTTTTTTGATAAGGTTCTGATCAAGCTTCACACCTTCCCAGGCTGCTGTAAGCACCATTAATAAGTCGTTCTTATCAAGATCTTCAGGGTTGTAAAAAATCGAAGCGTCACCCTGGGCCACTTTAGCAATGATATCAAGCTTGTTTGCCGGAACCATGGGTTTTCCATCTCTGCCCATAATTTCCTTGAGGTTACGGGCATGTCTTCCGCCAGTTGCATCGTACAGAGCCTGATTTAGATTTCGAATGTACTCCACCGTTTTATAGGCCCGCTGCTCTTTCGGAGTCGTGGCAAACACCTTTTCCCCTGCCAGAGCGTAAAGCAGTTCCGCAGTATATTCGCCGTTTTTGTGCATGTTGTACTCCAGGCCGTACGGCAGAAGAATGGACATGCATGTTCCGTGGGGCACGTGACACACCGCACCTACAGAATGGCCCAGGGTATGAACCATACCCACCATGGAATTTGAAAACGCCATACCAGCCAATGTGGCTGCTGTTGCAAGAGCCAGCCTGCCTTCTTTGTCTGTGGGATTTTTTACCACATTAAGAATGTTCTGAGAAATAAGTGTGATGGCTTCCAGAGCACAAGCATCGCTCACAGGGTTCTTGCTCATGCAGGTGTAAGCTTCGATGGCATGGGTCAGGGCATCCATTCCTGTCATGGATGTCAAAAAATCAGGCAATGTAATGGTCATCCGGGAATCGATTATGGCGATATCCGGCAGGAGAAAATAGGACGTGAACGCCATCTTCCTGTTTTTCTCGTGGTCGGCAATCACCGCTACCAGCGTCACTTCAGATCCAGTTCCAGCTGTTGTGGGAACAGCCACAAGGGGCTTCAGCTTTCGCTTTAAAGCTCCGGCTCCGGTGAATTTCATCAGGTCATCGGAATTTTCAGACACGATGATATTGACGCCTTTGGCTGTGTCCAGAACAGATCCGCCGCCCACGGCGATAATGGAATCACATCCTTTTGCCTTGTATTTCCGGGCCAGTTCATTGACCACTCTGAGATCCGAATCTGGCGGGACATCATCTTCAATGGAACCGATGGTAATTTTGTCAGCCAAAGCTCCGGTGACGATATCCATCAAACCAGCTGCAACAACCCCTTTATCCGTAATGATCATGGGTTTTCCGGCGTGCATGGCGGCCAGCATCTCCGGAACCCTTTCAAGCACCTCGTGACCCGCAACGGTTTTTACTCGGCAGCAGTATTCATAATAATTTGGTAAAATCATAAATTTCTCCTTTTCTTTCTTTCCCTTGGCTCAGGTTGAAATCAGGGTGCGACCGGCTTGCCGTCGTAAGCATGTTCAAGAATCATCAGACACAGATCTTTATCAAAGCCGTTCGCTCCATCTCCAATCTTTGCGGCGATTTCTCCCATGGTTTTTTTCGATATTTTCACATCTTCCAGAGTCCGGGGAATTCGTCCCGCCGTCAGATTAAAAAGCTCGTTCTGGAGAAGTCTGATCTGGCCCACCGCATAATCAAATCTCTGACCTTCTGGGGTGCAGCAGAAGATTTCGATACCGGCCATGGGTCTCATCACAGAAGAAAGGTCCATGCCTTTCATCTTGACAGCCACTTCCATGGCATAAGGCAGCAGAATTCCCATGGTGATTCCTTGCGGAATTCCACAGGCTTCAGCCACCTGCGCACCCAATGTGGAAGCCAGCCCTCTTGGGGTGTTTTCGTAAACGTAACCAGCCATACATGCTGCGTTGGCAAGGGCTGTGCGCTCTTTTTTCGCCTTGAACTCATGGATGATTGTTTTGAGGCTTCCTCTTTCAACAAGGGATTCTTTGACAAGACTTTCCAGGTTGTTGACCACGAAATCAACGGCCAGCTGGGCGTAGGTCATGGTGAGCGGATTTGCATCGGCGGCCATATAAGCTTCGATTCCATAAGTAAGAGCCGCCATCCCTGTATTCACAACCTTTTCAGGATCTTCATCCTGAAGTATCCTGGGATCAATCGTCACAATATCCGGCATGAGGAACTTGGACGAAACACACATGCCGTCCAGACAGGCATCGCCGGATGTTTCTGTGCAACTTCCAGAAATTACTGGAATATAGATAAGGGGTTTCAACGGATCACTGAGCACACCACCGTCTTTCACGCGTTTCAGATCTTCAGGTTTACCGGAAACAGCGATGTTAAGGAGCTTGGCCACATTCATCACATTTCCATTACCTAAGGCGATGATGCAGTCAAACCCTCTGTCAAGGTAGAGACTGTAAAGCTCTTTCACCGTTTCGAGGTTCGTGCTTTCATCAACTCCGTCGTACACTCCCAATGTGAGATTCCAGGTTTTAAACGCCTGGGCCAGATGTTTTACAAGTCCCTTTTCCCGGTTCTTTTTCTCTGTGATAATCAGAGGTTTCCGTGCGTCAAGCGCAGCAAGATCAGAAGGAAGATGTTCGAGGGCCTGGGCACCCGAACCGGTTTTCACAGGGCACATGAATTCAAAATAATCAGGTAACTGCATATGATCTCCTTCTCTTTTAGAAACCGATGACGGCGCGTATGTTCACCATGGCTCTGTTCCAGGTGTGACGTTTGAGGTCCCATCTGGGATACCGTTTAATAGCCAGCTTCGCCACAGGTTTGGGCAACAGATAAACCTGGACGATATCGAGAATCCTCACCGCAGCACAGGCTTCGGGAAGCCCGCCTTCAACAAACAGACGGTCACGTGCGTTGGCTACCGGCGTACTTTCTCTGAATGTAAACAACTGAAACAGACCTTCCATGCTTTTAAGGGTCATTTTCACGTTCAGATTCTGACCATCAATAGATCTGCCCAGGTATTTAACCTTGCCGGTACTGTCCTTGCCCACCACCATGGACGGTCCGGAAGGTGCGGCCGTGAGTGCGAAAGAAAAACCGTCGGGGAGTTCTTCGAATTCCCGGCGAACATCATCGTCCACTTTGGCTGCGGCC
>JBAZWJ010000102.1:0-14549 GCA_041660385.1 Desulfobacteraceae bacterium | reverse complement strand
TTCTCGAAAATTTTGATCCTCGACGTAGCGCTGCTACGCCTGTGGTCAAAATTTTCTGCGGCCTTGTCTCAGGCCAAAATCTACCGTTTCCGTTCAGACACTATTTATTGAAATCAAGCATTCAAGAGTTTGTAAAGTTCATCCAGATTCGGTGAAAGGATGATTTCGGTCCTTCTGTTCTTTGCCCGTCCCTCTTCTGTGGCGTTGTCATCTTTTGGTGAAAACTCACCACGGCCTGATGGTATTAATTTTGTTTTATCAAGTTTGAATTCATCGGTGAGAATACGCACAACTTCTGTTGCTCTGAACACACTCAAATCCCAGTTGTCCTTGAAAACGGCGCTTTTAATAGGAACATTGTCCGTATGGCCTTCAATAAGAATGTCAATATCACTCTGTTTGGAAAGAACGTCGGCAAGCTGCTTCAGAGCTTCTTTGCCGTTCACATCTATTTTCGTACTTCCCGACTGAAACATCAGTTTGTCGGACATGGCCACATAAACCTTTCCGTTTTTCACTTCAACGGATAACTGGCTGCTGTCGTATTTCACCAAGGCGCTTTTGATTTTGTTCAACAGTTTATTGACAACTTCTTTCTGTTTGTCTATCAGTTCGTTGAGGTCTTTAATGGTCTTTTCCCGTTCTTCGATCCGCGCGACTTTTTCTTTCAATTCTTTGTCAAGTTTGGCTCTGGCCATGCCGGTGTTATCAAGCAATGCTTTTGTTTGTTCAATCTCTGCGTTGGCCTCCTTGACGTCTTTTTCAAGTTCCGAACTTTTTGCTTCTGTTTCAGAAAGCTGCTTCTTCAGATCACTTTCTCTCTGTTCACACGCCACCCGGTTTGCATCGAGTTCACGGTATTTTTTCTTTGACACGCAAGCCGACATCATCGCGCAGGAAAGAAGTGCCATCATTAAAACAAGAGTCGTTTTTCGAATCGTCGTCATTTTCATCTCCTTGATCTTAAAAAGATTCTAAAAATTCTGAACGTATACCATTTGCAGGATTCATAGACTCAGAAAGTTATTGTCACTATTTCTGAATCTTTTTTGTTTTATGGACATAGCATGGGGAACAGCTGTAAGACAACCCCAAATTTTTTCAGGAATTCATAACGGGAGTATATGTGGCATTTTTTATTCCGGTGTACGTACCAGAGATCAACAATCAATTTGCAGGGAGGTTTCTCCGATTCATCTCCTTACGTGCAGCCTTTTGTTTTTCCACAAGCTCCTGACCTTCACCGCCCATATAAAAAACGGATTGGGACATGATCCGGTCATGTTCCGTTTCATCAGAACGCCTGCTTAGGGTTTGTTTGTTTTCAATCTCTTTAATACGATCATTGACGCCATGATAATAATTGACGAGTTCGTCATCGGGCATGGCTCTGAGTTTTGATGTTAATGCATCGTGATGCGCGCAGGCCGTCACAAAAATAATAGAAATTAACATTAAGAAATTACATATAACATACTTATTTATTTTCATTTAACACCTATTATCGTACATTGCCGGGTTAATCAATGAAGGGACAGGTATGAAACCTGTCCCTTTCTGCTCAGCCACTATTCAAAACAAATCATAGCCCAAAAGGCCAGCCGGTTTCAACAGGCATATCAGGGTCGTTGAAAGAATTATTCCTGTGGATCTCGCCTGTTGCTCTTTCATAGAATGTGGCCCAGACATACCAGGAATCGTAATTCTTAATATTATCATAGCCCATCACATCGGCGTACAGAAATGAAAGTGTGGATCGCCAGCCGGTTCCGCAATAGAAAATCAAGGTCTTATCCGGTGTGATACCCTGATCTTCCCAGAGATCCCTTATTTCAGTGAAACTTCTCAGTGTCCCGTCATCGTCCAGATATTCACCGCTGCTGGCTTCATATCCCCAGACTGCGCCTGGAATACGACCTTTTCTTGTGATAAAGGGATCATTGTATCCCACCACCGAACCTATGTATTCTTCCATGGATCTAACATCCACAAGAACGGTACCCGGAAGAAGTGTTCCGTTGCCCAGATAATGGTCTGCATAATCTATGAGTTCAGGCGTCAAGGCTTTGATCTGATTTTGGGGATTGAGCGTCAGGTTTCCAACCTCTGAAGGTGTGTTTGCTGTTGTTTCAACGGTTCCGCCTGAGGCTGTCCATGCATTGTATCCGCCGTTCAGAAAACGGACATCCACACCAGCGTAACGAAGAGTCCAGTATATACGGGTGGTCGCAGAAGCCGATTTGCCGTACACAATCACAGTGGTGTTGTTATTAATTCCCATGTTTCTCAGACGTGTTTCAAGCAGGCTGTCTTTCACCAGATCCCATACGATTTCATTGGCATCGCTTACCGCAGGATCATCCGGATTTTCCCAGTCTCGGGACTCGATGTTGTTGGTATCAAAATGGATGGCTCCTGGAATATGCCCTGTGTTGTAGGCACTTGATGTTGCTCCCCAGCTGCATTCGAAAATCATATAGGAATTCCCGGCTGGAAATGTCGCAGGCGTTGTTTCGCCTTCGATCAGGGTTTTAACCCAACCCGGATAGACGACCTTTGAATAGTTTTCAGCTTTATCCATGGGATAGGTCGTATCAGCAGCCCATTCAACGATGGATGCGTCATAATTGGAGACAGTGGGATAACCCATGAGTCTCAGTGTGAAATAAACAAAACCGCTGCGGATGCCCACAGTGCAGTTGGTGGTCACGATTTTATCTGTGGTAACACCCCGTGATTCGAACAGAACTTTAAGGTCATCGGCTGAAAGAACGGTTTTATCATTATTGTAAAACCATGCATAAGGAATGTTCACAGCACCGGGAATATGACCTCCTCTGGCTTCACCATACAGCTGCCATCCCAAGTATTCTTCGTCAGTTCTGGCGTCGATGACCACTTGGCGGCCTCCGGGTATGTTATTGATGATGCTTTCATTGGTCGCCTTCAGGGCATTATCAACAGAGGCTGCAAATGTTGTGGCGGTAAGAGCGTTAACAGTCGTTTCTGTTGTCCTGTTTTCACCAACCCAGAGGTCCCATCCACCATTAAGAATGTGGATGTCATAGCATCCAAGGTATTCAAGCATCCAGAAGATCCGGCCTGCTGCACCCCATGAGGCTGTTGTGTCGTCATAAATCACATAGGTTTTATCTCTGGTGAGTCCGGCCTGACCCAAAACTGTTTCAAGATCGGCTTTAGGTTTTAAACCACTGCCCCAGGTCCAGAAATTGTTGTGGACGAGATTGATAGCGCTTTTGATATGACCTGCGGTGTAGGCGGCAGCCGAACGGGCGTCGATAATCACAAGTTCCGATGCTCCGATGCTTTTTTCAAGTGAATCGGCTGATACGAGCAGGTCGGCATTGGGGTAGTCCGTTGATGCCGGTTCGAGATTCAGTTCCTTAACCCTGGTCTTGGATGAATCGCTGCATCCTGTTAAGCCGGTAAACGATATCATGGCAAGAACCAGGCACACCATGGAGACATACATTCGATAGTCTTTTATTCTTCTCGTTTTTTTCAAAATCCTTCCTCCCTTGTTGATCTTAAAAAACAGTTTATTGGGGCACTTTCTTTTTATCGTTTGCGTTTTTTTATTACTGTTCGGTATATAGTTTTTTTAAGCTTCTGGGCGGGTTTGGAACCCGCCCCTACACGCAGGCGGATTTGGAACCTGCTCCTACAAGGACACCGGCAATGACATTCTCAGGAAAAATGATGACAATACGATCCAAATCAATTGCAGTATTAATTCCTTTTAGTGTACTTGCTTCATATCTCCTGCTTTCACGGGTACACGACCTATCCCTTAACATTACGGCTCTTGTGGTTTCGACTGCTTTGATCACCGTAATTTTGTCTTTTTCCCTTTTCATGGAAAGCAAAACCGGGCCTCGCTGGTCGAAATCTGGAATACTGTTCACGGCCCTTGTCATCAGGTTGTTATTTCTCAGCCAATCCCCCACCCTTTCAGACGACATGTTCAGGTATTATGTGGACGGACGTCAGATCCTTGCCAGCCAGAATCCATACAGCCTTGCACCCGCCCAGATTAAAACCGTGGATAAGTCTCTGCTGTCCGTTCTGAACAAAGTGAATCACCCGGATCTGGTGACCATCTATCCTCCGGCAGCTCAGATCGTTTTTGCTGTTGCCGCCTTTTCAGGAAGCATCACGGGGTTCAAAGCCGTTCTTATTCTCATGGATCTGTGTGTCTGTTTGTTGATCATCCTCACTCTTGAACAGATGGGGTCAAACAGGGACCGGTCCATTCTGTACGCCTGGCACCCTTTGCCAGTGCTTGAAACAGCGTCTTCCGGCCATATTGACACAGCGGCATTGCTGTTTCTTTTCCTTGCTCTTTTTTTTATGAACAAAAAATCATGGATTCAGAATGCACTTTCAGGGTTAATGCTCGCCGCATCATGCCTTGTGAAGCTTTTTCCGTTTGTTTTTGTTCCGGCCTTTTTCTGGCGTTCAAACAGGAAAACCTTTAAGGTCAAGGTTCTTTCGTTTGGAATCACCCTCTCTGTTCTCGTCCTTGTCTTTCTGCCGGAAATAATGAACGGAGTTTCCACATTGCGCCTGTATATGACCGACTGGGAATTTTCAGGGTTTCTTTATCGGTCTTTTCGTTCAGCCGGTATGCCTTCCCTTATAATTAGAGGCCTTCTGGCTTTGGTTTTTCTTATCATTGTGATATTTCACACCCTGAAAAGCGTTAAAATCATGAACGACCCGCCGATTCATGGTTTAATCCGTCAATTCCATGCTGTCAGCTTCGCATATCTGATGCTCACGCCCACCCTCCATCCCTGGTATGCCATTTACCTCGTTGCTTTTCTTCCATTTCTGCCAGGTGTTTCAGGGATCTGTCTCAGCTGGTCCGTATTTCTCTCCTACTACGTGCTCATTGCCTACAAGTCGGTTGGGCTGTGGCAGGAATCGGATGTGATGGCTATTCTCATATTTTCAGCGCCTGTGCTTGCCTGGGCGGGTAAAACCACTATGAACCAGTTGACGTCTCAATACAAATAGGTCAACGCAGCCGAGTAAGTGTTTCCTTTGGATACTTTTGCCCCAGCAATTTCACGGATGGTTTCAACTTCGACACCCCAGATTTCCGAGATACGGCATCCAACAGTCATGGACATCTTCACAAGATCGTAATCCGCTGAAAGATTGGGGTTTGAATTGGCTGTAAGCTGATCTTCGTTGTCCATGCCCACAATGGCCTCGGCTTTGACCCGGGCAAATCCTTTTTTAAGGAAATCCACGCCGAACTCCCCAAGAAAACGCATTTCATCTGCCGGTGCGTCATCACGAAGCCTGTAAGCTCCCTCAATATTTATATAGCCGGGTATGGCCGGGTAAAGCGATCGGCCGTACATCAGACGGATTTCATAATCAACCTGAGCGTTTCCAGGGAGAAGGACTTCATCATCATAAGCCTCGGGAATTTTAACAAGACCTTGAACTGACACCACGCCGAAATGGTTGTTCATCAAACGATATTTCACGGCAAGATCCATATCTGAAAAGCCGTTGAATTCCCTTTTCACCAGGTCGTCTTTTTTCTCAAGAAACTTGTAAGACCCGGAATAAACAAAACTGATGTTGTCTTTGAGGCCGTATTCCACATAAAGGCCCAGATTTTTGTCTTCAAAGGTTCCGTTCTGTTCAAAATCCGTTTCGTCTCCATCGGCATTAAAACTCTCGTCGCTGTCATAGGCGTTCATCGATAGTTTGACGTATGCTTTTCCCTGAGGCATGGTCCAGGCTCCGGCAAAACAAGAGACAGCACCCGTTGTTACAGTGAAAAAAACAGCGGCAAATGTGTAAATCAACCATGGTTTGTTAGACATTTTCATTCAGGCATTCCCCCTTCAAATTGTTTGATTGAAATTCGTTTTATAGAAAAGGAATCGCGGAAAGATCAAATTGATAGTCTTGATACGGATCGCACTGATTATTTGAATATGAAATAAGACGCATAAAAATATGCGTGAATACCATTTTGTGCTGTGATCAGAAGGAAAAACGTATTAAACAACCACGGGATGAAAGGAAGGAGAGTATGGTATTTTTAGTGTTATCTTTGATGGGTACAGGTCATAACGATGAAGGCAAGCGGGTTCATGACTTTTCTTGTGACGGTCCATTTTTTATCATTGGGCTGCCTTGTGATGTACGGACTTCACAGGCTCTGGTTCATCTTTAACTGGATGAAAATCAAAGAGCAGGAATTATCGAAACGTGGCACAGACACGTTGCTGTCATTTTTCCCAGTGGTCACTGTTCAACTGCCCCTTTTCAACGAACGATTCGTGGCGGCCCGGTTGATCGATGCGGCAGCCGGTCTCAACTGGCCTAAAAATCTTCTTGAAATACAGATTCTTGATGATTCGGACGATGAAACACGTCATCTTGTGGACCAGAAGGTAGCCCAGTGGAAAAAGAAAGGGTTTGACATCCGGGTTATCCGAAGGAAAGAAAGAACAGGATACAAGGCAGGAGCCCTTTCTGAAGGATTGAATCAGGCAAAGGGAGAATTCATTGCGGTTTTTGATGCGGATTTTCTGCCTGAAAAAGATTTCCTCATTCAAACAATGGGGCCATTTAAAGACCCTTCCGTTGGAATGGTTCAGGCCCGGTGGTCATTTTTGAACAAAGAAAGCTCATGGCTCACAGCGGTTCAGTCTATCCTGATCGGCCATCATTTTGATATCGAACACCGGGTGAGGTATGAAAAAAACTATTTCTTCAATTTTAACGGAACGGCCGGTGTATGGAGAAAACGCTGCATTGTATCATCCGGCTCATGGCAGAGCGACACTGTAACAGAAGATCTGGATCTGAGCTACAGAGCCCAGTTGAACGGCTGGCGTTTTGTTTACCTTCACGACGTGTCTGTGGGTTCTGAACTACCCGCCACCATGGGATCTTTTCTCAGACAGCAGCAACGCTGGGCCACCGGCTCAACCCAGACCGCCATCAAACTCATACCCGGAATTATCGGAAGCAGTTACTCCTGGTCCGTCAAACGTGAAGCCTTGTTCCATCTTCTGTCCAACCTCTGCTGGCTCATGGGGTTCTTTTACATTCTGACCCTTTATCCGGCTTTGCGCTTCCGAATGGGCATCGGCCCCCACCAGATCATTTTCTATGATCTGCCCCTTTTCATGACCTCATGCGGGGCCATACTGGTTTATTTTTTCATTTACCTCGCAAAAACAAGAAAAACCACCCTGCTATTCCTTCCCCTGGTGCCTCTATTGTGCATCGGCCTTACACCGTCCATTGCTCTTGAACTCCTGTTCAAGGGAATGAAAAAAGGCGGTGTGTTTCAGCGAACACCCAAATTCGGCTTCAAAGGAACCTTCCTCAGATCGCGCCTTAATTTTTACCGACAGATCAACCTGTCTTCTTTTATCCTCAACTCCTGCTTCACCCTTTACACGTTGCTGCCCGTTCTTTTTTCATGGCAAAGGGAAACATGGCCCGCCATCCCATTTCTTATCCTTTTTCCATTGAGCTTCATGCTGGTTATGATTCACGATGTGGTTTTTGTTTCGATACGATCTGTTCATGGTTGACACCATAGGGTCGAGACCTGGTTATTGCATACCGTTGATATAATGACATTTTATGGCTGGAATAAATTACCCTGATATATCAACATAAAAAACTTGATCATATTAAAAAATAAATTATGGGAAAGCCATTTCGACGACATGCAGTCTCTGCTTATCGGATATTTGCTGTTGAAGCCCAAATCAGAAAATATATCTATAAGGAACGAGAAAAAATACGAAAGACCAAGCAGTTGAAAAAAGAGGTTTTGGTAATATTGGAATTCCTGGTCGAGAAGGGTTCGGTTGTCGGCTATATATTACGAGAGAATATTCTATAATGGGAGAATTGTTTGATTAGATCGGGAATTCCTGAAACACCAAACTTAATTCACATTTCATATTCAAGTCTGCAAACGTTAATTATGCATGGTTTCTCCAGAACCGGTCACATAACCGTAAACAACCAGATGAACTCATATCACTTGAGAGACATATGCTTGGCCAATGAATGAAAAAACTCTTCTGACCAGAGATCGAGTGAGCGGGGATCGCTAACAAAGGGGAGAACATCGTTTTTCGCTTGTTTAAAGTCGATCAAACGGAATTTCTCATTCATCATGTTTACAAGTACATCGCTTGTAAGTGACTTACTCTCTTTGAGATGACCTGTCTGAATCATACGTTCTGCAAGATGTGACAAATGCACAGGAATCTCTTTTGAAACATACCAGACAAGATCATACAAATCACGGCCTTTGACGCGATTCCCGCCCCAGGAGCGACACAAAACCGCATGAAGTTTTCCGGCAAAAAGAGACGATGGGGAAAAGAGTCTCACGCTGTATGGAATAGGTCTTAACATGTATTTCACTTCGTACGCAGCACCTCCTGGCGGAGCAACATCCACTTCAATCTTGATTTTCAGAATTTCATCACGATGAACGCCAGAAACAGGTGGAACCACGGACGTTACTTTTAACATGTTGATCAACGTCCCACCTTTGATAAATGCAGACTTAATGGTTGAACCTGCGTCCTTTTCATTTGTCGTCACTTCCATTTCAAAACCATATGCGCCCAGTTCATTTCGTATCGCATCACAATAGACGGAAATTTGAAAATCAGGGCGTGGTTTCAGCAATGAAAAATCAAGATCTTCCGAAAACCGGTCAAGCCCGTAAAACATCCGTAAAGCTGTTCCACCATAAAAGGCTGCATGATCAAAAAAATCTGAGCGGGACAATCCAAGCAAGGCAATTTCCTGAACCACTTCTTTTAAAGCGTTCTTTACATCGTCAGATGTCTTACACCCGTATCTGTCAAGCATCTGTTCAACGGCGCTATGCAAGAGCCTGTCTCCTCTTTTTATAATTTTTTTAAAACGAGATAGTCGGCAAATAATCGGATAATGGGCTTTCCATAGAGTTCAGCAAAAAAAGCCACGTCCCTCATTTCAAGCTTCATCAATTCATCATGATCGATCCTCAAATCACTCTCAAGAAGAACGGCCAGCGACTGAACGTTTCTAATCCCAGAGATCTTTGAAAGTGTATCGCATATGGCTTTCTCCTTTGTTGCGATCAGAAAGGGTGATCCATTTCCCTCACTTCGGACAATTCCATAGGGATACACGGAAGGGTTGACGCACCCATAGGTAAAAAAACCCACCGGGGTTTCATACTTTCGGGTTTTGTTTTTATTGTAACTTGCGGATGTTATGACCTTAACCTTTTCCGGTATCAGATTATAGAAAGACAACGCATATTCAAAGGAAAGATACGAGGGACCATAAATCATGTTAGCAAGGGTTTTTACGGAATACGAAGGATTGTCGCCAGCCAGATACAACCCCCGTCTTATTTTAATCACTTCCCCGGATTTTATCATGGTTGTCAACTTGGACTTGGGTGACGAATACCCATTCAAAGTATTCATGAGGTAGAGATAATCAAGGTAAATGCATTTTTCTGCGATAGCCATATATTCTCCAATAAGTACGATATTCTCATACTTTCAGGAGATTGTCAACATGTAAAGGGCGGGATTGATCATAGTTCCTGCCTCAGGCAGCGGTTATTCAGTCGGAACAAGTTGAGCATTAACCTTCCTGCACACATATGTCAGGTCAAAACAGTCCTGGTGTTCCGGTTTCCGGATATACTCAGAGATTTTTTGGGCTGTGTCCGTCAGGGTAATTGTATCCGACCACATATCTTTTTCCACGGCACCCTTCAGTTCAGTGCTTATGATGGCATCTTTAATTTTATTGTTGATAAACCAGATCTTCAGGGTATCACCTGATATGTCGTATTTCGCAATATAAAAGTCTTCTGCCCCTATTCCCTTTGAAGAATCGGGAATCATTTTGCTGTTCGTGTCATCTGTCTTTATATTCATGTAACAAGAATTACCCATGGTTGTGGGAAACATTTTGAAGAACATCACATCAACCCCTTTTTTTTCAAAAGAAATCAATACGATATCCGTCAAACTTCCTTCAGCTTCAACAAAATGAACCCAGAAAGATTCATCATCAGAAGATGTTCCCACAACACTTCGTCCGATCCAGGTTCCTGTCAGACGTTTATCATGATATGCGGTAAGGTGTGATGAAAGAGGGTGTTTTGAAGTGGGGATGCAAGCCGAAAACAAAAAAGAAATCATCACACAAACTATAAGTTTTGTCATATTCTTCATATGTTCAATCCTCGTTGTTGTTTCGTTAAATTACGTATTGGGGAATGTATATCATGTTCACCTGAAAGATCCCAATGTGTTTTACACACAGAGTATGATAGATTAACAATGCATATAAAACGAACGTTCGTTCTACAAATCTTGACATCATCCTGATACTGTGGGAAAAGAATTGTTTGTTACAGTGCTGCTCGCGTTATTAACGTGGTGGCGAAATCGTGAAACTCTTCAAAAAGGATTTGTATATGTTCCCGGATGATCAAGACCCCTATGGATTGAAACGGCTGGCTGATGCCAATGAACGAGCTCAGGGCATGGGCGGACAAAAAAAAATCGAAAAACAGCATGCCAAAGGTCTGATGACTGTCAGGGAAAGGATTGAAGGACTTCTTGATTCGGGAACCTTTGATGAACAAGGGCTTCTTACCCACAGCGATTTACCCGAAGCACGGGAAAAAACTCCGGCTGACGGTAAAGTGGTTGGTTACGGAGAAATTGATCGGCGCACGGTGTTCGTTTCCGGCGATGACGTGACTGTTCTTGCTGGGGCTGGAGGCCGGAAAGGAATAGAAAAACTGATCCGCAATGCGGAGATTGCCGGTAAACGGGGTTATCCCTGCATCCATCTCGGCGACGGCGGAGGGGCGAGACTGCCGGATATCATGGGCTCAATAGGTATGATGAGCATGACTTACCCCATCAAAGGGCCGTGCCGGGACCGCCATGTTCCCCTGATCACCACCATCATGGGTGAATGCTACGGCGGGCCGACCTGGGAAGCCGCTGTGTCGGATATCATCGTGCAAGTCAAAGGTTCGGTCATGGCCGTTGTGGGGCCAAGCATTCTTGAAGTAGCCACCGGCGAAAATCCGGACAAGGAAGAGCTGGGTGGCTGGCGGCTTCATGCTGAAGTGACGGGCCAGGTTGACCTTTTTGCCGAAGACGACATGGATTGCCTTCGGTTGGTGAGAAAGGCCCTTTCCTATTTTCCAAATAACGCGGATGAACTTCCGACAGTGACTCCTTGCGATATCCCGCAGAATAAAAAGCTTGAGGGGATTTTCGATCTTGTTCCGTCTAACCCTCGAAAAACATACGACATGCATCAGGTGATCGAGATGATCGCTGATCCTGACAGCATTCTTGAACTGAAACCCCATTTTGACGGCAGTCTGATTACTTGCTTTGCACGGCTTGATGGCCATGTGGTTGGCTTTCTGGCCAACAATCCCATGGTGACGGCAGGAGCCATGGGGCCTGGGGCCTGCGAAAAAGCCACAGGTTTTATCTGTCTTTGCGATTCATTCCATATTCCCATGATCTTTCTCCACGACACACCGGGTTTTCTTGTGGGTAAATCGGCTGAAGAACGTAAAATGCCTCTGAAAATCATGACCTTTATTGAAGCGCTTCACCACAGCACGGTTCCAAGGGTCAGCGTGATCATGAGGAAATCCTACGGCATGGCCCATTGCAACATGAGCGGCGGTAATATGGAAAACGAACAGCTTCTGGCATGGCCCACGGCGGACATTTCGTTCATGGCACCCCTTGTGGCGGTGAACGTGGCTTTTGGCCGAAAGCTGAATGGCATGGCAGGTGTTGAGGAAATGAAACAAGCCATGCTGACCGAACTCACCAAAGGTTGCGGTCCCTGGGAAGCAGCAGGTGTAAATCTCATTGATAAAATCATCGATCCGGCAGACACGCGGATTGAACTGATCAAAACATTGAAGCGATCACGGGGTACGTCAGGCAAGTCCGCAATGAGCCAGAGAAAACTTGCGAGCTGGCCTCGGATGTTTTGAAGCAAGGATTGGTTATATTGCCTGGTTAATAATAATGATCGTCCGGGTAAAAACAGTTTGAAAACAATCACCGGACGAATTACAATAGTAAAATTATAAGCGATTCTTGGAGTATGAATCAACGAAAAGGTTGGCCAATCGTAGGGGCACGGCGCGCCGTGCCCCACATGCGTAGATGAAATTTATATTGTCTTTCTTCACTCAAACTTTTCTTCGGCAGCCTTCTCGATAATCCCACCATGGGCCAGCCAGTGTTCAAGGTCCAATGAAAATAATCATCAAGCCTGATATTAGCTATTGAATGGACTGATTTTTTCTTGTAAATAGTAATGCTTTTTTTTAACAATCCATGATTGATCATTTTGAACGAGGACGAAGGCATGAACCAGAAACACACGCTTGGACGGTGGACGATTGAAGACTCCGCAGATCTTTATCAGATCAGGGAATGGGGTGCGGGGTATTTCGGCATCTCCAATGAAGGAAACGTGACCGTCACCCCGATTCGGGAGAAAAAAAATGTGTCCGTCAACCTTCCTGAAATCATCGACGGCATCAAGGCAAGAGGTTATGACATGCCTGTGCTGCTCCGGTTCGAAGATATACTTGACAGCCAGATCGTCCAGATGCACGAAAGCTTTCGTGCTGCGATCTCCAAATTCGACTACAAAGGCCAGTTCAAAGGCGTTTATCCCATAAAAGTTAACCAGCAGAAACAGGTGATCGAAGCCATCACCCGAATCGGACAGTTCTATCACCACGGACTTGAAGCTGGAAGCAAGGCCGAACTTATTGCTGCCCTTTCCTTTCTTGAAGACAAGGAAGCCTGCCTAATCTGCAACGGCTATAAAGACAGTGAGTTTATCGATCTTGGCCTTTACGCCTGCAAAATGGGTTTCAAATGTTTCTTTGTTCTGGAAATGCCCGGAGAACTGGACCTGATTCTGGAACGTTCTAGGGAACTTGATATCAAACCACTTCTGGGTGTCCGCTTCAAGCTGTCGACTCAGGCTGGCGGCCACTGGACTGAATCCGGCGGAGACCGGAGTCTGTTCGGCCTTACCATTTCCCAGATCATCGAAGTCATTGAAAAACTCAAATCCGAAGACATGCTGGACTGTCTCCAGCTTCTCCATTACCACCTCGGCTCACAGATTCCCAATATCCGTGATATCCGTGCCGCCATTCAGGAAGCCTGCCGTGTTTATGTGGGCCTTGTTCAGGAAGGGGCTCCCATGGGTTACTTCGATCTTGGGGGTGGCCTTGCCGTGGATTACGACGGATCTCACACCAATTATATGAACTCCAGAAATTACACCCTGGACGAGTACTGCGCCGACATCATCGAAGCAGTCATGGAAATTCTGAACGAGGTGAACATTCCACATCCCCACCTCATCACCGAATCGGGCAGAGCCACTGTGGCTTATTATTCCGTTCTACTTTTCAATATCTTTGATACCAATTCCATTGAAACGGGAACCATTCCGACAGATCTTCCTGAAAACACACCTGAAATCATCGTAAACATGATGGAGGTTCTTAAATCCATTAATATCAGAAACCTCCAGGAATGTTACAATGATGCCCTGTACTACAGAGATCAGATCAGGCAGATGTTCAAGGTGGGCGACTTGAGCCTCAGACATCGCGCTCTGGGCGACCTTTTCTTCTGGAATATCATTCACATGGTGAGCGATTATACCAAGGATCTGAAATTCATTCCCAAGGATCTGACCGACATCGACATTGCCTTGAGCGACACATACTACGCCAATTTCAGCGTGTTTCAGTCTCTTCCCGACTCCTGGGCCATTGGCCATGTTTTCCCTGTTATGCCAGTTCACAGGCTGAGTGAAATGCCCGACCGTAACGCCATTCTCGCGGATATTACCTGTGACTGCGACGGAAAAATCGACCGTTTCATCGATAAGCAGGGTATCCGAAGAGCCTTACGCCTCCACTCGTTGAATGAAAACGAAGAATACTACCTGGGTGTGTTTCTGGTGGGTGCATACCAGGAAACCCTTGGCGATCTCCACAACCTTCTGGGCGACACCAACGTGGTGAGCATCCGTGTTTCCGAAGACGGCAGTTACAGCTTTGTCCGGGAAATCGAAGGCGATTCGGTGGCCGATGTCCTCAGTTACGTGGAATACGATCCCAAAAGCATGACCAAACGTTTCCGGGCCACAGCAGAACAGGCCATCCGTGAAAACATGATCACACCCCAGGAACGCCGTGAAATCATGAATATGTACGAAGCGGGGCTTAGGGGTTATCCGTATTTCGAAAGGTAAATGAAAAACGAACGTCCAACATCGATGAACTCGTAAAAAGTCTAAGGATGGCTATGGAAAAAGGCCCATAGGCAAGGCATAGTGTTTGGCCAGGCGTGAAGGCATACATGTAGTATGTCGAACGTCTGGCCAAACACTATAACGCCGCATATGGGACTTTTTACGAC
>JBAZWJ010000101.1:0-14600 GCA_041660385.1 Desulfobacteraceae bacterium | reverse complement strand
CGAAGTTATACAGCGTCTTGGAGAAAGGATTCTAGGTCGAGTAACATTAGAAGATGTTTACGACCCGTTTACAGATGAAATTATTGTGCCCCATGGAGTTGAAATTGATGAGACTGTTCTTGATATCATCGAAAATGCGGGTATTACAATAATTAAAATCCGGTCTGTTCTAACATGCAAGACGACTTCCGGTGTTTGTGCTAAATGCTATGGAAGAGATCTTTCCCATGGGCAAACAGTTGAAATTGGCCAGGCTGTCGGGATTCTAGCAGCTCAGTCTATCGGAGAGCCTGGAACTCAGCTGACCATGCGTACCTTTCACATCGGAGGTACTGCAAGCAGGAAAGTTGAAGTTGCTGAAATCAAGGCACGTGTTGAAGGTAAAGTCAAATACCTGGAAGGGTTGAATGTTGTTAAAACAGCTTCCGGCGACATGATTATCATGAGTAGAAGAGGCGGCGAGTTTGCTATCGTTGGTGAAGCCGGACGTGAAAGGGAAAAAAACTCTGTTATTTACGGAGCAAGAATTCATGTTGAAGACGGTCAGGTTGTAAGAGCTGGCGAAGTTCTGGCTACGTGGGATCCTTTTACTGTTCCAATTATCACGGAAGTCGATGGTCGAGTAAAATTCGGTGATATCGAAGCTGGTAAAACCATGCAGGAAAAACTGGACCCTGTGACCGGGAAGTCAAGTCGTACCATTATAGAAAGCCGTATTGGTGATGTGCGGCCACGTTTATCCATTAAAGATTCAAGTAATAAAACAGCAATTCTTGGATCAGGCGGATTAGCAAGATATCCTCTGCCTGTTGATGCGGTTCTACTGGTTGAAGAATTCGATGAAGTGAAGGCTGGAGATATTATTGCGAAACTTCCAAGAGCCACAACTAAAACAAAAGATATCACAGGTGGTTTGCCAAGGGTCGCCGAACTTTTCGAAGTAAGAAAGCCTAAAGAGACAGCTGTGCTATCAGAAATAGACGGTTTTGTTAGTATATCGAAAGGTACCAAAGGTAAGCAGAAGGTAACCGTTAATCCGGTCGATGTTGGTGAAAAGAAAGAATACCTCATTCCCAAGGGACGTCATGTTAACGTTTACGAAGGTGACTATGTCAGAGCTGGAGAAAAATTAACAAGCGGTAGCGAAAATCCCCAGGACATTCTCAGTATCAAAGGGGAAGTTGCTTTGGCGAGCTATCTTGTTGATGAGGTTCAGCAAGTTTATAGATTACAAGGTGTTAGGATTAACGATAAGCATATTGAAGTGATTGTTCGACAGATGATGAAGCGTGTTAAAATAATTGAAGCGGGTGACACGGATTTTATTGCTGAAGAACAGGTTGACAGACAGCGCTTTGCTGATGTAAACAGGGATGCCGTCGAAAAAGGTGGAACACCCGCAACAGGCGAACCCCTCGTTCTGGGAATTACAAAAGCCTCGCTCTCTACTGATAGTTTTATATCGGCTGCCTCATTTCAAGAGACGACGAAAGTATTAACAGAGGCAGGTATTCGCGGTAAAATTGATTATCTGACTGGACTTAAGGAAAATGTTATCATGGGGCGGATTATTCCGGCTGGCTCCGGTGTCCGTATCTACAGAGACCTTGAAATTGAAAGCGAAGTTGAGGTAAGCAGAGAAGAAAATGTAACAATGGATCTATAGTTATTAAGCATAATCATAAAAATGATATCAAAATGCTTGACAACATAATTGAGTCTATGTATTATTCCGTGATTTGCGTTTACGGAAGATTCTTGTGATAATAACAAAGGGAATAAATAGTAATGCCAACTATCAATCAACTTGTGCGCATTGGACGCAAAAGAACAAAGAAAAAGACAAATACCCCCGCTTTGATGGGTGGGCCTCAAAAGAGAGGTGTGTGTACTCGAGTATATACATCAACGCCGAAAAAACCTAACTCGGCTCTCAGGAAAGTGGCAAGGGTGAGATTGACTACGGGTGTTGAAATAACGGCTTATATTCCTGGAGTTGGTCATAATCTGCAAGAGCACTCTGTTGTTCTTGTTCGTGGTGGCCGAGTAAAAGACTTACCCGGTGTTCGCTACCACATTGTAAGAGGCACACTTGATACGCTAGGCGTTGAAGACAGAAGACAGGGAAGATCTAAATACGGAGCAAGACGTCCTAAGTAATCAAGATCTATAATGAAACCAAGCGAATTATAACTAAAAGGGTGCGTTGGGAAGATGCCAAGAAGAAGGGAAGTACCGCAAAGAAAGATTATGCCGGACCCAAGATACAACAGTGAGCTTGTATCACGGTTCATTGCTTGTATTATGTCACAAGGCAAAAAAAGCACTGCTGAAAAAATATTTTACAGTGCATTTGACATCATCGAGAATAAAAGCGGTGAAAGTCCACTGGAAGTTTTTGAAAAAGCCATGGATAATGTCAAGCCTGCGATTGAAGTTAAATCAAGACGTGTGGGAGGTTCGACGTATCAAGTGCCAACAGAAATACGGCAAGCAAGAAGAAGAGCTCTCGCCATTCGTTGGTTGATTGAATTCTCCAAAAAAAGATCAGAAAAAAGCATGTCTCGCAAGCTGGCTTCCGAATTACTTGATGCCGCTAATAATAGAGGTTCTTCTGTTAAAAAGAGAGAAGACACTCATAAAATGGCTGAAGCTAACAAGGCATTTGCACATTATAGATGGTAATCGTATTTCGGTTTAGGTAGGAAATACAAATAAAGAAGCAGAAATTTCATCTGAAAAGTCTAATATATGACTTACCGGTATTGATTCCGGAGGAGGGGCGAACATGGCAAAAGAAAAATTTGAGAGGACGAAGCCGCATGTAAATATTGGAACGATCGGTCACATCGACCATGGTAAGACGACCCTGACAGCCGCGATTACAAAGCAGAATGCTTTAAGGAGTGGTAAGGGTAAAGCAGTGGCATTCGATGAGATTGACAAAGCGCCAGAAGAGAAAGAGCGCGGAATAACGATCGCAACCGCACATGTGGAATATGAGACCCCGAACAGACACTATGCACATGTTGATTGCCCAGGCCATGCAGACTATATCAAGAACATGATAACAGGAGCCGCTCAGATGGACGGAGCAATTCTTGTTGTAAGTGCAGATGACGGCCCCATGCCTCAGACAAGAGAACACATCCTGCTTGCAAGACAGGTTGGTGTTCCTAAGATAGTGGTGTTTTTGAACAAGTGTGACATGGTTGACGACGAAGAGCTGATAGAGCTTGTAGAGATGGAGCTTCAGGAGCTTCTTGACAAATATGAATTTCCAGGATCAGAGACACCGATTATCCGTGGAAGTGCGTTGAGAGCCCTTGAATGCGATGATCCCAAAGCAGATGAAGCCAAATGCATATTCGAATTGATGGAAGCGTGCGATTCGTACATTCCTGAACCGATCCGTGACACAGACAAGACCTTCCTGATGCCGATTGAAGATGTATTCAGTATTTCAGGTCGAGGAACAGTAGTGACAGGCCGAATCGAAAGAGGGATTGTCAAGACGGGCGAAGAAGTCGAGATCATAGGTATAAGAGAAACGATCAAAACAGTGTGCACCGGTGTAGAAATGTTTCGCAAGATTCTTGATGAAGGCCGCGCTGGAGACAATGTTGGTTTGCTTCTTCGAGGAACGAAGAGAGATGAAGTTGAAAGAGGCCAGGTAGTTGCAAAACCAGGCAGCATAACACCCCACACAAAATTTACAGCAGAAATATACGTCTTAAGTAAAGAAGAAGGTGGAAGACATACCCCGTTTTTTACAGGATATCGCCCACAGTTTTTCTTTAGAACTACAGACGTGACTGGAATATTGAACCTTCCAGAAGGCGTAGAAATGATCATGCCTGGTGACAACGTGACGATCACGGCAGAGTTGATAGCTCCCATCGCAATGGAAGAAGGGCTTCGATTCGCAATCAGAGAAGGTGGAAGAACGGTTGGTGCTGGTGTTGTTGCCGGTATCGTTCAATAGTTTACAAGGAGACAGCCTGTGAGAGTCATCGTATCGCTTTCATGTACAGAATGTAAGAGAAAGAATTATTCAACGACTAAAAACAAAAGGACGACTCCTGACAAGCTTGAGTTTAAGAAGTATTGCAGATTTTGCAAAACTCATACGCCTCATAAGGAAACGAAATAATAAAGAAATCCTTTTTGTTTTTTGTAAATAGAGATTGCAGGTCAGTAGCTCCAATGGTAGAGCATCGGTCTCCAAAACCGAATGTTGCGGGTTCGAGTCCCTCCTGACCTGCCACAATTTCTATATCGGTAAAAAATTAAAAAACAGAATCCGGGTGTTAAATCTAATCGGAACTGCATATGCGGGAGCAACATGGGGCGGATACTTAAAAAAAAGACGGAAAACCAGAAAATAAAGCTTAAGGATCGGCTGAAACAAAAAAATGAGCTGAATCCGAGCGAAGATGGACGATCTGAAAGTACTGACGCTCCTGCATCTAAAGAGGCTGCAAAACGAGTTGTTGCACCAAAAAAGATGGATGATACAAAAAAAGCGACGCAAATCCAGGAACCTGGTTATTTTCAACAAGTAAGCCAGTTTTTTCGTGAAGTGAAAGCAGAACTTAAAAAAGTTGTCTGGCCACCTAAGAATCAAGCTATTGCATCAACGATTGTCGTTATCATACTGGTCATTATAGTTTCATCGCTTCTCGGTTTTTTTGATCTTATCTTGAAGGGTTTGATTCAGATGGTTCTTAAATAAACAGGAGAATAATATTTTGGCTCTGAGATGGTATGTTGTTCATGTCTATTCAGGATTTGAGAACAAGGTAAAAGCAACATTGGAAGAAAAAATCAATGCTTTCCCTAATCCTGAAAAATTTGGCGGAATCGTTGTTCCAACAGAGCAGGTTGTTGAACTTGTTAAGGGAAAGAAAAAAGAATCTTCAAGGAAGTTTTATCCGGGCTATATTCTTATCCAGATGGATTTGAATGACCATACATGGCATCTTGTCAATGATACAGCGAAAGTGACCGGGTTTCTCGGTGGTATGAACAAACCTACCCCGATAAGTGATGAAGAGGCTGAACGGATACTTTCAAGAATGGAGGAAGGTAAAGAAAAACCACAACCGAAATTCTTCTTTGAAAGTGGCGATGAGATAAGAGTTGTTGATGGGCCATTCTCAAATTTTAATGGTACAGTTGAAGAAGTGAATCCCGAAAAGGGTAAGATAAAAGTGCTGGTGAGTATTTTTGGTAGAGCGACACCAGTTGAACTCGACTTTGTTCAGGTGACGAAGTTATAGACTTATTCAGGAGTAAATAGGAACGATGGCAAAAAAAGTAATTGCCCAAGTAAAGTTACAGGTGCAGGCAGGTAAAGCTAATCCTTCACCGCCTATTGGACCGGCTCTTGGCCAGCATGGCGTTAATATCATGGATTTTTGTAAAACGTTTAACGCTAGAACGGCAAACGATCCGGGAACGATTATCCCCGTTGTGATAACCGTCTATGCTGACAGATCCTTTAGTTTCATAACAAAAACACCTCCAGCATCCTTTCTGATAAAAAAAGCTGCTAATGTCGAAAAAGGTTCAAAAGACCCTCTTCGTGATAAAGTTGCAAAATTGACCACGGATCAAATAGAGGAAATCGCCAGAACTAAAATGGAAGATCTCAATGCAAACAGCATTGAAGCCGCATGCAGAATCATTGCAGGTACTGCTCGAAGCATGGGAATTGATGTCGTTTAAAATACAAGGAGCAAGCCGGTAAAATGCCTAAGAGAGGGAAAAAATATTTAGAAGCCGTTAAAGGACTTGACCTACAAAAAAAATATGAAATAGGTGAAGCTGTAGGATATGCGATCGATAGAGCCTTTGGAAAATTTGACGAAACTGTGGATATCGCAGTTAGGCTCGGTGTTGATCCTCGTCACGCTGATCAGATGGTAAGGGGTTCTGTTGTCCTCCCGAACGGCATAGGAAAAGAAGTCAAAGTTCTTGTCTTTGCAAAAGGTGAGAAAGAAAAAGAAGCTCTTGACGCCGGTGCGGATTTTGCTGGAGGAGACGATTTGCTTGAAAAAATCAAAGGCGGTTGGTTTGGTTTTGATAAAGTTATCGCGACTCCTGACATGATGGGAACTGTTGGCAAAATCGGTAAAATACTCGGGCCAAGAGGGCTCATGCCAAATGCGAAAACCGGTTCTGTAACTTTTGATGTTGCAAAGTCAGTTGCCGAGTTGAAAGCAGGAAAGATAGAATTCCGTGTTGAAAAAACTGGTATCATTCATGCTCCTGTTGGAAAAGTATCTTTCGGTAGAGAGAAGCTTGTTGAAAACATGAGTTCATTAATCGAAGTGCTGATGAAAATTAAACCATCTGCAAGCAAGGGTACATACATCAAAGGTGTAACCGTTTCAACGACCATGGGAATTGGTGTTAAGGTAGACCCGGTCTTGCTTAAAGATGCTTTGAAATAATTTGTGATTTTATTCGATATCTTCCTCTGATGAGGATTATATAATTTACGTCAAAGACAGTAGGTGCACATGGTGCTTCTGTGTATAATCGGCGCAGCCGGCCTACCGAGACATATACGTTTTGGTATCGTTGGCCTCCGAATAAAGAATTTTTAAGAAAAGGAGGTGGAATAATTTGGAACTAAATAAAAAGAAAGAAATCGTAACCCAGCTTCACGAAGACTTGAAGAAATCCAAAATCGTTATCGTGACGGATTTTAAAGGACTTGATGTGGCGGCAGTTACAAAGCTTCGCTCTCAACTGACAAAAGAAAACATCGACTACCGCGTCATAAAGAATACTCTTCTCCGTCGCGCTTCCGAAAATACCAGCGTAGCCGTGTTGAATGACCTTTTCAAAGGACCGAGTGCTGTCGCTATAAGCTATGATGATCCTGTTTCTCCTGCGAAAATTCTTACTAAATTTGCAGAAGAAAACAAAAAGCTTGAAATCAAGGGTGGGGTCATGGATGGCAAAGCCATTGATTTTAATGGTATCAAAGCTCTTTCGTCCTTACCCTCACGCGAAGTTCTTCTCAGTCAGTTGCTTTCTGTGATGAACGCTGTGCCGACCGGTATTGTTCAAGTTCTTGCCGCAGTGCCAAGAAACATGATGAATGTACTGAATTCGATAAAAGAGAAAAATGAAGCGGTTTGATATTGCTTGGTTTAATTATAAATAACAAAATATATAAAATTTTAGATAGAAATCGGAGGATATAATGGCTGATATTACAAAAGAAGATGTCATTGAATTCATTGCCAATATGACAGTGCTTGAACTTTCACAACTCATCAAAGAACTCGAAGATAAATTTGGCGTTTCCGCTGCCGCTCCTGTTGCTATGATGGCTGCTGGGCCCGCTGCTGTGGCCGCTGAGGTTGAAGAGCAGACAGAGTTTACTGTCATGCTTGTTACATCTGGTGACAAGAAAATCAACGTTATCAAAGAAGTTCGTGCTATAACAGGTCTTGGCCTCAAAGAAGCAAAAGCCCTTGTTGATGAAGCCCCTAAACCTGTAAAAGAAGGTGTTTCAAAAGAAGAAGCTCAGAAAATGAAAGCCCAATTAGAAGAAGCAGGCGCTCAGGTTGAAGTGAAATAATCCAAATCACTACATTTTTTGATGTTCAGTATACGGATAAAAAGGTGAGGGTATAACCCTCATCTTTTTTCCGTTTGTCCTTTTCCGCAGTTCCATTAATGCAGCATGGAGATGATATGACAGTAAACCCTTTGGTTAACAAGCGAATAAGAAAAAATTTCGGGGGGAAACATAAAATTGCTGAAATACCCGATTTGATCGGCATGCAAAGGGATTCTTACAACCGATTCCTTCAGATGAATGTTCCTCCGGAAAAGCGAGAAGAAATAGGGCTTCAGTCAGTTTTCAGATCTGTTTTTCCTATCAAGGATTTTACAGGTACGGCATCTCTCGAATACGTATCGTACTCTTTTGGTGAAGTGAAGCACTCTGTGAATGAGTGCATTCAACGGGGGATGACGTTTGAAATATCGATTCGAATCAGGGTTCGGCTGGTCGTTTTCGACATTGATAAAGAAGCGGGTACTTCAAACATCCGCGATATAAAAGAGCAAGAAATTTATTTTGGAACAATCCCTCTGATGACTGCACGTGGAACGTTTATAATAAACGGAACAGAACGTGTTGTGGTCAGCCAGCTCCACAGATCATCAGGTGTTTTTTTCGATCATGATAAAGGTAAAACACATTCAAGTGGAAAAATAATCTATTCGGCCAGAGTAATTCCAGTGCGTGGTTCATGGATCGATATGGAAATTGATCCCAAAGACGTTGTTTATATAAGAATTGATAGACGCAGAAAATTTCCTGTCACGGTTCTTTTCAAAGCGTTTGGATATACAAATGAAGATTTGCTGAATTATTTTTACAAAAAAGAAAAAATATACATAAACGACGATGATTTTTTCAAGGCCTTCAATGATGAATTCTTGAAAGGGCAACGCGCAAGCTTTGACATTGTCGATAAAACGAACGGTGAAGTCGTCGTTAAAAAAGGCCGTCTTTTTACAAAGAGAGCGATCAAGCAACTTAAAGTAGCAGGAACCACTGAGTTGCCGATCAGTGCTGAGGATGTTGCTGAAAAAGGTTTAGCCGTTTCTCTGTATGTACCGGGCAAGGACGAACTCATCGCAAAAGCCGGTGATCTGGTTGATGATGCTGTTATCAAGCGAATCAAAGATGCCGGTATCAAAGAATTTGAAGTTCTTTATCAGGACGCCGTATTTTCTACCGACTCCATACGAAAAACCTTGATAGCTGACAAGGTTGAGACAAAAGACGATGCCCTAATTGAAATCTATAGGCGGATGAGGCCTGGAAATCCAGCGACGCCTGAGGTTGCACAAGAATTTATTGATCATCTGTTTTTCAGAGACTCATTCTACGATCTTTCAGGTGTGGGCCGTCTAAAGATGAACCACAGGCTTGGAATCGATACTCCGATGGAAATTCGGATATTGAGGAAAGAAGATATACTTCTTACAGCCAAGATCCTTATTGAGCTCCGGGACACTCAAGGTACGGTTGATGATATCGATCATTTGGGTAACCGCCGTGTTCGGGCAGTTGGTGAGCTATTAGAGAATCAGTACCGTATCGGTTTGGTCAGAATGGAAAGAGCAATCAAAGAGCGCATGAGTATGCAGGAAGTTGACGCCCTGATGCCCCATGATCTTGTTAATCCGAAGCCTGTTTCCGCTGTAGTCAAAGAGTTTTTCGGGACAAGTCAGCTCTCACAGTTTATGGATCAGACCAACCCGCTTTCTGAAACGACACATAAAAGAAGATTGAGTGCCTTGGGACCTGGTGGTTTAACCAGAGAACGAGCAGGCTTTGAGGTTCGTGACGTACACCCCTCACATTACGGTAGAATTTGTCCAATTGAAACACCGGAAGGACCGAACATTGGTCTTATTGTTTCTTTATGTACTTACGCAAGAGTGAATGAATACGGATTTATTGAAACGCCTTACCGCGTTGTTCGTGATTCTGTTGTAACTGATGAAATAAAGATGCTTTCAGCTTTTGAAGAAAAGGATCATCCCATAGCCCAGGCAAACGTACCGCTTGATGATACTAATCACTATGTGAACCAGTGGGTGACGGCACGTGTTGAGGGCGAATTCCAAATGGTCAGCAACGACGAAATTCGCCTGATGGACATTTCACCCAACCAGCTAGTGAGCGTTTCTGCTTCGCTGATTCCTTTTCTTGAAAACGATGATGCCAATAGAGCGTTGATGGGTTCGAACATGATGAGACAAGCCGTGCCTTTGATTACAAGCAGCGCACCTCTTGTGGGAACGGGTATTGAAGGAGTTGTTGCACGTGATTCAGGCGTTGCAATTGTTGTAAAACGTGATGGTGTGGTAGCCCATGTTGATGCTGCGAGAATTGTATTAAAACACGATCTGGATGATGAAGTGGCTGGTCCTCCTGTAACGATATATAATCTATCGAAATTTAAGCGGTCGAATCAGAATACGTGTTTTAACCACAGGCCTATAGTTAAGACTGGTCAACGCGTCAAGGTTGATGAGGTCATTGCTGATGGTCCTGCCACTGAAAAAGGAGAGCTCGCTCTTGGCAAGAATGTCACTGTGGCATTTATGCCCTGGGGTGGATATAACTTCGAAGATTCAATTCTTGTCAGTGAAGCTCTTGTTCGGGACAATGTGTACACATCTGTTCATATCGAAGAGTTCGAGTTGATAGCGCGTGATACTAAATTAGGAAAAGAGGAAGTGACCCGGGATATCCCCAATGTGGGAGACGAAGCTCTGAAAGATCTTGATGATAGCGGAATTATTCGTCTTGGCGCAGAGGTCAATCCTGGTGATATTCTTGTGGGGAAAATTACTCCAAAAGGCGAAACTCAGTTGTCTCCGGAAGAAAAGCTGCTCAGAGCTATCTTCGGAGAGAAAGCTGGTGATGTAAAAGATACCTCTCTTAGGGTCCCACCTGGCGTTTCAGGAATTGTGGTTGATGCCAAGGTTTTTTCTAGAAGGGGTGTTGGAAAAGACGACAGAACACGATTGATAGAAGATGAAGAAATATTGACTCTGGAAAAAAATCGTGATGACGAAATTCGTATTACTGAGGAATGTGCAAGAGAGAAAATCGAAGAGTTGCTGATTGGCCAGGAATGTGAAGCACCCCTCCGTCGAGGAAAGGACACATTGATTGAAGCGGGCGTTATCATCGATAAAAATATGATAGCAGAAATTCAACTCACTCATTTTGAAGGTATCGTTCTTAAAGATTCCGGTATCACGGCGGGAGTCCATGAAGTACTCGACAGGTGCAGAGAGTTTGTTGATAACGCAAGAAAAACGTTTGATGATCAGGTTGTTCGATTTGAGAAAGGTGATGATCTTGCGCCTGGTGTAATCAAAATGATTAAGGTCTATGTCGCTATGAAACGGATGTTGTCCGTTGGTGACAAAATGGCTGGTCGTCATGGAAACAAAGGTGTTGTTTCACGAATACTCCCGCAGGAAGATTTGCCGTATTTTGAGGATGGGACAACGGTTGACATGATCCTCAATCCTTTGGGCGTGCCTTCACGTATGAATGTTGGGCAGATTCTGGAAATCCACTTGGGCAGGGCTGCAAAAAGTCTTGGAAATCAGATAAATGCTCTTCTTACAGAAAAGAAACATCAGGATATAAAAGATAAACTCAAAAGGATTTTTTCGACGGATTCGGAAAATACGTTTATCGATGGATTAAACGATGACGAAACCCTCGAATTTGCAAGTCATTATAAAAATGGAGTGCATATGGCCACCCCGGTTTTCGATGGAGCCAAAGAGGAAAATATCAAGGACCTGCTCTCTGAGGCTGGAGTCTGGGTTTCAGGTCAAGCCCAGTTGTTTGATGGGAGAACAGGTGAACCGTTCGATGGAAAAGTGACGGTAGGAACCATGTACATGTTGAAACTTCATCATCTGGTTGATGATAAGATCCATGCACGGTCTATTGGTCCTTATTCACTGGTTACCCAGCAGCCGCTTGGTGGTAAGGCCCAGTTTGGAGGCCAGAGACTCGGAGAAATGGAGGTCTGGGCTATGGAAGCTTATGGTGCAGCATATGCACTTCAAGAGTTTATCACTGTGAAATCCGATGATATGGCAGGAAGAACACGCATGTATGAAAAGATTGTGAAAGGCCAGACGTCGCTTGAACCGGGCTTGCCGGAATCATTCAGGGTTCTTACAAAAGAACTTCAGAGTCTTGGTCTTGACATAAATCTCATCGAGGGAAATTAAGGAGGCGGCAGTGGAAACATTATACGATTTTTTCGCAAAACCCATCGACCCCAAGCTGTACACCGGGGTTCAAATTTCATTGGCTTCTCCTGATCAGATTAGGCAGTGGTCCCACGGTGAAATAAAAAAACCAGAAACCATTAACTACAGAACGTTTAAACCGGAACGCGAAGGACTTTTTTGCGCTAAAATATTTGGGCCGACAAAAGATTACGAATGCAACTGCGGTAAATACAAACGGATGAAACATCGTGGGGTCGTTTGTGAAAAATGCGGTGTGGAGGTTATCCAATCTAAAGTACGGCGTGAACGTCTTGGCCATATTGAACTGGCCACGCCTGTTTCCCATATATGGTTTTTGAAGAGTCTTCCAAGTAAGATTGGTAATTTATTAGATATTACTCTCAAGAACATGGAAAGAATTCTTTATTTCGATAGTTATATTGTTCTGAATCCCAAAGACACTGGCCTGTCTAAATGCCAAATGCTCTCAGAAGATCAGTACCAGGAAGCTATAGATTTATATGGCCGTACCTTTGATGTGGGCATTGGGGCTGAGGCGGTTAAAACGCTGCTGAAGGAACTTGACCTAAAACTCATTTACACTCAGCTCAGAGAAGAAATACGAACTGTTACTTCTGTTGCTAAACGACAGAAATACAGTAAACGAATGAGAATCATTGATGCATTTTTGTTCTCCGGAATTGATCCGGCATGGATGATCATGGATGTCATTCCCATTCTTCCTCCGGATCTTAGACCTCTTGTTCCTCTCGAAGGTGGTCGATTCGCCACGTCCGACTTGAACGATCTTTACCGGAGAGTGATTAACAGAAACAATCGCTTGAAACGGCTTGTTGAGTTGAAAGCACCCGATATTATTGTTCGAAATGAAAAGAGGATGCTTCAAGAATCCGTGGATGTTCTCTTTGACAACGGAAGGCACGGAAGAGTTGTAACTGGAACGAACAAAAGACCTTTAAAATCATTAAGTGACACACTTAAAGGGAAGCAGGGGCGTTTCAGACAAAATCTTTTAGGTAAACGTGTGGATTATTCCGGACGAACAGTTATTGTCGTTGGCCCTGACTTAAGACTTCATCAATGCGGTCTTCCTAAGAAAATGGCGCTTGAATTGTTCAAACCGTATATCTATCACCGTCTGGAAAAATCTGGGTATGTTTCAACCGTGAAAAGTGCCAAAAAAATGGTTGAAAAAGAAGTCCCTGAGGTATGGGATACTCTTGATGAAGTGGTAAAAGAATACCCTGTGATGCTTAATCGTGCGCCTACGCTTCATCGTTTGGGTATACAAGCGTTTGAGCCTGTTCTTGTCGAAGGGAAAGCGCTTCAGCTTCATCCCCTTGTGTGCACAGCTTTCAATGCTGACTTTGACGGTGACCAGATGGCTGTCCATGTTCCACTGTCCATTGAATCTCAAATTGAAGCACGTGTCTTGATGCTTGCTTCGAATAATACTCTTTCTCCTGCTAACGGACAGCCTATCATTATACCCACACAAGATATTGTTCTTGGGCTTTATTATATGACCCGTGAGGTTGCAGGTTCCAAGGGTGAAAACAGTAGTTTTTCAAGCCTGGAAGAGGTTAGAATCGCTTATGATGATAATGCGGTTGCCCTTCAATCAGCCATTAAAGTCAGAATTAATGGGAAAATGGAGAAAACAACGGTTGGCCGAGTAATTCTCTGGGAAATCATTCCCGATGAGCCAGTTTATTCGTTTCGCCACATCCTTCTAAGGGATAGAGAAACGGCTGAAATGGTTCACGGAAAACTTAAAAACGGCGAACCGTTTGAGCGTGTGATGGTTCAGCATTCCACAAGTGCTGATAAGGACCGTGGTGGGCTGATCGGTTTTCTGTTGAAAGAAGAATTCAAGGACCTTTACAGCAAAGTGAGTGATTCGGACCTCAACGAATTGTATTGTCTGGACAACGGAGATTTCTCTGAAATCGTTGAAATCGCTGGGAGTTACTATATTTTTCAGGTGACGAGAATCAGGCCCGGTGTACCTTTTTCCATGGTTAACAAGGTTATGGACAAGGGAGCTAGTCGGGCTCTAATCGATTATGCATACAGAAATATTGGACCCAAAGCCACAGTCATTCTATCAGATAAACTTAAAAACATCGGATATAGGTATTCAACCGAAGGTGGAATGTCCATATGTATTGATGACATGATCATTCCTGACACAAAATGGGATATGATCAAAGATTCTGAAGATAAGGTCACGGAGATCGGACGGCAGTATTCCGAAGGGCTTATAACCCAGGGTGAAAAATACAATAAGGTCGTAGATATTTGGGCAAAGGCAACGGATGATATCGCTAATGAGATGATGAAGGCTATGAGCAAGCCTTCAGTCCTAACACAAAGGGCTACAAATACAGAAGATATTAGATTGATAAATAAATCTGAGGATACGATTAACTCAATCTATATGATGGCTGATTCCGGAGCAAGAGGAAGCAAAGACCAGATGCGTCAGCTTGCCGGAATGCGAGGTTTGATGGCTAAACCATCGGGAGAAATTATCGAGACGCCCATTCAAGCTAACTTCCGAGAGGGGCTGTCAGTTCTGCAGTATTTTATCTCAACCCACGGTGCACGTAAGGGTCTTGCTGACACGGCTCTTAAAACCGCGAACTCAGGATATCTTACACGACGTCTGGCCGATGTTGCCCAAGATTGTGCTGTCATGGAGAATGATTGTGGGACTCTGATGGGCATTGAAGTTGAGGCGTTGATGGAAGGCGGCGAAGTTA
>JBAZWJ010000100.1:0-14605 GCA_041660385.1 Desulfobacteraceae bacterium | reverse complement strand
TCAAGTACATACCCAAAATCAATAAGAAAAGTGAAGTTTTTATTTACTTCATTCTTAAAATGAAGAAGCCGTTCGTTGATGTTTTCTGGAATAAGATTAATGTGTGTCATTTTACATTACCGCTAACGTTCCCAGGCTTGGCGCGGGCAGGGATACTTTACCTTTACCTCACTGCGAAACATGTTTATTCTCAAATATACCGTTTTCTTTATTACGGGGATAAATGCCCTGCTCGCGTTAAGCACCTATGAAAAAGCAGTAGATCACATCCCATTAACCATGTGGCCTGTAATTTTTAAATTACAGCCACCCAAATAAAATTAATATGGCAACACAATCTACTGCAAGTCCAAAGCTATACATAGGCATGGACATCCACAAAAAGAGTTGGAGCTTGAACATGCGGACTGACGTTTGTGAACATCGATCCTTTACTACTCCACCGGATTGCAATGTTCTTTACGAATACGTAGCAAAGAATTTTCCTGGTCACGAAGTTTTACTGACCTACGAGGCGGGATGCTGTGGGTTTGGCGCAGCTCGACACTTTCTCAATTGTGGCTGGGAAGTCAAGGTGGTAAATCCGGCAGATATCCCAAGAAAGGATAAACAAACTTATCAGAAGACAGATAAGATTGACTGTCGCAACTTGTCGAAACAGCTACAAGCAGGACAGCTGAAAGGAATATATATTCCGGATGAGAAACAAGATCTCCTTAAAAGCCTTGTCAGGCAAAGGGTAGAAATAACGAAGGGTTTACGTGCTGCTAAATCGCGAATAAAGAGTTTGTTGCTCTATCATAGTATCGTAATCCCCGATAAGTACGATAATGCCAACTGGAGTAAGGAGTTTATTGAATGGCTTAATAATATTCAATGGTCAGACACTTCAGGAGAATCTTGTTTAAAGAGCAAGTTGAAAGTTCTGGATACACTTACTCAGGAACATCTTCACATTGCCAATGAACTGAGAGCATATTGTCGCAAACATCACAAACAGGATTACTATCTCTTGAAGAGTATTCCTGGTATTGGAGGATATCTGGCTGCGGTTATTCTTGCCGAAATAGGGGATCTTCGACGGTTCTCCAATGAATCTCAATTTGCCTCATACATAGGAATTATCCCTGTTATCAGGGCTTCTGGTGGAACCGAGCATATCAACGGAGTAACACCTCGTTGTCGTTCTTTATTGCGATCGTATATCATTGAAAGCGCTTGGATAGCTCTTCGTTTAGACCCTGAAATGCAAGCTTATTATAGGATGCATTCTGGAAAGAACCCTAAAAGTGTTGTTGTTAAAATTGCAAGAAAGATGCTCAACCGAATGCTATCAGTAATCAAAAACAACAGGCCGTACCAGATCAATCACATGATTCAAACTATAGAGCGAACAAAAAGCAACCAGCCAAATACAGAGACTGCAGAGAACAGTACCGTTTCTTAATTCTCATAGGCGCTGTTGAGTAGATCAATGTTTCAGGCTAGTTAATTATCACATGAAAGAAAGTATCATTAAGACTTAAAATACCGGGCAGACCACAAAAACACAGGTTGTGAGCCATGCAATATTGGAGTCACATCGTTTAAGCAGGTGGCTGCCTTTCTAATCTTAGAACCACACAGGTGAATGTAGCTGCATTTTTGCAGGCTACACATAGGAGTCTGAGCTTAATGATTTAAAAAATGAAGGGAAACGTATGAAATAATAAAGCAAATAAATATTAAGTTTGATCATTAAACTGCTTTACATAGGAGCCTGTGTTATGGCCAGTTTAAATTTAATCTGAAACATATAACTCGTTATATTTTCCCTTATCAAAATAAATAATGTGCTTTGAAGACTCGAATTTCAACACACCAATGTGAGCATTTCTAATGTATACTTGTTTCCTCAAACCTTGCACATTTCCTGAGTTTTCTAATTCAATACCAACACCTAGTCCGCCATCATAAATTCCATATTCAATGTCTTCATTATACTTGATTGAAAAGGACTTTCCATCTCCTTCAATTATCATTAACTTATATTTAGCATTCTTTTTGAATAACCCGCAATAATCTATATGTCCATCACCATTAAAGTCTGCAGTAACAAGGGATGGACATTTCTGCTTACTCATGAAGTTAGACCAATCTGTTACAAGGTCATTAGGATTTATTAATTCCCAATTTTCAGCATTTCTTTTTAAGTAAAGGTCTAATCGCTCTGGTAGTTGACACCTATCAGAGGATTGAAAGAAAATTAAAAGCAGTAATATAATTTTCAAGATATCCAGTTCTTAAAATTGGCCATAACGGTTTCGGGCTTTGCGTTGGTGGGCTTTTGAAACCGAAAACTGTCTGCCAGCACCAACGTTTATTAATTGCTCAAATGTTTCTATTCGCACTGTCCGCCCACTAACGCAAAACCCGTGTTAGTGGCTGGGCATTTTTTATTTCCTTATTTTGTCTAATCGTTTATGAACATAAGAAACCGTTGTCAAAATGTCAATAGCTTCTTCTTCCTCAATTGTAAATTTTATCTTAGGTTCGTGAGCTGTCGGATTTCTTATTAAGCCAAAGAGTCCTTTAATGATATTTGAAAGTCCTAAATGTTCACTTCTATCAGTTGATGTTTGCAAATCGTTTATTTTTATAAGTGCATTATCAGTTGAAAAGACCGTGTCTATAAGTTGTGCTCCATCTGTTGTAAGTCCGGTCGTCTCTCTAATTCTTTCCGCAATGCTTTTAGTGGCTTCAAATACTGAGTGAAAATAATTTTCGACAAGAAGTTCTGCACTACAATACTTAAAAATGTATTCGTGAATATTTCTAGATTCAAGCTTATGTTTAAATCGGTTTGCTCTTTGTTCAGCTTCTGTAATCGTAGTTGATTTTGCTACTTTTCGTAGTTTCCCCTTTTCGCCTACTTCAATGCCAGCAAAAGATAATCGCTTATTAATTTCAATTCTACTGTCGTGAAACCGTTGCTCATTTCCAATAAATAAGAGTGGTTGTAATGAATTGGAAATAAATACAAGTATGTGGTTGGAGCATTTGTGAAGATTCTGCCAAGTTACAAATGCATTATATATTCTTTTCCATTTTGTATTGCTCGGATCAACATCCTCAATTCTACTATCAAGAAGTACTTTGCCAATTTGAGAGCCAGTCAAATTATTTCCTAGAGTTCTACTAATGCTCTCCAATAAATGAGCTGAAAATGCAGGTTCAGGTGTTATCATTACTTCAAGGATTAAAGAAATAGTCAGCAGTGAGAGAAGTTGCTTCCCAAGGGATCTGGTCACTTTTGGATTTAGCCATTACGTCTTTTCGAACGTGTTGAAACATTGTCATCACGCTAACTTGTTTACTTCCTATGTGTTCTAAAAGTGAATGGGTGTAAAGTCCATTTACACCATCACCGTCTGATGCAGTCTTTCCTGGAGAGGTAGAATATGCAATTAAAGAGCCACTTGGCGCACTCATAGTTGTCAACCCTCTTTGACTTATTCCTCGTCCCCAACTTCTCTCAAAAGGGTTGTCTCTACAAGCATCCAATATCACAATATTGACTTGTGATTTACTGTCTTCCATATATCCTAATACGCGTCCTGCCTCAACACAATCATACTCTACCATTCTTTCTGTTTTCAAATTTGCGTCAACTGGAATTAAATAGTTCATTCCTTTAAGTTGAACACCGTGTCCTGCGAAATAGAACAAGCCAATGTCATAGCCCTTTAACTTGTCTCCAAAATCATCAATAAATTTCTTTAAATCCTTTTGAGTTGGATTGAGAGTTTTCATAACATCAAATCCCAAGTTTTGGAGTTTTTTCTCAATCGAATTTGCGTCATTAAGTGGATTGGCCAAAACTCCTGCATAGTTGTATTCAGAACACCCAATGACTAATGCAAGTTTGGTTTCCTTATGGGTCTTAACAGCGACAACTTCTTTCTTTATGACTCTTGCTTCAAAGGTTGGTCTGCCTGCAATGTCGCCTGCTTGGTAAAGTTCAAAACCATTTTTAGCTAGATTATTATTATAAATTTCAATAAGTGTAACCACTTGATCTTTATCGTTTCGAACGGTTGGATGCACGGTTAGGCAAAGGAATTCAAGAAATAATTTGTCTTCAATATGGAGAAAATTAAATCTTCTGTCAGTAAATACCCACTCGTCTGGCCAGTCATTATTTGCGACCGTATGTTTCCAAATATCTTGGTCAGCTGTTTTATATCTTGTATCTGTCGATGGCAGTTTTGAAAGATCGAATAGGCGACCTAAAAATGCTCCTTGCTCCAAATTACCAGACCACGTAATCTGGGTTACAATAAATCCGTCAAGAATATTTCTTCTTGTCGATAGTTCTATAATATTTGTTTTCTCCATTATTTATTTTTTAAAAAGGTGGGGAGTGGGGGACTCGAACCCCCAGCTCTCTACCCTGAATTCAGATTACTTAACTATTGGTTCCAACATCTTATAGTATGGAGTTTGGAAACCGTTCTCCCCGCGAGAGCTACCCCAACTACTACACTTTTGATTTTGTTTATCATAGTTGTAAAGTTTTGTATTAACATCATTGTTACCAATGAGGAGAACGTTACCACTCCAACTAAGGACATTGCAAATTCAACAGTCAATGTAACCTTTAAACTCAGGCTCTTTTGTCCCTATGTCGGGACGATATTTTCAATGAACGATGTCGTCTTAGCCTTGCCACTAACGTTTTGCAGCTACCCGAAGGGCGGGACTTTTACCGCAAAACTTGATTTGAAAAACTAATGTTTGATTAACCACAAAACTGTCTTTGGAACACGAAACCCCGCCTTTTGGGTAGGTGCTGTTATCGGCTGGGCTTCTTTCGGTCAGCCGTGATTTATCGTCCTGCTTGTTCTGCTGCATTATCTACCCAAGTTGAAAAGTTTTTATGCCCGTTGTCGTTAATCCAACAGTATGTGTCGAATTTGTCGGTGAACCGAAATGATTTGCCAAACTCATTTGAAAACCAACCGTCCTCGAAGTAAAGTGTATTTGATTTCTTGTTGTTTATTTCGGGTAAGTCAGCAAACGCAAGCCACTTCCTATTTACCAGTTCGAAAAACCTAATTTTTTTGCCGTCCTCTGATATTTGAAAAGCAAGTCTTTCAAGTGGGTTTTGTCCACGAGCCGAAATGACTTGTTCTCGGCCTCTAATTCTATTTATGTGTATTCCGAGAATTCCGTTTCCTTTTTCAAAACTTTTTACTATTTCATATTTAACCCATCGTCTGTCGGCAGTTTCATCTCCAATTAGAATTGTTGTTACAGATGTTTTCTTTAGACCAGCTTCAATTAAATTTTTTATTACTGTCGGACCTTTACTTTTTTCTTTCTCCCAAATCGAGCCGTCAATGAATGATTCTGCACTATGATTTAGTAACCAACTATTTCTAACAACATTTACTTTGAAGTTTTTCACATCTTCGTAACAGAAACTAAAAAATGAATAGCGTGCCATTTACCTATACTGCTTTACGTATGTTATAATCTTGTCTATTTCGCCAAATTTCAAGTGCCTTTTCAATATACCAATTTATGCTACCAATGAAGTCATCCCATTTTACAGTTTTGATATATGAGCACTCACCTTCGGTTATTGTTGTCCCGTTGCATACTCTTGTTTGAGGGCTTTTAATATTGAACATATTTTCTTTCAGGATAGTGAATAATTGTCCTGTAAAATGTGTTATGCTATTACAGTCAGGATTGCTTCTGTAATACCAGTCATAAACACCTAATTGATCAGGTAATACAACACCGAGAATAGCATTAGTTTTGCTATTTACACCTTGTCTTGATTGTTCTCTTAATGAATAGGAGATTTCCCATGGCATCCATTGGTCATTTTCAGGAGTAGCATTTTTCATTCCTTTGGAAATAAACACAATCGTAACTGTACTGTCAAATATTTTGTCTCCGAGTTTAGATGCAATTGTTGAATCCGCCAAAGTACTCATATCCTCTCCATCATCTTCCCCTTTGTTAATATGGTCGCTTGCATCAATTTTTGTCTGCAAGACATCAACATAGTCTCTAACTGTAGTTTGGTAAATTCCTTGGATTGCCCTTACGTTTTGGTCTGCGTACTTGTAAGAAGTAAATATTTTCTTTCCCATTAGTGTTAGTATTAAATATAATTGCTTAGTAAATCTCTGAATAACGCCATATATGCGTAATCGTTTTTTAGTCTGATGTCAAATTTTTGTTGTTGGTTCTGATAAAGAATATTAGCTGCTGCACCTGTGCTTGCAATAGGCAAAATCAAGGCATTTGGGTGGCTTTCTGCGAACATTTCATACTCGTCATTTATACCTTCCATACCACCTATAAAAATTCCAACTTTAAAATCATTTTCTTTAATGAGTTTACTTCGCATTAATTCCAAGCTCTCATCACGATTGTTTCTCTTCTCTGTCAATACTATGTTTTCAAAAGCAAAGTTGTCGTTAGGAAATTTATCTTCAAAAAACAATGATTGGTAAAGTGTAATATGCTTTTTTAAATCAACGTTCATTCTATCCATAACAAAACGAATCAACGGAGTAATAGAAGGATGTCCACCCCAAACGAGTTGTGCTTTTGGAATTACAACAGTTGCCAATGCTCGAACTGCATCTCTTATTGAAACAATATCAGCAGTATCATAGAATCTCTTATCTCTGTCAGGATAAGGAATACTTGCAGATAAAAACACTTTGTTTAAATTGTCTTTAGCCATTCTTCTGCTTTTACGATTTTAATTGTTTTTACTGGAAGATAATTGTCCAACCAATCCAAATGTTTAATCCATTTTTCTCTAATGTTTCTATGGTCAAAAAGCAAGTATGCCCCTGCAACATTTTTCGATTTAATTCTCGCAACCAATTCTTCCGATTGATTGTAGGTAAATGCTTGTGGAACACCAACGGTTGGAATAATCACTAATTCCTTACCATCACTTCTTTTAATTGTGATAAATTTTTCTGATTGCAAGTCAGCCTTTTTACCAACTCGATTAGATGATGCAATGAATTCAGTAATAATATTGTCTTGTCTTGACGCTAAACTTCTTGCTCTTAACGATTCAACTTGGCTAATTATATTTGAAATTGTGTTTGGGTTCAGATAACTCGTTGGTTTTTTAAAGATTTTGTTCCCAAAATCGGAATCACTTAATTGAAGCGGGATGCTTAATTCTGCATCTCTTTCAAGTTTATGAGATGGCCAAATCACCTGCAAAATACCAATTGACATAGAGTTGGCTTTAGCCAACTCTTGTGTTGTCCAATTGCTATTTAAAAATCCAGGTGTATTTAATAAAACAACTACATCGGTGTCAGCCATTCTATGCCATAGTTCTTCTTGAAAGGGTTCTCCGGGTCGAATACTATGTGTGTCAAGGAAAACATCAAAGCCGTTTTTTTCTAATTGCTCAAACAACTGTATCGCAACAGTTGAAGATTCGTCTCTTTTGTAACTAATAAATAACCTTCGAGAAAGTCGGAGCAAACTTAGTCCTTCTAATATGCAAGAAACGAGTTTTTCAATGTCGTTATATGTCGCCAATTCAAAGCCGTTTACATTCGCTAATTCCTTTGGAATTTGAGAACTAAAATTTTCTAAGTCGGAGACAACAGGAAGTATTAGGTTGGCATCTTTGATTAAAATTTTAAGTAAATCAATGTTTTTGAAAGAACCAGAATCGCTTCCGAAGTAAAGGCAAAATGTCGGAGCATTACCCTTGTATTCAGTCTTGAAGTTGTTTTCATCAATTTCAAGAATTGATTCTTTTGCTAAACCAAGTTCTGCAATATGATGATACAAAGTATCCAATACCTCTTTGTAGAAAGGGTTGTCGGCCCCAATTTTGATTATTTGATACTTTGTTATCATTTGCTTAGCCAAGTTTTAAGCGCTGTTATATAGGTTACACCTTCTTTATCTTTAGGTTCAACGACATAATAGCCTTTAGGGATTATCCCCCCGTTATTCCTGTAATTAGTTGTTCCATCTCTATAGTCAATGTGAGGGTAAATTTGCATATACTCATTCCCTTTGTATTCAAAATCATACTCACCTTTTTCCTTTATTGGAAGTATTGCGATGTGGCTTTGAAATTTATGCACATCACCAATACCAAGTTCCCAATTACACCAATAAGATTCAATTGCCTTGGCAGTTGCAAGTAGAATGAATTTATCACAATATTTAATTACCTCTTTAATCCTAGCTGCTGTTTCACCTGTAGTTTGGTTAGGCATTTTGTTGTCCATACTGTCGATGTATACTTTCACGCCTATGTCTTCCAACATCTCAATAACGCCTGTCGCCTCCTCAATCTCTTCTAAGTCTTTATGTTTATGTGATAGGAAAACAGTCGTTTTAGTATCATAAGCTTTCCTTGCACTAAAAGTCTTTGTTTCATTCAAAGATTCAGTGATTATTGATTTCTGTAGTCGAGAGCTTTTAAAATGTCCTTTTTCAAATATCATCTTCTGTAATTGTCTGTTTGTTGCTGCACTGTCGGTCGCTTAGCCTTGCCGATAACGTTCTCGCTGCAGGCATAGGCAGGAATGATTTGCACAATGCCCTTCCTGAAAACGTATGATCAAATATAGAATTATTCTGCCTTGTTTGTACATAAGCCTGCTTGTGCTTGCAGCGTGTTAGCTGTAGGTGAATGCAATCCAGCCCTGCTACCGAACATGGACCGTTTTAACAAAATCAATTGTGCCAATCATCAGATTGACATTGTTGATTTTGTGTTTCTGCCTTAAATCTTTATGGATTTGCTTTCTTATTTAAATTCTAATTGAAGTTGTCCCATTTTTGAATAATCATTTTCTTGATCTTCTCCAGAATCCCGCCGAACTTCGTCAAGTCGTTTTATCGATGTCAATCGTATGAAAGCGCTTCGCAAGCTTTCACGATGTGAATCGAAACGACTTGAACTCTCTAATTCATTTCAATCCAAGCTATGAATTTAAGGCAAATCCACCCAAATGCTCCTGGGAAAAACGGGACTGTTCTTAACGCAGGATAAGGGCACTTGCAGCTAACGTTCTCGCTGCAGGCATAGGCAGGAATGATTTGCACAATGCCCTTCCTGAAAACGTATGATCAAATATAGAATTATTCTGCCTTGTTTGTACATAAGCCTGCTTGTGCTTGCAGCGTGTTAGCTGTAGGTGAATGCAATCCAGCCCTGCTACCGAACATGGACCGTTTTAACAAAATCAATTGTGCCAATCATCAGATTGACATTGTTGATTTTGTGTTTCTGCCTTAAATCTTTATGGATTTGCTTTCTTATTTAAATTCTAATTGAAGTTGTCCCATTTTTGAATAATCATTTTCTTGATCTTCTCCAGAATCCCGCCGAACTTCGTCAAGTCGTTTTATCGATGTCAATCGTATGAAAGCGCTTCGCAAGCTTTCACGATGTGAATCGAAACGACTTGAACTCTCTAATTCATTTCAATCCAAGCTATGAATTTAAGGCAAATCCACCCAAATGCTCCTGGGAAAAACGGGACTGTTCTTAACGCAGGATAAGGGCACTTGCAGCTAACGTTCCCCGGCCTTGCGCCGATGCCAGGCTTTGGAAACGTATATCCTTACCGAAGATAAAAATAAATTTGGAATCAAATGCTGCTGCTAGATTTAATGGCATTGGAGCAAGGGTGGTGTTAGTAGTTCGTTGGTTAAGCCAGATCCATTAGTAATTAGGACGAAATTTGCTGTTCATAGTTTTGTAGCGCAATGGTCAGTGCAAGAATACTCTTCTCATCGCTCGCTCAAAACTGAACACTCCGCAAATTGAGTACCTAATTACGAGCCCTTAGAAAAAGTTCAAATATGTGTCAACTGCGCAACTTCTTTCGGGCCTTTGGCCGGGTCATCATTTGCGCAAATTGGTCTTTCGCAAGTCGATTGAAGCTGGAGCTTAACCAATGACTACTAACGGTCCTGCGCCTGCCGCTGTGGCTGCTCAGTACCGTAATGCTCATACCAAGATAATAATTTCCAGGATACCAAACTCTCTCTTGAACCGATTTACCAGCCATGGCGGCAGACGCGTGTTAGTAGTTCGTTGGTTAAGCCAGATCCATTAGTAATTAGGACGAAATTTGCTGTTCATAGTTTTGTAGCGCAAAAGTCAACGCAAGAATACTCCTCTCATCGCTCGCTCAAAACTGAACACTCTGCAAATTGAGTACCTAATTACGAGCCCTTAGAAAAAGTTCAAATATGTGATCAACTGCGCAACGTCTTTCGGGCCTCTGGCCGGGCCTTCATTTGCGCAAATTGGTCTTTCGCAAGTCTGTTGAAGTTGGTGCTTAACCAATGACTACTAACGGTCCTGCGCCTGCCGCTGTGGCTGCTCAGTACCGTAATGCTCATACCAAGATAATAATTTCCAGGATACCAAACTCTCTCTTGAACCGATTTACCAGCCATGGCGGCAGACGCGTGTTAGTAGTTCGTTGGTTAAGCCAGATCCATTAGTAATTAGGACGAAATTTGCTGTTCATAGTTTTGTAGCGCAAAAGTCAACGCAAGAATACTCCTCTCATCGCTCGCTCAAAACTGAACACTCTGCAAATTGAGTACCTAATTACGAGCCCTTAGAAAAAGTTCAAATATGTGATCAACTGCGCAACGTCTTTCGGGCCTCTGGCCGGGCCTTCATTTGCGCAAATTGGTCTTTCGCAAGTCTGTTGAAGTTGGTGCTTAACCAATGACTACTAACGTTCCCCGGCCTTGCGCCGATGCCAGGCTCTGAAAACGTATATCCATACCGAAGATAAAAATAAATTTGGAATCAAATGCTGCTATTAGATTTAATGGCATTGGAGCAAGGGTGGTGTTAGTAGTTCGTTGGTTAAGCCAGATCCATTAGTAATTAGGACGAAATTTGCTGTTCATAGTTTTGTAGCGCAATGGTCAGTGCAAGAATACTCTTCTCATCGCTCGCTCAAAACTGAACACTCCGCAAATTGAGTACCTAATTACGAGCCCTTAGAAAAAGTTCAAATATGTGTCAACTGCGCAACTTCTTTCGGGCCTTTGGCCGGGTCATCATTTGCGCAAATTGGTCTTTCGCAAGTCGATTGAAGCTGGAGCTTAACCAATGACTACTAACGGACGGAACTATATGCAGTTGCCGACTGCGGGCGGTTTTCCTGTCGAGCCGCACCGCCGCTTTTGCGGGCTACACAGCTTGTTGTCAGCACGGAAACGGCAATTGACATATAGTTTTTGTTAGCGGTTCGTGCTTTTGTCATTCTGCTGTCCATGTTATTTCTTTTTCGGTCATTGGGTTCCAGTCCTTTAGTAATTGCCCAAATTTGTTTAACGATGCTGGAACTGTTTTAATGTAAAATTCGCTTTTGTTTGTGTATGGCCGTATTCCATTATTGGTCAGAATTACTTGAATTGCTGAATATCCATTATTTTCATAACAGAAAACGTTCAAAAGAATATAATATGCCCAACGTTCACCAATTTCTCCAAGTTCAAATTTTACTTTGTCGGTTATCGTCTTAGGAAATGAAAGTAGGCCAGTTGAAAATTCTTTGAAATTGTCTGCATAACCATAGAAGTCTTGGGAAGCAGAAATAATTCCATTTGTAACTTCAATTTGGAACTGAATTGTGTCATCTCCTTCGTCAAAGCTGAGAACCGATATTTTTATTTCCTGTTTAAGCATTCAATCAGTTGTCGTAAATTCTATATGGTCGTGTTCTTTTATTATGCCAGTCAACACCGAAGTAAGTTCATCTCCCAAATTTTTTCTACTCTTTGAAAAGCTTGTCCAGATAAGTTTTAGTGTCTCATTGTAACTGAAGACTCCAAAATCCCCACAAAGGATATCATTAAAAGCGTCCAAATTATGACCAGTTTTAAAGTTTATATCTTTTGTCAGAACTCTGTCCACCTCGTCATAAAATGTTTCAAGGTCAGTAAAATTATCTCCGTCTATAATTGCAATTGTCTGTTTGTTCATTGCTTTTCAGTTTCAATTTTGCACTGTCGTCATAGCATGACCGCTAACTAGCTTATATGCGCCACCCCTTTTTCGCCTGCGAACCCAAAAGCGGTCGGTATGTGTTGGAATGTTGCATAATATTTAAAGGTGCAATAAAATTATAAATTATCAAAGGGAGAGATAATTTGTTGAAGGCTGCGGGTACTTACGTGCGTATAAATTTGCGTTGTTTTGGGGCTGCTATGTCCCAGGATCTCCTGTATGTAACGCAAATCGGTTCCTGCCTCCAGCAAGTGCGTGGCATAACTATGCCTGAGCCAGTGTAAAGTAGCCGGCTTTTTTATCCCGGCTTTCTCTGTGGCCATTTTCATTACCTGCTGCAAACTCCGCACATCGTATTGTGTTCCTGCCTGCTGTCCTTCAAATAAGAATGTTTTTGGCCTATAGGCTTTATAATAAACGCGAAGCATTTCTATCGTCTTTTCACTCAAAGGCGATATCCGGTCTTTTTTGCCTTTAGCTTGTTTGATCCAAAGAATCTTACGATTTGAATCTATATGTTCAGGTTTTAATGATAGCAATTCACCGCATCGTAATCCGCAACTGTATATCAGCGAGAGCATAGTCTTGTGCTTAATATTTCGCAACGCTTCCAGAATTTCTTTTACCTCTTGTTTGCTCAATACATTGGGCAAAACCTTCTCCCGCCTGGGCCGGTGGATGGCTTCAACATCTATTTTAGTCTGTTTAACAATCTGAAAAAACAATTTCATTGCATTTACAGCCTGGTTCTGGTATGATGCAGAATAGTTATTCGCCTTGATAAAATCGTTGTTATAATTCACCACATCCAGGTTGCACAACTCTTCTAACGGTTTTTGCTTAAAATATTTCAAAAACGTGCGCAACGACTCTGCATAGGTTTTAACCGTATTCTCACTGTATCGTTTAGACCGCATCCAGCGCACAAATTCGCGCATGTTCATCATGGCTTCTGCTGAAAAGCCTGCAGAATCTTCCGGCAAATACAATTTCTCATCTGGAGCCAACCTGCAACAGTTGCGGTTTTCTTCTGTATCCGGGATATGCCACGCATGCAAAGTCGGGCTCCATCGGGCTCCCTGAATAGTTCGAATCAGTGCATTCCATTCGGCCCGGTATTCAAACCGTACCACAATGCGTTTCTTTTGCTCATACACAACAGCAATTGCTTTCCATTCGGCTGGAAATTCTTCTTTTGGTTTCATAGGCAGGGTAAACTTAATTTTCAAAAAAGTTTATCCCTTTGCTTTAACCATGTATAATCGATTTTAATTGATTATTCGTGGCACAAAAAAAGCCCCCGGCATCAACCGGAGGCCCACTAATTCAACGTTTGTTGTTACAATTTGATGGAAAGTTCCAGGCGACCGCCAAGTCCAAATTCTACAATTTTCTGAAGTGTAGAGATGCGGACCTCTTTAATATTGTTTTCGATCTTTGAGATATAACCTTTGTTGGTTCCACATTTTTCGGCGAGTTCTGCTTGTGTCATTCCTTTTTCAATTCGCGCCTGCTGTATTAATACGCCAAGTTTAAACGCTTCATAGCCTTTCTCGAACTTATCACGTTTGGGAGTCCCTTTCTTGCCATATTGTTCATCAATAAATTGGTCAAGTGATTTAAGATTACTGCTCAGTTTCATATTCCCTTTTAATTTTTAATGCCTTTTCAATTTCTGACCGTGGGGTCTTTTGTGTCTTTTTATGAAATCCATTTGCCAGCACAATCAGATTTCCTTTATCAAAGAAGCAGAAAATGCGAAAAATGTCGCTGCCCTGCTGTATCCTTATTTCATAAAGTCCATTCGTTCCTTCTATTTGCTTTAAATAATCAGTTGGAATTCGTGGTTGAGTCTCAATAATTCTGAATGTCCATAGAATCTTGTTTTTGACCTTCAACCTCTGCATTTGAAAGAAATCAGAAAAGTAGTCTTTAAAAAAGATAAACGTCCTCAGTTTTAATTCACCCATACAAAGTTAGATAAGTTGTCCGAAAGTGCAACATTAATTTTATGCGAAAACACGCATATAATCAAACCAAATCCACAATCTAATAAGGCCGGCGGTAGGTCAATCGATTTCATAGTCAGGGCAAACTTAATTTCAAAGAAGTTTATCCCTAAGCTTTACACGGGTATAAGCGGTTCACTTATATGAATGATTACTTTCAGGATTCCAAATACTGGTATGTCAACTATCTTATTCATATTAACTAAGTGATTGTCGACTATCATTCATCATAATTTGTTGGCAGATACAAATGAGTTTATACCCTGAATCATACAGAAAATGTTGAAAGGACGATAAACCCCGCGAAAAGGATAGAAGCGGAAATCCCCTGAAGGATGCGCTAGCTTACCTTCAGGGATTGCAGCGAATAGCCTGACCCTGAAGTTAAGCGCACGAGATGTTTATTGTTATCATGAAGTTTCATCTGCGCATTCTATGGTAAAAACAAATTAATTTTAAGCTGCATAGTTCATAGTGGTAACGTACGGTGTACCTCTTTTGACTGTTGCAAATACCCTAAGAATCAATTTGTTCCTGATTGCATTGATCACAC
>JBAZWJ010000099.1:0-14804 GCA_041660385.1 Desulfobacteraceae bacterium | reverse complement strand
TACCGGAAAATCATAATGGGTAAGTCTGTTGGGGTAACATTTGACACTGACAAGAAGAATATTCATCGTGATTCACCGTGTTGTTTGGTTTGAAACAGTTTTGTCAAAAAATGAGCTGATCCGGTGTAGTACTGTTTTTTTGATCGCCAGGCATAACGGAACGTCTCCCACCATCCAGCCTTGTTCTCTTCCCTGTAACGGACAACGTGGGACAACAGAAAAACCAAATGAAAAACCGGGGACAACCGTTCCACTGTTACGAAACGGCCCATCAATGTGTATATCCTGGGAAAACGTACGAACAGATAAAACAGATAATGGATATTAACGATAACCTGCTTGTCCGGGCCATCAATCAACCCCATGGTAAAGGAGGTTTCCGGGAGGTCGTTCAAATCGTAATTTCCAGAAATATATCCATGTTTAATGCAGTAGTCCGCTATTCCCGTTTTGGGAAACGGAACAAAAAGGGATGATCCGGCAAACCTGGTTTTCGCTTTGATATTCAATTCCACAGTTTTCAATGCATCTTCACGTGTTTCACCCGGAAGACAGAACATATTGGATGTTTTCACCGCGATGCCCTGATCGCTCAGCAGCGTACCACAGCGAATAATTTCCTGATCCGTGATCCTTTTCCCAAGAATTCTTGTTCTGATGGTTTCATTGCCGGTCTCGACTCCGAAATTGGCTATTGTGCACCCGGCATCAGCGAGCATCTTTACGATACTCTCGTCTTTGACAAGGTTTGCCCTCACATTGCATGAAAAGGGTATTCCTATTCGTTCTTTATATTCAAGCAGGAATTCCTGGAGCCATTTTAAATCGTAAATAAACAAATCATCTGCAAAATAGATGAGTTGTACAGGATGCTTCGATGAATGGAGTTCGATTTCGCGAATAAAAACATCCACACTTTTCTGACGGATGAATCGGCCTTTTCCCTTGAAGCAGTAACGAAGATAGGAATTGTAGCAGAAACTGCATTTGTAAGGACAGCCCCGGCTTGAACAGAAAAAATGAACCACATCCTGTGCCAATGAAGGGTAGCGGTTATAATACAGTTGTCTATCTTCAACCCTTCCCTCTTGATACTGGAACAGATCGGCGGGTTCGTTCACACAGATTCGCCCGTCTTCACCTTTGTAGGCAATGCCTTTCATTGTTTCCCAGGACGGCGCAGGAGATCCAAGATTTCTCAATATATCCGGAAGCACCGCTTCGCCATCACTGTTGCAGACAACACATGCCGGGGTATCTGCAAGAATCTTATCAGGGTAGATCATGGCATGCACCCCGCCCACAATGATGGGAATCTCAGGAAATAGCTGATGAATCTTCCTGCTTGTTTTTATCAACCAGTTGTGTTCAAGGGAAAGAACTGAAAAACCAATGGTCTTCGGCTTCCTCTCCCGGATGATCCGAAGGGGATCCGGTTCCATCTCTTCGATGAGAACATCCGCCTTGAACCCTTCCGTTTCAAGGTGGGAATTCAGCGCAAGCACACCCATATATATTCTGGCGTGCTGCTGAAAAAACAATATATCAACACCTGGATTCACCGGGCATTTTCCTTTGTCAGGCAGGATTTAAAAAGATTTTAAAGAACGACCTTGCTTTCGTCATCAGTTCAGACAGGTTCCTGATTGCCAGGACTTCCTTGAAGACCACGCCGGGTCGCATATAATATTTTCTGTAGGCTTTGGTATAGAAATCGTAGAGCTGTTGCTTTGAAAAATGCTTTTCCCAGATGGGTGGCGAAAAATTCGGGACAGGGGCAAGTACATAATTTCGCCATGCATTATCATCGAGCCCTCCTTCAGCCACGGCCTGATCGTAAAGCTCACTTCCGGGCAGGCACTGAAGGATGCTGAACTGGGCATAATCGCTGTTGATCTCCATGGCCGTTTTCAGCAGATGATCCAGATCAGCCTGGGTTCGATGATGGGGGAATCCGATGATCCAGTTTGCCGAACTGCGGATTTTGTTGTTTCTCATGGCTTTGACAGCAAGATAAGCCTGCTCGATCTCAATTCTCTTTTTGATCTGCTTTAACCCCTCATCCGTCGAATCTTCTATGCCCACGGAAACGGTATGACACCCGGCTTTTTTTGCAATTCGCATCACCTCATCATCGATCTGATCCACACGACCTCTGAACATCCAGCTTATATCGAGATTCCGTTCCATAAGTCGCTCGGAAAATTCAGCGACCCTCTTCTTTGTCACATTGAACAGGTCATCGAAAAAGAAAAAATCAGAAATGCCCTGGGCGAGATACCATTCTATTTCATCAAGAATATGGTCTATGGAACGACTTCTGTACTGAGTCCTGGGAACCTGGCAGAATGTGCAGTGGAAAGGGCACCCCCGCGTGGTGCAGATCGTCCCCACCGCTGATTTTTTCCCGATGGTGCTGTAGTACTTCGTTGCATCAATAAGATCAACAGCCGGAATCCTGACACTGTCAAGATCCTCCACAACAGCAACACCTTCCCCCGCCACCTCCCCTTTCGTTCTGTACATGAGTCCGGGAAGGGGTTGAAAGGGTTTACGCTGCGTGATCATCAAACATAAATCCGTAAACGTATCTTCACCGTCACCCACGATTCCATAATCAAAACAGGCATGGGACATGGTTTCTGCTGAAAAAATATACATATGGGAACCGCCCACCGCAACCGGGATATCGGGGCTCAGACTTTTTATGGCCAAGGCCGTATGCAACACATCATAAAAGGTATAGGTCGTGGCGGTGATCCCCACAACATCAGGTTTAATGCTGTTTACCCGCTCTGCAATCTGATTGAAATCAAGACCTTCCACCACGGAATCAATAATGGTCACATCGGCATCTGGCACTCTGTTTCTAAGCCCCTGGGCAAGGTACATCAATCCAATGGGTGGAAAAGATGAGATGTCGCCCAGATCAACAAAATCCTCAAGATCGAGCTTTACCAGATTATCCCTGGGTGGATTGACAAGAACGATATTCATTTTTTTATATTCATTCATAGAGTTATATTAACGAACGGGAATGGGAGGTGTTTGTTTTTTTCTCCAGAGCAACCGTTCACGGGTTCCGGGAGTGGAAAATCGACCCATGATTCGTCCTGCAATAATCAGCCAGGGAAGGGACAGATAAACGCATGTGCCTGTTATGAAAAAATAATAATTTTTTTTTACCCGCCAGAGGGCTATGTTTTCTTTCAACACATCTATAATTAGAATCATCTGAAGCAGTATGACAGGGACAAGTTTAAGCAGGTCATCGCTCACGATCATCAGGGCTGCCACAACCAAAGTCATCATCCCTGCCCCAAGATTTTTCAGGAAAAACCGGTTCTGTGAAACACCAGCCGGAAGCGGGATTTCATGGGTTGATTTCAGTTCCGAAAGACAATGCTGCATTTTCCCACCCAGGAAATGGGTGTAAAACAGCCATGACCACGACACATGTTTCCTGTGAACAAACTCAAAATTTCCACGCAAAACATACATCCCACGGGCAGCCATGCGCTGGGCAAACTCATTATCTTCCATGAACCAGATCTGTTCATCAAAACCGCCGGTATCAAGAAACGCCTGCCTGTTCATCACCAGCGCCGAGGTGTTGATACCCGCACAATATCGGGGTTTCCGTGTCAAAAGGTGCTGAAGTGTGTTGTACAGTTGGCTGGGCCAGGATTCAAAGGGATGTTCCAGTGAGAACACACCCTGAAGCCCGATCAAACCTTCGGATTTTTCCATACAGGCAAACGCATCAATCCGTTCAAAAAAATCGGGAAAAACCACCACGTCGGAATCTACAAAAATAATAAATTCACTGCCGGTCTGTGAAACTCCGAAATTACGACACCAGCTTTGGCCTTTGTTGGCTTCATTCTTAAAATAACGAACATCGAACCTGCGGGCCACGGTTTCCGAATCATCATTGGAACCGTCATCCACGACGATCATGTCAACTGACCTTTCTTTCCTGGCGCTTTGCAGTGCCGATAAACATTGAAATAAATTCTCAGAATCATTAAACACAGGAATAATAACGGAATACAGACCCTTATCGCCGCTCATTTCTCGTTTACCCTGTCCACAAGCAATCGAAGTTTCAGATGTGAAAACGCATACCGGACCACCGAATACAGAGAAACGCCTGTTTTGCTTTTATGTTCGTATAATCGCATGAGATTGTAGATCAGATCGTATAGGGGATTGGGAGGCAGCTTGATCAGGGTTTCCAATAACGGGCGGAACACCGGAAACCTCACCATAAACAACGTCAATCGCTGGATATTGATCATCGCCCGCTCGTTGTCCACGGGCAAAAGGGGCCTGGTGGTGTAATCACTGGGAAGGTTTTCAAAAAAATCCCGTGAAAGATGATAGATATCCGCAGCATAGTCGCTCAGTTCCACGCCTGGATAGGGGCAGTAAAAACCCGTTGATGCGAATTTCACTCCAGCCTGGATATTCAGGTCAACCGTGCTCAGTGCCATGTCAATGGTTTCATTGGGAAGAGCCATCATATTCAATGAAATGACCATCATTCCATTTTTCTTGAGCAGGGTGACAGCATTCACAATCTGTTCGTTGCTGATTTTTTTATTCAGATATGTGTTCCTGTATTCCTCATCACCCGATTCCACAGCAATTAAAATACATCGTGTTCTGCATTTTTTAAGCAGTGATGCAATTTCTTCATCAATCTGATCTGCTCGGGCCAATGCAACCAGAGAAAGGTTCAGACTGGGGAATACCTGTGCAAACTCTCTTAAAAACGAACGATCCGTCAGAAAGCTGTCATCCAGGAGAAAGAGTGTTTTTAAAACCGTCTCCTGTTTGATCTGTTTAAGTTCCTCCATAACCTTGCCGGAGCTTTTCAGACGGTAATAGGTTCCGCATCCCTTGTACGTGTTACGAAGAATCTTGTTGTAGCAGAATGAGCAGGAATATGGACATCCTCTCGATATGATATAGTTTTTTGTTGGATCGTTTTTAATGAAATCGTAACGATCATACAAGGCGTAATCAAAGCCGGGAAGATCATCCAGGTTATTCAGATCCCTCAAAGGATTGGACCATACCCGCCCGTTGTCTTTGCCCCAGACATTCAGAATACCGGTTACGTCCCTGGTGTTGCTCATAGCTTCGATCAGTTCAAGAACCGGGTATTCTCCTTCGCCCCTGACAATAAAATCAACGGCTTCATGTGAAATCGCTTTTTCCGGATTCAAGGTGGGATACATGCCGCCCAGCACGATCTTTATTTCAGGAAACTGTTGTTTTATCGTGTGGGCCAGCTCGAATACCAGTTTTTCCTCTCCAATCATGGTTGTAAATCCAACCAGAGGGTAACATCCGGCGGAAAGGTGGTCACTGATTTCTTTTTTCGATGCGGAAATCAGAACATCCGATTGATAACCATGCTTTTTCAACACGGCTGAAATCGACATGATTCCTAAATACTGATAATTCAGTGTATGGATAAAAAGGATATCTGCTGTCTTTGATTTCAATCTAATCTCTCCCTATGGCATCACGAACATTCCAGCCCATGCACTTCATCATCGAAACAGGGTGAAGGTTCAGAGACGCACTCAAAAAGCACTCATGGGTGCAAAAGCATTTTTCTGTTCTGAGGGTCCGGGATCTCTTTCTGTTTTTTTCATCGTTCCATATTTCTGAAAACCCCGTCATGTGGATATTACCCCAGTCTGCGGGCAGCATTTCACAAGGTGCGACCCGGCCGTCATTGTATACAACCCCGATGCCCCGTCCAGCCTCACAGGACACGCCCTGATATCTTTGTTCCCGGCATGTCCGATGTATGATGTCGGACTGGTAGCGTTCTTTCATCTTATGCCAGACACCCAGCAGAGAACCCGCATCAAAACAAAATTTTTTGTACATTTCCTCAACCGTCTTCGATAACGCAGCATATGCCCCAGGACGGATTCCGTCAAAGGCGCACATGGGTTTCGTTTCCCTGTAGATATTATGCGACACAAATGAAAACAGATTCGATTTCTCAAGGAACCATGCCAGTTCGATGATGTCTTTCTCATTACCTGGAATCAGTGTCAGATTGGCACCCACGGAAAGATTTTTAAAAGATTGTTTGAGTTTTCCCAATTCTTTCGCGGTTTCCAGAGCGTTTTCAAATGCCCTGTCACATTTCCGGTTTGTATTATGTGCCTGACTCAACCCTTCGAATGATACGGTGACGATGATTTTTGATTTGCACTGTTTCATCGTCAGGATGTCTTGAACAGATCGGATAATCCGATCAGTTAAAAAACCATTGGTGGCAATTGAAATGACATGGGGCCGTGAATGTTCGGAAAAAATCCTGACCACCTGGGGCAGATCCTCTCTGACAAACGGTTCGCCACCTGTCAGCATAAGAACCATCAGATCGGGAAGATCTTTGGCAAGACGATTGATCACGTCAAGAGATAAATCCCGGGCGGGTTTATCCTCTGAACGCCTGATGAAACAATGGGCGCAGGTAAACGGGCAACGATCTGTGACAAACACGATCAGTTCAAGGGGCAACGCCCGATTTCCGGCCAGATTGTACAGGTTTTGTTTCAGATATCTTATCAATTTTCTGTTCCGACGTTCTGTCCTGATTCTATTTAGCCTTTGTTTCGCTGACTTTTGAAACGGTGATCAGGTTTTCCGTGCCCAGCCATTCGGGCAGGATGCGTTCAAGAATGGCCATCACAGGAAAAAGACACCACCATAATCCATAATAACACCGGGAAAGAACCTGACTGGATGACGCTTTGAACGCCATTTCCGATTGATGGACCACGGTGTTTCCGAAAAAAACGGCGGCCAGTTTCGCGATGAGGGCGTCAGCCATGGCAACACCGATGTGACACACACGCCGTTGTTCAACAAGACAAAGCCCGGATTGTCTGATGATTTCCTTAATATGACGTGCTGAATAAACTCTGTGATGGCCCAGATCCTTCTGTGACAATCCAAACAATGTGCAGATGGTTTCGAATAAAGGATTCGGAATCGTCATCACCGCTTTGCCGCCCGGTTCAAGCACCCGTTTTATCTCCATGAGCGCTTCATGAGCTGATTCAAGATGCTCGATGATATCCGACGCCACAATGCTCTCGATACAGTTGTCGGTAAACGGTAAATCTCGGATATCCGATACAAAATAACGTCCCCTTAGCCCATGGTTTTCCATGGCATGGGCTACCAGTGACGGATGAAGGTCAAAGCCGATGGTCTTAAAACCCTTGTCCTGAAGACAGGTGGAAATAATCCCCATTCCGCAACCGCAATCACAGATCCTCGTGACGTTCAATCGTGTGAGGACCGAAGCCACGTGGTTTGCGCGGATTCGGGTTCCCGGCGAAATGGAGGCGAGCTTCCGTGGAGTCAGCATACCAGCCCTTCTCCTTAACCAATGTCCTGAGAATGTTTGCCCATGTCTGGAAACATCACTTTTCCAGGAACGGGAAGAACCGATGACCGGCAGGACTTTAACAGATGTTCCTTAATGAAATGGTGGTCTTCTGCCGCCAGACACACCGGTGCATATCCCTTGAAATGATCGATTTCCATTCCGCGACGCCAGATACGAACCATCGGTTCGTCCATGCAGTTCCCGATGGACGCATGAATAAACGGACAGGCCATCACATCCCCGTAACAGTCGATGTACACAACCTCTTTCATGGCTCCGCACCCGTATTTCACATAGTTGGCGTCCAGATCACGCCGAAGATGGGGGTAGGTATCAAACAGAGTCTGAACATAATTTTTGTCTTCCTGTGTCAGTAGCGTCGATTCATTTTCAGACCATTCACCCACAGGAACGGCATAAAGAACATTGAGTTTTGTTCCCAATTTTTCCGTAAAACGAATCAGCGTCATCAGGCCGTCGTCATAGAGAGACTGATGGGTGACCACGGCGTTGAATGTTACGTTCACACCCTCGTCAAGCGCATCTTTTGCAGCCTGGACAGCTCTTTTGAATGCTCCAGTAACGCCCCTGAATCCATCATGTTTATCAGCACTGCCGCTGTCCAGACTGATGGTAAACAGATCCACACCCGCTTGCTTGAGCGTCCGTATACGTTTCACGGTCAGCAGTGACGCATTGGTCGTAATGGCGATAAGGTTTTTTGAGGGACTGCATGCACGTATAATATCTTCAAGGTGGCTTAATACTAAAGGTTCTCCGCCCTGAAAAGCAAAATGAACCGCGCCCAGATCCATACACTGATCGGCGCAGGATCTGTAGTCGTCAAGAGTCATCTCAAGCCGGGCATCCATATCTCTGAATTTTGATGCAAAACAATGCTCACATCGGTAGTTGCATGCATAGGTCGGAGCAAAATCCACGGTTCGAAGAAGTGGTGCCCTGCCCATGGCAAGCTTGAACCCATTATAAGCAAGCCTGCTCAGCAACAGGGGTTTGTTCCATTTGAATCCGTATTTGATGTTCAAACCGAATCTGCTGTAAAGTCGTTTGTAGTTAATTGAACGAAGCATGTTTCTGCCTTGAATCCTGATGATGTGCGTCAGATGATATTTTTGGTTTTAGATGAGATGATGACTCTGATAAAAGCCCCATGCCCGCGAAACACTTTCAACAAAGGAAAACTCAGGTGTCCATGACAGTTCCTGGACAGCCCGAAGGTTTGAATAATATTTGTACGCAAATAAATCTTCAATAATCTGGGGAGTCATAAACCTGCTGTCCGTCAGCTTCCCTACACACCATGCGGCCCATCCCATGGGTTGTTTCATCCAGTGGGGAAGCGGGACCTTAATGGGATGACAACCCGTGACATTTTCTATGGCCGAGAAGATTGAGGCAAACTGGAGGTTCTCATTTCCAAGAATGTATTTTTTTCCCGACATCCCATGATCAGCCGCAGCAAGTATACCACGAACCACATCTGCAACATCAATGACATTGCTTCCGCCAGGTGGCACAGGCACAAGCGATGAGGTATAAAGTTTCTTGATCAGCGAACCGGAATTCAATGAGCTGTCACCGGGGCCGTAAACCGTTGTGGGATTGACCACTACCACATCCTGATTCTTGGATGCCGAAAAAGCCGCTTTTTCCTGCATGACCTTACTTTCCATATAAGGATTCCGTTTCACGGTATCCTTGTCCGGCTCCGAATCTTCCGTCATCAGCTCGGTACATGAAAACGAAAGACCTGAAGTGCAGGCACTGCTCACCACAACAGATCGCTTGACACCCCATTTTTCAGCAAAGGTCAGAATCGTTTCAGTACCCCGGCCATTGACCCTGATCAAGTCGTTTCTCTGGCTGGGATCAAAGGTGATCATACCGGCCAGATGAAACAGATAATCACAACCTGCTCCGGCGTTTCCCAGAGAATCTTCGTCACAGATATCTCCCAGCGCAAATGTCACATGGTCTGGAAAAAGTTGTTTATCCGTTTCCTTTCTGATCAGAGCTATCACATCGTCGCCTCTGGCCACCAAATATTCGACCAGAAGTTTGCCGATAAACCCTGTTGCACCTGTTACAAATATTTTCATATGTCCTTTGAATCAGACCCTTCAATGGGGAAGTATGCCAAAACGAAAAATCCACCACAACGCAGCTACGCCGTCTTTCCACCCGATTTTTTTCCCTTCGTCATAGGTTCTGCCGTAATAACTGATGGGAACTTCATAAATTCTCGCTTTCTGCCTGACCACTTTTGATGTGATTTCAGGCTCAAAGCCAAACCGGTTGCATGTAATGTTTAAACTTTTAATGTATTCATGCCTGAAAACCTTGTAACAGACTTCCATATCCGTCAGGTTGATGTTGTTCAGTATATTTGACAGCAAGGTCAACAAGCGGTTGCCCATGTAATGCCAGAAATAGAGGACCCGGTGGGGGCCACCCAGAAAACGGGATCCGTAAACCACATCGGCCTTACCCGAAAAAATCGGTTCAAGCAGCGACGCATAGTCTGAAGGATTGTATTCGAGGTCGGCATCCTGAATCAGCACGATATCACCGGTCACAGCCCGTATCCCCGTCCTGAGAGCTGCACCTTTTCCCTGATTCACATCATGATAAAGAACCCTGCATCGGTCATGTTGATCATAATTCTTCAAGACATCACGGCTCCGGTCATTCGAACCGTCATCCACAAGAATGATTTCAGTCACCATGGGCTGGGCCATCACCAGACCGACAATCTCATCAATGGTTTTTTCTTCATTGTAAATCGGTATAACCACGCTGACTGTATATTTCCGGTTTCCATTCATCTGCTATCACCGTCTCTTCATCCAAAGAATTCAAATCATTATAATCAGCCATATTGAGTGATCCGCTTTCCGATAACCGCCTGTAACTGCTGCACTGTCTGTAAAACGGATAACTCAACCCTGTTGCCATCATGATCAGCAATGTCAGTGAAAATCCTTTGATGACTGTTCCAATAGAGTAGTGATGAGAACCGTCGGGCAGATCGGTCCATGAAAACACCTTGCTGGTTATCCCGAATAGGACTGCCACAAAGAGAACTCCGACCAGGACCATGTCAAATTGCATGAGAAACGTAAGTGCCCCCACCAGCATTCCCCAGAAAACAATGATCCAAGGCAACAGAACCTGCTGAAACGTCCGTGTGATAAGCATCATTTTCCAACCGGGATTCATCTCGGGCAACCGATGTAAAAACCTTACGGACTCCCGTAAAAACGCGTTGCTTTTCCTGAACTTATGGGGAATGAAGTCGCGATAGGTTTCAGGTGAACGTGTTTCAACCGCCATGGCATATTTTGAATAAACCGTCCTATAACCCAGGGTATTAGCATGAAATGCAATATATATATCATCCGCGACAACATCCTCTGGAAACTTGTCCAGCAGGTCTTTTTTGAATCCATAACACTGTGCAATGACAATGGGCGATGTCACAGCGTCATTTTCAATAAACCGGCTTTTATTCTGGGAAGCCCAGTAATACTTTTCAACATCAAGTGTATTAGCCGGACGGCAGTAAGCTCCCACAACTTTGACCTCGTCCGACATGGAGAATTCTGCGGCCATCCATTTAAGCGCATCCGGTGAAAGCAGGGAATCGCAGTCTGTATTGACAATGATTTCGCCTTTCAAAAGGGGCAGCACATGGTTGATCTGGTTGATTTTTCCACGCCTGGGACTTAAAACAACCGTCATACCGGGAATGTCATTCCCATGTTTTTTCAGAATATGAACTGTTTTATCGCTGCTTCCCCCATCCACGAAAACGATTTCAAGTTTTTCCTCGGGATAATCAAGGGATCGAATATCGTTAAGCTTATTTAAAATTTCTTTTTCTTCATTATAACAGGGTACAATCAGAGACATCATGGGCCATTCTGAAGGGAACTCAGGCTTTTTATCAACACGGAAGCGACCGACGAACCACATGAACAGAAAATACCCGAACAGAAGCCAGCCGATCAAAAGTGTCATTCCCAAAAAAAGAACAGATAATAGCCACATTATAAACCCCCTCTTTTTTTTGCTCTCTTTTTTAAAAGATACTCTGCAAAAAAAGTATCTTCAAATTCCTGAATGTCCCGACCTTCATACCAGGGCACTTCGAAGTGAATTTCACGGAGCTTTTGTTTTTCTGCGCCTGAACCGGACACAGATATATGCATACCCACCTTTCTGTAGAGAACCGACCGGGTCTCATTCAAATGAGCTGTCTTGAAAAGCACGGGAAAAAGAGAACTGGTCTCTGGATTGATCACATGAAGATCAGATTCGATTCTGCAAACAGGAAAAATGATATCCGCCTCATCGTCTTCCACAAACAAGCGGAACATGGTTTCAAGGGATGTGAAGGAAAACAGGACATGATTGCAATTCAGCCATACACGGACATAGGGCGGCGGGCCAAACACCTTTTCAGCCTCTTGTTCAATACACTGATGCCACGCGTCAGGCGCGTAAAAACCCGAACCGTAATGCACCATGCCTCTTGGCCGTTTCAAGGCTTGGCAACCGCAGGATTTAACGACATCTGCAATGGCGTCGCACTCTGTCCAGACCCCTATTCCATCAATGAAATCAGCCTTTTTGATCTCATTGAGGAAATGGGCGATCATGGGTTCGCTATTCAACCTGTACATGTTCTTTTCAGGCAGAGTCGAACCGCGCCCACGTGCCTGAAGCAACGCAATAACTTTTAACTTACCAAGATCTTTAGCCATTTGTTATGATTTTGTTCCACCTGAAATGTAGTGAACGATCTTTCGTGCCGTGGCAACCCGGTCAGGATCAAGTCGAAAAAACAGATTTCTGTTTTCGTTCGTTGGCGCTTTATTCGCATAGGTTTCATCATAAGCAGCTTTACCCGCCACATAATGAAGATGCTCAATCACGATATCGTCAAGGTAAGCGATACGGATATAGCCCCAGTATTTTAATTTGGTGAACACATCCAGAATATGGGTGTCAATAAACTCACCCGTATAGTCGTCAGGACAGATACTATCCATGAAATCACAAGCCTTTCGTGTGAGAAAAGGTGCGGTACACATATTCATGCCCTGGATCAGGTCGTTGCAGTAAACCAGACCGATATCATCAGGAAACCGTTTGAATTCCTCTTTGACACGTGTGTCCCATGACCGTGTCCTGAAAACATTGTCGTCTCCTACGATCATGATTAGATTTCCGGAACTTGCCTCATAACACCGGCGATGCATGCCACCCATTGAAATTTTTGGCCCGATCAGTTTCTTCAACTTCAAGGACGGGTGGTTAATTGTATGACTCTCATGGTCGTCATCATCCATATAAAGGATGATTTCGATGACCTCCGGGTGATCTGCCGTATCCAAGATGCTCTGGAAAAGCCGTTCAACCTGGGAAGGCCTTCCCCTTGTAGCCAGCAAAATGGAATAATCAATGACGTTTCCGTTACCTGTCATACAAACCCCTTTTCATGAAACATGTAATCTGCAAATTCAAGGTCATCATCATTCGTATATCTCCGCCCCTCATGCCAGGGAACGATGTAAGGCATTTCTTTAAGAGGCTGTTTGTAACGCACCCGCTTTGTGTGGAACAGATAAACTCCGCATTTTCTGTAAAGCTGGGGGTATTTCTGACGATCAAGGCCAGGGTACTCCCAGACAGGCAGCAGTGATTCTTCGCCCGGAATTTTCAAATAAAGATGGGGATCAACTTTATAAACAGGGTAAATCGTATGGGCCTGTTCATTTTCCATCAACTGATCGTACATGGCTTCATAAGACATCTGCCGGATCAACAGATACTGAGGCTCGGCGAATAGAATCACATCGCCTTTGGCCATATCGGGAACCGGGCATGACGTGATTTTATTCATCATATCAAGCGGATTGGAATTAAACGGAGTGAACGTATCGTCACCGGAACACGGGATAATCGTCACCCTTTCCGGGGTAGAGATTTTCTCTGAAATATCAAGTATCCCTGTCCAGATATACATATCATCAACAAAAGAACATCCGCGAATTCTTGAAAGATAGAGTTCCAAAAGGGCTTCATACTCGGATTTTTTTCCGAAAAGTTCGGCATCGTTTCCGTTTATATGGATATGTGCATCAATTTTCAAATCAGGCATTCCGTTGTTATCATTCATTTTTTGATTAGAAAGTCATAAAGATTCGTACACATCCAGCAACCTACGAATAACCTGGTGTTCATTCCATGTTGTGGTCATGAACGCTCTTCCGGCATGTCCGCATTGTTCGCGAAAGTCATGGTCCACGATAAGGTGTTCCATCCTGCTTTGAAGTGCGTCTTCATCCCTTGCAATCACCCATGGAAGCTTGTCTGAACCTGTGAACGCCTTGATATGGGCCATACACCAGTCATCAATCCCTGCAATGACAGGCTTGCCCTGACTGAGCGACTCAAGGGATGATACGCCGAAATATCCCTGCATATGATCAAAATGGATATGGCATGAACGTTTGATTTCAAGACATTCTCTATGAACTATCCGTTCAATCACCAGACTTTCGATATGGGGATATTTTTCTTTAAGCCGTTGAGTGACACAAATGAACTCGTCCGTGTTTTTAAGATCTTTTCGAGTGGGAGCCTGACAGATCCGAACACTGTCATCCGCCGATGGTTCAAGCGGGGTATGCCCCTGATCATTCAATGGAACCATGTTGGGAACCCAGACCGACTCAGGCAACAACTTCAGAAGATCCGGCGTACTGACAATGGCTCGCCTCCTGAGTTTGTGATATTTTTCGCGAAAATGTTCCGGGTCTGATCGGAATACTGGGTGTCCGTGGTGATGGTGGAGTATCTTTTTCCCCGCAGCATAATCCTTGATCAGCAAGGGCCCAAGGAAGGAATTTTCATCTCTCAGCATATGGAAATGGATGATATCTGACGATGATAGAACCTCTTCCACTTCGCTGAAATCATTATTCTTAATATCCGGGATATGTATATCGGTTTCATAGTCAAATCCGTACCGTTCCTCAGATGAAATCAAGCGGCACCTGTGATCGGTGCAGGCGTTTATCGCTTTCGTGAAAGCGATTGCCATTCCAGCCGGATCATTATCCGTTATCATGACGATTTGCATAGCTCCGCCCGGTCAAGTACATTTTGTTTTTTTAAAATAAACGAATGGCGAACCATCAAAATCAGCGAAAAGAATTCGATATTCTCAATGGCACTGCATCACAAATCATATTTCGAAAGCACCGAAAGAGCCTTGATAAAACCTTTTCCGTTCTGCAAATGGCCACGCCAAATTTCAGGCACACAGCTTCCCTGATAATCC
>JBAZWJ010000098.1:0-14808 GCA_041660385.1 Desulfobacteraceae bacterium | reverse complement strand
AGGCAAAGCCCTGGGTCTGTTATGGATGAATATGGGGTCGTTGAAATACACCGGCGTCCCCAGCGTGTTTTTTATTTCAAGTCAGAAAAGAGTGGAAGACATGGCTGGCGCTGGTGAGGGTGATGATCTGAGTGTGAACCGCATTGGCTTTGAGGGTTTGAAAAAATCCATCACCGTTGAATCTGAAAAACCGGACACCCAAAGGTATGTGGATGAGCTTTTCAAACTCAAGAGTCAAGACGGACTGTATCAGGAACAGACCGGTAACGTCACCTACGACAGTGCCGATCAGGGATTCAAGGCTTTTCATATCACGATAGCCATGCCCTCCCGCCTTGCTCCGGGCCAATACTCGGTTCACGTCTACTCTGTGAAAGATGGAAAAATAACAAGTGATGCAGAAAAACCAATTGAGGCGAAACTCGTTGGAATACCGGCCTTTCTTGCAAACATGGCTTTTAATCACAGCCTGCTGTACGGGGTTTTAGCCACCCTTATCGCCGTTATTGGCGGTCTTATCATCGGGTTTGTGTTTCAGGGAGCTAAAGAAGGATCTCATTAACTTTTTTGTGGGTTCGTGATGGGTTACGTTTCTCTCCACCCATCCTGCATTGGGGCGAAGATGTGGGTTGGGTGGATGAGAGAAAATTTTTTGAACATCGAACATCGAACACTGAACATCGAACATCGAACGTCCAACATCGAACATCGAATGTGGGTGCCGCTCAGCGTCGGCCTGGGGATGATGCCAGCGGGTGTGCGGGGCGGATAGTTTTTTAACATTGAAAGTTGAATGGTTGCGAATAACCAACATTCCGAACCATAGGGGCTGTGAAAATGATTAATCGGTGGAAGGTCCAAAAGGGTATCACAACCCGATACTGTTTCCACCCCATTCGATGTTGGATGTTGGGCGTTCGATGTTCGATGTTCGGTTTATTTTGTAGTATCGAGGCAATATGAAATCCGCTGTAGGTCTAAATATAAACAGGTTTCTCTTCTGGAAACGGAAAGAGCCTGCTGAACTGTTCAGCATCGTCTTCAAAAAGTTCAGGGTCATCATTGACAGGAACGTGAAGATTCTTGAACTCATGGCAGACATGGGAGACAAGCTGAGCGGGGAATATATTTTTGACCGGCAGTATATCCTCAGCACGACAAAAGAGCTGAATGCCCTGATGCGGCAGCATGTTGTCGATCTGGGGAACCTTGACATGAAGAAAAGCGAAGAGCTTTCCGGCTCTTTTGAAAGAATCCGGGGGTTCATTGAGGAGGAGATGAAAGGGACAACTTCCGTTTCCTCCAAGCCGGTCACATGCAGCATGGATGATCTTATGATCCCGTCACGGCACACCGCCGATCAGCTGGGACATGAAAACATCATGATCTGTGAAATTAAGCAGAAATTGAAATTGAACACGCCCGATGGGTTTTTTCTTACCACACGGGTTTTTTCTGAATTTATGATCCATAACGATCTGGAACCCTATGCCGAGGCGTATTTCGGCAGGCTGGAAAAAGGACACGGAAAAGAGGCAGAACGCGCATTAAAGGATTTACGGTCCAGGATATCGGAAGGGACTTTCCCCAAACCCCTGGTGTCGGGAATCGGGGCAGCGGCAGATCGCATGGAACGGAAAACAGGGAGCGACAGGGTTTCTTACGCCATACGCGGTTGCGAATGGGCCAAAGACAGAGGCTCTGATCGCGCACTTCAGTTCAGGACAATTCTTGGGATTCACCGGAACGGAATCCTTCCTGTCTGTAAAGACATCATTATGGATTTTATCTGCTCTTCAAGACTGCATTATTATCCGGGCAGCGATTCCGGCGTGTCGGTGGGATTGTTTGCCATGATTGATCTGGTAACAAGTGGGCTCTTGATGACCCTTGACCCGAAAAACCCGGAAAATGAGCACATGATCGTTGAAGGGGCATTTGGGCTTGGCGGAAGTCTGAAAGATTCGAGCACAGGTCTTGATCATTATGTGGTGGCCCGTGATGTGCCCCATTCCGTGCTGTCCATGGATGTGAAAAGGAAAGACCGGATGCTCATCCTCAGGCGCGACGGTGAAACCCAGTGGATGAATATCCCGCATTACACATGCCGAGCCCCAAGCCTTAAACCGGCCCAAATTGAGATTCTGGCCGAAACAGCCATTCTGATGGAAAGGTATTTCAAACGCCCGCTTTCCATAGCCTGGGGTTTTGACAGGGAGGACAAACTTTTTATACTGGGAGTCCGGCCACTCACCATTCTTGCAGATGGCCGTGATGGCGTATCGCCTGTGGAAACGGCGATACGCAACGCGAAAGTGCTGTTTTCGGGAAAAGGAACGGTGGTCCAGAGCGGTGTTTCCACCGGTCGTGTCTTTGTTGTTCGGAACGACGAAGATCTTGACCGGTTTCCCCAAGGTGCCATTCTTGTCAGCGCTCAGTCTTCGCCCCGTTTTTTCAGGGTGATACGAAAAGCCAAAGGCATATTGACGGGTGTGGGCTCGTCCACAGGCCATCTGGCAACCATGGCAAGAGAACTCCGCATTCCCGCCATTGTTAATTGCGGAGAAGCTGTAAAAACACTCTGCACAGGGGATGAAATAACCATAGATGCGTCCGTCAATGTGGTTTATGGTGGGGCGGTGAAGGAGCTTCAGCGCTTTGAGCTGATCGAAGAGGATCTGTTCGAGGAATCGGAAGAATACCTGATGCTCAGACGGATTTTGAAGCATATCAGCCCTTTGAATCTGGTGGACCCGAACAGCAGGAAGTTTTCTCCCGCAGGTTGTCTTACGTACCACGACATCATGCGTTATGTTCATGAACGGGCGATTCAGAAACTGATCCACCTGAGCACAACCTACAAACATCGGCGTCATGTGCCGGTGTACCGGCTTGAAACCCATATCCCTCTGGGGATATTTCTCGCGGAAATAGAAGAAAAGATAAAACCTGGCGGTGGCAACATCATTCTTGAAAAGGACGTCCATTCCATCCCCATGACCGCCATGCTTAATGGACTCCACGAGTCGGGGATGTGGAGCACGAAACCGTTGTCCGTGGATATGGGAAGCTTCATGTCCAGCCTGACGCGGACGTTCAGTTACTCGCTGTCCGCGCCGGAAGAGGTAGGGATGAACCTTGCTCTGATTTCGGAAGAATACATGAACCTCAACCTCAGGTTGGGGTATCATTACACGATCATCGACGCGCTGATCAGCGACCGGTTTGAGGAAAACCGCATTTCCTTCCGATTTTTCGGGGGAGTAACCGATTTTTCCCGGAGGTCCATGCGTGTTCGGTTTATCGGAAAAATCCTTGAAGCCTTCGATTTCAAGGTTGAGCTTCACGGCGACCTGGTGATAGGACGAATCAAGAAAGCTTCTAAAGAAAGGATGGTCGGGAAAATGAAACTGATCGGCGGACTTATCGGTTATACCCGGCAGCTGGATGTCCAACTGAGCGGCGAACGTTTCCTCGATGCCTGCGTCGAAGACTTTATCTCAAAAATCAAGGGTACAATGGAGGTGGACAGTGAACAGCATAACCAGTAACGACGTTGGCAGGGAAAAACTTCAGATTCTTATTCTTGATGATGAACCCATCGTGTGCAAACGTTTGAAACCCGCATTTCTTAAAGCCGGTTACGATGTGGAAACATTCACGGACAGCGCCCATGCCAATGAAAGGATCTGTGAAAAGGATTTCGATATCGTGATCACGGATTTGAAAATGGAGGGGATGAGCGGCATGGAGTTTCTGACCGAAGTGAAAAATCGTTCGCCTAAGACGGAGGTCATCGTCATCACCGGCTTTGCCACCCTTGAGGCGTCAAAAGAGTCTTCCGAGAAAGGTGTTTTCAATTTCGTTGCCAAGCCGTTTAAATTGACGGATATTCTTGATATGGTTGAGAAGCTGAAGAAGGAACGTCCAACGTCCAACGTTCAATAGCGGATGACGGCCAATGCTCTTGACTTAAGCTATGCCCACACGTCCAATCGCATCGCGCAACAGCCCCTCGTTCCGGGGATTCTCCCCGGAATGCTTAACCGGAGGCTCCGCCTCCAAAACTGGAGAGAGCGACGCACTTTTAATACGAGTAAGTAGGAACTGATTCGAGAGAGTATGAACACCCAAGTATTGTTAGGAAAATCTGTCGATTCTTTAAGGTATGGAAGTGTGTAGAAAATAAAATACAGTTCGTGATGTGCGACGTTGGAGGCGGAGCCTCCGTGGTGCGCATTCCGGGGAGAATCCCCGGAACGAGGGCAATCTTTTTTGAACATCGAACACTGAACATCGAACATCGAATATGGGAGCCGCTCAGCGTCGGCCTGGGGTTGATTTGGGCAGTTGTGCGGAGCGGGTTTGGGGGAAAGTTTGATGGAAATAAATTAGGAGTTGAGAGAAATCCAGAGATGGCTGAAACACATACAGCGCACACCTCTTATAAAAAAACAGAATTGTTGAACAACGTTTTAAACTAAACAGAGGAACTGATCAAAATTTTTGTAACAAACATAAAAACATCAGGTAAAACGATGCATCCGCCCCACGCACCCGCTGGCATCAACCCCAGGCGGACGCTGAGCGGCTCCCATATTCGATGTTCGATGTTGGGCGTTCGATGTTCGATGTTCGCTCTTTTTTTCATTTATTGCTCAGTAATATTTATTGGGTAAAGTAAGTGCAGGAGCCTGTGAGTAAGGCCGTTCGAAAATAGTTAAGTCAACAGCATTGCCCGGCCGGGCTGCCAGAGGCATGACAAAGATTACAAAGTCAAATTAAACATAAAAGAAATCGGAATAACCGAAAATGATCCCTTTTTTATCCGTATTCAGACGAAAGTTCCGCCAGTCACCTGCGAGTACCGGGAAGATCAAATCCCTGTTCTCAAAGTTCCAGATGATTCTCGATATGAATACGAAAATCCTTGAGAAGATGATTGAAATGGAGCGGATGCTGGGCGGGGAATACATTTTTGACAAAACATTTCTTGAAAATTCCGTAACCGAAGTGAGTTCACTTGTTTACCAGGTTGTTTACAGTCTGAATGCCATGACGGACAACAGGTTTTCCGATTTGTTCGATACGTTCCAGAACATCAGGGGCTATCTTGAAGACATTCTGGCGGGCGGACTGGGCCCCTATGCAGGCAGTCTCACCCTTTCCTATCCAGCGATCCGCATGGAGATGCAGAGCCTTGTGGGGACTCTCAGCTCGAATCTGGCGGAGCTGGGTTATCACACGGGCCTTCATACCCCGGATGGTTTTGTCGTGACAACCACCGGTGTTGACCTGTTTCTGCATGACCATGATCTTCATCACAAAATAATACGGATTGCGCAAGGCCCATGGTCTTCCGGCAAACGGGCGCAGATCGAAGCGCTGGTGGAAGGTGCGGATATTCCCGGTGAACTTGCAAAAGCCATATCCGGTGAAATTAAAAGCTTGTCGGACCGGGGCGGCAGACATTCCCTGGTATCGGTTTCGGCTGAAACAGTGGGACTTGAAGGCTCTGAAAGCGGCTCCCGCGTTTACCATGTTGATCCTTCCTCTATTCTTGAGACTTATAAAAAGAGCATCGCCGATTGCATGGCGGTTGTGGCGGAAAACCAGCCGGATGCCCTACGGGAACAGAGTGTGGCCATCGCCGTGGCTGTTCAGGCAAGAACCCGACCTGTTCTTTCAGGAACGGTCAACACCATGGATGCTTTGTACGGCTCCCAGCAGGTGGCCAGGATAACCGTTTCAAAAGGTGGCTCCGGCACAGAAAGTCATGGAGACCCAACCGAATCATTTCTGGTATACAGGTATTATCCTTTTGATCCCGTGGAATCGGCCATACAGACCAAAAAAGCCGGGACCGCACTGCCGGACCGCAAACACGCGCTGTCCATGATGCCCGGCGGTCTTCGAAGGGGCTCGTCCCTTATCCGCAAAGGAAGCCTGGTTTCTCTGGTGGAATCGGCCATGACGGTGGAACGCACATTCGGCAAACCCCAGAAGGTCCTGTGGGCCGAAGATGAATCCGGCAGGATAACCATAACCGGGGTCGAACCCCTTTCTTCCCTTTCAGACGACGACATTTCCATGGACGAGCTGAATGCACAGCTTGAAAAAGCCACGGTGCTGCTTGAGGGTGGAGAAACAGCCCAGATGGGTGTGGCAGTGGGACGGGTCGTTCATGTGACTGAACAGGACCCAGTTGATGCTTTTCCCCTGGGAGCCATCGCCCTGGCCCAGAAGGCAAGCCCTGATCTCAGCCCTGTTCTTCGCCGGGCGTCGGGTCTTATTACGGAAACAGGATCACCGGTGGGGCATCTTGCCGCCATCGCCAGGGAAGTTCGTATTCCCTGTATTGTGGGTCTTGAAGGGGCCGGGGATGTGTTGAAAGAGGGCTCGGTGGTAACCATGGATGCGGGAGAAGGGAAGATCTACCAGGGTGTGCTTGAGCTTCTGGCCCGTTACCGTTCATCCGGTGTGGAGCTTTACCCCACGGACCCGGAGTACATCATTCTGCGCCAATTGCTTCGCTGGATCATTCCCCTTGACCTGAACGACCCGGAATCCCCCGATTTTTCTTCGGCTAACTGTCGCACATTCCACGACATCATTCACTTCTCCCATGAAATGGCAGTGGAAGAACTGCTGAACATCCAGGAACGCCACAAGGATCTTAAAGGTGTTTCGACCCGGCGTCTTTCCATCAGCATTCCCATGGATATCCGGGTGCTGATGATCGAAGACGGCTTTTCAGATCCTGAGAAAAAGGAATTGCTGCAAAGCGAGATCACCTCCCTGCCTTTTCAGGCGTTTCTGAAAGGAATTACCCTGGAGGGCACCTGGGATCACAAGCCGAATGCTGTCGGGTTAAAAGAGATATTCGGGGGCATGGACAGAACCTATGCGGCCTTGACCAATCCGCCCGGGTATTCCGGCCAGAATCTTGCCATTGTGGCCGAGAACTATCTGAACCTCACCTTGCGTCTTGGCTACCATTTCAATGTGATCAACGCCTATCTTTCGGAGAACCAGAACAAGAACTTCATTTACTTCCGTTTTGTCGGCGGTTTTGCCTATGCCGAAAGGCGGAAACGGCGGGCGGAATTCATCGCGGCGGTCCTCGAAAATATGGATTTCAAAGTCACCGTCACAGGTGATCTGGTGATCGGAAAACTCAAAATGGCCGAAAGAAAACATGTGGAATCTTCTCTGGTGAGGCTTGGCCAACTGACCGGGTTTACACGCCAGCTGGACATCCGCATGGGGTTTGATGGGGATGTGGAAGAGTTTGTGCGGTTGTTTAATGAGATAACCGGCATTTAAATTTATGTGGTGACTGTAGGGGCGACCTGCTGGTCGCCCTGTCCGCATCACCAAAAAAGTCTATTATATATCGGTTTGGGCGACCGCGGGTCGCCCCTACAACGAGTTACCGATTACATATACGTTAAGGAAACGGCAATGAATGTAGAATAAAATGAAAGTCGAACGCTCAACATCGAATGAAGGATTGGGTCATTTTATAAAGGGTAAAACGGCAAATAAAAAAGAAATTGGAATAACCATGCTCAAAATCATCAGAAAATACTGGAATAAATATCAAGCCATGAGACTCAGGAAAGCGGAAGACGTGATCCGTGATCTGAAAATACGTTATCACACGTTCCGCATTCTTCTGATCAACAACGAGCATGCTCTCAAGATACTGAACGAAATTGATCTGAGGCTGAAAAGGAAGAATCCTTTGAGCCAGGATGTGGCGAATCAGGCCGATGAACTTATAGGGGTGTGTTATGAGCTTGTGGACGGCCTGAACCGTCTGAGCGGCAACAGGTATATGCGGCTCTTTGATCTTCATAAACACCTCGGTGAAACCATCCGTCATGCTTTCCCAACTGCTACACCTGTGTCGGCCCAAGGCCCTTACTGCGTTTTTCTTGATGAAGTCATGCCGGAAATGAAAAAAAAGGTGGGGGGCAAGGCCTATCCGCTTTCCGATCTAAAGAAGATTTTCATGCCTGTGCCGGACGGATTTGTTATCACGGTGGACGCCTGCCGGGAATTTCTTCGCGCCAATGACATTGAACGGCCTGTTCGTCAGCTGCTCAGGAAACTTGAGTCAGATGACCGTTTTTTAAGGGATCTTGAAGCGGTGGCCGGTGAAATCCGAGACTTGATATTTTCCGCAGAAATGCCCGCAGATCTTGAGCGTACATTGAGGACAGCCTATGAACGACTGACCGGGCCACAGAATCTTGCCATTTCCGTTCGGAGCAGCGCCTGTGTGGAAGATCAGACATCTCATTCCTTTGCCGGACAGTTCACCACAGTTTTGAATGTCACATCTTTTACCGGACTGATGGATGCGTTTAAAGAAGTTCTCGCCAGCAATTTCAACGCGCGGAGCATGGTCTACCGATTTCATGCCGGGCTTCCGCTCACGGATTTTGATATGGCTGTTCTGTGCCAGATCATCGTGAACGCCAGAACAGCCGGGGTTCTTTTTACCATGGACCCCGCAGGCCGGGACGGCGGACGAATGCTGGTGAGTGCCGTTGCGGGAATGGGAAGTCTGGCCGTGGGCGGCGAAGTCCCTTCAGACCTTTATCATCCGTCCCGAGTGGAAAAAGAGCCTGAAATCCCGGCTGAAATCGCCGAGAAATCATACAAGGAAGTGTGTTCACAAGGCGGCGGAGTTCACACGGAGGAAATCAAGGCCGAAGATCGGTTAAACCCTCTGCTCACCCGTGCTGAAGTTTACCGCCTCGTTGATCTGGGTCTGATTATCGAAAGCCTGACCGGCTCGCCCCAGGATATCGAATGGGCGATTGCGGACGATGGCGCCGCGTATATCCTGCAATCCCGTCCGTTCAAACCCAGTGCAAGACCGGGAGCCCGAGGGGTCAGGTCGTCCGGGGTTTCTGAAGAAGATATTCTTCTCAAGGGCGGTGTGGCATCTTCTGCCGGAAGAAGTATCGGAAAAGTCAGAATGATCCAGTCCACCCGAGATCTTGAAGGATTGGGGGAAGGGCAGGTCATCGCCGTCCTCCACCAGAGTCTTGTGGAGGCGGCCCGATACATGAACTGTTTCAGCGGACTTGTCGTTGACAAAGGCAACCCTGCCGACCACCTGTCAAACCTTGCACGGGAGTACGGCATTCCCATGCTCACACGGACTGAAAAGGCCACTCAGGTTCTCAGCAACGACCAGTGGATCGTGATTGATGCCGACAGGAGTCTTCTTTTAAAAGCCCCCCAGGACGCCATGCACGGTCTGCCGGAAACGCGGCCAGTCAAGCCGTTGCATCATGCACCGGAAGCGACACCTGCGGACCAGCTTCGGATTGGAATTTTACGAGACATCATCGCACGGCTTAACTTGACCGATGCGTATGGATCATCTTTTTCCATCAAGGAATGCCGGTCACTCCACGATGTGATCCGCTACATCCATGAGATGGCCATCATGACCATGTTTAACGCCGGGGATCAGGTTCTTGAAGAAGCCGGGAGTTTTGTCCATCGGCTTGACGGAGCCATCAATTTTCATTTTCTGATCATCGATATGGGAGGAGGGCTTACACCGGGCAAACACAGCCTGAAAATTCAGCCGGATGAACTTCTTTCAAGCCCTTTGCTTGCCCTGTGGAAAGGTGCCATGACGCCAGGACTCAGGTGGAATGCACCTCCTCCGGCCCAGAGTCTTTCAGGGCTTTTCAGCCGGGGTATCACGGACAGTGGCAGTGCAAGGCCCATCGGCAACTGCAACTACGCCTTGATCGCCCGGGATTATCTGAACCTGAATGCCCGGCTGGAGTTCCATTTCACCATGATCGACGCGGTCTGCGGCAGGAATCCCAAAGACAACTACATCCGCTTCCGCTTCAAAGGCGGCGGAACCACACAGATCCAACGCGAACGCCGGGCGGTTTTTATCGCCCAGGTACTCGAACACCATGATTTCTTCACGGACAGGCGCGGTGATCTGGTCACGGGAACCATCATGGAAATGGTGCAATCTGCCGTGGAAGAACGCTTAGTGATGCTGGGACGCCTCCTTGGCTTCAGCCGTCTTATGGACTCCATGATGCACAACGACGAAAGCCCGGGACTTCTGGCCAAGGCCTTTTTTGAGGGGAATTATACGCTTGAAGGGTTTGATTGCAGCAGTGCAAGTAAATAAGCAATGTTAGAAAACGAATAACGCCCAACATCCAACGTCCAATAGCGTTTGACGGCCATTTTTAAATTTATGCATCGGGACTTGTAGGGGCGACCTGCCGGTCGCCCTGTATGCGTCACCATAAACGTTTATTTTATATATTGGTTTGGGCGACCGCCGGTCGCCCCTACACCGTTTCGCCGGTTCCATTTATGTTAGGAAAAGGTATTGTCTTTTTTATTGTGTACTTATAGGCCTGTCTCATCACAAAGCATGAAAATTCAAGCATGAAAAAAGAGTGTATCAGGCAGCATCACCGCCGTGAGCATATTGCTGTAGGATGCACCCGTATCGACTCCGATTTTTCCCGGAGCGGAAAAGGGTGTTTCAAAGGGTGTATGGCCGAACACCACCGTGGTTCCTTCAATCGGCTCACTTTCTAAAAAGGGTTCCCTTACGGTAAGCAGCCGGTCAAGGGAGCACGAGTCTAAGTCTTCGGAAGGAATAACACCAGCATGGATGAACAGGTAACCGGCTTCCCGGTGATACGTGGCCAGTCTGTTAAAAAAATCGCGATGGTCGGGCGGAAGAAACGTCAGGTCGGACAGACTCTGGACGCTTGCATTATCGTAGCTTTTTAGAGTGGATTCAACCCCCATGGAGCGTAGAAGCCACAGGTAATCCTGGTTTCCCGTCAGAGCGTATTGAAGAAGGGCATGCTCGTGGTTGCCTATTAAAAAAATGATTTTTTTGCATTGTTTTTCAAGTTCAAGGAGATAGTTGATCACATCCCGTGAGCCAGGCCCTCTGTTGATGTAATCCCCCAGAAACACAAGAGTGTCTTTGTGCCTGTCAAAAGGCAGCCTTTCCATCAGGCGGATCAACCGGTCATCACACCCATGAATGTCTCCCACAGCAAAGATTTTGCCCGTGTTGCCCGGTTTTTCCATAGGCTGATCGTTTCTCCGGAATTATTAGCGGATAAATGTTCACGATCTTTCTGAGCGGTATATTGATAGGCTTTTCACTGTCTGCTCAGAGATGAATTACTCTGGGTGAATGTAATAGAGAAACGCTCAAACATCAATAACTGTGTGTCAGGGCTACAGGCATTCGCTTATTTTTTTGTGAGTGAAAAACTATAAGGGTGAATTTGACAAGTATATCGCGCAACAGACCTTCGTGCTCCTTGGTGCCCCTCGTTCCGGGGAGAATCCCCGGAACGAGGGCCATAGATAGACGATTGCACGGACAATCACAGGTTGGAGAGAGAACAAAACCCGGCAAAAAGATACAAGCCTTTCGTGCTTTATTCCCCTTTGAAAACTGGCGGTCTTTTTTCAAGAAACGCTGTGATCCCTTCAATCGCGTCTTTGGTTGAGGCGACCTCTAATAATTTTTCAGCCAGATAGTCCATGGACTCTTCGAGAGGCAAGTTGGCTACAGCATGAAACGCCCGTTTTCCGATAGCCATACCCAATGGGCTTTTTGCGCTGAGGGATTTTAAAATAGAATCCGTTGCTTGTTCCAGATCTTCCTGCGGCACCACACGGGTGATCATGCCCATGGCAAGGGCCTGGTCTGCGGAGAGTTTTTCGCCTAAAAGAATCATTTCCATGGCTTTTTTCCGGCCCACATTTCTGAAAATCAAAGCTCCGATCATCATAGGAAATAGCCCCACCTGAACTTCCGGTGTCCCGAAGCGGGCATGGCTTCCGGCGATGACGATATCGCAGCCCAGCATGAATCCCGTGCCTCCGGCCAGACAGGCCCCGTTCACCTTGGCCACCGTGGGCTTGGGAAACGAAGCCAGTCGTTTTAATACCGCCGCATATCGTTTGAACACAGCGAGGGCTTCCTGACCCTGTCCACCCATGGCCTGCCCCAGATCCGCCCCGGAACAGAACGCCTTATCACCGGTACCTGTGATGCACACCACCCGCACCTCTTTGTCTTTTTCAGCTTTATCCAGATAGTCCAGAAACAACTCAAGCGCCTGACCCGTGATGGAATTTCTTTGACCTTCACGATTGATGGTGATCCATGCCACGTTGCCCTTTGTTTCGTAAAGCAGATGTTTTTCATCCATAAAATTCCCCGATTCTTAACCATGTTCGTTGTTCAAATCCACACCCGCCCCGTGCACCCGCTGGCATCAATCCCAGGCGGTCGCTGAGCGGCACCCATATTCGATGTTCGATGTTGGATGTTCAGTGTTCGATGTTTAAAATAACACCCACCCCGCACACCCGCCAGCATCAACCCCAGGCGGCCGCTGAGCGGCACCCATATTCGATGTTCGATGTTGAGTGTTCGACGTTCAATCCTTTGTCACTCCTGGCTTATTCGCTCAATCTCCACAAGCACATCCCCAGGATTAACTTTCTCTCCAATAGCCGTCCTGATTTCTTTCACAATCCCATCATAAGGCGCAGCCAGAGTCGTTTCCATTTTCATGGCCGAAACAACCACAAGCCCCTGACCTTTGACCACAGAGGTCCCTTCAGCAACAAGAACAGCCACCACCAGTGACGGCATGGGCGGCGTCACAGAATCGGGTATGCCCATTGATTTTTTTCTGGATTTACTTGTGAGACTTGGATGATCCATGTCGTCAACGGTATGGCAAGCGCCGTTAATGATGATGTTTTTTCCTGAACCGTTTCTTTCGACAAAAGCGTTTTCACCTTTTCCATTGATCCACATATGGATGCGGTGGCTGTCCATGCGAGTTCCTGTCACATCGTAGACCCGGTCACCGATGGCAATTCGTGTGGTATTTTTGTCTCCTTGAATCACAGAGACGGTTACGGGTTCTTCGTTAATTTTCAGATGGTAATCCATGGTGTTCTCTCGTTTCCAGGTTCTTTCCTGACTTTATTTCGATATTCGATGTTGGACGTTCAATGTTCGATGTTCAATGTTCATTTTTTTTCTACCCCATCCGCCATCCGCCAAGTGTTTCCCAAGGCGTGGGAACCCGGCTTGAATCCGTCAGTGTGGCCGCAGCGGGTTTTGCTGTTAATTCGTCTATAATCCAGGTGATCAGCGCAAGATCACTGTCTTTTGAATCGGGCTTCCAATCCGGGAAATGGGTTTTGATGAAATGGGTGTAGATATCCCCTTTGACAAATGCCTCGGACTGGAGAACATCGAGCATGAATGGTATGGGAGTTTTCACGCCGAGGATCACGTAATCTTTCAATGCTTTGACCATGCGCTGAACAGCTTGTTCCCTGTTTTCACCATGGACAATCAGTTTGGATATGATGGGGTCGTAATACACGGGGACTTCCACACCGGAATAAACACCGCAGTCGTTTCGAACGCCCGGTCCCGTGGGTTCCTTGATATAACTGATGGTTCCGGGGCTTGGGAAAAAATCGTTCTCCGGGTCTTCGGCATAAATACGGCATTCGATGGCGTGACCACGTCCTTCGATTTCCTCCTGGCGCAAGCTGAGTCTGTGGCCTGCGGCGATTTCAATCTGGTGTCTCACCATATCGATGCCTGTGATCATTTCGGTCACCGGATGTTCGACCTGGAGCCGGGCGTTCACTTCAAGAAAATAAAAGGAAAGGTCGGGTGTGACGAGAAATTCCACTGTTCCGGCGTTCACGTAACGCTGCTGCTTTGGCAGCGGAAATGGCCGCAGCCCCCATGCGTGTTCGTAAAGACGGCGTGACAACCGGTGACGGTGATTCTTCGATGATTTTCTGATGCCGTCGCTGGACTGAGCATTCCCTTTCCAGAACATGGACCACATGGCCGAACCGGTCAGCAAGGATTTGGATTTCCACATGTCTGACAATTTCGAAGTACTTTTCCATGTAAACGGAACCGTCTCCAAAGGCGGATTCCGCTTCACGGACTGCCGATGCAAAAGCGTCAGCCAGTTCCGATGGCTGATGCACCACCCGGATCCCTTTGCCACCACCGCCTGCCGATGCTTTGATCAGAATGGGATAACCCGCTTTTTCAGCTGCTTGTTCCATTTCTTCCACGTTGAGGCAGGGCTTTGTCATGCCCGGCGCAATGGGAACTCCACCTTTTTCCATGATTTTCCGAGCGGTGATTTTATCACCCAGACTTCGGATGACTTTGGATGGTGGGCCGATGAACGTGATGTTTTCTTTTTCGCAGCGTTCGGCAAAATCCCCATTTTCCGAAAGAAAGCCGTATCCCGGATGGATGGCGTCGGCACCTGTCTGTTTCACGGCTGCTATGATGTTGTCGATATTCAGATAGCTGGCTGATGGTTCCGGGCCGCCGATGTAAACCGCTTCATCGGCGGAAAAAACATGGGCCGCCATTCTGTCTGCATCAGAGAAGACAGCCACGGTGGCGATTCCCATTTCCTTGCATGTGGACATGATACGCCGGGCGATTTCTCCACGGTTTGCTATGAGTATTTTTTTGAACATGGTGTGACCTCTATGTTAAGAGAAGTGTTTCTTATTTGAAAGCCTTAGAAAATAGGGGCTTTTTTTACCATTAAACAGTTGAAGCTTAACATCGAACAGTAGAAACTGAACATCGAACATCGAACATCGAACGTCCAACATCGAACATCGAATATGGGAGCCGCTCAGCGTCCTCCTGGGGTTGATGCAGGCGTGTGCGCGGGGCGGGTGTTTTTTTTG
>JBAZWJ010000097.1:0-15573 GCA_041660385.1 Desulfobacteraceae bacterium | reverse complement strand
GGCCGATGCCGCCTGCCCCTGGGAAACCCAGGATGGTGGCGGAGCGGACATCGGATTCCAGTCTGTACAGCGTCATAGACACGAAAAACGGGGTGATCTGGGGTAGAACAGCGTAGGCGATCACCTTGACAAAACCGGCTCCGGTGGCGATCAGGGCGTCGATGGGTTCCTGCTGAATCGTCTCGATGCCTTCGGAAAACAGCTTGATCAGAACGCCTGATGTGTGAATGCCCAGAGCGAGAATCCCCGGCATGGGACCGAGGCCCACGGCGGAAACAAAAAGCAGAGCCCAGATGATCTCGTTGATGGACCGGCTGAGATTGGCGAAAAACCTCACCGATGTGTAGATCGATGTCTTTATCGCTTTTGCCGGTCCCTGATTTTTTGGAATGATGATATCAAGAGTGTTCCGTGATGCAAAAAACGACAAAGGAAAGGCGATGATCACTGACAGAATCAATGCGAGAAAAGCCATCTGAACCGTTTCCAGCATGGAAAGCATGTACTTCGTCACCCTGACGCCGCTCAGGTTGGGTGGGAAAAACCCGCTGTCCTTGATCTCCGGATTACCGGCAATATAGGTCACCATGTTTCCCCAGCCGTCCAGAAAGGCCCCCACGCTCATTTCCGTTGCGTGCCAGCACCAGCCCACAATGATAACGCTCACCACCACAACCATGATGTTGTAAGGATGAAAGGGGTTGGTTTTTCGTTTTATCTCATCAAGATGCATTTTTTTTCCCGCATGATTTTTTCCGCATTATTTCTTGCTTTCCAGCTGTTTCTTCACTTCGATCTGCTCTCTGATCGGATCGTAATCCTTGTCACTTGCCGGTGCGAAACCTTTAAGTTTCAATTTTTTGAGCCCTTCCGCATCGTTGTATGAAAGGTAAGCGTCCTTGAGGGCTTTTTTCAAAGATTCGGGAAGATCTTTACGGGCAGCCATGGGAGAGCCGGGAATCAGCGGAGATGTCCAGAGGATACGGAAGTCTTTGTCGGAATTCCACTGTTTGCCGTTGCCGCGATCAAGATCCAGATCGTTGGTGGAAGCGATGTCCACTTTGCCTGATTTGATGGACAGGATGGATGATTCGTGGCTGCCGGAAAAAATCACTTTTGAGAAGTATTTTTCAGGATCAATTTTGAGGTTTTTAACAAAGTACACCGTGGGAACAAGAGTGCCGCTGGTGGAGTTGGGATCGGTAAAGGCCCAGATCTTGCCTTTGGCTGCTTCAATGCTTTTGATGCCCGAATCGTTTCGGGTGATGATGATTCCGTGATAACCCTTGGTTCCGTCTTCCAGAACTTCCATGGCAATGGCTTCCGCATTAGCGCGCTGTGCTGCCTCCACGTAAGACTTGGGTCCAAAGTAGGCAAGATCAATGTGTTTGAACTGCATGGCGGTGATCACACCGGCGTAATCTGTGGCCACCTGCATTTTCACAGGGATGCCCAGTTTCTTTTCAATGTGTTTTGCAAGACTTTCATAACGGTCGGTGATGCCGGACGATGATTCGGTGGGGATCAGGCCGAAGTTGATCTCTTTGGGCCAGTCTTTCTGTCCGGCCATGGCGGACATGGGTATGGTTAAGCTCAGAGTAAGGGTGACAAGTGCTTTAATCCATTTCTTCATTGTGTTCTCCTTAATAATCGATAAATAATAATTTCAACTCATTTGATTTAAACAATTTTTTGGTATGGTTTGCTTCCTGTCCATGTATTTCACGCATCAAATGGCACAATCCTTCATTCGATGTTCGATGTTCGATGTTGGGCGTTCGATGTTCGACGTTCGCTTTTTTTTATTCATTCATCCCTGGTACGCAGCCACCTGAAGAGGGAAGGGGTGATACATTCCATTGAACCCTTCCTGGTTCTCGGCCGAAGGCGCTCCCTTATGGTAAATTTCTGATACGGTGGCTGCGCAAAGCCTGTCAGGTGAGCCGTCGTACACGAGTCTTCCGTCGTTCAGTCCGATAACCCGGCTGCAATATTCTTTGGCGTAGTCGAGCTGATGAAGATTGGCCACCACCGTGATGCCATACCGCTCATTGGCGTTCTTTAATGTTTCAAGAACGCTTCGGGCGCTCACAGGATCAAGGGACGACACCGGTTCATCGGCAAGAATCATCTCCGGCCTCTGGGCAATGGCTCTGGCAATGGCCACACGCTGTTTCTGACCTCCGCTGAGACGATCACACCGGCTGAGCGCTTCTTTTTCAATGCCCACCACTTTCATGTATTCGTAAATTTCTTCGTACTGGTCTTTGCTGTAATGCCGAATCAGCGAGGGCAAGAGTGATTTTCTGTGAAGCATTCCGCTGGCGATATTGTTGAAGACGCTGAGACGGGACACCAGGTTGAAACCCTGGAAAATCACCCCGATTCTGGCCCGGAGGGATTTCAATTCCTTATGCCCTATGGAACTAAGATTCCGGCCCAGCACGTTCAGGTGCCCGTCAAGAATAGCTGTTGTAGCGTTAAACCCCATGAGCAGCGTGGATTTCCCCACACCGGACGGCCCGATGATGCTCAGGAATTCTCCTTTATTAATGGTGAGGTCGATCCCTTTCACCACTCGTTTCCGACTGTAGCCAAGGGTCAGGTTTTCTGCCTTTATATGCCCCATGTTCGTGCCTCCCAAAGGTCGTTCGTTTATGCCAGACGTCATCGTTCATTCCGCGTTGATATTTCGGCGGTGACATTCAAAAAAATCCTTATTCAAGGATTTTTGATTTTTATGCCTTTTGTATTAGAGAGATGTTAATGGATGGTTTCTTTTCGGTTAAATCATGAAGGTGGAGCGGGTTTAAAAACCCGCTCCTGGGATGTCGAGATAGCCGCACCGTGATGAGTTCAAAGAAGAACACGGGAAACGGCTGGAAGAAAAAATAATGGGCACATGTTATTTTGATGAAAACACGCCAAGTTGAAAAAACAAGGTTTCGCCTGTTGCGTCTTTGAGCCCGTCATTATCCGTCATTGCATAAAGACTTCCGTCCGCTGTCAGGGCAAGACCTTCGATTTTATCGGGCGTCCATCCGCTGGTCATCATCAGATAGGGCAGGAGATCAAAGGCTTCCTGTTTTTCAACAACAGGAAGGGCGGCTTCTCCGTAGGGTACAGGTGTGATGTCGTCAAGTGAAATACGGGTGATCTTTTTGATCGTTGCGTCCGGGCCGTTCAGATTGTCCCTTTCAACCACAAGGCAGGTTGAACCGTCAACAGCAACGATTTCGGAAAGCCCCACCCAGCTGCCCGCAAGTGCGGGAGCATCCAGGGGATAATGAACAAACGTCCAGGTTTCACCTGCCGGATCGAACAGGGCAAGTTTGGCCATACCAGCGGGGTCATCGTTCCATTCACGCTGAACGGCTATGATCACTTGCATTGAACCGTTGACTTCAACTTCAGCCACACCTTCAAAACCGTATTGGAGCGCCTGGCCTGCAAGAGCTTCGGGAAGTTCGTATTCCCCGGTCACAAGTCCTTCATCGGTGATTTTCAGAAGCAGGTTTTTCATTTTTTTGGAAGGATTTCCTTCGCTGACGACCCAGAATCCGCCCTGGCTGGATACGGTGATTCCTTCAAGATCATATTTGCCGGTAGCACCACCTGTCACAGGAACATAAGATTCGATCAATGCAGGTTTAACGGAAATGTCCAGGGTGTAAATCCGGGACTGGCTGAAAAAACCGTCGCTTACGGCATACAGGGTTGAAATGTCAGCAGGATCAGCCGCAAGTCCGGAAAGGGCACCCCAGCCGATGGGTGCAGATGTGACAGGGTCCATGGCGGATTCAATGGCAGGGTATTCCGGTTCTGATGCGTCAAGAGAAAAAATCTGAACAGCGGCCCGGACTTTCACGTCGGCGCTGTCTGTTTCAGAGGCTGTTACGAAAAGATTCCGGCAGGGTATGGAGAGAAGACCTTCTGGCCCGGCATTGGTGGGAAGAACTTGAACATAATCGGGATCAGAATCCGGTCCGTTGTCAGCGTACACCGCCACAAAATTTCCACGTTCGCTGCCCACAAAAATCAGGTTTTTCCCAAAATAGTTGCCCACAGTTACGCCTTCGGGTTCATTGCCTTTTTTTGCTGCACGGTCAGAAGGGTATTGGCCGATTCTCATGGCCAGATGTTCCATGGCTGATCCGCTGTCGAACTGAACCCTGCCGTCTTTGTTCCAGATCGTAAACCCACGGGAGCCACCTTCGTAGTCCCCTTCATTGGCTGTGACGAAACGGCTGTTGTCAATCCATGCCACGGCATCCGGCTCCCTTTTCAGGTTTTCAAGACTGCCTGTTCCATCCACCGAACCTTTTTTCGTGGGAATATGGCTCAGGCTGACAGCACCTGCGCTGAAATGGTTCACAACCGCGCCGCTTTTCAGATCAACAAGAGCGATATGGTTGTTTTCCTGGAGAGTCACCACAGCCAGGTTTTTTTTGTTGATGGCCACGTATTCAGGTTCAGGATCTTCAGGAGCCACAACGGCAATGCCGGTCAGATCCACTTTTCGCATAACGCCTTTGGGTTTTCCGTCAGGACCGAGGCTGAAAATTCCCAGGTATCCGGCAGGCAGCTGGGGAATGATTCCGTCGTTTGCTTCTTCATTGCGTTCGTTTTCCACAACAACAGCCAGATACCTCTTGTCAGGACTCAAGGCCAGAGAATCAGGCTGGCCGCCCACATCAAATGTCCCGATGATCGCTCTGCTTTTTGTATCCACCACAGCCACATGGCCGCTGGGGTTCGTGAAACTTTCACGGGTGTTAACCGCTGCAAGGGCGTAACGGCCACACACCACCACCGATGTGGGTTCACCGGTCAGTTCAGTCCTGCCCAGTACTGTTGGGGATTCCGGATCGGTGATGTTTAAAAATACCAGATCGTTTCCCGGACTGTCTGTATGAACCAGTGTTCGCCCATCGGGTGTTGTCGCGATAATTTCCGCAACGGTCTGTGTGGCAGAATCTACGCCAGCGGGCAGGCTTTCATACACCGGAAGCGTGGCTGTGCGTCTGAAAAACAGGGATTGTTCGTCGCAGCCGGATAGAAACAAGGCCATTCCCGCAGCGAAGCATGCCACTGTCTTTTTTCCATAAACAGGTCTCTTCATGTTAATTCTCCTTTCTCTTTCATGTGTTGTTTCATCTGAAACACACCTGCACCAGCTATACATCCTGTGCAGGTGGTGATAACGATTGTCTTCTAAAAAGCCCTTCTGTCTGTTGAAACTCTGGGATTGTAGGTCGAGGTAAACGTTTCGTTACCCAGGCCTGATGCAATATCCTCCCATTTCAACCACTTGAAGTTGGTTTCCGTGTCATCGGGATCGTCTGTGGTGTCCATGCCGTCCTGAACGATGAATGCTCCAAAGGGGAAGCCGTCGCCAAGGGGGATGTTGGTAACATCGATGCTGTCCGTTTCCTGAACGCCGTCGATTCCGTTTGTGTCATCCACAACGGCAAAGGATCTGATGAAGGTGTTGGTCACCCCAACGGGAGAGCGGTTGAAAACGCCGTAGGTGTAGTTGCCCTGGGATGAGATGAACACATAGCCTTCGCCGTTGTTTTTGTAATAGATGGTCATACCTTCCAGATCGGGAACAAGACCGTTATCGCCTTCTTCGAGCAGCAGATCGTCTTCGGTGAGGGAGAGGCTGAGGTTGCCGTCCGGTTCCGCGTCGAAGGTGTAAATCCCCACGCCTTCCTGGGCCACATAGGCTTTACCGTATTCCTGATCAATAACGAATCCTTCGGCATACTCGTCATCGTCACCGGCTTCAAGGGTGATGGTTCTCACTTTACTCCATCCGATGGTATCGTCTACTGTGGCCGTCAGTTCGAACTGGGCACATTCCCATGTATCGTTCTGGGTCGCAAACGCATAAAATTTGTCAGTTACCGGGCTTTTGTAAACCCCTTCACCGTAAGCCGTGTCTTCACCGGGTGTTTCCGAATCGAACAGTTCATCACTGCTGTAGTCTGTAATATCCACAATATAAGGAGCGCTGTCCTGGATTCTGTATATGGCGAACTTGTTGGTCATTCTGTCCGTGAACACGGCAATGTCCACCGTATCTCCGTTGAGGTCAAAACCGTACATCACATCCACGTTGTTGAAGCGAATATTGCCGGGGTTTGCGTCCAGAAGGGTTTCGCCGGTGATATCGTATATCGAATAACCCGCTTCCTTCTGGGTTCCGATGACCAGACTTTTTGTGGAATCCGTGGGGTGTATCCAGAAGGCCACGTCATCGGCGTCCGGATTGTCCATGGTGGTTCTTGCTGTTTCAAGAACCGGCTTGACCAGCATGGCCGCCGTTTCCGGAAAATTGGTTCCGGCAGGTGTGACGGCTCCGCCTTCAGGTTTGTTTTTAGAGTTGTCGGCGTTGTATGTCAGATCGTCCAGTTCACCGTAAGTCCAGGCAGTCAGGGCGACTATTTTATTGTCTTTGTAACGCGTGGCCCCATGAATGGCGTAGCTTTCGTTCACGGAAATATCCGAATAGGATGAAGTTCCCCAGCCGAAATTGTCGAGAAGAACGGCGTTTGCCGGAAGATCTATAACGCCGTCATTGTCCGTGTCGAAATCCGTAGTCACGGATATGGTACTTTCAGGGCTGTAGATCAGGATGACTGCCCGGGCAGGACTGGCAAGTGCCGACAGATCGGATGTCATTGATGTGACGGCACTTCCCGCCGTAATATCTGACCCGCTGTCTTTGATGAGGGTAATGCCCGTTTCTTTGGACGTAACCCCGTCAAGATCCATGGCAAGTGTCGGGATGCCATTTGAATCAGATGTTAAAACAACAACATAGATATGATCCATGTTCTGTGCCGCATTGGACAGCAGTTCGATGTATTTATCGTCTGTGACCACGATTTCGTTCAGGAGAACAAAGGGTGCCTGTTTGAAGTTGTCTCTGCCCGGTGTGACGGCTGCTTTGGGCGGCAGATTGGAACTGGCCTGAAGGGTGTCGTAAAGAACCTCGTCGGCCAGGTCGTCATCGTCCTTGTCCGGGTTTTCGTAGATATCTCCGTTGGCCCAGGCGTCTTTTGATACAGCGGTGGTGTTTCCATAAAACCGCGTGGCAGCGTCAGGATCACTTGCCGACTGGACAAGGACCGCGTCCGTATAAGTTTTTCCACCGGCTTCCCATCCCACCGAATCCAGAATCACAGCTCCTTCCGGCAGTTCCAGGGTTCCGTCGTTGTTCTGATCCAGATCGCTTCCCTTTGTAATGGGGGTGTCACTCTGGACAAGCAGGTAAGTCACGGCGTCGTGTTCGAGAATTCCGTCTTTGAAAGTTTCTCCGTCTTCATCCTCGTCATATGTTCTGATATTTTCATCATCCACAAGAGTTGTTTCAGAATCGGCCATGGCGTTGTATTCATCGGGATTTTTAATAAGGATCAGGCCGTTTTTTCCAACTTTGACACCGTTAAGTGATCGAGCGTAATCCACATAACCCCAGTCTTCGAACGGTTTTTCTTCATCGCCGTCCTCATCACCGTCAATGGCCACCATATAGACGTTCTTCAATGTTTCTCCAGATTTTCCTTTCAGCTCTATAAACTGTTTGCCATGCTCATCTTCCGGAATGTTCACTTTGAGCTCGTTGATCACGAAACCCTTGTTTCCTGCGTAAATATTCGAATCGTCTTTGTCACTGCAACCGGTGACAAGCGCCGCAATCACCGCAGCACACAGACCAAAACCAATTTTCCCCATAACGTCTCCTCAATCGTGTTGATGTTATTCAATAGAAGCGCCCTCCAAAACAGGCTTGTTCCAGGCGTTGATTCTGTTGTTTTTACGTTGTGATTGTGAGTTCCGGGTTAAGGGTATGTTCGATTTGAATGAGAATAGGTAGGGCACCCGTGTGGCGTGGTCAAGTAGAAGTGGGCACACTGTTAAGGCACAATGACGGCCAACTATACCGCAAAGTTTAATTTTTATGAAACCTACTTTGGACCATGTTGGTGAGAGTTGACCTGGGTGGCTGTGTTATACGGATCTTCCAGGGGGCCGTTAAAGCTTGGTGACCAGTCCGGGTCCCATAACGGGATATCCTTCAGCCCTTCTGTGTAGGAAAAATCAATGGCGTTCTCAGGAAATCCGGCAATTATCTCATATGAAATGTGGTTACCGGTAAGATTCATGATCAGCCACGTGCCGGTGTCACGGTCTTCGACGTTTGCTACAACGATCCCGAAACATTGGAGATAAGAGTCCCTGACAAACTGCATCGAACCTGAGGTGTGCGTATAGGGATCTCCTATACCTCCTGATCGACCTGACGTACTGGCCAGAAGCATGGGATTCGCGATACCGGTGTAACGTTGAAAGTTCGCCCTGAAATTCCCTTGAACATCGTTGCTTCCAATAATGATCCGTTTTAAATGGCGCGAACTGCTTGTGGTGATATCTCCGTCGTATTCAAGCCGTATGATTTGACCGTTCATGTAGACTGGTTTATCGGGAGTTTCACCAAATCTGAAATTGTCTATCCATATATCCCAGTCGTAGTTGCTGACATTCGGTGTCAAGGTGCCTTGAGGATCATCCTCAGAAAATCCACCGTTGCCCCATGGACGGAGCGTTGCGGATCCCTGTGGGGCTATTGTGTTGAAATCGGACGTCACTTTGGCAAAATTGTAGTTCGCCCCGTTGTTGTAGGACTGAACATCATAAAAACCGTCAAAACCGGAAAGTCCACTCGATTCCATGTTTGTCTGCATGTCGCTCGAAGACCTGTAGTAATAACCAGCCTTAAGTGTATCAATCTGTCCGTAAAGTTCCGCATGAAGATCAAGAAAAATCCTCACGGTATCGTTGGGCTGGTAGAACGATTCAAGAGTGATTTTTGAAAACTGGCCGTCAACCCGTTTCAGATCATCATCCGTCATGACCTGCATGAGTGAACTGACATTTCCGCATTTGATAAGATATCCGACAATACTCAAGAACAACGCAATACATGTTTTAGATAAACTCATAAATCACCTTAATAAGTGTTATGGTCAATATGAATCGCTGTCGACAGTTTTGATATATGACGGCCCATCCTATATTTTAGAACATGAGAAGATCCATCCCCCCTGTGATGGGTATCGATGCTCCGTTGATATAAGCGGCTGCATCCGATGCGAGAAATGAGACGACGGATGCGACTTCTTCGGGTTTTCCCATTCGTTTCATCGGATTTCTCCGGCAGATCCGGTCTTTCATATCCTGATGGTAGAGGTTGACGGCTTCAGTGGCGATAAATCCGGGCAAGACCGCATTGACAGTAATCCCGTGACGGGCTCCCTCAAGGGCGAGGGACCGGGTGAGACCTAAAAGACCCGCTTTTGATGCACCGTATCCGGGTTGAGCGAACGCGCCGGATTCGGCGGTAAACGAAGACATATTGATGATCCGGCCCCATTTTTTCTTCTTCATTCCCGACCATGCAGCTCGTGAACACAAAAAGGTGCCGGTGAGATTGACACGAATATCCCGCTCCCATGTCTGGGAGGACTGGGTTTCAAGAAGGCCGAGGCCATCCATGACCGCCGCATTGTTCACGAGTATATCCACGCCACCGAATGTTTCGGCAATTCGGTTCATCACGTCACGTATGTTTTCTTCGTTCGTGACATCCAGTTTGATTCCAAGGCTGCGGACGCCGAAACATTCTATTTCACGACTGGTTTCCAGTGTTTTCACCGACCCGGATGATGAGAAGTGGGCGGCGAGAACGCTGTAGCCCGCCAATTGCTCCTGTGAAACAGTTTCATCTTCCATCAGAAGATCCGTGACCACGACATCCGCTCCAGCCTGTCCAAGGGATAGGGCGATAGCTCTCCCCAGGCCGCGTGACGCTCCCGTGACAAGGGCGATTTTGCCTTTCAATGGTTTTTGCATTATTTCGCGATTCACTGTCATGCCCTCACCGGTTGTTATTTGTTAAAATTTTCATTTCCCCAGCCTGCTTGATCAGGCTGTCCCTGAAATCAGGATGCGAGATACTGATCAATGCTTCAGCCCTTTCCCAGGTGGATTTTCCTTTGAGCATGGCGATACCGTATTCGGTTACCACGTTGTGAGTCACGGTTCTCGGAAGCGTGACGATGGTGCCGGGTTCGAGGACAGGACGAATAGTTGAATGGCGTTTCCCGTCATTGTCGGTCCGGGTCGAATTCATGCAAACAAAGGATTTCCCACCTTTTGAATGATAGGATCCGAAATGGAAATCGAACTGGCCTCCGGTTCCTGAAATCTGACGCAATCCGGCAGATTCCGATGAAACCTGGCCGAACAGGTCCACTTCGATGCAGCCGTTGATGGATACGGCCTGGGCATTGGCGGCGATGTTTTTCGGGTCGTTTGTGTAGCTTACCGGATAGCTGGCGCATATGGGATTCCGGTCAAGAAAATCATAGAGTCTCTGGCCTCCGATGGCGAAGGTGTACACCATCTTGCCTTTATCCAGGATTTTGTTATGGTTGGTTATTTTTCCGGCTTCGTAAAGGTCGAGATACGCATCCACCATCATCTCGGTATGAACACCCAGGTCTTTCAGATCCGTTTCCGTGATCAGTTTCCCCAGGGCATTGGGCATGCCGCCGATTCCGAGCTGAATGCAGTCGCCGTTTCTCAGTTCCCGGATGATATGGCCTGCGATCAGCCGGTCGGTGTCAGACGGTTCGGTCGATGGCATGGCAAGGATCGGCTCGTTGTCGGATTCAACGATGTAATCCACATCTGAAATATGGATGGTTTCATGCAGTCCGCCATAGCAGCACGGCATAGATTCGTTCACTTCCACGATGACCATTTTCGCGTTAGGGATCATTTCACTCTGGCAGTCGTTGCAGATGCCGTAGTTGAAAAATCCGTTTTTATCCATGGGGGTTACCCGGATAATGCAGATGTCGGTATGATGATGCAACGTGCTGAATCTTGGGATTTCATGGTACAGAGCCGGAATATGGCTGATGGCACCGTTTGAATTCAGTGCCCTGTCCGCAAGAGTCATGAATGCCGTGTTGTATGTGAAGCTTTTCTGCTCCGGGTCCGCCATGACAACAGCAGAAAAATTGGGGAAACCCGAACACCTTATATTGACGCCGTTCAGTTCGCCCACCCGTTTGCTGAGAGCCTTATCCATGTATATGGGGGATGACAGCATGTGACCGTAATCAATCCAGTCTCCGGATTTGGCCATGGTGGCCGCCTGTTCCGCTGAAACCTGTTTTTGTCTGTATTGATGTAAAAAACTCATGGTATCCCTGATTTCATTAAAAATGAGGGGGGCTTGACCATCACCATAAACAGTGGGCGACAGTATTGCTGTCTTGATTTGGGGAAATCGTTATGCCCTGGAGAAGTCCTGTTCATATATAACGAATTACCCCCCCTCAATACTCTCCAACCCTTAAATCTGAGGTAGGCCTGCCGCTTTTTTCTTGAACCTATCGACACTTTTCTGGAGTTTCGGGGTGTCAAGAAACAACTCAGAATACAATTTTTCCTTGCCGACAATAGGGTTCACGGAGCAACGCGCCCAATTAGCGGTCATCAGATCCATGTAGCAACGCTGGCAACGAACACATTTGACAATATCATCAAGACGTCCTTCTTTTACTTTTACTGGCCAGAAGGGATCGGCGATGGACTGACGTCCCAGAGAGATGATGTCCGTTTTTCCTGATGTGATCGCCTTGAGGGCTGTTTCTGGATTGATGAAGCTCGGTGTGATTACAGGTAAACCTTGAGCCGCCACTTTGAAACCAGGTGCCCATTTCGTGAATTCGTCTTCACCGTCAGGCGCGAATGCCGCACCTGGGTTTTCGTAGGATCCCTGTGAGATGTTAAAGAAATTGGCTCCGGCAAGACGGCAGAGTTCCACCACCTTGATGATTTCTTCATGGGTGATGCCGCCGGGCATGAGTTCATCACCTGAAAGACGGACGCCCAAAGGTTTGTCCGGTCCGATCTTTTCACGGGTTTTCATGATGGTGTTGGTGATGAACCGTGCCCTGTTTTCAAGACTGCCGCCGTAAATATCATGACGGTGGTTCGATCTCGGAGACAGGAACTGGTGCATCAGATACCCATGGGGGGCGTGGACTTCCAGCGCATCGTAACCGAGTTTGAACGCAGCCTGGGCCTGGACCACGAAACGGTCTTCAAGGTCCACGATTTCAGCGATGGTCAGTTCACGCGGAGTGTCGCCCAGCATGATATGGAGCATTTCCGGCATTTTTTCTGCCGTGAATGCCAGAATCAGTTCCAGAAGGGAGTTGTATTCTTCATCGTTCATATTCCGGACAACATCGAAATCCGGAATAAGGGCGCTGATATCCGGGGCAAGACGTTTTATCTGCCGTTCCCATCCTTTGTTCAAATTCCTTAAATCCACGCGAAGGGCTATGGCTGAGGGCGCACCGGCCGGACAATCACGTGATTCCGCATGGGGGTGCCCCTGACGGCCCCATCCAGGGCTGAGCTGGATACAGACTTTGCAGTCATTGAAATAATGGATCATTTCCGTCATTTCACTGTGATAGCGGTAATACCGTTCATCGATCAAAAGAGACGGGTTAAGCGATTCCTGGCCGCCCCAGCGGTGAGGGTTCATCACCACACATTCGGTGATGATCAGACCAAATCCGCCCCTGGCCCTCATGGCGTACCATGCCGTGCTCTGGTCGCTGTGATATCCGTTGGGGTCGGTATAGCCCATGTTCATAGGGGACATGGCGATTCTGTTTTTCAGTTCGATATCTCCGATCTGAATCGGTTCGAAAAGTTTGTCAAAATTCATGATGTGAATCCTTATATAAAGTTTATAATTAAAACACGATGAGTGATGCCTACCCGTTATTTATTCGCCGCTTTGTTGTGTCTATTCCTAAAAGTCTTCCCAGATTGCCGCCGAAAATTTTCGCACGATCCTCATCGGTGATGGGCGGATAACCGTACCCTTCCTGCATATCTTCAGGAATCTGAAAATCTCTTAACCCCTGGACCGCCCCTTTAACCTGGATACTGAATCCTGCATAATCAGATCCCCATATAATTTTATCCGGACCTACCCATCTCATGGCTTCACCCAGAATTTGTGCAAATTTCCTGGGGGACGTTATGGCCCAGGGAACGAGAAGGCTCAGACACACGTAAACATTGGGATGCCCCATGGCGACCATATTTAAATCATCACAATACGGATAACCCATATGAAAGGCATTGATAACCAGGCCGGGGAAATCACGCGCCACATCATCAATCAGAATCGGTAAGGCATATTTGCTTTTTCCGGGCGGAACCCAGCTGAATCCTGTGTGGATATCAAGGACAATGCCCAGCTCTTCAGCTTTCTTGTAGAAAGGCCAGAGGTCGGGATCATTGATATAGGTATCTTCAGGCGCATAAAATTTGAATATCTTAGCCCCTTTCTCTTTCACCCAGTATTCGAGTTCCCAGATGGTGTTTTGGATTCCCTTGTATTTAATTGGGGAAATGTTCGGCTGATACATAAACCTGTCCGGATTTGATTCCACAATTTTGGCCATATCTCCGTTGGAACACCACCTGCTGGTGTAGCCGGTGGTATCCATCATGGATTCCGGCAACAGACACGCGATATCCACGCCGTACTTGTCCATGGATCGTAAGAGGTTGTTCGGATCACCGTTTTTTACGATTTCCCATTCTTCCATTCCTTCCAGATAAGCTAAAAGCATCTTCGGCAAGCAGCCCGTGAAAAGCGGCCTGCTGATACTGTCGATTGCCTTCCACCACATCTGAACGCCGGGAAAATGGCTGATACTATCCATGTCACCCATTAAGTGTGGCTCCGGATCTATTTTAAAAAAATCGTCTTTTTTAAATTCATTAACCATAACGCCTCCTTGTTTGGTTACTTGCTCATCTTGTTTGATATTGCCCATCCAGAATGGTAGATCGCGGTTCAGGCCAAGGCCGCAGGGTTTTCGAAACCGCAGGCGTAGCAGCGCTACGTCGAGGATTTCGAAAACCCGAGAACGCCGACATGGACCGTGAGATGCCATTTATGGATGGGCAATCGTTCAGGACCACGATTTGGGGAGCCCCTGAAACTGCATCAGCATGTTTTTGCTCATTTCATTGGAAATCGGTGAAAACTGGAGCTGGTAAGCATCTCTCAGATAGCGCTGCATGGAGTATTCGGAGCAGATTCCGTAGCCGCCCAGAATTTCCGCGCCGAATCGTCCGGCATGGAGTGCACCTTCGGAAGCCACCAGTTTGGCCATGGTGGCCTCCAAATGGTAGTCTTTCCCTTGATCGCACAGCCAGGCCGACTTGTAGGTGAGGTTCCGGGAGTTTTCCAGATTAATATACATGTCGGCCATATAGTGCTGAAGAATCTGGAACCGGCTGATGGGACCTCCGAAGGCATGACGCTGTTTGGCATACTCAAAGGCATCTTCATAAGCAGCCACCATAAGTCCCACGCCCATCATGGCACAGCCGATCCTTTCGGGATTCAAAACAACCAGGCTCTCGTACCACCCGTTCCCCCGTGTTCCAAGAAGGTTTTCTCTGGGGATTTCCACATTACTGAAGGTGATGCCCACCGAATCGCAGTGGTGACAACTGATCTTGGGAATTTTCGTGATGGTGATGCCTTTGGATTTGGACGGAATCATCAGGATGGAAAGGGATTGGGATGGCTTTTTGTCCGTTTCTGTCCGGCACATGGTAATCATGTAATCCGACACATGGGCTGCGGTGATGAAGACTTTCTCGCCATTGACCACCCATCGGTCGTCTTTCTCAACAGCCTCGGTCCGAATGGCTCCGAGAATGTCTGTTCCGCCCGAAGGTTCAGTCAAAGCCATGCACATTTTGAGCTTGCCTGCCCCCATCAACGGCAGGTACTTTTCTTTCTGCTCCTTGGTCCCCAGCTCGACAATAAAACGTGTCCCAAAACCCACGGTCGTTCCGATGGCCAGTGCCACGGACATGGATGCCTTGCATATTTCCTCAAAGGCCACCATTCCATCCACCATGCTCAGGCCGTCGCCGCCGTATTCTTCGGGAATGTTGCTGCGGAACATGCCTATTTTTACGAATTTCTGCCAGAGTTCATCGGGCGGGAAATCCACGTTTTCATCCATCCACCGGACATAATCCTTGTCCAGTTCTTTTTTGCAGAAGTTGGCCATCTCTTTCTGAATCATCTTCTGTTCTTTGGTTAAATCAAAATCCATGGGTGTTCTCCTGGTTTTTTAAAAATAGCGGATGTGGTGGTCGAAAGTGGTCCCCTTTGAGTCCACACCGTTCCCCCGGCATCCCCCTCGATCTATCTTATTTTTTATCGCTTTTAAGGTTCGTCTCTTTCTGCTTTGCCAGAAGATCTTCCGGCTTCTGCCTCAACCCATCTATCAACGCCTGGATATCCGGAGCGTAAATCAGCCATTGAATGGCATTCCTCTCCACGGTTAGGGCTGTATCCATATTGATGCCGTCAACGGAGGCAGCCATGACTTCTTTGGCCATGCGAAGGGCAATGGGTTTTTTTGTGGAAAT
>JBAZWJ010000096.1:0-15613 GCA_041660385.1 Desulfobacteraceae bacterium | reverse complement strand
ATTGCAAATGGTTTCAGCATAAATAAACCGTGTATGTTCGTCGATGGCACCCTCGATAGCTCCGGTATCTTTTATTTGAACAAGCCGGGCCGTGATGCCGTATTTTTTAAATACATTTGTAAACAGAAGGTAGGTGGACATGAACAGAGAACGTCCTGAGACAAAGTTGTCTCCTGCTCTTAAAAGGGCCATGCAGGTATTGCTCACTGCGGCCATTCCAGAACCCATGACAATGGCCCCTTTTCCGTTTTCAAGGGCCGCGAGTTTTCGTTCAAGCACGGTGTTCGTGGGGTTCGAAAGTCTGCTGTAAATGGGGTGCGGACTTTTTCCACCAAAAGAAAGGGACAGACTTTCCGCCGTATCATGTTCATGGGCAGCATTCTGATAGATCGGAGTAAGGGTCGCACCTTCCCATCGTTCCGGTGTTAACGCTTCGTGAATCACACGTGTGGCCAGCCGGTATTTTTTTTCATTATCCATGGGTTCTCCTCTACAGATCAGAGATTGGTTTGAAGCACATCACAACACTTGCACACCTGCATTTTTTCATCGAAATTCTTATGGACCTTGCCCTGGCAAAGAGTTCCGTTGATGAACCAGCAGAGTTTTCCCGCCTTGAACTCAAAAGCCGGGCATTTTTCTTTGCGTTCGTCCGGGCAACCCACAACGGTCCAGCATTCCTTCGCGTCATCTTTCCGTTTTGAAATCAAAAAATAAATCTGTCGCTTCACATGATCGGGAATGGATCGCCATCCCTGCTCGTAGCTGTGAACCGCTTTCACGGACACCCCCAGAAGAAGTGCCAGATCTTTTTGAGTCTTGTTCAGTTTCTTCCTGATTTCCGAAAATTCAAGAGCATCCATAGTCACCCCAAACATTTGTGATCGTTGAGCAATCCATTTTACCTTAAGCGATAAAACATTTGCGGAAACTACCACGGCGTGGTAGTTGGTGTCAATATCATCATTCTGGCTATTGAACAAAACAGGGTTAGCGGCTAAAATAATCTATTTCTAATTTGATAACGACACCGGAGCTTTCCATGACAGAAACAGGCGTCACTAAAGATAAATGCAAAATTGATCACAACAGCGTAAAACGTTTTAAAGAAAAACTGCCGGAAATCACCGAGGCCATCATTGCAAGCTGTTCGGACCCGGTGTGCTTCACACACATCGATTACGAACCCATTCCATCACGGGAAAACGTGATACGCATCATCAACCGTTTCATGGAGCTGCTTTTCCCAGGCTATTTCAGCCGGAAAAACCTGGACCCCACCAACCTTCGGTATTCCATCGGAGACTCGGTGATCACCCTGTACAACCGTCTTTCAGAGCAGATCCGGCTGGGCATTCGCCATGACTGTTTCAGGTACGACATTCCCTGCTCCGATTGTGAAAAACGGGCGCATGACGCAACCATCCGGCTGTTTGCCGCAATCCCTGATATCAAACGAACATTGGCGGATGACATCAGATCCATGTTCGACGGTGACCCGGCGGCAAGAGGCCATGATGAAATCATTTTCAGCTATCCGGGACTTTACGCCATATCCGTATTCCGTGTGGCCCATGAACTGTTTCTGATGAACGTCCCACTTCTCCCCCGGATCATGACCGAATACGCCCACAGCGAAACGGGCATCGACATCCATCCCGGTGCGACCATCGGTAAACGGTTCGCCATTGACCACGGCACAGGAGTGGTGATCGGGGAAACCACGGTAATCGGCGATAACGTGCGGATTTATCAGGGTGTCACATTGGGAGCGCTTTCTCTTCCGCCCGATGCGGGTGAACGTTACAAGGGCGTAAAGCGGCACCCCACCATTGAAGATAACGTGATCATCTATTCCGGGGCAACTATTCTGGGCGGAAACACCGTCATTGGAAAAGGTGCTGTCATTGGCGGTAATGTGTGGCTCACGGAATCGGTGCCTGAGAACACCAGGGTTTTTCTGGAGCAACCGAAACTGGTATTTAAATAGTGTCTGAACGGAAACGGTAGATTTTGGCCTGAGACAAGGCCGCAGAAAATTTTGACCACAGGCGTAGCAGCGCTACGTCGAGGATCAAAATTTTCGAGAACGCAGTATCAGGTCAAAAGATGCCGTTTCCGTTCGGGCACTAAATAACATGCGAATGGGCTGCGCTTAGCAGCCCATTCTATTTTGTATGTTGTCTGACCGTTAAATACACATTGACAATTCCCTTATTTTTACATAAAAGAGCCTCATTGCCGGAGTGGTGAAATTGGTAAACGCAGCGGACTCAAAATCCGCCGGAGGCGACTCCTTGTCGGTTCGATTCCGACCTCCGGTACCAATAAAAACAAAAACGCCCGCTATTTCTATAGCGGGCGTTTCTTTTTTTGAAATTACGAACAATGATCATTGTATCTGGTGATTCACATCACGCTTTAAAACCATGAAGGGTCTCAAGAGAGTACCTGTCTTTGAAATTTTCGTAATTCAGGGAATAATTCAATTCTTTATGGCATTTGAGGATCATCTGGCCGAGAAGGCGATATATGGATATCATTAGAAAACAGACTAAAGAGATGGCAAGTGCCGGTTGAATGATGGTCATCAGATGAAAGACGGCAATGACCGGCATGTATAGCATCATAATGACTATATACTGGGCACCTGTTTTTTTGAATATTTTAAAAAATGATGAAAGATCAAAAAACGTTTTGTACGAACCTGATGCCATACTTCTCAAAATTCCCAGGGGAAAGATAAAAGCAGCAAGGACCATCACGGCATATGCAAGAGCCATGTTGTTGATTTCAATCGCTCCAAAGAAAAGAACTGCGGCTCCAAGATAAATCATGGACTGTTTGAATACTGAGAGTATATGATTGGCGATCTCATGTATGCGTACAGCTGTAAATGGCGGCGTGGTGTTTTTCCCCTGAACCGTGTGATCAAGAACCGTCAAGGAATAACTGCCGATGACGCTCCAGATTATGGCGAACAGGCATTCGTTCAAGTAAAGGTTTTTTGAAAAAAGCATACCAAAGCAGTACAACGCCACCACCACGATAAGCGCAAATGGAGACAAGGGATAAAACAGGGCTTTTGCCGTAGATACGATCACGTTTTCGCTGATGTGGTGTATGCCTGTCCACTCCACCATGCGTTTGCACGTTGGACAGACATGGACACAGGCGTTTTCTTTTGAAAATTTAAACCCTTTTTTTTCAACGCAGGGAAAGCAATAGGATATCTGACATTTCTTGCAGTACCAGTGTGCTTCGCTGAAGGGATGATTTGTACAGAACTTCTCCATGGTTAACATTCTCCTTGTTTGGCTTTTCCCTTTTTTCATTACTTATGGTGTAAAGATCCGATTTCCCAGTAATCGAGGTTGCTCACGACCTGAATTGTCCCACAGTGGTTATTTGTTTAATCAGGAATTGTGCCAGTATTAAAAAGAAAAAAATATGAGCGGGGATTGGCTGTTTTCAAGACACTGATTTGCAATCTGATCGTTGTTCAGAAATTTCTTCATGGAAACAATTAGTCGTATTTGATGGAAGTGATGATATATAGCCATATCCGCCTCCAAAAATGGAGAGATCGACGCACTCTAAATACGAGTAAGTAAGAAACAATTCGAGACAGTATGAACACGCATGTATAATTAGGAAAACCTGTCGATTTTTTAAGGTTTGGAAGTGTGTAGGAAATAAAAAACAGTCTGTGATGTGCGACGTTGGAGGCGGAGCCTCCGTGGGGCGCATTCCGGGGAGAATCCCCGGAACGAGAGGCAGTTAAGTCAACAGCATTGGGCGAAAGCCCACCCTACGGCATGTTTTCATGTGCCATGTATATTGCATTCAGGAGCGGGGTAAATGCCCATTCAACAAGACAGTAAAAGCATTAATTAGTGACTGATTCAGAACGGGAGAATGACAGTGGAGTGCCCATTATTTATTCATGAAAACAGAGTTATTCCTGAATTTTATCGCGTTGTGATGAATTATCCCCACAGCAGCATAACGGATGTGGAATTGGCTGTTAACAATTCTATAGATCAGATGAAATTTGAACAATGCGGAATTATGCCAGGGCAGAGTGTGGCCATTGGCGTTGGCAGCCGAAACATAGCCCATCTTCCGATGATGGTGAAAACTCTTTGTGACCGGGTCAAAGCCGCTGGAGCTGTTCCTGTTATCGTTCCTGCTATGGGAAGCCACGGTGGGGCAGAAGCGACTGGACAGATTAAAGTTCTTGAAAGTCTTGGTATTACAGAAAAATCAAGCGGAACAGTAATACGATCCTCCATGGAAGTGGTTCAGATCGACACAGCATTAGACGGTGTCCCCGTTTTTTTTTCCAGAGACGCTCTTGCCATGGATCACTGCGTGGTGATTAACCGGATCAAGCCCCATACAAAGTTCAAAGGCGATGTGGAAAGCGGTATTTATAAAATGCTGTGTATCGGCATGGGTAAACATCAAGGTGCAGTGGCTCTTCATCAGGCTGCTTTACGACATGGGTTCCATAACGTGATCAAGGCTGCCGGAAACAGCATAATCCGCCATACAAATATCCGTTTTGCCCTTGGTATTGTTGAAAATCAGCATGAAGAACCTTTTGAAATCAAAGCCATGCTTGCCAAAGATCTTTTTTTTGAAGAAGCCCGGCTTTTGAAAGCAGCTAAAGCCCATTTCCCACAGCTGCCCTTCAAGCATTTGGACGCTCTTATCATAAAAAATATTGGTAAGGATATCAGTGGTTCAGGCATGGACCCTAATGTTACAGGCAGGGCTTACGATCTGATGGAGGATGATTTTTCCGTCAACCTTTCTGTTACCCGGATCGCCTTGCTCGATCTTAGCGAAAAGAGTGGCGGAAACGCCATCGGGCTTGGCAACGCTGATATTATAACGGAAAAACTCTTCAAAAAAATGGACTACGAAAAAACACTGATCAACGCTTTCACAAGCACCTCACTCAGGAAAGCCTTCATCCCAGTCCGTCTTGACTCTGAACAAAGTGCCGTCAAAGCCGCGTTTTTCACCGCTGGAATTAAAAACACTGATCAAATCCGAGCTGTTATTATCCGTGACACCCGATATATTGCCGAATTCTGGGCCAGTTCCTCACTTCTTAATGAACTGACAGAGATTCCGGAAGCTTCCATAGAAGAAAAATGCTCGCTGTCATTTTCAGATAGAGGTGATATCGTGTCTTGTTTATTTTAAGCATACATCTTGATATCACCACTCTATTGGTAAAATATCGTCAGTGATTATTAAATATGATTATTGTTCATCATTTTTACGAGCTATAAAAATCTATCCTTAAAAAATTTTTAATCCATCTCTCAGGGAACATATGATTGCCATTCGTTAAATCAAATTTTTACAAAAAACCTTGATGACAATACGATAAGCAACATTCCAAGCGCATAATACCAAACAACGTTCATAATGATGATTGGCGAGTAAGAGCCTTGTCAAATCAGGTTTTTATCAGAGGCATATATATTGCATTCTGCCCAGTCAAAAGTGCTCGAATTAATCACACACAATTTAAATCAGAATAAACAGGGGTAAGGGGAGGTCTACGTGTTTGCATTCTTTAACAGCGGCGGTCCATTTATGTATGTCATACTTACCGTATCCATCACAGCTTTGGCAATAAGCTGCGAACGAGCGGCTTTTTTGTTTTTTAAACTTAAACTGAACGCGGACAGCACGTATTTAAAAATTGCCGGGCTTCTCGAAAAAATGAACTACAGGGGTGCCTTAGACGAATGTGCGAAAATTGAAAATCATCCTCTGGGCCGAATCCTTAAATCCGGCTTAATGAAAGCGGACAAACGCGACAAAGAAATCGAGCTGGTTCTGGAAGAAAACATCATGAGAGAAACCGGGATGGTCAAAGCGCGAATCAACTACCTGACCCTTTTTGCAAATATCGCAACACTTTTAGGGCTTCTGGGAACCATTCAGGGTCTTATCTCAGCGTTCGAAGGCGTCAGCAGCGCTAATGCCGCCATGAAACAGGAAATTCTGGCCAAAGGTATTTCCGTGGCCATGCTCACCACAGCCTTTGGTCTGATCGTGGCCATCCCATGTCTTGTGGCCTACTACCTGCTGAACAACAGGGGCGATTACATCATCAGTCAGTTCGAGGAAAAAGCCCTTTCCCTTTACAACCTTTTGACATCCATGAAACGGGAAGAAAAGGAGTAGTCGTATGGCACTAAAGAGAAAGCGCCGTGAACAGGTCGGAGATGATGAACTTGAACTTGTTCCTGTTATGAACATGTTTCTTGTTCTCATTCCTTTTTTGCTGTTATCCGCATCATTTTACCACATCAAAGCCATCAACACGTCTGTTCCAGTTCTTTCCAGTACCAGCTCCAAGGCTTCCAAGGTTCCGGCCAAGTCAGACGCAAAAGTCACTGTAATCGTCGAACTCAAAGAAAAGTCCGTGGTACTCACAGCCACCTGCGATGAACTTTCCTACAATGATCTTGTGAAACTTGAAACGGAAATTGCGGTTAAAAATCCTGATGCCTATCCCATGGAAGACCTTTCACAGCAACTTATGTTTATCAAGGATCGTTATCCAAAAAGCGATACGTTAATTCTGGTTCCAACGCAGCATGTTGTTTACGGAACCATCATACAGACCATGGACACGGCCCGTTCGAAAAACAACGCCGAACTTTTCCCCAACGTCGTTTTATCAGGAAAAGTGGGATAGGGGATAACAATGGCTTTAGGACGAAGTAATAAAAAACCGTTCAACCCTCCCAAGCTTCAGTTGACGTCCATGATGGATATGTTCACCATCATCCTCATTTTTTTGCTGTTTTCCTTTTCAAACAATCCCGAACAAATGAGCCTTGACGGGCAGATGAAACTTCCCGAATCCACATCTAAACTGGACTATAAAGACAGCATTCGTCTTGTTCTCACAAAAGATGAACTCAAGTTGGATGGCAAAGTGGTGGCCACCATCAAAGGTGATGAAGTCATAGGACTGGACAAGCTTTACGACGCTTTAAAAAATTACAGAGATGTTGCAGATTCGCTCAAGCAAGACGTTAAAATCGTTGAAAGAAAAGAGCATATCCTTTTCCTGTGTGACAAGGATCATTCATTCAAAGTTGTGAATACCATTATAAAAACCGCAGGAAAAGCGGGTTATCCCAATTTCCAGTTCGGTGTGGTGGAGATGAAATAACATGCTGAAATCATATCGACAGAAAATTAATTCAGGGGATGGCCTTATGATTTACAGACTGTGTCTGGTTTTGTTGTTTCTTGGGCTGATTTTCAGCTCAACCTCGGTTTACTCAATAGAAGCAAAAGACGTGAAAGGTGCCGATAACACCCCATCCGATGAACTCTTGACACGAATTGACTTCGGTAATTCCTACGTGACAGGCCAGGCCCTGAAATCCGGTGCCATCTATCTTCTTCAGAGAAAGAAAAATCAGGTAAAATCCATGCTCACATACAGAGAAGATTACAGAAAAGAAATTCTGGAATCCCATGACATCCGAAAAACCGATGAAAAAACAAGTACTAATAAGGATGAAAATCCTAAAGGCGACTTGAAATAAATAGATTAGGTGGGGTGACAAGCCCGTACAAACTGCTAACGCTAATATAAACAGCAGGTAAAAGACATGAAAGACGCGATGACAGGTAACAACGAACACGAACAAGGCAGGGAAAACATGACGACGGCAACGATCAGTTTTGTGTCACAATTTTACGTGTTTTCCGGTGAGACCTACCTGGGATGGGACTGTTTTGACAGCTCATCCGTGAAAGTGGGTGGTTCAGCTTTTGCTGATCTGGTTCTTGATGATCCGGACCTTGACGACATTCAGGCTGAATTTGTGATCAGTAACGGAAGAATCAGAGTAGTCAATCTGGGCAGAGAAGGCCGACTCACCGTCAACAACCGAGCTGTTTCCGAAAGTGCTGTCGGGTCTTTTGATGTGGTCAAGATCGGCAAATACACTGTCAAGGCTAAACTCAAAAAGATGACTGGCATGGCCGACCAGCTCACAATGGATCAAACTCCTTTGTCCATATCTGAAGCTCAGGAAAAGCCAGTTCGTGATACCTCAGAAATAAAAGCCGATGTTCAAGTCACACCAAAAGAAGTAACACCTGTGGGAAAAGATTCCCAGCAACCGGATATCGTCCGCAATCTTCTGACGCTTATGGATCAATACGATGATCTGGATTTCGACAGCATTGAAGAGATTCTTACGACCAAAACCGAAGAAAAGAAAGATGAACCTCCTGTTGTATCAGTTGCAAAGAAACCCAAGACACAAGCACCGATTTTTGATGAGGTGACAGATCGCTTCAAACCCGCTTCCTTGAATGCTGGGGTTAAAAAACAACCGGAACAGATAGAAACTATTAAACGGCCAACACCTCACAGTCTTGTGACTGATGCAAGAAACGGAAAAGACCGCAACGAATTGGAGACTGAACAGCCTTCTTTAAAATCCCCTGAGCTGACTTCAATAATACAATCGGTAATCACACCTGATGTCGAGGATGCGAAACCTGTTGAGCTTCAGGCAAAACCAAAACAGACAAACAAAAAAACTGAAAACAGCCCTGAACCTTTAAAGGCTGAGCGTGTTAAACTTGCGGTAAAAGAAACAAATTCCTTTCCGGCAAGTTTTTTCAATCAAGTTCCTGATGAAGAAGATGAAGAAGACGACGATTTTTCTGCCAATTTCACCCTTCGTGAAAAACTTACAGGTGAAAGTCAGACCAAAGACCTTAAAGCCTCCGGTGAGCGCGTCCTTGAAATCATTCGATTCAAAGGTGGCAACGTCCATTCCATATCCCATTTGAAAGATGAAGACGAGCATGTGCTTGTCCATGGAAAAGAAACTTTTTGCCGTGTAAAACACAGTGAAAGCAAAGGAACCCGGATGTTCTTTTCCAAACCTCTTCTTGGAACCATTAATAAGGTGGGAGAAAAGGAACTCAAAGCTGAAATGGGCGGAAAGGGAAAATTCGGATCACGCACTCCCGTTTACAGTTCCCTTCTTCCAGTTAAAGGAGAACTCACCCTTTCCGACGGTTTTTACGATTATGTGATCAGAAAAAGTATTCTTCCTCCGGATCCGGTTATCAGTGACAGCTCAATTCCTGCGGTTCCCCTTCATCAGCGGATTATAGAATCAACGGCATTTAAATACTCTTCACGGGCCGTCATTTTCCACATCATTCTTTTAATTGTTTTTTCCTATTCGGTAACCATGCCGGATAAAACCGAGTTCAAAAATCCTGAAACATACTTTGTCAAAGTTGAAACCGAAGATATCAGAAAACCGGTGAAACCTTTGCCCAGACCCAAACCTGTTATGCCCACGCCAGTTCAGGATATGTCTACTAAAAAAGCGGTGGTGGAAAAAGAATCACCCAAAGAAACCATGAAAATGGCCGCCCGCGAACAGACAAGCCCCAAAGTGACTCCAACAAGCCGTCCTGAACCGGCAGATCCAGGATCCGGAAAAGCCGGGAATGTGGTTAACAAGAACGTGAATCAGGTTGGACTTCTGGCAGCTCTTGGAAAGAAAACTGGTATCAGTCTGGCACCCAATGAAGCCCTTGCATCGGTGACCAATATGGACGCAATCACAAGCAGACGCGGCAATGAAGCCAATGTGAAACTTGGCGGAATCGTGGGCAATCTGGGTGACAGTAAAATCGCCATTCCCGCAGGCGGTGTAATTAACAACAAAGGCGGGGCAGGTGTTTACAGAAGTGCAGGCATTGGCGGAAAAGGTTCTGTGGCTGCGCTGGGTTCCGGCAAGACCGGGAAGCGTGCAGTAAAAGCTGTTGTTGCAGCGCCTGTTGCCAAAAAAGTCCGTGCAAGCGGTGGTGGCATAAGCAGGGAAGCTGTGGCCAAAGTCATCAACGATCATATGGATGAAGTCAACGCTTGTTACGAATCTGCCCTTGTCAACGATTCAAACCTTCTGGGACGAATCGAGTTTGAATGGACCATCCTCCAGTCAGGCGATGTGGGCGATGTGAAAATTAAATCTTCCACAGTGAAGTCAAGCCAGCTTCACTCATGCATCATTTCAGCAATCAAAAGCTGGAAATTCCCGAAACCCAACGGTGCGGATGTTATTGTTTCCTATCCCTTTGTTTTCGATATTACAGGTTTTTAAGGAGCGCTTTACTATGCGACGATGTGTTTTATTACAGATTCTGTTCATGCTGATGCTGTTAAGCGCTGCCAGCGTTTCCGCTGAAAACGTGAAAGGCGAGGAGAATGTCTTCGCCGTTCAGGAAAAGATGTTTCATAACTACCATGAACTTGCCTTACTCACAGGTTATATTGCCAGTGATGATTTCTACCATGTTCTTCCGGTTGGTGTGGCATACAACTATCACTTCGATGACAGGATATCCTGGGATGCACGGCTTTATGCCAATTTCAACATGGAAAAAGACATTCTTAAAGACCTTTTGAATGATTTCGGTGCGGCTCCCGTTGCTTACTATGAGCCTAAATTTCAGCTACTCACCCATCTGGTAATCCGCCCATTTTACGGAAAAGATGCCATTTTGAACAAATCGGTGATCAACCATGAAACGTATTTTCTGGCAGGCGGCGGTATAGATTTTTATTCCACCAACTATTCCGACGGTATCACGGCTGGTAAGGACGAAGCAGCCCTTATCATCAGTATGGGCGCGGGTATCAAATACTTTATCAACCAGAAAGTAAACATAGCTTTTGAGTTGCGGGATTATGTCACATACCGTGGCGACGAAGTGGTGAACAGCATGTGGTTTGGCGTGAATGTGGGCTTCAGCTTCAATCTTGGGGCAAGGCCGTCATATTCCGATGAAACATTGAATATCCTTAACGGTTACCTGAAAGATAAATGACCATGATACGCAGACCTCACATCATATACATCCTTATTCTGACAGCGTTTTTGTTTTGCGTTGTGGCGGTTGCCGAAGAGAAGAAGGAAACGGTGAAACCTGTTGCGGATCAAAAAGCGCCTCAGGTTCTGGATAGTGTTGCTCCGGTTCAGGCTGACAAAAAAGCGGATACAGCAACTGATAAATCTCCAAATCAATCCACTGAAAAATCCGATGCCCCTGTTCAACCCTTTCTCGATGCAGACAAGGGAGAAAAGAAGTCGGAACCTGAACAGCCCCTGGAAGTCGTGAATCCTGAAGTCTTTGACAAAGGATACAGGGCTTATTCAAAAAACAACGTGGAAAAAGCTTCCTCGCTTTTTTATGAATATGTGAGCAAAAACTCATTCATTGCAGATGATTACGACTGGGCCGAATTTTTTCTGGGTGTATCTCTGAAAAAATCGGGATTCACACACGCTGCGGCAGATACTCTTTCACGGGTGATCACACGAAAACCCGATGTCCAGATTGTTAACTACGCCCTTGAAATCTTTGAAGAAATCACACGAACGATGCCCTATGACAGGGATCTGGTAATCTTAAGATCGATCTGTGATCAGGAATTCGGTTTTGTGGATGACAAACTGAACGACTTCATCCATTACCATCAGGGTGTGTTTGACTGGGAAAACGGTTTTGATGACTGGGGAAATCAACATTTTAAACTGATTCAAAAAGACACCTTCTATCATTATCAGTTCTTGTTTCAGAAAGCCTTGTACGATGTGAGCCGGAACCAGATAGACCCAGCCATTGCCACACTGAGGGAAATCAACGAAGCATCTTTCGAAGGTGAAGCTCTGAAAAACGACGTGCGGAAAACATTAGCCCGTCTTCTTTACGAGAAAAAAGATTATCAGGGTGCTGATGAACTTTACCTTAAAATCAGCGACAATATTGTGTATCAGGCCCAGAATCTTCTTGAACGGTCCTGGGACCAGTATCGGTTGAAGCAGCCGGAAAAAGCCATGGGCCTTCTCTACGCTTTCAAAGCACCTGTTTACAGCAACTACTTCACACCGGAATATTTTCTGCTGAAATCTTATATCTACAAAGATGTCTGCCATTACCAGAGGGCACTGGGTGTTGTTGAAGAGTTCAGGGCCCATTACAGGGACGCACTTGAAAATATCTACAGCAGGAAAGATTACACGGAAAACAAACCTCTTCTTCTGGCTCTGCTGGGTCAGAAAAAAATCGACGATGTATGGCGTTTCCTGCGTCTGCTTGAAAAAGAGCGGGGCCAGATCAAACAAGTGAAAGACCCTCTGCTCAAAGCCTATCTTGAAAAGATCTATGCCCTTGAAATGGAAAAAGTAAACAAGGAATTCCGACTTCTGATGCGGGACAGATTTGAAATTCTCGCCAACGAACTTCTTGAATACGAAGAAAAAACAGATCTCATGGCCTATGAAATCGGCCTGGATATGTACCAGAGGGTTTATCAGTACCATTACAAGAAAGATGCGGACAAAAAGACCGTCAAAAAGCAGGTGGCAAAACATTATCAAGCCATCTATCCCTTTCAGGGGGAATTCTGGACAGACGAGCTGAATGCTTACAAAGTCGTTCTTGAAGATAAATGCGCGTGCATGGAAGAATGGGATATATTTTTCAAATGAAGAAACGTCTTTTCATATTTTTTTTCATAACATGGATCATTGCTGCTGCAACCTGCGTTGTATTCTGCTCTCCCTCATTCTCTGCCGAAGCTGTTAAAGAAGCAGGCAAGGCCACTGAGAAGAAGGAAAAACGCTATGAATTCGAACGCAAGGACAAGAAAAATGAACAGCAGAAACTCCTTGAAAAACTGAAACAAGATAAAACCAAGGTAGAGCTGGCCATTGGAAACACCAAGATGCTTATCGATAAATCCCGGAACATGCCCTATCTGCCCGAACTTTACCTGAGGCTTTCCGAACTTTACATCGAAAAAGCCAGAGTGGTTTTCTTTATCCGCAGAAACGAAGGCGTAAGCCAGGGGTCGGAAGCCTTAGACAGTCTGGAAGCCAATACCCTAAAAAATCAGGCCATTGAAACATATCATCGGATTCTGAACGACTTCCCTGATTACCATTCCCGTGACAAGATCCATTTTTTTCTGGCCCACGAATACCGTGAAATGAACCAGATCCCCGAAATGGTTGAACAGTACAGAGCCATTATCACCAAATATCCCAAAAGCCCTTACACACCAGAAAGCTTTCTTCTTCTGGGCGATCATTTCATCAGCAAACAGGATCTTGACATGGCTATCCGGCATTACACGAAAGTGCTGGATTACCCGGACAGCTCGGCCATTGTCATTGCCCGGTACAAACTGGCCTGGAGCCATGTGAACAACCGTGATTTTGAAAAAGCCGTCCGCCTGTTCGAACAGTCGGTTGCAGCAAACGAACCGGGGCAGGAAATTGATGTGGACACCTATAAGCGTGTGGATATCAAGCTGGAATCCCTGGTGGACATGGCTTACTGCTATCCCGAAGTATACAAGGACCACACACCCCAGGCTGCACTTGATTATTTTAAAAAATACAGCTGGTCGCGACAGGTATTCACCTATGTGCTTGAAAAACTGGGCTCACGTTACATGGCCAAGAAAAAACACCGCCATGCTGTTGAAATTTACAGAAAACTTGCCGAACTCCAGCATGATGAGGAGCGTCTTCTCGAATACGCCCGCAACATCGTTGAATGCGTCCAGACTCTGGGTGATTTTAAAAATGCGGATCGTGATGTTTCCATCATTGTTTCAGCCCTTAAAAAACAAGCTTGTTCCGTCCACATAAAAGACGAAGAAAAAGCCGCTGATCTTAAAAATTACGAAGCGTATGCACGGAATATCGTCACCCATCTTCACAAAAAAGCCCGTGAGGAAAAATCCTCAGAAAGATACAATGTTGCGTCAGACGCTTACAAAGCCTACCTTGATTTTTTTGAAGACAGCCCGGTTTACACGGACATGCTTTCAAACTATGCCGAAGCCCTTTTCGCATCCGGCCGATTTCTTGAAGCTGGCAGACAGTATGAACGTCTGGTCGCCCGTCTGGCCATGCCTGTGAAAAAAGAAAAACCTGAAGAGGCTAAAAAAGTTGTTGCTGTTGCCGCCGAAGTTAAAGACGACGACACACCGGATCGCAAAGAACTTCTGGACAGTGCTGTGGTGTCCTATTACAACGCCCTCAAGAAAAAAGATGATTTGAATTACTACGAAATCGCATACGCCCGTGGCGGTTTACGTGAAAATGGGAATCTGTATGTTAAAGAATTTCCCAGCTCACCCAGAGTTCCCGACATTCTGTTCAACATTGCATGGATTGCCTTTGATGATGGAAAATACGACGACGCCATCAATGAATTCAAAGCGTTCATTGCAAAATACACCCAGGGGAAGGCTGCCGAATCAGCAGTCCATCTTACTCTTGACGCCTACCATCTGAAAGAAGATTTTGCAGGTCTTGTGGAGTTTGGCCGGAAGGTCATTCAAGACAACCGATTCCCCGAAAAAGTCAGAAAAGATGTGGCTGAAGTGATCAAGGCTTCCGAATCCCGCATTGTTTCCAACCTCACCATTGATGCCATGAACGACTGGGAACTTGGAAAACAGAGCATCGAAGATGTGATTGAAAAAAACAAGGATACAGGACTTGGTGAACAGGCCCTCCACGCTCTTATTGTTTCCAGCAAGGACAAAGGCAAACTGGATACCGTATTCTCTGCCGGTTATAAGCTGATCAAGTACTTTCCCGAATCGGAACATTCGGCGGATGTGCTTGCCATCATGATCGACTGTGCCGTTTCCGCTTCTCAATACCGTGTGACTGCACGATATCTGGAAGAATTTGCAAGGCGTCTGCCTAAACATGAAAAAACTCCGGAGTTTATCCGTCAGGCCGGTGAAATCAGGAAAACCATGGGCCAGCACAAACTGGCTGCCGAGGATTTCATGATGTACCTTGATCGCACCTCTAAAAAAACACCGGGACGTCCCGCTGTGATGTTCGATATCTATGAATACTACCGGAAATCTGGCGACATGGCTAAAGCAATTGACGTTCTCGAACGTGGTCTTGGCGAAATGCCACCGGTTGATCGTGTACGCGCCCTGTCTCTTGCCGCAGAATATTACAGAGAGAAAGGGGATTTCAAAGAAGCCCTTGATCAAAGAAAAGACGCCATCAAGGAGTTCAAACAGGGTTTTGTGAAAGACTCACCTGATATGGCAGCAGCCTATGCGGCTATGACTTTTAACGCAGTTCACGGGTCGTTCGACACCTACATGAAAACAAAACTTGCTGGCGTCATCGACGACACCATCGTGGCTGAGAAAGCGAAACTCCTTGAAAATCTGGAATCGGGTTACGCATCGGTGATCACCTGCCAGTCTCCTGAATGGGTTCTCAAAGCCTGCTACTATTCATACGCGATAAACAAGGAATTTGCTGACTTCCTCAATGATTCACCGCTTCCTGAGGGTCTTGCCGATGATCAGAAGGAACAGTACAAAAAACTCATCGCCGAACAGGTCGGAAACTACATGACCAAAGCTGACCAATACCTGAAAACTGGGAAAACCCAATCTGAAAAATGGGGCATCATGAATTCCGAAATTTCAGGACTTTTCAGCGGCAATACACGACCAGTGGGTAATTTT
>JBAZWJ010000095.1:0-16124 GCA_041660385.1 Desulfobacteraceae bacterium | reverse complement strand
TACTGTACGCGATGGCGATTACTCCATGCCCATCACCGTCAAGATCACCGACCACAGGCGATGCGTATTGACGGTTGCTGCCATGATCGTTAGCTGAACTGGCGGGTTCTCCCACCGGTGCCCGCCAGATTTGAATCCCTTCATCATTCCATACATACAGAACGCTGTGCCGGGCTGCGATAATTTCCTTGTCCCCGTCCGCATCAAGATCGAAGACCGAAGCCGACGCAAACCAGTTTTCATCCCAGCTGGCCGGAAGGGTTATCCGGAGTGTGGGTGCGGATACATTTGATGGGATAGACGGGATATCAGGGTCGCCATCTGCCCCTCCTCCAGAGGAGGAAGAAGAACAGCCGGAAAATAATAATCCCATAATCAACAGCAGGGCAAAGGTCAATGTTTTCATAGTCTTTATCCTTTTTCTGTATATTGAATGCTGATTTTTGCGATGACCATAGGGGCGACCCTCAGTCACCCTTACAACGTTTCACCAATATATCATGCGTGTGAAGGAAACGGCATTGATATTCGCTTATATGTTAGCGTCAATGTCTATGACAAATCAATCGGCAGTAGAATTTTGACCATCAGTCCCCGGCTTTCATCGTTTTCAACGCTCAGTGTTCCATGGTGGAGCTTTACGGCACGCTCTGCTATGGCAAGCCCCAATCCCGTTCCGCCCTTTGACCGATCACGGGAATCTTCGATCCGGTAGAAGGGTTTGAACAGATGGGGCAACTCCGAGTCTGGGACACCGGGGCCCTGGTCTTTCACGGTGATGTCGAGCCAGGAATTTTCGATTCCGACTCGTGATGCGGTGATGAACACCGTTGTTTCATCAGCTGTGTATCGCAGGGCGTTTCGAACAATATTTTCGATGGCCCGATACAGCATTTCAGGGTGGCCCTGATAGGGCAAAGACTCCGGAATATCCGTCTTTACTTGAACGTTTCGAAGCTGGGCTTCGAAGCGGGCGTCTGTTGCGATACTCTGTATGATCTGGCACACGTCCATGTCTTCGGTTTTTCGCTGTGTACCACTTTCCAGCTTGGTTAAGGTTAGCAGCTGGCCGATCATGTCGTTAAGTCGTTCGGTTTCAAGACCGATCCGGTCAAGAGGGGGGATGACAGCTTCAGTTCCTCGTTGTCTGGCCAGTTCCAGAGCCACGGTCAGTCGAGAAAGGGGCGACCGGAGTTCGTGGGAAATGTCTCTGATCAGCCGTTTCTGGGAATCGACAAGGTTTTCAATTTTTTCGGCCATGCGATCAAAATCTTTTCCCAGAGCAGCGATTTCGTCTGAGCGATTGCCCATGGAAGGTGAAACCCGCACGCTTAAATCTCCTTCGGCGAGTTTTCGTGTGGCGGTCTGAAGTTTATCAAGAGGTATGGTCAGGTGTCGGGCCAGTGCGTAGCAGATCGTTCCGCACAGGAGAAAGGATACCAGGATTCGCAGCCAGAAATCCCTTGGAAAAGGGAACCGTTTTTCAAAGGGATCATTCGAGGTATGGGGCAGGATGGCGGCGACCACGTATTTTTTTCCGTTTTTGCCTTTCATTGTCCGGGCTGCGATGATCATGAGAGAATCCCGCACAATACCGTCCGGGGTCGTGCCGGAAAGTCGTTTTACAAGTGAGATTACTTCTGTCGGGGCAGGTTTCCCGGTGATCTGGACCGCATCTGTTGTGAACAAAAAGGATTGAAAGTTTGTTTGTGTTTCAAGACCCGCTTCCAGCCGTTCTATGGCGTCTGGACCATTGTCGATCAGCGCGTTCAGAGCATCATGGCCGTATAGACCCAGGACGTCATAAATGAGCATTTGTTCTCGTTGATGAATGTGCTTTCTGTGCATTTTTACAGGTCCGAAAGACGAAAAAACAGCGATGGCTATGGTGATGACCATGGACAGAAGGATGATGGTTGCTGCACCAAAAAATAATTTTGCGAAAAGACTCCGCATAGATCAACTCCTGTTAGTGACGGGTGTTGAGACGGTGAAAAGATAGCCCACGCCACGAACGGATTTGATGCGCTCCTGGTTTTGTGCACCTGTTCCAAGCTTTTTCCTCAGACTACTCACATGAACATCGATGCTTCTGTCGAACACGGAGAGTTTGCGGTCAAGAACATGTTCGGCAAGCTCGTCACGGCTGATCACCCGTCCCTTGTTTTTCAACAACTCATGCAGCAGGGAAAACTCAACGGATGTAAGCTGAAGATCCACATCACCCACTGTAACACGCCGATTGGACGGGTCAAGGACGATGTCCCCGTCATGTAAAAGGACTGGCTCGGATTCCGCTTCACGGGATGGCACTGAAAAAGATTCCGTTCGGCGCTGAACAGCTCTTATCCGGGCCACCAGCTCCCGTGGATTGAAGGGTTTGGCAAGGTAATCATCGGCTCCCATTTCAAGACCCACAATTCTGTCCACATCGTCGCCTCTTGCCGTGAGCATGATTACAGGAATACGGGAGCCTTCACGGATGCGGCGAAGGACTTCAAAGCCGTTTAAGCCGGGAAGCATCACATCCAGAACCACAAGACTGAACTCTTCGTTAAAAACCAGATTGAGACCTGCGTCCGAACTATGGGCCGTTTCGATGTCAAACCCCTCGGGGCCAAGGTAATCCTTTAAAAGATCGCAGAGTTCCACATCGTCGTCGATGATCAATATGCGGTTCAAATGGGTTGTCCTTTTTCAATAGTTTTTTGGGCTATGGTTTGTTTGAGTCTGATTGTTACTATACTAGAACCGATGATTTTGGGTGTAAAGAAATGTAAAGAAACATCAGAAACGCTTTACATTTCTTCACCGAAAATTAACAGTGAACCTTGGAAAAATGTGTTATCTTCCAGCCATTGAATTTGGAATATCAACTGCTTCATGATTTCAGGGAGTTTATATGAACGAGAGATTAATAGTGAAGAATGGCCATTGGGTGGCAGGTGTGTTGTTCGTGTTGATTCTTTTGCCGTGGAACGTATTTGCGAGCCAGCCCGATGGGCCGATGACGATGAAACAGGCTGTGTCTCTGGCCCTCAAACATAATCAGGACTTGAAGACCGCAGAGGATCAGGTGGCAAGTTATCGGATTACCCACGACCAGGACCGCTCGGATTTTTATCCGGACCTCACAGCCCGGGCCGGTGCCGATGTGGGGAGAAACACGCGAAGTACCCCGGATGACAGCACGTACCGCTCATTATCAGCGGCCATCACATCCACGTTGAATCTTTTCAAGGGCTATGAGGATCAGGCGTCTTATGAAAAATCGAGATACGCTCTGGATTCCAGGAAAGACAGTTTTGAACGGACACGTCAGGCCGTTATTTTCAATACGGTTTCTGCTTATCTTGAAGCGGTTCTGAAAAAAGAGCGCATTCGTGTGGCTGAGGAAAACCTTGCGGACAACCAGAAACAGTTAGAACAGATCGAAGCGTTTTACAAAGCAGGGCGACGCCCTGTGACAGATGTCTACCAGCAGCAGGCTGAAACAGCCAACGCCAAACTTACTCTTTTAACAGCCAAAGAAGAGTGGAACACCAGCAAGATGAAACTTCTTGAAACCATAGGTATTTCAGCTTTGACCCCTGTGGATCTGCCCGGCGTCAAAGACGTGATGGTGGGGAACTGGGCGTTTGCTGATCAGGCAGGGCTCACGGCGTCGGCTCTTGAACAAAGGCCTGATATGAAATCCAAAAAAAGCGAGCTCAAATCCACGGATATGGAGATCAAGGAAGCTGAATCGGGACATTATCCCACCGTGGACCTGGTATTTGAACTTTCATCCTCTTATACGAGTCTTGATGACGGGCGGGTAAACGAACAGATCGGAGACGACAACCTCAGCGCCAGTGCGGGAATCAATGTGTCCATTCCGATTTTCGACCGTCATATCACACGAAACAACGTAAGCAAGGCGCGGATAGCCAGCCATACAGCCCGTGTTGAACTGGAAAAGCTCGAACGCCAGATCGAAGTGGAAATGGGTGAGGCCATTGCCAATTATCAGACCGCATCGGAGCAAGTGGAGGTCAGCCGGTCGAAGCTGAATTATGCTGACAAGGCGCTGGAATCCACAAGGCAGAGATACAAAGCAGGCGCATCCACACTGACCGAACTGACCACAGCCCAGTCGAATTACGTGGAGGCTCAGTACGATCAGGTGGACGCAGATCTTAAAAAAGTGATCAAGGCGATGACCATTTCTTTTTATAAAGGTGACATGGCAGAAATTACGGCCATGGTGGAGAAATAAAAAATGAGCATGTCAACATACGGACGCTTCGGGTGGAAAATCGTTAAGATCGGTTTAATGGCCGCCGGTGTGATTTATATCGCTGTTTCGGGGTACAGGTATGTTTCCGAACGGGAGCAGAACGAGACCCAGGAACCGGTGTATCAAACTGAAAAAGTGGTCAGAGGCGATCTTGAAACCCTTGTTTCAAGCACGGGGACTATTGCGGCTGTGGGTACCGTTGATATCGGGACCCAGGTTTCGGGTACTATCGATAAGGTATTTGTAGATTACAACGATAAGGTGAAAAAAGACCAGGTCCTTGCACTTCTTGATCTGTCCCTGTTTGAATCCTCCGTTATTGAGGCGAAAGCCAATGTGATGGAAGCCACAGCCAAACTCAAACAGGCCGAGCTGGAATGCGTGAGAAACAAGCCCCTGGCAGATTCGGGGAATTTATCTGCCCAGGAATGGCTGAGTCTTGAAACGGAAAAAAGTCTTGCACAGGCGGGGTTGTTATCTGCCCAGGCTGCTTTGAAAAAGTCGAAAACCAACCTTGATAACGCCCGAATCCGTTCACCCATTGATGGAACCGTGATCACACGGGACATTGAAGAAGGGCAGACCGTGGCAGCCAGTTACAGTACGCCCACTCTTTTTGTCATTGCCGAGGATCTTTCCCGAGTGGAAATCGAGGCCAACGTGGATGAAAGCGATATCGGCCAGATCCAGGTGAAACAACTTGTGCGATTCACGGTTCAAGCCTATCCCGATGACATTTTCAAAGGAAAGGTGACCCAGATCCGAATGAAACCCACCACCATTTCCAATGTGGTGACCTACACGGTGGTGGTGGATGCGGGTAATGAAAAAGGCTATTTACTGCCGGGCATGACGGCCACCGTGGATTTTATCGTGGCCAAAGCAGAAAACGCACTTTTGATCCCCACGGGAGCCTTGCGGTTTAAACCTGATAATGGGGTTTCGAACAATAAGTCCGGCTCCGGGGGTGAAAAGGGCCATGTGAAAAGAGAACATGGCCCCCGGGTTTTTACTCTTGATCCAGCTGGAGAGCCTTTAAAATTGGCTGTAAAACCTGGAATAAGTGATGGAACTCAAACCGTTCTCGCCGAAGATGGGGATGTGAAAGAGGGCATGGTGGTGATTACGGGCGCAAAAGCGGAAAAAGCGAAAGCCAAAACCAACCTGTTCTCTAAGTTGGCCCCCCAAAGACCGGGAAAAAGTCACGGGACATCGCGTGGCATGAGATGAATATGATCATGGAAACCATCAAACTGAATAACATTCACAAAGCATTTACCCTGGGCGGTGAAACCGTGAAAGCCCTTGATGGCGTTTCTCTTGCCATTACACAAGGCGAGTTCATAGCGGTCATGGGCGCGTCAGGGTCGGGGAAATCCACGCTGATGAACATCATGGGTTGCCTGGATCAGGCGAGCGGTGGCGAGTATTTTCTCGAAGGAATCCGGGTGGACACCATGAACAAGAACCAGCTGGCCGATATCAGAAACCAGAAAATCGGTTTCGTATTTCAGGGTTTCAACCTTCTTCCAAGGACATCGGCCCTTGAAAACGTCGAACTGCCCCTGCTCTACAGCCGCACAAGCCGACCGAAAATGACAAGGGACAGGGCTGTGGCCGCTTTAGAAATGGTGGGCCTGGCTCACAGACTTGACCATCACCCCAACCAGCTTTCAGGGGGCCAGCAACAGAGAGTGGCCATTGCCAGGGCTCTGGTAAACGATCCGGCCATCATCCTTGCCGATGAACCCACAGGGAATCTGGACAGCCGCACCACGGTGGATGTGCTTTCCGTATTTCAGACCTTGAACGACAATGGCATCACCCTGATTCTCGTGACCCACGAGGCTGATGTGGCGTCGTATGCCAAACGAATCATCAGAATGAAGGACGGAAAGATACAAGAAGACAGGGCGGTTGAAGAACGAAGTTTTGCTGCTGTCCCGGTTAGCGGTAACCCGAAAGGGAAGGATGAAAACCAATGAAATGGCGTAAACTGATCAAAGTGGCTTTCCAGAGTATTCTAAAAAACAGGATGCGGAGTCTCCTGACCACCCTTGGCATGATCATCGGCGTGGCATCTGTCATATCCCTTCTGGCCCTGGGCAAAGGGTCGCAGGAAGACATCAAGAAACAGGTGGCGTCCCTTGGAACCAACATGATCATCATTCATCCGGACAGCACGTTTTCCGGTGGAGTCCGGGGAGGATCAGGCAGCCAGGCCACATTAACCATGGACGATGTGGCGTCACTCCGGGAAGAAACGGAATTCATCCGTTATGTTTCACCGGATATCCGGCTCTCCGAACAGATCATTGCAGGGAAAAATAACTGGAACACGTCCGTGAACGGGGTGTCCGTCGATTATTTAGGTATCAGGAACTACACCCTTTCCGGTGGCTCCTATTTTACGGCAAGGGATGTGAAGGCCAAGTCCAAAGTGGCTGTTCTTGGGAAAACTGTGGTCGACGAACTTTTTCCCGGCCAGGATCCTGTGGGAACCCGGATCAGGATCAGAAACGTACCGTTTATGGTGATCGGAACATTGAATAGTAAGGGGCAGTCGAGCATGGGCATGGATCAGGATGATATCGTTCTTATTCCGGATGCCACGGCTCTTTACAGACTTTCCGACGGTAAGACCCTAAGGGCGGTTGTTGTCTCAGCTGTTTCCGAAGAAAAAATGACCCAAGCCCAAGCCAGAGCCACAACCATTTTAAGACGAAATCATAAACTCAATGACGACGATGATGAAGATGATTTCCATATCAGCAACCAGACGGAGATCATCAGTATGGCTGGAAAAGTCACGGGAACGCTCACTGCCCTTTTGAGCGCCATCGCCGGTGTTTCCCTTCTGGTTGGCGGCATCGGCATTATGAACATCATGCTTGTTTCGGTTACGGAAAGAACGAGGGAAATCGGAATCCGTATGGCCATTGGGGCTCGGAGCGGGGATATTCTCATTCAGTTTCTCATCGAAGCGGTGATTCTCAGTCTGATCGGAGGGGTCATCGGTATCCTTGTGGGACTGGGTATTGCATACGGAATCGGTTCGGTCATGGGGGCAACGGTGCTTGTGGACCCTTCGATTATCGTTCTTGCGGTTGCTTTTACAGCAGGTGTTGGGGTTTTTTTCGGTTTTTATCCGGCGAGAAAAGCGGCACAGTTAAACCCCATCGAAGCATTGCGTTATGAATAAGAGTGCTTAAAATAATCAGGTGTTCTTTTGGCAAACGATTTTTCAAATAAACCCTAAGCCGTGAGGAGTACGACGGATTTCCAATCCTCGTCTTCCCACGTTTTTGCGAATCGAATGTTCATGATAAAAGCCAGCCAGACTTGCTCCAGGGAAGAAAAATACCTGTTTGCAGGTATTCCGCCTTTGCCGTAAGGCAGTTTGACCCATTCGTAAAACTGAAAAGACGTGTCTCTGAAGCAACAGCACTGGATTTGTGCCGCTTCAATCAACTGATCTAACTTGGGAAGCCAGACCAAAGGCGAGAGTGTGGTGACTTTTTTCCCGGAGCTGATACCGAACCCGCTTTTGATGGTTTCAGTTTTTGTTGGGTCAGGGAAAAAACAATGGACGTCCTGATTTATGTCCGCATAGAAATCACCGGTCTTGGGTTCCCATAAACTCTGGATTTCTTTTGACCTTTTGCACATTAATATATATTGTCTGCTCTTGTCCATGAACCGCAGCCTAACATAAATCGGGCTGAAGGAGTATATGAAATATGCAGTTTCATGCCAGACGCTATAAATGAAAATGATGATATCAAGAATAGGATGAAAAATTAAAGATGGCACACCTGATCGGTTACAATTCCCTTGAGATGAGTTTTGGTTCCCAGACCCTTTTTTTCGACCTGTCCATGACCTTTTCCGAAGGGGAGAAAGTGGGGCTTGTCGGAGCCAATGGATCGGGGAAATCCACCCTTCTCAAGATTTTCGCAGGGGTGATGCTCCCGGACAAGGGCAGCCGCCTTGAAAAAAAACATGTAAGACCCGTATACCTGGCTCAGGAAGAAGAGTTTGATCCGGAAAAAACCATTGAGCAGATCACATCGGATGCTCTCCATGAAACGGCGGGTGACGATGTTCGGATGTTCAGCAAAGCTCAGAGGGCCATCGGCCAGGCCAATTTTGCCGATATGTCACGCAAGGTGTCAGAACTTTCCGGTGGTATGAAAAAACGCCTGGCCATCACCGTGGCACTGATCAAGCAGCCCGATATCCTTTTTCTTGACGAACCCACGAACCATCTGGATCTTGAAGGTATTCTCTGGCTTGAGCAGGTTCTCCTCAATGCGGATTTTGCCTTTGTTCTTGTCAGCCATGACAGAGCGCTCTTAAACCGCGTCACCAACCGTACCATCGAAATGGGTTCGGTTTATCCTGATGGCTACTTGAAAATTGAATGCAGCTATCAGGATTTTATTGAAAAACGCGAGTTGTTCATCGAACAGCAGCTTAAACAGGAAACGGTTCTTGCCAATAAAATGAGGCGTGAAACCGAGTGGTTGAGGCAGGGCGTCAAGGCAAGGACCACCAAGGCCAGATACAGAATTGATCAGGCTGGGAAAATGGGCAACGAACTCAGCGAATTAAGACGTCGAAATCGACAGACTGGAGATGTTGAAATCGATTTTCAGAGTTCGGGCCGCAAAACCAAGCGGCTTATGGAAGCCTATCATCTTGAAAAATCGCTGAACAGTCGAACACTTTTCAAAGATTTGAGCTTTGCCCTTTCACCCGGGATTTTTATTGGGCTTCTGGGTGCCAACGGTTCAGGGAAATCAACTCTTCTTAATATTCTCGCCGGACGAATGGAGCCTGATAGCGGACATGTGAAAACCGTGGATGATTTGAGCCTCGTTCTTTTTGATCAGGAAAGAAAACAGCTTGACCCCGAACTGTCTTTGAAACGGACATTGGCCCCGGACAGCGACTCGGTCATGTTCATGGGGAATCCTGTCCATGTGGTGACCTGGGCCAGAAAATTCCATTTCCGGACCGAACAGCTGGATACGCCGGTATCGAAGCTTTCCGGTGGTGAAAAAGCACGGGCCATCATCGCAAATCTCATGAAGACACCGGCTGATGTCCTTCTTCTCGATGAACCCACCAATGACCTGGATATTCCGACTCTGGAGGTTCTTGAAGAAAGCCTGGGAGATTTCCCCGGTGCTGTTGTTGTGGCGTCCCATGACCGGTATCTGCTGAACAATCTCGCCACCCATATTCTGGGGTTTGACGGCGAGGGTTCGGTGAAGCTTTATGCCAATGTGGACCAGTGGGTCATGGAAATGCAGGAAAAAAACAAGAAGGCCCCGAAAAAGAAAACCAAAGAAGAGCCGATCGAAGAGGCAAAACAGGACAAAAAGAAAAAATTTTCATACAAACACGGTTTTGAACTGGCTCAAATCGAAGAAAATATCATTGATGCAGAAAAAGAAGTCAGTACCCTTGAAGCTGAAGTTGCCGATCCCGCTCTGGCTAAGGATCCTGAAAGGATGAAAACGGTTTGTCAGATGCTTTCAGAGGCACAAAAACGAGTGGAGCAGCTTTACGAAAGATGGGATGAGCTTGAGTCGATGAAAGACTGAAATTCCAGTTAGATAGGGCAATAATAGTATTTAAGGCTTCTATCGGCGTGAAACAGGCGCAAAAAGGCCTTTTTTAAAAAAATGTTTGAATTAAGATACATAGGATGTTAACCTTCCTGATTACCCTGGGTGATTTTCAAAATAATGGGCAAGTTTTCGGCATAAGAGTGGAGCCCATAAACTTAAATAAAATCACCGAAAGGAAGGTGTTTATGAATGGAAACGAGACAGGAGATTCCTCGTCGTCGGGCCATTTTAGGAGTTTGTTTGTTTGCTTGATTTTGTTAGTCGCTTTTGCTGTTGTTAAAGCGAAAGTATCGTATCTTGAAGAACGGCATTCTGAAGAAAGTCTGCAACTGGAGCAAGCAGGAGAAATTAAACCCGCTGAACCCAATGAGCCGCTGGTTTCCGATTTTATGATCGAATCCAGCTCCAAGGCGTTGATGGTCAACCTCTCGGAGACGGAAAAAGCAGCGAAAATCTACTATCCTATTATCCTCAAAGCATCGCGAAAACACAAAGTCGATCCCCATCTCATTAAGGCCATCATTGTGGCAGAATCAGGTTTCAATCCAAGAGCTGTTTCCCGGGTGGGAGCACGAGGATTGATGCAGATTATGCCAAGGACTGCAAGAGCATTGGGCTTGAGGGATTCGTTCAACCCTGAAAAAAACATCGAAGCCGGTGTAAGGCATTTCAAGAGACTTCTCATTCGTTTTAAAGGAAATGAGCGTCTGGCATTGGCAGCGTACAACGCTGGAAGCCGGAAGGTTCAAGAATATGGTGGGATACCCCCCACAACAGAGACTATCCATTTCGTAAAGAAAGTGTCACGGCTTCACAAGGAGTTCAAGAAAAACGACATGGCTCAGGTCACGGAGACATGATATCTGTGTCGTGGTTTGAACAATAGCAAGTTCGATTTTTTAAAAAACACAGGCATGGCCCGCCATGCCTGTGTTTACGTAACCTGTTTTTTTAAATAGACATCCCATTCTTTTTCTGCTAAATTCATTACATTAATATTCTCTCCCGATATTTGCTTTGTCCTTTCTCCAGGGAGTGAACTGCACCAGCTGCTCTTAGCTGTTTTTCATCAGTGTAATCCGATTCATTCATCCGTTTGGTTAGCGAATGGTCGTATTTATCGTATATATAGGTTCCGTGATTGATTTATTAAAAGAATGGGAAACCGGCGTGTAAGTTATTGTCTTACCGCTTTATGGATAAGTATTAAGTTTTTTTGATATTGAATTTAATCCATTAACAATCAATGGCAACGAAAGGAAGGATCGTAATGGAACGCAGAAAACATTATAGGAAAACCTGCTTTTTTGAAGAAGTGGACTATTCTGCACATAACGAAGTATACACTGACCCGATAAAGAATATCAGTAACGGAGGGGTGTTTATCGAAACGGACAAAATGCTGCCCGTGGGTGCGGATGTTACCATGTTGTTTGCAGATTTAGCGAATATTGATCTTATTCGGGTAGCTGGGGACATCATTCGCATAACTCCCAACGGTGTTGCAGTTAAATTTGATATTGATGATAGTATGAAAATGAAGAATATTGAAAAGTACATTGATATGGTCTGACAGCCACGTCAAATAGATTAGTAAACGGTTTTTCCCTATCCAACTGAAATGAATCAGGTATTAAACATAAAGCCCTGATAAAAAAACACTGAAAGATCCTTGTTAATCTATTATGTTCAGTATTTTTCTTCATGATAATAAAAGAATTCCACTTTTTGTGCTGTCATTCGTGTAATATGGTCTTTTGGCAACGACAGTTTGTCATGAATGTGAATATGGTTGTTCATAAAGGTCAGACGATCTGCCTTCTGTGGGCGTAAGGCCCATATAAAAAACAAGGAGAACGATCACCATGATTATGAATAGCACGACCATTTCTGTACATGAGGCTTTGGGAACGGATCTTTTGATTGATCTGGAAGAAGACTTTGTTAACGGAGTCTACGCATCAGTGGATAAAGCAGCAGCTGGTGAACTGGCAAGGCTGAGAGGGAGGGCTGGAATCATACCCACCTGTAGACTGGGGTGCAATCACTGCTGTCATCATCATATCCTCACCAGTTCGTTGGAGGCTCACAAGATAGCACAGCATATCAAACGTGAGTTTTCAGAACAGCAGATCATGGATTTAAAGAAGCGGACACAGCAATGGCATGCCTGGGACAGACGGATGGCAGGCAGATATCCATCGGAAGATATAGACACGGAAATCGATCTCTCGAACTATGATCATTGCTGCCCGTTGAACGTTGATGGCGCATGCAGCGCCTATCAGGCAAGGCCTGTGGTCTGTCGGGTTCATTATGTCAGTTCACCTGTCGTGTCCTGCCTCGCGTTGAAAGATCGGACATTGCCACAAATACCCCCGGTTAAAATGACCTCCATCGAAACCACAACACAGCCGTTCTCAAAGGCGGTAAAGGACCGTATCGAGAGCAGCGGCATGGATTTTACGCGGGCTGTGATGCTTCTTCCCCATTGGCTGGCAGCTGAAATGGGATGGGATTTTCAATGATTCCATGGGAATTGATAGACAAGGCTGCCGTCCCTGACGGTGGTGGAGAGCTGCGTTTGTACAAACATGGACGGGATTTTTCCATCCGGGTAGACGGTTATGAACTGATGAACAGCCGAGTCCACGGCTCAGAAGAGGTGCTGGCGGAAATGGCCTGTGAAATCGTTGCAGGTCGTCCCAACCCCCGAATCCTGATCGGCGGACTGGGTATGGGGTTTACGGCATCTGCTGCTTTGAAGCGGATGGCAGCGGAAAGTGAGCTTGTGGTTGCTGAAATCGTCCCGGCGGTTGTTGCGTGGAACAGGGGGCACCTTGCCGATCTGGCAGGCCGTCCCCTTGAAGATCCACGAATTGTTGTGCAGGAAGCGGATATTGCCCGAATTCTTCAGGATGAGAAGCAGGCCTATGACGCCATTCTGCTGGATGTGGACAACGGCCCTGATGGCTTGACACGTCAAGATAACAACTGGCTGTATTCCAGTGCAGGTCTGCAAGCCGCTTACGAAACACTTCGTCCGGCAGGCGTTCTTGCTGTATGGTCCGCTGGGCCGGATCAAGCATTTACCCAGTGTCTGAAAAAGGCAGGTTTTAAGGTGACAGAAAACCGTGTGCGGGCAAGAGCCGGAAACAAGGGAAGTCATCACACGATCTGGCTTGGTGTTCGTGGTCGTTGATTATTGATTATTCCATGTTTGCAACCAAAGTGACATATTTTGCAGGGGCAGGACCTTGTGTCTGCCCTCTGGTCGTCCCACTAAAGTATCATCTTGATGACGAAACCTAATGAATGCATCATCTTCCCGCTGCCATATGAAACCCGCCTGGCCCGTCTAATAATCTATGAAATAATTTCTTTTACAACTCCGGCAAGAGTTTTCAAAACATTCCCCAATGCACCCAAAGATGGCATCAGCCAGTTGGAAGACATTGAACCACCTTCTTGAACTCAAACATTTTCACGGCATTCAGATCGTAGACGTAAAATTCTTTGTAACAACCATAAAAAAGAACAATAGAATTCAGACGTTCTTTTACCTTATCAAGTCCGCCCCTGTCATGGTTCATGCCGCTTCTTACATAATCCGAGGTTAATTACCCGGCAGGTTTTGCACCCACCCGCCGCCTCTTTTTCACTCTGGGCACGCCAATCTCCCGATTGGCCCTGCGAAAGCCGTAAGGCTTTCAGAAAAAGAAAACAGCACAAACACGAAATCTTCTTTATCCATTGCACTCAAAGAAAGTTGGATCTGGATAAGAATTGTCAAGGATAATATAAAGACCCCAAGGTTGTAAAATCACAAATCAAGGTTTGACCCGCTTCCCTATTTAAAGAGGTACCATTGGAATGCAGGAATATACAAAACAGTGACGATTTAAAATTTTGCACTATTGCGTCCGAACATATGGACGTCATTAATAAATTCAAAAACCAAGAAAAAGCGAAACGATTGAGTGAAAAGCTACTCAAGCTTGAAAGTATCAGCGAAAACCAGCTTGACAAGATTGAGCAAGAAATTGATAAACGAATTGAAATTGCGGAAGATGTGGTAGCAGAAATAAAAAAAACAGAACCAATCATGGATCAAAACGAAAGCGAACGCAGAAAAAAGTCGATCACCTGGACAAACGAAGAGAGAAGGAAGAAAGCGGCGAGCTGATCCATCTCGACCAGATCCGCCTTGAACAATTACTGAAGAACGCTTCTAAAAACACCATGCAATCTATCTTTAAAATCAACGCTGAAACCTGCACCATCACCGAAGTCATTAGGTACAATCGCCCGTCAATACCCATGGATGCCTTCAAAAACGCCACCCCGGATGAACTGATCGAAAACCGGATCGCCGCCGACTATTGCCGCTCAGTCATCAAATCCGTCCATACAACCGGCCATCCCCTGTCCATTACTCTTCCCATAATCCTACCACCCCCAAGTAAAGAAACCATTTACAAATGCATTCACTTCAGGAAAAACCCCACTGACAACACAGTCCTTGCCATCGGCACCCAGGATTATGATTTCATATAAAATCACTCAAGAATCATTGCGATAAAATAAAATAATACAGGTTAAATAATTAACTGGACAAACCACAATCAATTCGATACAGATCACTAACATTGATTGACAAACTAATGAAGGTGCGCCCGGGCTTTAAGGAATGGGGGAAAGCCCGGTTCATTAATCATCTGTATTCAAGATTCAGCAAATGAAGACACATATTCACAAATATGTCTTTACTCATTTGTATTGGATTACTATGCGAACACAAAACAGGAGATTAACCATGCCGCAACCTTCAAAACCCGCTCTTCAGAGTATCCGCGCCCTGCATGGTTTTCCAATAGCACTTCAGTTTAATAATCCATTTAAAAATGCCAATCATCAGCTTTGTGTTAAATCCTCATTATTGGTAACGACTGAATTCCCACATTACATTTCCAAGAATAACGATGTACCCCATGTTATTAATTTGAAAAATATATATCACGCAAAAGTGATCAAATGATTATTCGGCCTAAAAACACGTCACAAACAATCAAACAACTAAAAGGAGGGGGTATGGGGCGTCAATTAGAAAATATTGACTTAGTTTTTGTAGATATTGGTTCAGATACAGTCCAAGAACCTACCAAATTTTATCCAGTAAAACTTGCCAGTGCTATCTCAGGGGACGATGCCGCAATAAAAAACCAGTCGATAGACATCTTTATGGTAGCTTTTTATGCACACAACCTTCCAGACTGGTCAAAGTGGAACGAAGCGTTGCTTAAATTTGAAATTAAATATATTCCGCAGAAAGATGAAAAAATAGACCCATGTGATGCGGCCTTCTCCTTTGATTTCAGAGTGCGCGATGCATCATCTCCGGGAGGTTTTTTGCATAGAAGGATATTTCGAAGATCGAAAATCACAGATGAGCTTGAGCTGAAAGTTACATTGGACGAAATTGATGAGAAATTTGATATGGGGAAAATTACAAATATCCTCACAAAAACAAGCATAGGAAGCGTACTCGACCTTTCAGGTTATACACAATACATCCAGCTTGCTACTGACATCTATAATGGTATTGCAGACATTGCAGTAAAAAATGATCAATTGTGGAATGAACAATTTCTACTAAAATCGGGAGCCTCTGGGGGGGCAGGTGCACTCAAGAAAGGAACATACGTTTTGGTAGCAACAACTGATTCAAAAGGCATTTCTCTTGTTAAATGGAAGGATGATTACTCAAATGTTTTTTATAAAGGCAAACATTTGCACATCGGTCAATCGGAAAATCATTTAAAAAGCAACTACCTCGTATTCAATATTGAAATTGCTTGATAGAATCTTGGTCAAGAGGTTCGCGCAGGGCATCTGATGTAAGAAAATTGAATCTGATTTTTCTAAAAACACGCTGGGGGATTGTGAATATGGCATTAACTCACATTATTGGTAACTTAGCTCATTTTTTAAAATACGTTATTGAATTTATAAAGATTCAATATAGCGGTGGACCATTCAAAGGGATATGGTGTAATTGCTGGGAAATAGGTAATGATATTCCCCCTGTGTCAGGATAGTTGTCACCCGAAAGTGATTCGGAGTTAGTTCACCCCCGTCCTCAGGTGATCTGGAGCCCATAAAAACTCAGGAGCACCTGGGGCGGGGGTGAACGGCAAATCCATAAC
>JBAZWJ010000094.1:0-16745 GCA_041660385.1 Desulfobacteraceae bacterium | reverse complement strand
TAGATCCGGGATAACCGCTTCAGGATTCGGACAAAGGTGTCCTTTTCCACTGGACCAAAAGGCAGGCCGTCCAGCGCGGTTCGGGACATCACATGGTACGCACTTTTTTCTTCGGATATGATCATGCGGGCGATGCGGGCATAGACTCTCCTGAATTTATGTTCCTTGAATGATCCTGAATGGAATCACATCTAAGGGAACATTACAAGAGATAAATGCATTATTTGCCTGTCCCTATTTCTCTTCCTATTTCTTTATTCCTATTTCTTTATTGTTATGAGATTAAGCTGGAACAATTTGGTACGCCTTTCCTATCTCTCTGATAATCTCCACCCCTTTAGGGAGTAGTTTACCTGATCGATCAGACAGTTGATGGATAGATAGGCCTGTTATTGAACCGCCATTGATAACATTCTTTTTTACAAGATCGCTAAACTTTTGTATCAACACGTCATCATTGTCGCCGACGACGCTGGTTGGCGTGATGTGCCGCGTTGCCTCCTTAAGGATTTGATAACGCCCCGGAGTGATGTCATATTTTTTGACAATAGAGTCACAGTGATCTTTTTCGTTAACACCCTCAACGGCAACCAAATCAAAATGCTCAATGCCAAACAACTTGCCATTGCACCTCGCATGAGTTACCGCATTTACTAGAAGACCTATCCAGCCATAGTCAAGGCTCATAGCATTGCCAGAACTGATCGAAACGCTAACACCACCGTTAGATATTCCCATATTTCTGTCGTCATCTGGAGGACTGAACTCTATGTCTTCAGGTAACTCACCTTCATGGACTAGCTCACATCTGTAGTATTTATAGAGAATATAAGCCACATCAAGCTGTTTACGTTTAAAGTTCACACTGATACCGCTATTACCAATATCTGAGCCACCAAAATCACCGAAAAGAATTTTCCTTATCCGGCCACCTAGAAATAGAGTGAAGGCTTCGCCATCTCCCATCATTTTTTTTGGGTCTTTTATTGATTTAGTTTTGTCTTTCGGAAAGGTTTTTCTGGAGGAGGCCGCAACAGCAAGCATTAAATTGGTTAGCGCACCAAGATGCCTTCCATTTTCCGCTAAAAATAACGCGTCCTCCACCTGCTGTTTAATACTCATAGTTTTTCCTTCTTATAACGCCAAATTCAGGGAGCCGGGCGGTGAGGAGCGACGCCGACTGCTGAACAGTAAAAGGTTGCAAGTGAATCACCGGTCCGAAACACTGAGCCCCCGCCCGGTCCCACTGGAATTTATTGTTCTGCGTTTTGTTTGTTTAGCCGCGGAAGCGTAAATGGAATGTCAGACAGTCTCCATCGCTTCTCGATTCTTTCGATCAATTCATCTCTCTGGTCACTCGTCACGCCCACGGTCATAAAATCATGTTGACGCCAGAATGGGTAGTAGCAAAACACGATCCGGCGTTGGGCGTAGGTCTCGCATGAAAAATCCATTCCGCTGTAATCCGCTGTGCCACGGAGGCAAACAAACTGTTCAACTGCGTTTTTCCCTTTCAAGCCAAACTGTTTAGGGATGAGTCCAGAAAATCCGTCCCCGAAGTAGGCGGCATCGACTTCGATTAAGCCCTGGATGTGCCTGTTGAATTCTTCATGTTCCTCGACTGGCACCCACAGTTCTTCGTGTTCTCGTCCACCGACAATCTTTCGTTCGAAGCGAGACAAATAATCATTCTCGACTTCAAATGTGGACACGTAGCCTGTCGTGTTCCAGTCGCGGGCAATCTGACGAGCATATTCGAAGTTCGTAACGGGATAAAAGATCGGCTGCCCTGGAAGACGAGGAGGGAATCCTCTCATTCCATTATCAAAGATCAAGCCGAGTTCTTCAATTCCGAGTGGTCGATATAGTATCATTTTCTTTCGCAGAACATTATTATTAACCGGTCATTTTGCCGGTATGCACGGTTGATATTGTCGAACAATAAATAATATTAAATTATAACATTGCACTAAATTATATGTTCGATTTGTGGCCCGGAAAAACAGGCGATAAACAAACATTCTCCGTTCGCCTGTTTTCTCGGAAAGGATTTTAAAATGTGATACACCACATTCCTTTTAAGTTCAAATGGATTTTGATTTTTGTCCTGGCTTTTGTCTCAAGTGATAACCGGCGTTCCGAAATATTGTGCATACCGGTTTTCCGGTATGGACGGCTTTGGATAATTTTTGAATATGTAATAAATCCATTCTGATACGTTATTAATTATATGATTTCATACTGCATACCCGGAAAATGTAAATGCAAACATTGTATTCAAGGGACTGTATTCAAGGGACGCCTACTAAACTCCCTCAATTTCTAAACGTCTCTGGAACTCGGTGGTTGATCGAAGAGAGCAACCAGGGATTAAAACATTTAGAAGAAAGCGGCGGGTAGCCAAAGGAAAGAATTGGGGACAGGTCAATTATTGGTGCTATGTCGAATCCGTTCCCGATCTGCGGTTAACATTTCATGCGCGCCCGAACCGCCGAAATGACTATTCATATCCAGATCCAAATTTCTTTGAACGCTACTACTAACGGAACTTTGATGATCGTGTATTTCACAATATCTGAAAGCCTTGCGGCTTTCGCAGAGCCAATCGGGAGATTGGCGTGCCCGGGGCGAGAGGGCTATTGGGACATGTCATTTATTGGTGATGACCCCCTATTTGTATTCAAGGGACGCCTTAATAAACTCCCACAATTTCTAAACGTCCCCGAAACTCGGCGTTTGATCGAAGAGAGCAACCAGGGATTAAAACATTTAAAAGAAAGCGGCGGGTAGCCAAAGTATTTCATTATTCGGGGGAAAGGGTCGCATATCCGGATGCAACTTTCTTTGAACGCTATTGCTTACGTAACTTTGGTGAGCGTTTATTTCACAGTATCTGAAAGCCTTGCGGCTTTCGCAGAGCCAATCGGGAGATTGGCGTGCCCGGGGCGAGAGGGCTATTAGGACATGGCAATTATGGGTGATGACCTCCTATTGAACTGATACTTGAAAACCTGGGATTCCGTTCCGTGAAATATGGGATTGGAGGGGTTCTTGTTCAGGGGAAGGTGATCAGTTTGATCCGTGGGTCTTGGGTGTTTGGTGCACAACGACCTTGCCGTAATGGTTTCATTCATTTATTTCAGCAGAATATAAGACCGAAGGATTTACATAAATCGTGCTTTTATGATAAGGTCGCCAAATACATTGTTCAATTTCCCTTAAGGATACATGCATGGCAAAAGAAAAAACACCGCCGTTCACCGTTGCGCTGACACTGGCCGCCGCTGTTGTCCTGGCTCTTTACCTTTTCTCCTTTAGCACCCTTTACAAACGATTTGTCCATGCATCTGACGATTTCAGATGGACTTACTGCACCAGAGGCGATCTGGCGGATAAGGACACGGTTATTGTGTCCATTGATGATTATTCCATCAAGAACTTCTCGGAAAAATTCAACTTCAACTGGCCATGGCCACGGCAGTTTTACGGCATTGTCACCGACTACCTGAAAGCGGCCGGAGCGTCATCCGTGACCTTTGATATGCTGTTCACCCAGTCGGAAGTGGGCCGGATGGATGTGGACGGCACAGCATCGGAAAAAGCCTTTGCCGACGCCATGAAAAACTCGGGATTCGTGATTCTCGGCGAAAATTTGAGCGATGAAATCACCCGTGAAGCGACGAAAGCCCTGAAAGGTCAGGGTCTTGTCTTTGAAAATTCCAAATTGATGCCGGGCAAAAAATTTCGTTCAGTGGAGCAGCCCATTCCCGGACTTGCGGAAACAGCCGCCAGGGTGGGCGTTGTAAACTTCAATGCCGACGAGGACGGTGTCTGCAGACGACTGCCGCTTATCTTCAATGTTGACGGAGTCCTCCGCCCCCAGCTTTCCCTTGCAGCCTATCTTGTCTCTGAAAAAGACGCCATTGTTGAATACGATGCAAAAAAACACGAACTGGTCACTCAAAAGAAGCGATTCCCCCTTGACCGGGACGGCTACTATCAGATTTACTGGTACGGTAAAGGCGGTCCTGAAGGCGCTTTCCGTTACGATTCATTCTACAACGTGTTTGTTTCGGCAACCCAGGTGATGAGCGGCGAAAAACCGGCCATCCCTTTAAGTGAATTCAAAGGAAAAAACGTGGTGGTTTGTGCCACGGCAAGCGGGCTGATGGATTTGAAGGCCACACCCTTTTCATCCACTGACGCGCCCTACCCTGGCGGTGAGATCCACGCCACATTGTTTGACAACCTGAAAAATGATCGGGCCATAAAACCTGTTTCCGATTACATGGTCCGGGCCATCACCCTGACCCTGATGATCCTTCTATCCTATATGTTTATCGCAAGATCCCTGGCCTCGGCCCTCAGCTTTGCCGTTGTCCTTGCCACTGTTCCGGTGGCCTTGAGTTTTTATTTATTCAGAAACCAGACGGTCCAGATGAATTTCATTTTCCCTGTGCTGTCGGTATTGTTCACCAGCATGGCATCGGCCATGTACAAAACCCTCACCGAAGGCCAGAAAAAACGCCAGATCAAAGCGATTTTTTCCCGTTATCTCCATGAAGATGTCATTGATCTTCTGATGAAAGATCCTGAACGGGTGGATCTGGAAGGCACGGAACTGGTGGCTACGGTTCTTTTCACCGACCTTCAGGGCTTCACCACCTTTGCGGAAGACAAGCAACCCAAAACCCTTATCGCTGTTCTTAACCGTTATTTTGAAACAGTCACCGGCATTGTTCTGGATCTGGGGGGTATGCTGGACAAGTACACGGGCGACGGAATCATGGCTATTTTCGGCGCGCCCATCGCACGTGAAGGTCATGCCAAAGCCGCCTGCGAAGCGATTCTGGCTTTCAGAGACAAGGGGGTAAACGATCTGATCTCAACGGAAGGGGCAAGGATCTTAACCCGTATCGGGATCAGCAGCGGCCCCATTGTGGTGGGTAATCTGGGAAGCAGCCGAAACATGGACTTCACAGCCATCGGAGATACGGTAAACCTTTCAGCCCGCCTGGAAGGTGTGAACAAAGCCTACGGAACCACGAACATCATGAGCGAGTTCACCTGGGATTTTGTAAAAGACGATTACTATTTCAGAGAACTGGATTATATAAGGGTGAAAGGTAAAAACCAGCCCATCCGTGTGTTCACCCTGATTGACAGGAAAGACGCCATGACCGAAGCGGCCCTTGCCATCGAAGAACGATTCCAGGGTGCCATGCTGGCTTACCGAGAAAGAAAATGGGATGAGGCTGCTGACCTGTTCCGAGGCGTCCTTGAACTCAACCCGGAAGACCCGCCGTCCGAAGCGTATATCGAACGGTGCCAATTGCTCAAAACCCATCCGGAACTGGTGGATGAACAAGGTGTGTTTACCTTTAAAACAAAATAGACCTTAATAGACAAGGGGAAGATGATCATGAAACGAACACTATCCATTGCAACCCTGCTGGTTCTTTTGTCAGCCTCACTTGTTTTTGCTGAAAAAGTCCTGAACAACAACGTATCGGTGAGAACAAAACCCGGTGCCTTCTACCCTGTGGTGACCGTCATCAACAAAGGTGAGCAGGTCAAAATCCTTGAAACCAAAGCCCCCTGGAAAAAAGTCAAAACCTCAAAAAGTGACCTGGGCTGGATTTCGGCCAACGCTTTCAACTCCGTTTCTAAGGCTGTGGATTACGGTGCCATGGCCAAGGCAGGAACCCAGAAAGGCATGTCCAAAATCATGGTGACCGCCGCTGTGAAGGGTTTTTACGAAAGCAAAATCAACGATTCCGACCTGAATAAATCGGTGTTCGAAAATCCTTATGTGGCGTACGTATCACCTGATGAATACGAAATTTTTGTCCGGGAAACATACAAAAGCCGCTGGAGCAGAGACACATTTTTGAGAAAAACATCCATCAGCATGAAAGGGTCATTTAAAATCGATGAAGACCTTATCGCACTTTCAAGCTACATCTGCGGACGTCTGGCAGCCCCCGGCCTTTCGACCAACGATGCCCAGACTGTTTACGTAAACCAGGTGGCCCAGCTTGTGATGGAAGGTACGGAATTCTACGATCTTCCCATCTGTGTCCATGTGGTCAAGACCGATGAAATCTTCGCCAACGCCACCCCCATCGGGGTGATCATGATCTCAGAAGGCATGCTGAAAACCATTAAAAGCGAAAACGAACTGGCCTGCCTCCTGGGTCATGAAATCGCCCATGTGACACTCCACCATGGAGCAAAGGAAATGACCATACGCCAGCCCAAAATTAATGCGGAAGATGCCTTTGATGAACTGGGCGAAGAACTGGGTGTGGATGAAGATGAAAAAGAGATGGACGAGCTCTGCAATGAACTTTACGAAAAAGCCATCAAGGGAAGAAAAGCGGAATACGAATACGAAGCAGACCAGCGTGGCATGATCTACGCAAGGCGGGCTGGTTACGACCCCAAAGGAATGGTTTCTCTGCTTCAGCGCCTGAAAGGAAGAATCCCCGCAAGTCGTAATCCGTCTGAATCCAGCCATTGGATGCCCAAAGCCTTGGACAAACGGATTAACAAACTTTCCATCTATGCCGCCGACTCTTTCAGCCCGGATTCACGTTATGTTGATTTCCAGGTCAGATACAGAATTTACATCAAATAAATTTTATTCCATCCCCGCCCTTTACGGCGGGGATGGCTCCTGTTGGCCCAACCAGGAATATAAAAGAACAGATGTTGGACTAAAACTTTCTGCCCCCTACAGGGCATAGCCGTCAGGCTAAAGGTAAAAAAATCAGTTTTGCCCCAACGGGGCTGCGGCATAAAGCCCAGGGTTGCGGCGAAAGCCGCTACCCTGGGACATTTCCGATTATGATTTTCAACCCCAACGGGGTTGCGTAACATTCCCATGAATCGCCCATATCCAGACGCAACCCCTTTGGGGTTGGGGGATGTTCGCCGGTGATCCCAGGGTAGCGGCGTTGCCGCAACCCTGGGCTATGATACGGAATCCCGTTGGGATTCGATGCGGATTGTATCATTTAAAACCTTAGCCTGACGGCTATGCCCTACAGGGTACTGCTTTTCAATCCATTCCACCGCGAGACGGACTCCATCGGGCTCATTCTTCATCGTTTCTCCCAAAGCCTGCGCTTTTTTTATCATATCTTTATTTTCAGTAAGCTCTCTCATTCCCTTCACAAGAGAAGACACGGTGAGTTTTTCCTGGGGAACAGGCCGGGGACCTACTCCAAGTGATTTTACCCGTTCAGCCCAAAAGGGCTGATCCATAAAAAAAGGACAGACCATCGTGGGGAGTCCTGCTCTGAGTCCCGCATCCGTGGTTCCGGAGCCTCCGTGATGAATGACGGCGCACACCTTCGTAAAAAGCCATTCATGGGGGGCATAGGAAAGGCAATACAGGTTGTCATTGTTTTCCAGGTTTATTCCGCCCCAGCCTTTGGCTATGATGGCTCTCAGCCCTGTTATGGACAGTGCTTCACAGATCATGTCCATGACGTGTTCCGGGTCCCACAGGGTCATGCTGCCGAAACCGATATAAAGAGGAGGGGGACCTACCTCTAAAAATTCAAGGAGATCAATTGGGGGTTCCCAGGGCTCTGCGTCTTTCAGGATAAGCCGTCCGCTGATATAAGAACTGTCGGGCCAGTCGCCTGGTCGCGGGAGCACGGTGGGTGAATAATGGTAAAGGATGGGGATCACCCGTCCATTGAGATCATGAAATTCACGGGTGAATATTTCTCTGAAAAGAGGACGCGGCGGAAGGCAAAGGACCTGCCTGCGCCAGTGATTAATCCTCTGTTCAAAAGTGCTAACCTGCATAAACCGGTATAGAGCGTGGGACAGACGGTTATAAAGTCTGCCGAATAAAGCGGGTCTCATCGGAACACTGGGAAACTCATGGGTCGGCGTCAATATGGGCATGACTGTTGAAAGGATAAGCGGCACATCAAGAGCCTGGGCGATATCAAGAAGGCCGACGATCATGTGATGGCCGATGATAAGATCCGCCCATTGTGATACGATCCAGGCATCGACAAACTCATTAAACTTGGGGGGAAGAATATGGGATCGCATTCTACGGGGGGTTATGTCACCCTTTTTGCGTAATATCTCTCTCCCTTTTTCCGATTTCATGACCGTCTCATAATCACTGGACGTTCCGAAGAACGTGATTCCATGGCCTTCAACAAACTCCTTGAAATTTTTACCTCCGGCAAGTGTGACATCATGCCCTGCGGCCTTAAGTCCTTTAGCCAGGGCAACATGGGGGACAATATCTCCGAAGGTCCCACTGACGATGATGACGATATTCATTTCATTTTCCGGGTCGCTCTATTTTAGTTGGTTTTTGATTTGCCGCAGGCTTCCCTTCCGGGGACCAGATTTTAAAAATCTGCTCCAATGGGTTGGGATGGATTGTTGGCTGTCGTAGTAAAAACCAGTTTGTCAAATTTTTCAAAAAGCCTGCCCAGCGAAGAGATGTGTTTGGTCCCCGGCAAGGCATAGCCGTCAGGCTAAGGCTTTAAATAACGGCCATGGGCAGCCTGATGATGCGGCAAGTTGCCTTTTATGACACCATCAATTTTAAAGCGATCTTCTCTTTGATCGTCGCATCAGGAATGGCCATACAAGCGATCTTTTTCTCCATGGTGCATTTCCAGTCACAGCCGTAACACGCCATTTCCTTCCTGATTAAAAGGGTTTTGGGATGATACGGGAAAAAACGTCCGGGATGGCCTCCTCCGACGAGAATAATATTATCTTTATCAAGAGCACAGGCAATATGGCCGAGCCCTGTATCTACTCCGATCACTAATCTGGAATGATGGATGATCTGCATGGCCTCGCGAAGCGTCGTTTCACCACACAGGTTCACTTTCTCACCGCCCGTGATCGCGTCAAGGTTGACCTGGTTGATAAAACACTCGTAGAAACCACCCTGGCCCAGAGCGATAATTTTCGTGTTATCCGTGATAAACGGGTTAAGTGCCCGCCCTATATTTAAAACATTTTTATAAATCCAACCTCCACTGCAAAATATGACGATAGAATCGCGGTCCGAATCACTGCCCGGTTCTAAATATAAATCTGGCCATAAATGCGGCCATAACTGAGGCTTTAAATCCTTTGCGACAATCCCCAGTTCGTTCAGAAGATAGATGTATTTGTCAACTTCACGACAATTATGATCCAGAGGGATATCGATCAATGTTGAATAGTTTGCGTTGTTATTCGCCCACTGCCCTATTTTGTCAGGAGGTATATTCTGACTATCCCCGCGAAAAGCCATGGTTTCTTTTGCGCCCGCCTCAAACGTGAGGCTGTCGCTTAAAAGGGTTCGTGAATAGACTGAATTAATGGCAAGATCGTAATCTTTTCTGTAGTCCCGGTTCAGGGCAATCACGTCATCAACAAACGGGCAGTGGTCATAAAGGGGTTTTACGCTCTCTATACATGCCAGCGTGATCTCCCACCCGCTGAATGCTTCCCTGATATGGGGAAGAACTGAGGTAAACAGGACATGATCCCCCAGAGAATCGCTCCTTATCAAAAGAAGTTTTTTCACAAGACATTCCTTGATTTTGACTTATTTTTTACGGCCTTGATCATCGTTTCGGCCATGTTGTTCTCGTAGCGGCACGGGCACCGTCAATGCTGTTGACTTTAGCACCAGCCTTAAATTGCTGGCCTCGTTCCGGGGATTCTCCCTGACTTTACCCGATAGATTTATGCATAGCAAGATTGCGTCAGACCCTCGTAGGTCGGGTAGAGGAACGAAACCCGACAAATGACCCGATCCTTAAAATAATCGGATGTTTATTCTGTATCAGTGGTCAACTTTGAATACAATAAAACCGTTGTCTCAATGGCCAACACCCGTCGGATTTCGTTCCTCTATCCGACTACTTAGTACGCAAACTCTGAATCATCTTTCGAGAGCGTTGAGATTCAAAGGGTGTCCACTTTTTGCCCCTACGGTCGAGGATCAAAATTTTCGAGAACGCCATATAAGCTCAAAAGATGCCGTTTACGTTCGGGCACGAAATATTGAATTGAGATAAATAATCCGTATATGCCAACAATGTAGAGACTTCTATGCCATCAATATCAATGGTATGTTCTTTAAATTCCAGAATATCTTGTCTGGTAACGGCATCCGCAAACGTGCAGATGCTATCGTATATATGGCCCATCTTTGAATGCATGAATCCGGCACCGCCGGTTGTCTGGCCACTGTCAAAAAATTCACGGAAATATTTATGAAAGCTAACTTTTAATGCGTTGTAAACATCCATGAATATTTTATCACACAGAATTGTTGGGATTCTTTTTTTCATTTCAAATAATTTATTAAAACACTTGGTATGTATTCTGAATGCCACAATACCCATTTCCACCAGACAGACCACATCACTATGCATTTGCGTGTATTCCAGATACAAATTATCAATATCTTCAGGATTGAAATTTTTAACCAGCCCATCTTTCAGACACATGTTGAAAATGGGCTGGTACTGGTTTAAAGCAAGGAAGTTGGCTGTGGGCAAACCTGCAAAATGTTCGATACCTATTTTATCCATCATCAGCAGATTTTGTTTGATTTCTTCACGGGTGACGTAAGGATCAAAAAATATCATATAACATTTATAGGGTATGTTCAGTTTATTCAGGACGTCTAATGCCGCAAGGTTCCCATCTACAGATATCTGTTTATTATATCTCTTGAGCTGTGTATCCACCAGTGATTCTATGGCAGCATCAACATATTTAAGACCGGCGTCTTTTAATCTACTGACCAGTTCATATTCAATCCCGTCTAAACGCGGGAATATGCTGAATTCAATTTTAAGTTTTCTTCTCAGCACCTCGTTTGCAAATGAAAGGGACCGCTCTCTTTCTATTTTCCCCGGTCCAATGAAATTATCATCCCAGAAACGAAATCTGTTAATGCCTGTGGTTTTTACAATATGTTCTAATTCATCCACAACTTTTACAGGATCACGGGGCCGCCATTTTTTCCCACCACAGAATTTTACGTAAGAAGCAACACTGCAAAAGGTACAGCCCCCGTGACACCCCCTGCTGGATAAAAAGGACACTCTCTGGACGGCTTTGATGGTGTCAAAATAATACCCGCATCGATCCGGCACAGGCAGGGTATCGTTATCTTCCCGGAGTTTTTCCGGAATGAAATGGATAGAATCATCAATCCCACGGGTTGCCAGCCCAGAGATGTCTCTTAAATCTTTACTGCTGGAGATACAATCAGCCAGACAGACCGACAGGATTTCTCCCTCCCCCACGGCGACAGAATCCACCTCTTTGACCTGATTGAGTATCTGCTTGTATTTAAAACTTGGCCACATGCCGCCGATGGAAATATGGCCCTTAAAACCCATTTTTCTCACATCTTTTATCATCTGGATCGTATGGGTTATATTATTGTAAAAAACCGAAAAACCTAAAAAAAGAGTGGGTGGATCGGCGATAATATCGTTCAAAATGTGTTCACATGATAAACCAAAGGCAACTCCGTCAATAATGGAACAACTGTACCCGGCATGTTTAAGAGATGCTTCAATATAAAGGATACCGAGGTTTTCTTCCGCGAATGTTCCGAGACTGTTCTGGTTCAGGGGTGCGGATACGATCAAGACTTCAGCCATATTGGGTCCTTTCCATTTTTTCCGGCTTGTTAGTTAGTGTCCATCCATAAATGGTAGTCAAGATGCCATTTATGGATGGACACAAGTTAATGGTTTTCAACGGCATAATGTTGAAACCTGTAGGCACCTCCGGGAAGAGTATCCTGCAGACACTTGATATAATAATTAATTTCCTGAAGCTCCTCGTTGTTTACAGGGAATACTTCTTTTTTCCATTGGTCATACAGTTTGCCGGAATCACGAAGGGATACATTCTTGCCTTTGTAGTATTCATTCCATATCCGGGAGCCGGGATTCAATATGAGCCAGTTGATCAGGGCACAGGCATCATTTGAGGATATCAGGTCATAAATACGATCTATTTCCTGGATGATCGCTTGTTTATTCTGCCAGGGGAAACCGATGATAAATGAAAACATCAGCTTTTTCCCCATACCGAGTTTTACTGCAGTTGCCGTGCCTTTCAGAATATCTTCCGGTTTAAATTTTTTGCCTATTTTCTGGAGAGTTTCTTCCTGAAATGATTCGGCGCCCACAAGGATGGCCTCCGTATACGGGTCCATCTCAATAAGCATATCCTCCTCAAACAGCTCTCTGATATGACTGTTCCATATGGCCTTGATTTCTATTTTCCGCTTTTTCAAAAGCCCCGCGATGTCTCTGGCCCGATGGACATCAATAATAAAACTGTCGTCGATAAAAAGGAATTTATCGGTCGTGACTTTCCCGAGAAAGGGGATGTACGTTTCGATCCGATCTACAAACGTTTCTGCGCTTAAAGGACGCCAGCTTTTCTTGTGGGGAACAGAACAATAAATACAGCTATTGACACACCCCCGTGATGATTCAATGGATAGCCAGTGGTACACATTTTCCGGAAGTTTTTCATAAATTGGGACCGGCAACAGCGCCATCTCTTCCGGTGTCAATAATTGCGAAAGATCATTAAAGCGGATTTCCCCTTTATCCTTAAATACTAGTCCTGGAACGTTTTCCGGCGCGCCTTTTTTTTCTATCAGCCGAAGAAGAGGGATCATTGATTTTTCCGCTTCGCCTCTGACAACATAATCCACAGGAAATTCTTCAATGATTTTTCGTCCAAAAAGTGACGCCTGAAGCCCCCCCACAATAATTGTCTGGTCATCTCTCACAGAACGCAGTTTTTCTATAAGCCAACGTGTGGGTTGCCAGTTCCATGAATTGGAAGATATCATAATCACGTCAAACGTAAGAAGTTCATCAAAGATTTCTTCAATGGCACTCTCTCTGCCGTTCCAGTCGTTGATGACACTGTCATATCCACCCTGTTCCATGATGGCTGCAAGGAGATAGATGTTGTAAGGGCAGGAACTTCTGTAAGCAAACGTATTTTTAACCGGAACGTAACGACCGTCTTTGGATTCCATAGGGGGTAAAGTGCAAATGGTTATAAGCATGGCAGGTCTCCTATAACCAGCATATACGTTCATAATGAATTGTCGGGGCTTGTATCTGATAGGATCCTTTAGGTAACATGGCCTGCAAGTAGCTAATATACATAATAATTTCCTTCATGCCTTCAGGGTGCAGTTCCTTATGCCATTCTCTCCAATGGTTTTCGTAATGATTAAACGCGATGGATTCTTTATTATGGGTTTCTTTATTATGGTATTCCTTCCACATCTGAGAACCGGGCGTTAAAAGCAGCCAGTTGATGATGGCAATTCCTCCGGTTTCAGATACCAGATCAAAAATTTTGTCCACTTCACTGAAAATCATTTTTTTATTCTGCCAGGGAAACCCGATAATAAAGGAAAAAATCAGTTTATCCGATAGGCCAAGATCTTTAGCGACCTGTGCGCCTGCCGTTATGTCTTCGGGGCTGAACTTTTTCCCGATTTTTCGAAGGGTTTCCTGATCAAAAGATTCTGTGCCAAGCAGTATGCCACTTGTGTATGGCGCCAGATCTGACAGCATATCTTTCTCGAATAATTCTTTAATGTGCCCATTCCATACGGCCTTGATGTCCATGTTTCTTTCTTTTAATAACCGTGCAATATCTCTGGCTCTTTTCACATTGATGATGAAGCTGTCATCGAGAATCAGAAACTCTCCGGAAGATACTCTGGCCAGATAAGGCATAAACGCTTCCATGCGGTCAACAAACGCTTCGGCAGTAAGGGGCCTCCATGATTTTTTGTAAGGTTCGGAACAAAAGGTACAACTGTTGACACATCCCCGGGATGACTCTATGGCAAGCCACTTACACGCTCCCGAAGGAAGCCGTTCATAGGACGGCAAAGGCAGTCGGCCCATTTCTTCCCCTGTCAGTAAAGGCAGAGGCGGATTTTTGTGGATTGTCCCGTTTTCCCTGTAGGATAGTCCGGGTATGTCTGAGGGGGAGGTCTTGTTTTCGATCGCCCTAAGTAGCGGCACAACCGCCCTTTCACCCTCTCCGACGATGATATAATCAACGGGGAGGTCATTCATGATGTCTTCATGAAAGAGCGTGGCATGGATTCCCCCCAGAATAATGACCTGATCTTTTCTCCGGGCTTTCAGATGGTTGATGAGGTAGGTGACCGGAGTCCATGTCCATGACGGGCAGGATATCATCACCACATCAAACTCAAGCAGTTCGTTAACCGCAACGTCAATATCAAAATCATGACTTATCCAGTCTTTAATGACGATGTCATGTCCGGCCTGCTCCATAATGGCCGAAAGAAGGTAAATATTGTAAGGGGAAGAGGTTCTGTACAGATAACTACTTTCAATTTGTCTGATCTTATTGTCAGTATCTCTAACGGTCGTCGGCAACGTACATATGGCGGTGAGCATAATACCCCTTTCTATATCCGTTTACTTCCAATCATAAATTCTCCCACAGGCGATTCAACCAGATAATCGAGACCGGCGGCATGGCAGAGCATTTCCGAATCACCACAGCCGAGAGCACAGGGGGCAAGCTCCATGGCCGTCGCCACCAGATACATATTTTGATAAAGAGCCCCCACATTTTTCAAGATAGCCGCATAGGCCATTCCGCTGTATTTCCAGGACACCCTCTGAAATCGTGCCGTAATCAGAATCAGCACCTCGGGAGTACAGTTTTTTGCAGCCGATGAATGGGCATGCTTTAAAAGAAGTTCCACCGTATCATTTCGTTCTGTAAGCTGATGAAGTTTGTGATTTAACGCGTCATAATGGTAGATCCCCGAAGAAAGGCCGTCACACTGATTCACCACCGGGTAAATTTCAAGTTCATAACAGGCACCCCCACCGGCACACGGCCTGACGGTCAAATCATACATGTCGTCCGCGGCGATATTTTTCACCTCTTTGATTCTGTATGAGCGGTACAGAAATTCGCCCAACTGATCGACTGTTATGGGCTTATCACCATAGGACCGGATGCTTTTCCGTTCTTCCATGACCAGCGTTAACGGATAATCCTCCATTTGAAGTCGTTCCATGTCAGGCGTAAACAGATCCAAGCCTTTGTCGGTCATTGGTTTTTTGTAAGGAGGTCTCGGTTCTATTTTATCCGCAAAAGGATAGCTTGCCCCATGGGGATAATTGTTGCGGCCTGTCCGATGAAAACTATGAAAGAGAAGATCCTGAAATTCCCATTGACGGAGAACCTCATTTTCATCTTCCGGATGAAGCCCTCTATGGTCACACTCTGAAATGAATCCGCTGTTTGACAACATTGCGAGAAACATGTGCAGGATATGTCTGTCAATGTCCGGTATGTTGTCACAGATATCATCTGCTCGGAACTCTTTACTTAAATAGTGAATTATTTCAGAACATTTAGGGTGGTGCATCAGAATCCGGCAACTCGTGAGGGGAGATTCCAGAATGAATCTGTTTCTTTCCCGCCGGATTAAAGCAAATCGGGACATGATGAATGGACCATCGTTGATGCTAAAGTCATCTGTCCATCTAAAATTGTAGGAAAACGGTTCCATAGTTGCGAAGGGAGTTTCGCCGTCATGTATCGTTCGGCAAAGCATCCCGAGTCTCGCGAATTTTTCAAGGTAATAGTAAAAAACAGATGCGTGTTCCATCCCGTCACATCGGATAAAGGCATCTGAAAGGTCATCTTCAGTGGCCCCGTCTTTATCGAGTTTTTCAATAAACGCCTTAGTACCGGCTGACGGTTTTTCAATATTGATGAAGACTGCCTCGTTCTGTATAAAGATTTCACCCTCATTGCCGTGTTGTACGTCCATATCTTCTCGAAATGTCAGGATCAGTTCTTTTATCATCATATCATCACACAAATATCGCAATCGGGTTAAGTTCATGTTCCATTTTTGCCTCTTTCAGCCATCCCATTTTTACAGGAACGTCGTAAAGACGGCCCGGACCCAGTCTCTGCCACATATGCCTCATCCCAGGGACGATCACCTTGACCACATTTAACCCCACATCCGGTTTTGTCTGGTCAAGGACCAAGAATTCCATGCCAAGATCTTCAACAATTTTCTGACAGCACTGGATATCCGTAAGCAGATCATCAGACGATCTGTCTTCAAAGTCAGAAAGGTATTTTTCGTTCAATCCATCAGGGGCAAGATAGGGATTGTCTTTCAACCGGACCGTTTTCCACCAGGAAATGGCATGTTTATCCTGATAGGCATATTCTCCGGGAGCCCCGGCAGACATTTGCGGCATAAACTGATTCAATTCGGTAACAGCCCTTAAAAGGGCAACGCTCGGATCAAAATGAGACCCAAAGGAAAAGACGATTTCTTCCGGTTCTCCGTTTATTCTCCGTGACAGGGCGACAAAGGTGGGAATCCCAAGATCATTGGTTATATCAAGCACCCACAGCTCACGGTTGTTGTTTTCGTAATAATTTTTCAATCTGTTGACATAGGGGATATTGAAGCTTTCAAGATTGACGGATGGGCGCACCAGTTTGTTATACCACCATATGGCCACCGCATCTCGCTCGGAAAGTTCGAAAAAACCCTGGAGAACCGCTTCTTCAAGTGTGTTTCCCGATGCACAGCCATTGGAATTCGGACTGGAATAAAAATGCCCGCCTGGGTAAGGATAACCATAGTAACAGTAACTGGAGATCAC
>JBAZWJ010000093.1:0-17909 GCA_041660385.1 Desulfobacteraceae bacterium | reverse complement strand
TGAAACAGGCGATTATGCTACGTCCATGGTTGAATTCAAACGGTTCATCCACCATTTTCCCGTAGACAAACGTGTTGTCGAAGCCAGGTACACCATTGGTTTGTGCTGGTTCCATGAAGGGAAATACCAGGACGCCCTCCATGTTTTTGAGGATATTTACACAAAAACGCCCGAAGATCCCTTTGCCGTTGAAGCTTGTTTTATGGCGGCGAAATGCCATGAACGGAACGGGAATTCCGTTCTCGGAGCGGTTGAACTTCAGAACGTGATCCGTTCAACTAAAAAAGATACGGTAAAAAACAGGGCGCTTTATACGTTGGGTTTTCTCCATCTTGAAAACGGTTCCTGGGACAAAGCTGAAGATGCCCTGACCAAGATCAGTCCGGAAGGGCGAGCACTTTATTCTGTGGACCAGATCGTGAACAAACTGACAAAAACTGGGGATATTCCGCGAAAAAACCCGGCTGTGGCCGGAGTATTTGCCATTGTTCCGGGTGGTGGTTTTCTTTATTGCGGAAGGCCGAGAGACGCTTTAGTATCATTTCTGATAAATGGCGGTCTGATCTATTCGGCTGTCCGGTCTTTCAAACGTGAAGATTACGGCCTTGGCGGTGTGGTCTCGTTTGTGGGTTTCGGTTTTTATGCGGGAAACATCTACGGATCGGTTGCCAGCGCCCACAAATACAACCGGGAACAGAACAGACGATTTGTCCGTGATTTGAAGCAAAAAATACCGGTAAAGGTGGGAGTCATTGCAGACCCTGAGCTGGGTCATGGACTTTCATTCCGGTACGAATTTTGATGCGTAGGGGCGGGTTCCAAACCCGCCCTTCTATGGGTCTAAAGATAAGGTAATTGAGACGAACGGGGGGAAAGATGATACAGGAATACGATGATTACGATGGACTGGGACTTGCTGCTCTTGTTAAAAACGGCGATGTCCACCCAAGAGAACTTCTGGAAACGGCGATAAAAAAAGTTGAAACCCTGAACCCCCAGCTCAATGCCGTTATTCATACGTTTTACGACAGGGCCCGGATTCTGTCAGACAGTGATCTGCCTGACGGTCCGTTTAAGGGCGTTCCCTTCCTGCTTAAAGATCTCCTCGACAACTACCAGGGCGAACCCATCTGTATGGGAAGCCGGGGCATCCGATACGTTCCGCCTGAAAACAGCGAGCTGGTAAACCGTTATCTCAGAGCGGGTGTGGTGCCTTTTGGAAAAACCAATACCCCTGAACTTGGTCTCACCATAACAACCGAACCCAAGTCTCACGGACCGGCACACAATCCATGGAAACGTGGTATCAGCACCGGAGGATCTTCAGGTGGCTCAGCATGCGCTGTGGCCGCCCGGATGGTACCCATGGCTTCCGGCTCAGATGGCGGCGGCTCTATTCGCTTTCCGGCAGCCTGCTGCGGAGTATTCGGGCTGAAACCCTCCAGAGGACTGAATCCCATGGGGCCGGAAATGGGTGACGCCTGGGACGGTGCTGTGTCAGCCCATATCATAACCCGGTCTGTGAGGGACTGTGCGGCCATGTTGGATCAGACAGCAGGCCCGGAAATCGGCGCACCCTATCAGATCGCCAAAGATCCATCAGGATATCTTGCCGCTGTGGATCAGGACCCCGGAGTTCTTCGCATTGCTTTTTCCCGGAAACCGTTCATCGAAACCAAAGTTCATCCCGAGGCCATCAAAGGTCTTGAAGAAACGGTGAAACTCCTGGAATCTCTGGGACACCATGTGGAAGAGGCAGATCCTGTGATGGACCGTTCTGTGATCTGGAGGAATTTTACAATTGTTGTCACGTCCTATGTGGCGGCCATGGGGGAACTTGTTAAAAAAGAACTGGGGAGGGAAGCCTTTGAAAAACTGGAGCCTACCACCTTATCCATGGCCATGATCGGTCGGTCTCTTACAGGCTGTGATCTGGTCCAGGCACGCATGGGTTGGCACGATGTCCAGCTTGCCATGGGACGGTTTCTCACAAATTACGACGTGTTCCTCACACCCACGCTGGTCGGTCCACCCCAGCCCCATGGAAGTGTGACCCCTTCATCCATTGAGGATATGTCCATGTCAGCCACAAGCCGGGTGCCCATTGGCCGTATTCTGATGAAAACGGGTCTTGTGAAACTGTTTTCCAAAAAGACCCTGAGCCGTATGGGCTTTACGCTCATTGGAAATATCACCGGCCTTCCCGGCATGTCTGTTCCCCTTCACCAGACCCAGGACGGCCTGCCCCTGGGCATGATGTTCACCGGACGGATGTGCGACGAAGCCACGCTGTTCCGCCTGGCCGCCCAGCTTGAAAAAGCCAGGCCCTGGGCACAAAAAAAACCACAGCTGCTCTGATTCATTAAGTCACTTCATCCCGGGTCAGTACTTCTCTGGCTCGGGACCGCGAATCTCCCGGGCGGCAATTAATTGGCCCTATCCTTATCCATTTTGCAATCAAGATGGCGCTAATGATGGGGCATTCTGTAGGGACGGGTTCCAAGCCCGCCCGGTGATCGTGCCATGATGTATGCAAATCGGAATTACAATCAAAAAATGTAGATGTTGAAATTCTCAATTCCATCTGTTAATATTTGAAACAATTCACGATTATATGTCTGGCAGTCTGTATGACCTCGTCCTGCCAATCATCGTGATGCCAAAGAACAGTCTGTTCCAGTGGCTCAAAAACACTACTTCATCCAAGAAAATTTTATTAATTCGATGTTTTCGCAATGTTTGTCCTGATGCGATTTCAGTTGAGTCTGAAAACTTTTTTCCTCATAACAAATACTTTGGAGAGAATCATGAAGCGTTTTAACGATTTGAATGTGGGAACCAAACTTCTTATCAGCTTTTCCATATTGATTATTCTGATGGGGCTCATTGGTGTGTTTGGTTTTGTCAGCATGAGCAGGATCAAAACACAACTTGATAATGTGTTTGCTGTGCGACTTCCGGCTATGGACTATCTGATCGAAGCGGACAGGGATCTTCAGCAGTTGCTTGTGGCTGAGAGGTCTATGATTTTCACCGATGTCACCAGCGATCAATTCAAGGAGCTGAATGACGAGTACAAAGAAAATTTAGGCCAGGTGAAAGATCGCTGGGGAAAATTCAAAAAACTGGCGTCAACTCCTGAAGAACTGGGGATTATTCCTGTGTTCGAAAAAGAACTGGAGGTGTGGGCTGCGGTATCGGGCCGTGTTGTATCGGGAAGAACATCTGATACACGGGAAGGACGACTGTCCGCAATCGAACTTACCCGGGGGGAGGCCAAAGAAAAATTTGAAACCATGCGTGATCAGATCGACAAACTTACCGAGATCAATTTGAGCCATGCGAATAAAGCCAGTGTCTATGCCCAGGAAATGTACGGGAAAACACGATTCGTTCTTATCGTGGTCATCGCTATTGCCATGTGCGTTGGTGTTTTATTCTTCTGGGTGATCAGCCAGGGGATCTCCAAACCTATCAACAGGGTCGTGGCTTTTGCCGAAGAGCTCTGTACAGGGAATCTCAATGCCAGCCTGAATGTCCAGCACAAAGAGGGCAGCGTCAGCCTTACTGGCCGGACCGATGAAATCGGAAGACTGCTTCTTGCCATGGACAAAGTGCGGGATAGCCTGGGTCGCAAGGCCGGTGTGGCAGAAAAAATCGCCAGCGGCGATCTCAAGACTCATGTTGAAGTCTTGTCCGAGAAGGATGTTCTCGGAAAATCGTTGACTATGATGGTTGATAACCTGAAAAAAATGGCCGGTGAAATTAACCGGATTTCCATCAGTGTAAAAGACGGTGATCTTGCTGGTCGGGGAGATGGTAGTCAGTTCGAGAACGGCTGGCGAGAATTGATTTTAAACATCAACGGATTGATTGAAGAATTTGTTCGACCCATCACCATGACATCGAATGCCATTCGCAGAATTTCTATCGGAGACATCCCGGAAAAAATCACTCAGGAATACAAAGGTGATTTCAACGACATCAAGAACAGTCTGAATGACCTGATTCAATCCACCAACGAAGTGGCAGCTATCGCTCACAGTATTTCAAAAGGCGACCTGGAAGTGGATGTGCAGAAAAGGTCGGATAACGACCGGTTGATGGAATCTCTGGATACCATGGTGAGAAACATTGCCAATATCGTGTTTAATGTGCAGACTGCTGCGAAACAGGTGGAAATCGGGAGTCAGGAGATCAGTTCCAGTAGCATGAAGATGTCTCAAGGGACGTCTGAACAGGCCGCAAGCGTGGAAGAAGTTGCAAGTTCCATGGAAGAGATGAACGCCACGGTTCAGCAGAATGCGGACAACGCCAGGGCAACAGCTTCCATTGCTCTCCAGGCATCATCGGATGCCGAGGCAGGTGGAAAAGCCGTTGTGGAAACCGTGTCAGCCATGAAAACCATTTCAACAAAGATCAGCATTATAGAGGAAATCGCACGACAGACCAACATGCTGGCCCTGAATGCGGCTATTGAAGCAGCCCGTGCCGGTGACCATGGCAAAGGTTTTGCCGTGGTTGCCGCCGAAGTTCGTAAACTGGCTGAAAGAAGCCAGAAAGCGGCTCAGGAGATCAGTACCTACTCCACATCCAGTGTGGATATATCCGAAAAAGCGGGCGTGTTGTTGGAAAACATTGTGCCCAATATCAAAAAAACATCGGAGCTTGTTCAGGAAATCAGCTCGGCAAGCCTTGAGCAGGCCGAAGGCATTCAGCAGGTGTCTGTGTCTGTGGATCAGCTGAACCAGATTATACAGGAATACGCCTCGGTCAGTGAAGAAATGGCTGCAACCAGCGAAGAGCTTTCAGCCCAGGCCAGCCAGCTCAGCGATGTGATATCGTTCTTCAAGGTAGGGCAAAGTCATTATAATGCCAAGCCTGAAAGAAAAGCATTGAAAGTCCCTGAAGCAAAAAAAGGGGGAGGACGGTCTATCAGGTCTGCGAGGGCCCTGCCGGAACCCGAGAAAAACCAGGAAAAGAAGAAGGGAATCATCCTCGCTCTGGACGACACTTCCGATGGTGATTTCGAAGAATATTGATAAAAAAACCGGGCTAAAAGCCCGGTTTCTATTTTTCAATCTCTGCTTAATCCGTTGGGGCGGGTTTTACTCCGCCCTTTTTATTTAACTGGAATAAAAGCATATCAGGGTTTGGCTGGTGCGGGAGCCGGTGCAGGCATCATGGGAGCTGCTGCTCCAGGGCCTGTGGGGCCAACGCCGCTATCTGTGGGGCTGTCACCAATGGCCACCAGTTCGATTTCAAAAATCAGGGTGGCGTTGGGGCCGATTTTCTGCCCTGCACCATGATCTTTATAGGCCAGTTCACTGGGTACCACAATGCGCCATTTGCTGCCAACAGGCATCATGAGAAGGGCTTCGGTCCAGCCTGGAATTACGCCTTTGACGGAGAATGTGGAGGGTTTGCCTCTCTGGAATGAACTGTCGAATTCCGTTCCGTCCAAGAGTTTTCCGCTGTAGTTGACCTGAACACGGTCCGTATCTTTTGGGATGGGGCCTTTACCTTCAGTAAGAATTTCATACTGAAGACCGGAAGGTGTTGTTTTTACGCCTTCTTTTTTTGCGTTTTCAACCAGGAAGGCGTCGCCGTCTTTTTTATTCTGTCCTGAGGCAACTTGACGTTTTTCGGAGAGTTTCTTTCTCATGTCCATGATGGCGGTCTGCTGAATGGAACGTGTTTCTTCAGGAGAAAGAAGGGGTTTGGCTTCTGAAAGACCATCAAGAAAACCTTGAACGAAGGCGTTTTTATCGATGTCCATTTCGTTTTTCTTGAAAGATTTTCCAATATCAGAACCCAGGGAATAACCCAGTTTTTCAGCAGGTGTTTTCAATTCAGAGACTTTCTCGACGTCCTGTTTACTACACCCGATCATGAACAGGAAGGGTATGATAAGAACGGCGGCTAACAGGTGTTTTTTCATGTACGGCTCCTTGTGGTTTTTTTTGATACTGCATTATTAGTGGTTACCATTGTTAAATTATCCGCCATCAAAGGTCCAGGATGGCCATAACCTCCCTCAAGTCGCTGATGTGATGCGATGCCCCGAGAGAAGGGTTTTTATAAGACACAAACGGCACACCGGACTTTAACGCGGCCTGTTCGTCTGTTTTTGAATCACCGATATACAGTGCTTCTTCCGGCTCCACCTTGAAATGATCAAGGATTTTCAAAAGCTGTTCCGGATGGGGTTTTGGCTGTTCCACATCCAGTGATGTGACCACCAGATCAAACAGATCCGAAAGCCCATGGTAAGTCATGATTCCGTTCATAGTTGTGGATCGGTTTGTTGCGATGGCAGTTTTCATCTGTTTTTTCACAGCGTGAAGAAGCGGTTTCAAGTATGGCTCGATTTCCATGTGTGGAATCAGGGGATCGTAACTCATGGTCCGTGTGAATTCGAAAATCTCGTCCATGGTTTCTCTTCCCTTAAACAGAAAAAAAAGGGCCTGCTTGACTGTACTCATGTGTACGTATTCGAATTGCTCCTGTGTCAGGGGAGATTTTCCGAAATTCTCAAGAATACCGTTGTAATACATCCTGTTTGCTTTTTCCGTATCGAACATCACTCCGTCACAATCGAAAACAAGAACTTTTATAACATGACTGCTGCCTGCCATCACTGTTTCCCACCGGGGACAGGGGCTAAAATGTATGCGTTGACCGGTATACGTATATCAGGAATTTTCGGGTTGTCCGTAACGATGATGATCTCGTCGTCGTAGCCGCCTTCTTTGGAATATGTGTTTGTTACTGTGAGCTCATAGCCTCTGCCGGTGTTTCTGTAGCTGAAACGGATGTTGTCCTTTTCTCTGGTTTTTACACCCTTAATTTTGAACGGATATTCGTCAGTTGGCGTTATGGATATCTTTTTCTCCATTTTTGATCCCAGTCTGCCGGACATCCTCACGTAATCGGGCTGTACATCGGCAATTTTTTTCACACTTCCTTTGACAGACAGTCTGAACTGGGTGCTGGTCGGATCGTTAGTCGAGACCTGAATGGTCTTGGCCATTTTTCTACCGCCGTACCCTTTTGTATTGACTTTAATGGCTATTTTCCCTTCTCCACCTGGAGGGATGAGTTTCGTAAACGAAACTGTTGAGCAGCCTCAGCCGGGTTTGACGTCTATGATTTCCAGTGGTGCTTTTCCTTGATTTTGGACAATGAAGTCGTGGATGACAGATTCACCTTCATAAACTTCTTTGAAGGTAAACTCCATGTCTTTTACAAAAAACCTTGGAGCATTCCCGCTGACAGGCATTGCAGCTGAGCCTTCTTTGGGAAGGCTGTCTCTGGTGTAAAGTTTTACCTCCACGCGTCTGTTGTCAGAACTGTTTCTAAACAGACCTGGGAAGGTGCCGGTTTTAACTGCGGGCACGCTGCTCCCGTAACTTTTTACCTCTCGTGAAAACGATCCACCCAAAGCAGAAGCCAGCCAGTTAGCGACAAATTCGGACCGCATTCTTGAGAGTCCCGTCGGGTTACTATCCCCTTTTTTTACTTCACTGGCATCCGAATGGCCTTCTATCAAAGCAATCAGGCCTTTGTCTTCGGAGACCTTTTTTTTTATGGTTTCAAGGGTTTTAATGGATTCGGAACGGGGGGTTGAAGCGAATGCATCAAAATAAATGAGGTATGTCGCCCTTGCTCCGGTGTTTTCGGCCCAACTGGGAAAGGCATAGAAAAAAAGCAAGATTACAACAAATAACGATTTGACTTTGTTCATGATTATTGTCCTGCAAAAAGAAAGTTTATCGCATGTTTCAGATTTCATGCACCACATACATTAGGCTTCGGAAAAGAGAAAGTCAAGCATCTAGTTATAAGTGCTTAATGATCACATGGCGGACCACGTCACGGGTCAGGGTGTCCACGATGCAGAAGCCCGGGCAGCCTTCTTTTCCCATGATTTCCCCTGGATTAAGTAACAGGGTTTTGCCCACCTTTTCAAGGTGGTATACATGGGAATGTCCGTAGCAAACCAGATCGTATCGTGAGGTGGCGGCAAGAGCTTCGGCCACGACGCGTTGATGGGTGAAACAAACGGAGAAGCCCTGGGCATCCACCTGGCCCACGATTTCAAACAACGTGATGTGGCTGAGTTCGGAAAAAGCCGTTTTAGCGAGGAGAAATCCGCTGCCGTCGTTGTTGCCAAGAACGCCGTAAACGGGGATTCTCGCTTGTTCCAGCTCTTTAAGCATAAACGGGGCAACAAAATCACCACAGTGGATGATCAGTTCCGCGTGTTCTTTACGGATCATGCTGAGGGCCTGTTGTAGATTCCATATGTTATCATGGCTGTCACTCATCACTGCGATTTTCAAAGGTTGTCTCCTTTACATAAGGTAATAGGGATCAATGTCTGTCATGATACGAACGCCTTCCCGTTTCAAGGACCCGTTTGATTCAAGGACAACTCGCTGGGCCAGAGCATGAAGGGGTTTCTGCGCCGAAGATTTCAATAAAATCTGCCACCTGTAATGATCGGCCATCTTGAAAATCGGAGCTTCGATGGGGCCGAGAATCCCCACAGCATCAAAAGCTGGCTGGTTGCAGGTGATGTGGTTTTTGATCCATTCACCGGTTTGTTCGGCGGCAGCCTGGGTTTCGGGCTTGTTTTTTCCGGATATCCTGATCTGGATCATTCGTGAAAAAGGCGGGTAACCAAGTCCATGCCTGAACATGATTTCCTGTGCGTAGAATTCACGGAAGTCCTGCTTTTCAGCGGCAAGAATGCTGAAATGGTCCGGGTTGTATGTCTGCATGATCACAAGACCCGGTTTATCGCCACGACCGGCCCGTCCGGCCACCTGGGCCAGAAGCTGGAATGTCCTTTCGCAGGACCTGAAGTCCGGGAAATTGAGGCTCTGGTCCGCGCAGATCACGCCTACCAGGGTGATTCCCGGAAAATCGTGGCCTTTGGCGATCATCTGGGTGCCCACCAGCACATCTGTCCTTCTGTCTTTGATGTCTTTGAGAAGCTTTACCATTGAACCGGTGCGGACCGTGGTGTCCTGGTCCATTCTGGCTACAACGGCTTCAGGAAAAAGAGCTTTGACCGCCGCTTCGATTCTTTCTGTGCCTATTCCAAGGTTTTTGATGTTGGATGAATTGCAGACCCGGCATTTGGAATTTGAAGGAATCATGTATCCGCACATGTGGCAGCGGTAAGCATTTTTGGACTGATGAAGCGTGAGGGACACATCGCAGCTTACACATTTCATGGTTTCACCGCAGGTGGCACATACCGGATAATTGGCATAGCCCCTTCTGTTCAGAAATAACAGAACCTGTTCTTTGTGATGAAGTGCCCTTGCCATGGCTTCTTCAAGAGGCGGGGTGATGAAACTTCGGATTCCCGGATAATCCCGGTATGTTTTGAGATCCACCAGTTCAATGTGGGGCATAGGACGGTCGCTGACACGTTTGGTCAGACGAAGTTCTTTGAATTTGCCTGTTTCGGTGTTGTGATACGATTGAACCGATGGGGTGGCCGAGCCGAGAACGCAGACGGCATCGTCAAGTTTGGCCCGCACCACGGCAAGGTCTCTGGCGTTGTATTTCAACCCGTTTTCCTGTTTGTATGATGAGTCATGTTCTTCATCAACAATGATAAGACCCAGGTTTTCAAGGGGTGCGAATATGGCGGAACGTGCCCCGATGACGATGCGGACCTGCTTTTCCGCAATGCGAAGCCACTGGTCGAATTTTTCACCTTTTGTAAGCCCGCTGTGGATTACGGCAATGGTGTCTCCGAAGCGCATGCGGAAACGCTTTTCAGTCTGGGAAATCAGGGAGATTTCAGGGACAAGGACAAGAGCGCCGGTTCCCCTGTCCAGCGCTTTCTGGACAAGTTGCATATACACTTCGGTTTTTCCGCTGCCCGTAACACCCATAAGTAAAAATGATGAAAATCCTTTGCTCAGGGAATCTGAAATTTCGGACACCACATGGGTCTGCTCATCGGTGAGCTGGGGCGGAATGTCGCTGACAATGGAATCTCCAAAGGGATCACGGTATACCCGTTGTTCAAATCGGCGCACAAATCCTCTGATTTCAAGGGCAGTGAGACGTGCAGGGCTGAACGAATCGGATTCTTTCAGGCTTTTCAGGGAGATGTCTCCCTGCTGCCGGATATGAAGCAGGAGGTCAAGATGTTTGTCCTTGATGGCGTCGGTGGGAATCTCAGAATCAACGGGTCGCACCCAGGTCTCGAACTTCCGGCTCGTGGCCCCTTTTTTTAATTCTCTGGTAAGGTGGACATATCCTTTCTTTAGAAGGGTGTTCACATTTGAGGTTTTGATCGGAGGCTTGGCATTCCGTAACAGGGCTGATGAGGATTTCGGTCCATTCAGGATCATGGAGAGGAATTGTCTTTCAGCTTCGGACAACGATGGGTCACAAATGGCGGTCATACCTTTTTCTGTGATATGGACAAGGGAGATATCTTGAATTGTAATCCCGCCTGGAAGGGCTGTTTTGATCACGTCGCCCAAGGGGCAAAGGTAATACGTGGAAATCCACTTGAAAAAAGGGATATGCGATTCATGAAAAAGTGGGGTGGTATCAAGAACGTCCAGGATGGGCTTGGGTACAAAGCCAAGGTTTTCTCCATCAACGTTCACGGAAATCACAAAAGCGGTGATGGTACGTGCATTGAAAGGCACAAGCACACGTTTGCCTACCTCAATCTGCTCCACGAGTTCCATGGGAACGGAATAGGTGAACGTGTTCCATGTCGGAAGACTTACAGCCGCTTCGATGTATGTTTCTTTTTGCTTCATAACCATAAAAAAACCCGGTTGACATTGGGCCATCCGGGTTTTTCTCTCGTCGTGTTCTAAAAAATTATTTTCGTTCGTTCAGTGGGATGTAATGCCTGAGGTTTTCTCCTATATATATCTGACGGGGGCGACTGATTTTCCAATCAGGGTCTTCGGCCCCTTCTTTCCACTGGGCGAGCCACCCGGGAAGTCTGCCAATGGCAAACATCACCGTGAACATATTGATGGGGATTCCCATGGCACGAAGAACGATGCCGCTGTAAAAATCCACGTTGGGGTATAGATTCTTATCAATAAAATAATTGTCCGTCAGAGCCACTTCTTCAAGCCGTTTGGCGATATCTAATAAGGGATCATCGGTTTTCAGCTTTGAAAGCACATTGTCGCACATTTTTTTCATGATTTTGGCTCTGGGATCGTAGGTCTTGTACACTCTGTGACCGAATCCCATGAGTCTGAACGAATCATCCTTGTCTTTGGCCCGTTTTACAACTTCATCCACGGTGCTGCCGCTTTTTTCGATTTCCATCAGCATTTCAATCACTGCCTGATTGGCTCCGCCGTGCAAGGGACCCCAGAGAGCAGCGATCCCTGCTGAAAGGGCTGCGTAGATATTTACTCTGCCGCTTCCAACCACGCGTACGGCCGCTGTGGAGCAGTTCTGCTCGTGATCGGCGTGGAGAATCCAGAACACGTTGAGTGCCTGAACCAGATCAGGGTCTATGTTATAGGGTTTTACAGGCGAATCGAACATCATGTTGAGAAAATTGGCACAATAAGAAAAATCCGGCCTGGGATAGATTACTTTCTGGCCTCTGGATATTCTATAACTCATAGCAGCCATGGTTCTGATCTTGGACAAGAGCCGGAGATAGGTCTTGTTTGCTTCTTCCAGCGTGTTGTCCAGTTCGGGGTAGAAACTTTTCAAGGCGTTCATCATGGACGACAGAATTCCCATGGGGTGAGCTCTTCTTGGGAAATTCTGGAAGAAAATCTGCATGTCTTCGTGGACCAGCGAATAATCGTTCAGTGCCACACTGGTGGTGATGAATTCCTGTTGGGACGGCAATCTTCCGTTGATCAGAAGAAAAGATGTTTCAACAAAGGTGGATTTTTCTGCCAGTTCATCCACCGGTATTCCCCTGTAGCGGAGAATTCCTTTTTCACCGTCCATGAAGGTGATTTCAGAAATGCAGCTTCCCGTGTTGCCGTAGCCCGGATCAAGGGTGATGTAACCTGTTTTCTGCCTTAGCGAAGTGATATCAATGGCTTTTTCACCTTCGGAGCCGACAATCACGGGCAGTTCGTAAGTTTTTCCCTCAAGTATGAGTTTTGCTGTTTCTTCCATGATATCCTCCTGTTTTATTTGTGCGAGTTGTAGAGTATATTATATGGGCTGGATTCGGTCAAGGCTGTGTTGTTCAGGTATTGAAAAAACATCAGCAATTGCAACACCGGGGGAAAACAGGATCACCATGGGATTATGGATGAATGTTGATTTTATAAAAGTCACTTCCCAGGGGTATCAACGTTTATTATCGACTTCTCGCGGTTCGGTTAACAGCTTAATTCCTTGGAGAACCTGCTCCAGTCGTTCCGATTTTAATGACCCGATCTTTTCTGAGAGGTCGCTTTTATTTACAGTATTTTGCGATGCCGGGGGCGTATTTTAGATTGAAGGTCCGCTTCTTTTGAATCAGGGAAATCATCATATGCCTCGTTGATGGCGTCCAACAGATTTAAGTTTTTGCGGCGTTGGATAAACTCTGCTGTGGCCAATGCGAAAACACGGCTTCGTGAAGTCTTCAATTCATGAGCCAGATTCTCGATCTGTTCAAACAGATGTTTGTCGATTGATATCGCAGTCTTGATATTTGCCATGGGTTATACCTCCTTGTCTTATTTAGTATGACCAGGGGTATAACTGTTGTCAATAATTCTATGGAATGCTCCTATGGCAATCGCACATCTGTTCCTCGTTCCGGGGATTCTCCCCGGAATGCGCCCCACGGAGGCTCCGCCTCCAACGTCGCACATCACGGACTGTTTTTTATTTTATACACACGTCCATACCTTAAAAAATCCACAGATTGTCCTGATAATACCTGTGTGTTCATACTGTCTCGAATCGTTTCTTTCTTATTCGTATTTGGAATACTTCTATCGATCCATTATTGGAGGCGAAGCCTCCGGTTAAGCATTCCGGGGAGAATCCCCGGAACGAGGGGCGATGGGTTACGCTAAAGCTTCACCCATCCTACGGGATATAGCGTGTAGGATGGGTGGAGCCAAAGCGTAACCCATCGCTTTCGTGCGATAAACATTGATGAGCTTTTTGTAGCCGGGTTAATATTAACGCGCAGTTTCACATTTAACATTAAAATCTATGTGATAATGCTCATCATGTCGAATCCATGGCTTCTTAACTGAAAAACGCATAAGCTCCGGAAGTTTTTTCCCGGTTGGAGTAGCGAAAAGCTTTTTCTGAAAAGAGTTGTCAAATATGACAACGCCAATTCCGATTCCCTGTGAATCAGCAGCAGTTTTTAGAGCAAGAAGATGTTTTGCCATGGCTTCAAAATCCAATGACAGGTTTTCAAATCTTGCATTTTGATCAAACTCAATGTTGTAGCCAAATTTGTTCATCATGCTGATTGGGAGTTTGGCCGATAAACCGTCCTGATTGACCACAGGCACAAAAAAATCAACGGACAACCCCTTTCGGTGGGTTTTATGCGGTCTGAATCTTCCGCCTTTTTTAAATCCTGACTCACCATAAATAAAAACTGTGCCCGGTGCAGTAGTTTCCAATGATTTGTATGCGGCAAGGACTACTTTGTAAACACTGCTATGAACATAATTTCTTCCGGCAATAGCCCCTAAAGAGTTGTATACCTCAAAATTTTTGCCGGATGACGGCAGTTGCCAGCCGTTTTCCAGACGTCCATCTTTTGTGGTGCCGTAGCAGGTGCTGTCAGCTTTCTCGGCGTATGACTGTTGGAAATAAAACAGGAGTACCAATAGGGGTATGAAGGTATATTTCATTTTTTATGGTCACTTTTCAGTAAGGTCGATTTTTTCGTACATCTACACTATTTCAGTCTTGTCCAAACCTCATAAACATAAAACTATTGATCTGTCGATCAATAATTCATATGCAATATACTTCGTGAACTGACCACGAATCCAACTTTTTTTGAAGCGGTCTACCCAGGAGGTGCCCAATGAATCTGTCTTTTGATGACATGCGGCAATGGATTGAGAAGCCTTTTGCGTTTATCGAGCGTATGGGTTTGAAAGCTCTTGTTCTTGAACCAGGGCATGTGCGTCTGATGGCTCCACTTTCTCCAAATGAGAATCACATCGGAAGCATGTATGCAGGTGCGCTGTTCACCCTGGCTGAAATGCCTGGAGGGGCTCTGTTTTTAACGACATTTGACGTTAACCGCTTTTATCCCGTGGTCAAGGAAATGACTATCCGTTTTCGAAGACTTGCAAAGACAGATTCTATTATCGATCTTACCATGGCGGAGGAGGATGTTCGGCGAATTACCGCTGAGGCTGAGCAGAACGGCAAAGCTGATTTCGTTCTGGATGGTGAGATCAAAGATGTTTATGGGGAAGTGGTGGCCATCAGCCACGGTGTTTATCAGCTTCGCATGAACGGAATGTAGTTGCATGCTGAAACACTATAAAATGCCCCAATCCTTTATTGATAGTTCGACGTTGGATGTTGATGAACTCGTAAAAAGTTTTGATTTTTCCACTCAAAACCGATAAAAGTTAACCAATGTTAAGATAATCAAAATCCAGATATAACACTTTCAGTCAGTTAGATTTATCACCCCGTGTCAGCAACAACAACCGATCTCGCAATTATATTTTTTTAGCAACTTCAAGGATAAACGGTGGCACTGACGGCAAACCGATGTTGGGAGCCAATAAATTATAGGCTTCGGTGAGTTTTACACCGTAGTCCTTGCCTTTACGGATCATGCATAAAGATTTCCGCAGTATTGAATCTTCATTTGCCAAGTCATTGATAAATCCTTGAAGACGGCGTTTTGATTTATCCGGGATGTCTTTATTATCAATTTTGGCCGTTTGAATTTCTTTTATGGCTGATTCCGCAACGCTTATATCGCTGATGGCCAATTTGATTTCTTCTTCTTCCATCTTACCGTTGATTTTAAGTTCCCGTTCAATGTCTTCTTTCAGCAAATCTGTTTCAGAAAGCAGGGTTTGGATTTGGATGGAAATCGTATTTGTTGCGGTAGATGTGGACTCTGAGATGGCAGATGATGCCGATGTGGCGTTTGCTTTACCAAAATCGCTCATTTCCACTTTATTATTGTTTATGATCTGGTTCAAGCTTATCCCCGATTCTTTTAGTTTGTGAAGAAATTCAGCGTCATTGTTATCGCTTCCAGCGTTTTCAATGACCACATCATTCAAGATTTTACCGATGTTGACGAGGGCGTAATTCGAGTTTTGGCATTCTTCGAAATATCTTTTGTTTTGGATTTTTTCCTGAAGTTTGTCAAATAGTAAGAATGAGGGTTTACCGCCTTTTTTCATTATCCTGACGCATTCGTCGCAATTGCAGCAAACAAGGCTCTTGCATGAAATATTGTATGCTTTGTGAAGTTTTTCGATGGTCGTTCGGATCACACTTAAAAGATGCTTTGACCCTTTTTTGTCCCCGTTGATTTTAATGTCGATGACCGGCTGATTTTCATCCGGGTCGTTTTGGAGCTGGACTTCGGCCATAACGGGTTTGCCAGAGGATTTATCCAGAAGCCTCAAGCCGGTTTTCCATATTTTTCCATCGTCGATGTGTTCATGGAGCTGCACGATCAAACGGGAAAACAGTCCATGGGGCATGAATCCGTACTGGTATCTGAAATAGAGATTTGTTTCATGGTTCCAGGCCTCTTTCTTATCACTGGGAAGCAGCAGGGGCGTTATAAATACGTCCTTTTGATCGGGCAGTTCATAGCAGATGTCAAAGTTGTCTTTTAGCAGCAGACGGAGTAGCATGGCTTTTTCCATTTCGTTATATCCGTTGCGGCTCCATGCCTGATATGCCTGATCCTGTGTAAACCGTCCCCCGTTTTCATGAATCTGTTTATCAGAAAGAATATAGTACATGCCTTTTGTCAGCCAGTTGTGGTCCAGAAAGATATGGGTACTCAGGTCCCTGTCTGAAAAAAAAGCCAGATCACCCAGAGACTTCAGGTAGATCAGGCATAAGTCACTGTGTTTCTTGTTTAAACCAATGGCAGGTTCGGCGCAGATTTCGTAATACTTGTCTTTGGTAATGTATTTTTCCTTTTTTGCCTTTACCAGAGCATCCCTGATCAAACTCCATTTTTTCGGAACTGGGCGGTTCACAATGTCCAGGCCGGAAAGTTTTTTTTCGATAGTTTCATTCAGCAACGCCCATTTTGTTTTATCATTGGCTTTTGTTTCTTTCAGGTTGACCTCAAAGCATTGGATATCAAGCCCTTTGAACAATTCCCTGTACTTGGTCAAAGGGAAATTTTCGTTTGCAGACGCCGATTCCTTGGGATTCTCCAGAACAATGATTGGGCTTTTTGGCCCAAGAAGGTGGACGATCTGGAACCAGTAATCGAAGTTTGTGTTTTCAGCACGCTTGTCTGAAACTAGCACATAGAGGCAGTCTTCCGTGATAAAAAACTGGTGAAGCATCTTTTGAATATCCTGCCCTCCAAAATCCCACAGATGAGCCCGGATGGTTTTCTGGCTGAATGTTGCATGGCTGTATTCCTTACCTCTGTGAACAATCACACCCAGTGTGGAATCCAGTTTTCCGGGTTCAACCCGATAGTCCGGGTTCAATAAAAGTTCGGTAAATGTTGTTTTCCCCGCTCCCCCTTGACCCAAAATCATTAGCTTGGTTTCAAACAGCGGGCCGCCGCCTTCTTTAATTTGATCAAACCAGTCGATGATCGCTTCGCGTCCTTCTTCGATAATGGCCGAAGGGGGGGAGGTTACATGGTTATTGCCAATATTAATATCGTCAAAAAAGGAATACGAAATTGACAGCCCTTTTTTTAAAAGTCCCAGAATGGGTTTGATGTCCCGGATTTGATTGTCACTTAAAACGAGCGATTGAAGTTGAGTCATATACTTCAAAATTGAAATGTCGCTGATTAGATTGTAACTTAAATTGAGCGATTTAAGCTGAGTCAGGCCCTTCAGGATTGAAATGTCGCTGATTTGATTGAAAGTTAAATTGAGTGATTTAAGCTGAGTCAAATCCTTCAGGGTTGTAAAGTCACTGATTTGATTGTCACTTAAAACGAGCGATTGAAGTTGAGCCAGATCCTTCAAGATTGAAATGTCGCTGATTAGATTACCACTTAAATTGAGCGATTGAAGTTGAGCCAGATCCTTCAGAATTGAAATGTCGCTGATTTGATTGTAACTTAAATCTATCGATTGAAGTTGAGTCAACTCCTTCAGGATTGAAATGTCGCTGATTAGATTGCCATTTAAAAGGAGCGATTGAAGTTGAGTCAGATCCTTCAGGGTTGTAATGTCGCTGATTTGATTGTCATTTAAAACGAGCGATTGAAGTTGAGCCAGATCCTTCATGATTGAAATGTCGCTGATTGGATTACCACTTAAATTGAGCGATTGAAGTTGAGTCAGATCCTTCAGGATTGAAATATCGCTGATTGTATTACCAATTAAATTGAGCGATTGCAGTTGAGTCAGAACCTTCAGGATTGAAATGTCGCTGATTTGATTGTAACTTAAATCCAGCGATTGAAGTTGAGTAAGACCCTTCAGGATTGAAATGTCGCTGATTTGATTGTCGACTAAATTGAGCGATTGAAGTTGAGTAAGACCTTTCAGGATTGAAATGTCGCTGATTGGATTGCCGTTTAAATCGAGCGATTGAAGTTGAGCCAGATCCTTTAGGATTGAAATGTCGCTGATTTGATTATAGCTCAAAACGAGCGATTGAAGTTGAGTCAGACCCTTCAGGATTGAAATGTCGCTGATTTGATTATAGCTCAAATCGAGCGATTGAAGTTGAGTCAGACCCTTCAGGATAGAAATGTCGCTGATTTG
>JBAZWJ010000092.1:0-18131 GCA_041660385.1 Desulfobacteraceae bacterium | reverse complement strand
CATAAAGACGGGCAAAATAATCAGGATCGGCTGTTTTCTGGGGTTTCAACTCCAGTCTGTGTCGAACCAGCATTTTCAAGGCAAGGGGCATGTTTTTGGCGGCCGCAAGAGGATGGCGTATGCCATAAAGACCCATGACATAAGACTCTGTGATCTTTCCAAATTCTTTCACAATTCTTGAGAAGGATCTGTACATGTGCGGCATTTTAAGATTTGCAGGAATTGAGCCTTTATCCCTTGCTTTTTCCTTGAATGCGTACATCAGATCGGTGACGGGAATTTCCTTGGGACACCGGACCATGCAGGCGTAACAGGATACGCAGAACCACGGTGTGTTGGAATGAAGGGCCTCTTCGTACGACCCTTCGCGGATCAGGGCGAACAGCTCGCGCGGCGCATGGTCCATCTGGTCGCTAAGAGGACAGGAACCGCTGCATGTCCCGCATTGAATACAGCGGTTGATGTGATGCAGTTTATCGATACTCGAAAAAGGATTGCTTCGTCCGTCATCGCTCATGGCTGTCATGCCTTGTTTTGTGATGTCATGTAAGCGGAAACGATACTGTCGATACGTTCCTTGATGTAATCCGCCAGGGCATGAGCTTTATCCTCGCTGATCACGGGAACTGTCTTCGCCAGTTCTTCCACCTTTTCTTCATCCATATCTATGGTTTTACCCACAAGAAAACTTTCCACTTCACCGTCTTCAGGAAGAAGACCGCAACCGCCCGCAGCACCTAAAAACGTGTCTCCCACATAAATGGGTACCACGATTTTAAGGAGGCCAGCATCACAGGCATCCACCACAGGTTGTCTGCTTCCCTCAGCTTCCCCAGCGATGTTCTGGTGGGCTGATGAGCAGATGAAGGTCTGGCCTTTGGGAATGGCTTTGATTTCAGGGCACAGGGCGTTGGGAAATGTGTTCGTCCGGGTAATGCTGACACCTTCAGTGTCGTATATCGTTGGGTTTAATCCTGATTTCTTGAAAATGTCGTTTTCAAGTTCAATCCATTGTTCAACGGGAAGAATATCGGTGAGTTTCATAAAGCCTCTCATTTGTTCGAAACCCGCTGAGGACGGGCTCGGAATTACGTCGTCATACTGACAATTCATAAAAAAAGAAACCTAACATGTATTCTCTTGCAACTTCAAGGAGCTTTTAAAATAGTGGCGATTTATACCTGATGCAAGAGGTAGGAAATAACTATCCATTTTTAAAACTTTTTGCGAGGGCATCACATATGAGACGTTGCCGCCAGAAAAATATTCGTCCGTCGCACCTGATCAGCAAAAGCCGTCAAGTCGGACGTGGCAGGAGATAGCATTTTTACATCGGCTTCACTCATGACAGATGTCATGGACGGCACATGGCTGCCTTCCGGAATGGTTACGCCTTCCACAAGAGCCTGATGCTGAATCACAACACCGCAGCAAAGGACCGCATTAAACACAACACTTCTGAATCCGATAAAACAGTTTTCACCCACATCACACGGGCCATGAACAACCGCCCCATGGGCCAGTGAAGATCCTTTCCCGATTCGCACCTTTGAGCCGCCGGAAGCATGGATGACAGCGCAGTCCTGAATGTTCACTTCCTGTTCGATAACGATGGATTCGACTTGGCCGTCAGCATCCGGCTCGTCTGAGCGGATTACAGCATTTGGACCCACAAAAACCCTTGCGCCGATTTCAACGTTTCCAATCACCACAGCAGAAGGATGAATATAGGCTGTTGCATGTACTTTCGGGGATTGTCCGGCATGGTTGGAATGAATCATCTGATGACCTCCTTTTTTTGGGCAAAAAAAAACCGCCGCTCGTTTCAATGAAACAAGCGACGGTCTTGTATTTTTTCCCGCTCCCTTTTCTTTTACAAAAAGGACTCGTTATAACTTAAAGACTGAAAATACCCCCCTTTAAAATTGCGCAAAACGCCTTTTTTCTGGCAGGTTATGTGTTTTAAACCATGATTTGTTCGTTCGTGTCAAGAACATTTTCTGGGTCATAATCTTTACGGCTTCAATGTTGTCAGCCCTCGTAACCCTCGTTCCGGGGAGAATCCCCGGAACGAGGGGCTGCTACGCGATGAGACTATGGCGTGCTGACAAGCGAAAATATGATCACCCTCTCACCGGTGACCGTACTGATGTCCGTGTGAAGGCTTTTGACCTTCACACCAATGATGCCTTCGACTGCTGATTCAAGCAACGGGCGACCTTGCTCAAGCAGAGTGATCCGAATACGTTTGATCAGCTCTCTGCCCTCTTTATGGCCATCCGAATCAGCAAGCCTCAGTTCGGCCTGGGTCAGAACATTTTTCAGACGGACCAGCACCATATCGTCGATGATATAGGCCTTTGTTTCAACCGGCCCCCGTCCCATATATTCTTTTTCAAATTTTATGACTGCCTCACAGATTTCAGCTTCGAGTTGCCCTCGCGTTTTGCTCATAGGATGTTATGCCCTTTAAGAAAAAGTATTGCCGAACAGAATTTCAAACCGGAATCAAGGTAGGACCATACTATGAAAGCAAAATTCATGAAATAGACATTTTCAGCAGCCGCTCGGTCATTTCTTATCTGTAGGATTCGTTATCACTCACACCAGACTCAACAATAACTGACACTCGTCTGTTCCTGGCCCGGCCTTTTTCCGTAAGATTCGTTTCAACGGGCTTCTGATCCGCATAACCAACCACTGTCAATCTTGAGGGTTCCACGTCACTTTCGATGAACAGCCGTACCACGCTGCTGGCCCGGGCTGATGACAATTCCCAGTTGGAAGGATAAATCGACGTGCTGATGGGGGTGTCGTCCGTATGCCCCTCAATCGCGATCTGATTGGATACCTTTTTCAGTTTTTTTGCGACAGCTGCAAGGATCTCAGCCGACTGACGACCCAGTTTAGCTTCCCCAGTCTCGAACAGAACTCCTGCATTTATGTCCACGGTAACGCCTCGGTTGTTGATCTTCACCCGGACTTGATCCGCTTTCACAAGAGAATCCATGGCCTTAAGGATATCGTTTGCGATTCCTCGCATTTTTTCATCAAGAACCGAATAACCCATTGCCGATTCATCGGACTTAGTGAACGTTTCGTAGTTATCCGAATTGATTTCCATGATACTGTCGCCTGTATACATTCCGACCTGTTTTTTGTCGAATGCTTCGACCATGGAATTGCTGAGAACCCTGTATTTCCCTTCATTCACGGACGAAATGGCATACATGACAACGAAAAACGCAAAAAGAAGGGTGATAAAATCGGCATAGGAAACAAGCCAGCGCTCATGGTTTTCGTGTTCTTCTTGCTTCTTTCGCATATCATACCCCGTCAGATAATATAGGCTTCCAGTTTTTTCTCGATATTGCGAGGGTTATCACCATTTGAAATTGAGCAGAGTCCTTCAATTGTCATTTCCATCAACGTCACCTGCTGCGAAATGATTGTTTTCAATTTATTGGCTACGGGAAGGAAAATCATGTTGGCCGCGCCCACACCATATATCGTTGCAACGAAAGCAACGGCGATACCGCTGCCGAGCTTAGCCGGATCCGACAAATTTTCCATCACCTGGATCAACCCAAGAACTGCCCCAAGAATTCCGATGGTCGGCGAATAACCTCCGGCGCCTTCCCACACTTTCGCTGCCTGACGAAGGTTTTCCTCGTAAACAGCGATTTCAATCCCAAGATCCGAACGAATATTTTCAGGCTCCGCACCATCCACAACCATCTGCAACCCTTTTCGGCAGAACGGTTCCTCAAGTGCCTCAACATGGGAGTCCAGTTCCAGTATACCGTATTTTCTGGCAATCTGGCTCCAGCTAAGGACATTTTTTATGATTTCTTCCGGTTGAATCAGCGGAGGAACAAACACCCATTTAATCATCCTCATACCTAAGAAAAATGTGGGAAGACGCGTCTGAAGCATCACAGCCCCCATGGTTCCCCCCATAACGATAAGAACAGGGGTAAAATGGAGTATAGATCCGATATGCCCCCCCTCCAGAATCTGGCCTAACAGTATGGCGCCGATAGCCACCACCAAACCGGCAACACTGATAAAATCGATTCGGTTGAACATGAGCCTCCAGACAAAATGAAAATCAATGAATTTATAATAAGTTGTATCGAATGTTATCGATTTATCGTTAAGGCAAGCTATTGTTTACGATATGATATCTTCCAAATCATGATTTGAAAATATTTTATATGACACGGCCTTTAAAATCAAGAAATGATAATCCTGCCCAAAAAATGAGGTCGTGTGATGCCGGACTCGATCCGGTATCACACGTTCTTTTCAGGAATGGCGAAAAAGTTTATCGATCTGGTCCTGATTCAGATCACCCAGCCATGAATGACGGCAGGAAAAGGGCAAGCTGGGGAACGAAAATGAGAACCACGGTAATCAGAATAATGGCGAAAAGCAGGGGCATGGCCCCTTTGAAAATCGTTTCAAGGGGAACTTCTGTGGCCACACTCTGAACCACATAAACGTTGAGCCCCACCGGAGGCGTAATAACACCCATCTGGGTCACAAGAACAATGATGACCCCGAACCATACAGGATCAAAACCCATGGCCGTGACCACAGGAAAGAAAATGGGTACGGTGAGCATTATCAAAGCCAGGGCATCGATAAAACAGCCACCCACCAGATAGACGAGTATAATAAGCCCCATGATGGCAAAAGGAGGTAATGCCAGGGTGCTGACCATCTGTGCGATATCGTAGGGCAATCGGGTAATGGCGAGAAAATGTCCGAAAATCGTTGCACCGGCCACAATAACCAGGATCATTGCCGTAATTCGAGTGGTTTCAAAAAGGGCTTCGAAAATCCCTTTGAAAGTGATTTTACGCTGGACTAAGGCGATAACAAGCGTCCCCATGGCCCCCACACCACCTGCTTCCGTGGGTGTAAAAAGACCTCCGAAAAGACCTCCCATGACCAGAATGAAAAGAAGCAGGGTCTCGATAATACCGGAAAGAGAGACGATTTTTTCCTTGAACGTTGATTTGGGGCCACGGGGAGCGACCTCAGGATCCATAATGGCCCAGATCATAACAACCAGCATGAAAAGGATTGTGAGGATAATTCCTGGAAGAATCCCCGCCATGAAAAGCTTTCCGATGCTCTGTTCGGTCATGATTCCGTAAAGAATGAAAATCACGCTGGGCGGGATAAGAATGCCGAGGCTGCCGCCTGCTGCCACCACGCCTGTAGCGATGCTGTCTTTGTAACCGTATTTCTTCATTTCGGGCAACGTCACTGACGCCATGGTAGCTGCCGTGGCATTGGTCGAACCGCAGATTGCGGCAAACCCGGCACAAGCCCCGATGGTGGCAATGGCCATTCCGCCGGGCCAGTGCCCGATCATTTTATAAGCCACATTGAAAAGCCTCGCACTGATCCCTGCGTGAAACGCGATCTGCCCCATAAGGATAAAAAGAGGAATGACCGTGAGGTTGTAAGATCCGAAAACATCAAAGATGTCTTTCACCATCATGCTCATGGCCGCATCCACATTGATCATATAGGCAAAACCCGTAACACCCACCAGAGCCATAACCAGCCCCACAGGTATTCGGGAAAAAATCAGGACAAACAGAGCAACGATTCCAATGACTCCCACTATTGTTACAGACATGTTGCTCCTCCCGGTTCAGCCTCTTTCGAACCATCGGATGACGCAAACGAGAGCATGAAATGTAAAAGACAGATGAAAAAAAGAAGTCCGAAGCTTACCGATATCCCTATGATGAACGGATAAAAAGGCAACTGAAGTGTCATGGTCCCTTCGTTGTTTGCTTTTGAAGACAGGGCCAGAATGAAAGAGTGCCAGGAGATAAGAGCGAAAAGAACGGCCAGGATGATATCATTCACCCTTTCCACCCATAGACGGGTCTTTTCAGAGAATTTACGAACAATAAAATCAACGGCTATGTGACCCTTTTCAAGTGATGTCTGAGCCAGGGCGAATGATACGGCCACAGCACCCGAAAGCCCGACCAGCTCAAAAGTCCCTGTGATGGGATGGCGGAAATATCTGAAAATCACATCAGCACAGGTGATGGCCATCATGAAAAAAACCGAGCATGCAGCTATCCCGTTCAAACCCTTTGACAGGGAATAAACAAAACGATGCGTTTTTTCGAGAAACATTATTTTTTCCCTTTCAAAAGGCTCTTGAGGGTCGTGACGCAGGCTTTGCCGTCGATCCCTTTTTTACCGGCTTCTGTCACGTATTCACTGATCACAGGTTCCACGGCTTTTTTCCATGCCTCGCTTTCTTTAGCAGGAAGACTTATAAAGGTGTTTTTAAGGCTTTTACTGAACTCAACCCCTTGTTTGTCGGCCAGATCCCATTCTTTGCCGTGAACATCAACCCATTCGCTGCTGACCTTTGTGAAAACAGCTTTCAAGTCTTCTGGAAGATCGTTCCATTTTTTCATGTTCATCACCACAAACATGGTGGTGGTGTATCCCACAGCATTACAATCGGTGGTGGATTTGATCACCTCGCCCTGTCGCCAGCCTTTGAGTACTTCCACAGGCCCGATGGTGCCTTCCACAACACCTTTCTGAAGAGCTTCGTATGTTTCACCCTGCTCCATGGCCACGGGAACGGCTCCCAGAGCTGCTACCACTTTTGCGCTCAGACCTGTTGAACGAATTTTCATGTTCTTAAGGTCAGCAAGGTTTTTTACAGGTTTTTTCGTATGAAGAAGGCCAGGTCCATGAGCATGGAGGTAAAGGACTTTCACGTCAGCCAGTTCTTTGGGCTGCATTTTTTTATAGTAAGCGTTTACGGCTTTGGTGGCTGTCATGCCATTGGAATAGCCCAGGGGAAGGTCAGCTGCCTCCATCACGGGAAAACGACCTCTTGAATAGGCGAAACAGCTCATACCGATATCGGAAATGCCTGTGACAACCCCGTCATAGCAGTTGTTGGCTTTTGTCAGCGTGCCACCGGGAAAAACATTGATAACCACGCGCCCCTTGCTCCGTTTTTCGATCTCTTTGGCCCAGCTTTCGGCAGCTTTGCACTGGCCGTGTGTGGGTGGAAAAAAAACGCTGTAAGAAAGTTTCACTTCTTTATCAGCTGCAAACGTACTTGAAGAAAAAATTACAGCGGCTGAAAGTGCGACCAGTGAAGCAAATAAGGCTTTGAAAAGTTTCATGTCAATCCCCCATCTTCAGTTGATAGTTAATAAACGATTTAATCAGAACAATATTCTACCCAATCCTGATCTCACGTTTACGTTAATAATAAAAAACCATAAGCAGCCATAAAAACGCTTTTAACATCAATATGTCAAGTTTTTTTCCAGGAATTGGAAGGAAGCAAGCGACAACAGGGGATAGGATCATCCGATATGGCGATGATTCCATGCTCCTTCAATGTTTCGATTCCATCTGTCAATTGTCCATCTTCCCCACTCCACATGGATTTCAGTTTATCCATGGAAAGAACCTCGCCCAGATCAGCAAGCCCTGTGCACATCAAATAAACGGATACTGTCCCCACAGGCAGTCCGAGTTCGAAAATTTTCTGATTCATGGCCATTTCCGAATTTTGTTTTGTCATGTTGATCCTTTCGGTTGAACTTGCATCATTTTTGATATATTCAAGAAAAATTGTTCAAACAGGGTCTTTCACCCTTATGCTCAGTGATGAAAAATTGAATTCAGAGAATTTGTAACAATTGACCATTAAATGCAAGTGTTAGTTTTCATAAAATGATTGGAATTTTTGATTCAGGAATAGGCGGGCTGACTACGGTCAAAGCCCTTATGGATACCCTTGACGGGCACGATCTGATTTACTTCGGGGATACGGCAAGAACGCCCTACGGATCAAAAAGCAGGGATACGGTGGTACGATACGCCATCGAAAACACCGAATTTCTATTGAGCCATGGAGCGAAAATCATCGTCATGGCCTGCAACACCGCTTCAAGCGTTGCCACGGAAATCCTCAAGGAAAAATACCATGTACCGGTGTTTGAAGTCATCACTCCAGCTGTGGAACAAGTCGTATCCCAAAAGAACCGCTCCCGTATCGGCGTCATTGGAACAAGGGGAACCATCAACAGCGGCATTTACGAACGGCTCATCAAAGAAAAGCTTCCTGATTCCAGCGTTTTTTCAACCCCCTGTCCCCTGCTCGTTCCTCTGGTTGAAGAAGGCTGGTTCGACAAGCCCGAAACAAGGATGATTGTCAAAAAATATCTGCATCCTTTAAAAGTGAGGCAGGTGGAGTCTCTGATTCTGGGATGTACCCATTACCCCTTACTTAAATCCATCATCCAGGAAAAAATCGGTCGGCGGGTGAAAATCATTGACTCATCCGTGGCTGTTGCTGAAAAAATTCGGGAGTTTTTCGTCGCAAATCCCGATATTGATGCCACAATCGATAAATCTGGCCGGGCCGATCTTTTCGTTTCGGATATTACTGAGCAATTCGAAAAAACAGCCACAACCATCCTTAAAAGGCAGGTATCCCTTACCAAGGTTTGATCATGATTGATGGCGTCGAAAAAAGTCCCGGTTGCGGCATTTAAGGATCGGATCATTTGTCGGGTTTCGTTCCTCTACCCGACCTACGAGGGTCTGATGCATACTTGTCAGGGCCAAGATCTTCCGGGCATCATCAAAAGGTACACCCAAGAGTCACAGAACCGTATTTGAAGGGTTCTTCCTGCTCTTCAAAAATTTTTGTCCCCCTCACCATGACAAAAGAAAACCATAAGCCCTTAAACCCCAGCCCCACCCCGCCAAATAAGTTTGCACAGAGAGGTACGCGGTCCACATGGGGTCCTTCGCTGAAGGTGTTACCATCCAGAATAATGGATTGGAAGACATAAGAAGCTTCAACGCCTCCGATGAGATTAATGACAAATGGAAAATTCCTGCTGTAGCCGATATCCGGAATGAAGCCAATCCCTCCCCTGTACGGTGAAGACGGATATTTGTTTGCACCATTGCCGATGCGCACAATGCTACCAACAGTCACATCACTCAAGACATTCCCCGCATCAGCGCCTGCGTAAACAGTGGTATCCCAGCCAGGATAAAAACCGGCTGCTGATGTGAGCGTATCAAACAGTTTCCATTTGTGGACATAACTTACGTTGAGCAAAAATTCGTCTTTAAGCTGGTAATGCCAGCCCCTGGGCGCGGTTACACCAATTATTTTGTGGGATATTTTTTGAACCTTTTCCGCCTGGGAACTCGGCCCTACGACCCCAACGAGAAGGCCCATGGAATCAGATGTGGAATCGTTCTGATATTGAACCGTCATCTTCCCGGTTAAGAAACCGGCATAGGGAAGATCATCATCAGGGGGAATGTCTTTCTCAATTTCATCCGGGGTGACGATGGACTGGCCTATGGCAAATGACTTTCGGCATTCCCGTTTTTTATCCTCCACAAGGGTCAGACGATCCGTCAGCTTATATATGAAATCATTTCGTTTTACCTCATTCCAGCTTTCGGCTTGTTCATTTTGCCAGGGCATGGCAACCGCTGCGAAAAAACCATTGGTATACCCCTTGTCCGTATCGGCAAAGTAATCGTTTTCGAAAATGATGGCAAAGGAATAACGGTTGTCCGAAGGAGTGTCGTCGTTAAAGGCACCGAGCTGTTGAGGGCAAAAAACATCCGCCGAAACAATAAAAAACAATAAATAAACAACTAACCTGATTCTCCAGTTCATACCCTCTCCCCAAACATTTCAAATTCACACCCCCTTTAACCGTTACCGGGAATATTTTCAATAGATCTTTCTTATAATCCGCCATCAATCCTGATGTACTCTTAAATATCGCCTGATGGCTATGGAAAAAGGCCCATAGCCATCAATCCTGAACGGTCTGGACCATCAATTCCTTTCTGTAGTGATCAAAAAGAGTTGCTTTGGACACCATGCCAATAAAAACACCAACATCCACAACAGGCATGCTGTATATCCCCCGGATGTCCATGATCTCCAGAACATCCACCACGGAATCGCCCACATGGGCAATGTCCATATCTGTATTCATGATCTGCTCCACGAACACCGCGTCATACATCATGGTTTCAAAAAGATAAGGCCGAATATCATCAAAGGTCACAAGACCAAGAAATGTACCTTTTTCAGCGTCTTCCACAGGATAATAATTTCTTCTGGACTGGGTGACCACCGTGATCAGATCACGCAAGGTCATATCCGGACGAACGATGGTGCAATTCTTTTCGATCAGTTCCTGTATGCTGAGATCGGATAAAACCCTGGCATCGGTTCCGGGTCGTAGAAGATTCCCCTTTTCCACCAGATCCTTCATGTATATGGAAGCCGGTTCAAAATAATAGCAAACCGTTGAGGATATGGAAGATACGATGATGAGCGGAAGAATGACTTCATACCCCCCTGTAATTTCGACAATCAAGAAAATGCCTGTAAGTGGGGCCTGAAGGATTCCTCCTACCAACCCAGCCATTCCGAGAAGTGCATATCCCCCCTCGCCCATCCAGCTCAGTGACGGGAAAAGAGCGATGAGCAGCCGGTGGTACGCAAGTCCGGCAAAACTACCGACAACGAGACTGGGGGCAAATATCCCACCTGATCCTCCCCAGCCCAGTGTAAGGGAAGTGGCAAGCACTTTGGCAAAACAAGCGATAAGGACAAGACTGATGCCCTGGCGGTAAGTCCCTTCTATCATGTCTCTGATCGAATGGTATCCTTCACCCAGGACATCGGGAACAGCAAGACCGATGAGACCCACGGCACATCCACCCATAGCTGCTTTTGCCCACACCGGCAGCTTTGTTTTCCCTGAAACGACGTGCATATTTCTTATAAAACGTGTCATCAACACAGAAATCAAGGCCGCAAAAAAGGCAAGACCTACACACGCAAGAGTATCGTGATAAGATACAGGGAAACTGTGATGACTGAAGGCAATCTGATTTCCGGATAAAAGGCGGCTAAGTTGGGTTCCCGCAACAGAGGCAACGGCAATGGGGACTATGTGAACTTTGGACCATTCGCCCAGAACCACTTCAAGGACAAACACAAGGCCAGCGATGGGTGCATTAAAAATGGACGATATGGCCCCAGCTGCCCCACAACCGAGAAGTGTCACCCGCTGTCTTTCGTTCATGGAAAAAAATCGGGCAATATTCGATCCGATGGCTGCACCGCTGATCACCACCGGAGATTCCGGCCCGGCAGATCCGCCACTTCCGATGGTCAGACAACTGGCGACAAGCCGTGAAAACATCGAGCTGGCCTTTAGTTTTCCCCCAAGCTTTGATACGGAATAAATCACTTCAGGAACCCCATGACCGCCCTTTTCTTTGACGACTTTCGTGATAAACAGAACGGAAAGTGCGGCGCCGGCACCCGGCAGAAAAAACGACCATATATTTGCTCGAAAGGGCTGGAGAAATTGAAAAAGAAACAGGATACTGCTGTTCAGAATATAGGCCGCAAACCCACTTGCCAAGCCCACCAGCATTCCGCTCACGATCAGAAGAATTCGGTCATCCGACCTGAAGAGGGTCCATGTCCCTGGCAGACGCCATGAAAAAAAGCGTTTCATAGCTTATCCCTTTTCAATACGATTTTCTATAGCTTCGACGGCTTTATAAAACTCAGCGGGCAACGGTTGGCTGTTCAGAAGTGCGATAAACGAATCATCACGAAGGCAGAACGAAATACGTGTTAATAGAAAAAGATGGATTTTCACCGAAGGACAGACCATGAGAAACAACACACCCACAGGTTTATAATCAATGGATTTGAAATCGATTTTATTGTCGAGAAAACAGCTGACGATCACAGCGTCCCTGTCGTTTCCCGGTAAAGGATTCCGTGGATGGGGAATGGCCACGCCTTTTCCGATACCTGTTGATGTTAGCTGTTCACGCTCAATGAGTTTTTCCAGCAGCATACCTTGCTCAGCTTGGGAAATCATGGGAACACGGGCTACAACCAGTTTTAAAACGTCCTCCACCGTATTCCCGCCAATCCCCGTGTGAACTCCTCCACGGATCATTGCCGATAAAAGGGTTGGTTCTTCTGCTGATTTGCAAGAGATGTCATCAAGAGGTGTGACTGGGGTTTCTATCAGACTGAACCGGATGTGATGTTTTAAGGCCCAGTTATCAAGAACGTCTTTTTTGAAATCACACAGGCCATCGCTTTTCCTGACAGGTATTCGGCCCTGACGAATCCATCTTTCCAACGTGTCAGTGGAAAGCTGAAGGCTCTGAGCTAATTTTTCCAATTCCAGTTTCATTTCCTGGGTTAATCCTGTTTACTTTCTCAATTATCGATGATTGATTTCGTTTTTTCCAGCTCTTCCGAAAGCGTTGAAATCTGTCGTTCCGCCATGGACAATTTATCTCTCAACTGTTTAATTCTCATCAAAGAATTCACCCTTGCCAGAATCTCGTCTTTTGAAAAAGGTTTCATCAGGTATTCATCAGCACCAGCCCTGAAACCCTCAACCATGTCTTCGGAATCAACCTCCATACCCGTTACGAGCATGAAAATTACATCACACAGACGGCTTACCGCTTTAATTTTCCTGCAAAGCTCAATTCCATTCATTCCAGGGAGCAAAACATCGCAGATAATAAGATCCGGAAGAAAAGAAACCGCTTCTTCATAGCCTTTCTCCGCATTCAACGCTGTCCTGAACGCATACCCCGAATCTTCAAAAAACCGGATATAAATCGAAACTAGTTCAGCATCATCATCAATATACAAAATTTTTGACTGTTCTACATGTTCATCATGGATGTGTCGTTCCATAGTTATCCTTCCATATAATTTTTTTTCCACCACTCGTCCCAGCTGGTTTCAGATATGCTCTGGGCGATACGTATTCCCGTATCAGTCTTCAGCCTGCCCGTTACGATGGGCAGCCATTCTTCCGGCCCTTTCCGTCCTGTGTCCGCGAGGGTTTTCAGCTCCAGTATGAACGAAAGCTGGTCGGCATCTCTTGCCAGCTGCGATTCTCTTGTCATTCCTTCGTTGAATTCCTCAATGAGGTCACGGATGGTGTCGCCAAAAGGAATATCCCTGATAAGATCCCTTATGGCCTTCTTTTCATCGGCATGAACATATTTTTTCTGAACATAATTGAGATCACCTGTCCGTGATTCCGGCAGATCATGAACTATGCACATGCTGATAAGCTTCATGGCGTCAACGGAAGGTTCCATCTTTGCCATGACAAAGGCGATGAAACCGATCATAAACGAATGCTCGGCCACAGACTCTCTTCCCGAACCCAGAAAATGATAACCGGACCTTGGAATTTCCTTGAGTATTTTCGCTTCGAACAGTAGATTCGCAATGTGTTTCATAGGGTGTATCTCTCCGATATCGTGATAGAAAACAGAACGACATAGTCGGATCATGACCTGCCTGATTATGCTTAGACCACTGATTTTCTATTGAATACAAACGTCGGTCAAGCCGAGTCCTCTCTGTTTAGTCGAAGACGAATGATTTTGCAATTGGTTTATCATCAGTTAATAACAGGAATAAGCATCCGGGTTCTCCGTGTATGCATCAGATGAGAATTCCTTATCTTTCCATGGAAAACCTTGACAAATCAGCAAAGTACAGGGTATAGGTTTATTGATTGTCATTGCCTGATATTTTCCACAATAACCAAAACACACAACTGGGGCGTCTGATGAACATCAAAATCAAAGCATCTGTGTTAGTCATTTTCAGTATATTGATCCTTATCCTATCTACTCCTTTTTCATTTGCTGAAACTTCCGAAAGCCCTGACTCCAACGCATTGACCTCTGACAATTCCTCATCCGTTGATGGCAATAAGCCTTCGAAGGTTGGCAGCGAATCCGGTGTCTATTACACCGTAAAAAAAGGAGATACTCTCTGGGATCTTTCCAAACGATTCAACAACAGCGCGTGGAAATGGCCTGGCATGTGGGGTGACAACAAAAAATTAACAAACCCCCACCTCATTTATCCAGGCCAGAAAATCAAGCTGTTTTACCGAAGTGACATGGACAAGTTAAAAAAATTGCGGGCAGGCGGTATGGATTCTCTGAAAAATGATTCAGGTAAATCCCTTGAAGCTGTGGAACCCGTAAAAATGTCCGGAGGAATGGACACAGTGGGTGACAACAATGCAGACCTTTCCCTTCCCTACTATCATTATTCAAAAATCGGCGGCGCAGGTTTCATGAAGGATGACCCAGCCGAGGCACACGGGTATATTTTTAAAGTCAAAGGCCCGGATCATCTGATGATCAACAAAGGTGATGAGGTCTTCATAAAAGACATGAACAGCAAAGCCCTTGTGCCAGGTGCAAAATACTATTGTTACCAGATTATAACCCCTTCCATGGTAAAAAAAAGGGTAAAAGAAGGTAAAAAACTCAGCAAGCTTGACCGAATAATGAAAAAAACTGACGTTGGCAATCAGCACTACATAACCGGCGTCATCCAGATCACCAGCCTTAAATCCGGTTATGCTCTGGGTACTGTTATACAGTCTTACAAACCCATAGCTGTTAAGGACTACCTGATTCCTTTTTCGATCCGGTCACAGGATATTACGCTGACACCAAGCGTCGAAGGACTATCTGGAGCTATTATATGTTCTGAAGAAAGTGAAAGCATGTTTGCAGAAGACAAAATTGCTTTTATCGACAGAGGACGAAAAGACGGGGTGAAACCTGGCCAGATGTACAACGTGTTTTATCCGGAAGAAAAAGATTCCGCAGAGCTCATCGGTGGAAAAAAACTATTCGTTCCGGTAGACTTCGCTTCGTTCATCGTTCTACTTACCGAAGAACACATGTCAACGGTCCTGATCACCAGCGCTTATCAGGGAATATCTGCTGGTGACGGATGGCATTACCCTGAAAAATAAATAACGTTAAAAAAGCAATAAAAAACCCGGTGAAGCTAAAGACTCACCGGGTTTTTTATTTCAAGATTTTCTGGTTTTCACAACATAACACCCGCACTTCCAGGCTCCACTGCTTTAACTGACAAAATTTCCATCCCGCCGTTTGTTCTGACTTGAACCTGGGCTGTCTGGCCCTGGGGAGTTTTCGTATACCCTATGCATATGGCCGCAGCCATAGCCACAAATTCCTGATCTGCATGAACAGGAACAAGAATGGTTGGACTTCCCATACCAACCGCATCAAGTTCAAGATATCTTTTTTCGTTGTTCAGAGCCAGAATAGACTGATTGTCGCCCCTTGTCCTGCCTACGACGATCTTGACCTTTTCATTCAACCGGATATGACGCCCGAACTTCAGAAGATGGATGTCGTTCACTACCAGATGGTCTTCGTGATCGAAAAGATCTTTTAAACGTCTTGAAAAATTCTTGTCGGTCAAAAGGCAGCCGCCAGCAGGTGCCGGATAATTCGTGATGCCCATTTCCCTGGCCAGTTCAAACTGGGGTTTCCTGGATCGGCCTGAAAAACCTTTGAGAGATTCACGATCCACTAACCCACTGCTTTCAACATCCGTCACAGGAAGAGACTTAGCACTTAATGGCCTCAGAATTTTTCCATCGAATCCCGATTGTTTTTCAACATAGCGCAAGGAATGCTTGGTCTGGGACAAGGGTCTCTGACCAAGGACTTCGCCGCTGAAAAGAAAATCGTACCCATCGTCTTCCAACATCTGCCCGGCCAGCCGGAACATCAGCGAATGGCAATCCCTGCACGGATTCATATTCTTGCCGTAACCCAGCCTTGGACTTCTCAGCATCGAGAGGTAAACATCCGAAATATCTTTACGGATCAGAGGAATTCCTGTCTGGCGTGAGGCCTTTTCAGCTTTATCACCGTTAAAAAAAGGAGTCTCGAAGCTGACCCAGGTCACATCAATTCCCTGGTTTTTAAGAATCAATCCCGAAAGTATGCTGTCAAGCCCTCCGGAGCAAAGCCCAAGAGCTTTAATATTCTTTTTATCCATTATTCCCTTTAATTTTTGTAAGATGAAATGACTTTCCAATCAGGTCAGGTTCAGAACACCTCCGGTTTTCTACCGGGTATGGGTTTCAAAGCAATATTGCTTGTTTTATCGGTTACATTCTTTAATGTTTTAATATGATCCACAATCAGAGCGGAGCTCAACTCCGCACGTGACAGCTTATTCACATATTGCCCGAGAGCATCCCCTGCTTCCATCACCTTGGGACATGAAGGACCGTTAACACATTTAACATGCATGGACTGAATCAGACGTTCCACTCTTTTTTTCATGTCATCAGTGGAAAGGCTTTTAAACGAGTTACAAATATCCACAAGCTCATCCGGAGAAGGAAAATTCTTTTTCCCCATCAGGTTTTTAAACTCCGTGGCATAACGTTCCATTCCTTTTTTGACCTGGGACTTTCTGACGATGTTTTTACCGGCCCACCCCGCTCTGATCCATTTAAAAACTCCGCAACGAAGAAGAGCTTCCCCTTTTTTATCTTCAACAAACACCGAAACAGAGAACGAATCGTAAAGGTAGGATTTGACCCACCCCAGACCTTTCACGGTGAGACCCTGTTCACCGGAATAGAAATAATCCATTTCCGATTCATCCCCTATTATAAAGCCTTTTTTGCCCACGTCAGACACATCTTTTTGTTTCAAAACGGAGACCAGAGCTTTTCGCCCTTTGTAGTTCATCAGGATCACAGCCCTGTATGAATCATAGCCGTAATAAGCCCCAGTGTTTAGATCCGGGGTATTCTGCATGTAATACAACCCACGAATCACCACCGGCTTGTCAGCACTTTCAAGACGTTGCCAAAGGGAAGGTGAAACGATAGCCGGATTGCCATTAAAGTCTTTCCAGGCTGACAGCCTGATCACAGACGGCATGACCGCACAGGAAGGGATATCGGGGTTATAACAGTACTTGAGAAGTCTGGCCAGCCCACCGTCCGATTCATATCCACAATAGGCATAAGTGTTTTTTTCAATACCGCAAATCTGTGGCTGTGGTTCTTTTGTGTAATGGTCTGACGTTACATAATCGAGAATGGGAGTGATTTTTTCAGCATCAAAATCAATATGTTCACTCTTAACAATCTGGAGTAGGTGATCAAAACCTGTAAGGGGGGTGTCTGAAGCTGTGCCCATGGCAGGAAGGAAAAGAACAGCCATGACAAAAATAACAAACCTTAAGTATATCATATCACATTTCATAACAGTATCAGGGTATTCCAACCATGCGACGCCTGAAAAAACCATTGAGACAGAATCAACTCGATTAACTTCCGCAAAAGGTTCTCATCAGAAACACGATCCATTATTAATAACATCGTACCCATGAATCATTTGGGTCATTGGTACGTTAACCAGTGTTTCGAAAAAGCCCTGAACGCATTTTCAAAACAATGTCTTCTTTTTTTACACCATATTAAAATTAAAATCAAACGATGAATCGTTGTCACATCAAAGCATGCCTTTCTTTAATATGGCAAGAAGCAGCCAGATGCCAAAAACGGCTGCTGCCGAAAAGCCGATCATACCCACCAGAGAAACGCCATAAAGAAGAGGTGGCGTCCCGAAAGCAAGAAGTAAAGCTGAACCGATGATCAGTGAGCCAATAATAACAGAAAAAGACAGACGGTTGCTGACCTGATCATGCGTCCTTAAAAAAACGTCAAGGTCCTTGATTTCCACCCCGATGGAAAGTTTATTCTGACGGGTAAGGCGGACCAATTGAAGGGCTTCCTTAGGAAGGTCCTGGATCACCGTCATCGAATCGGAAAGAGTGGTATAAAGATCACGTGCGATTTTTTTGGGGTTGTACCGGGATAATTTGGCACGACGGATAAAAGGTTCAGAATGACTGATCATATCAAATTCGGGGTCCAGAAGGCGCGCGATCCCCTCCACCGAGGCGAATGCTTTCATCATCAGGAATATCACGGGGGGTACACGCACTTTGTTACGGGTGGCGATATCTAGAAAATCCTGGATCAGACGCCCGATATCCAGATCCTTAAGCGATTTGAACAGGTGTTTGCCCATGAAATCATCGATTTCATTTTCAAAAAGCCTTAAATCCGGTTCATCGTCGTACTCTCCAAGTTCGAGGAGGAGCCTTGCGCTCCTAGATCGGA
>JBAZWJ010000091.1:0-18350 GCA_041660385.1 Desulfobacteraceae bacterium | reverse complement strand
TTCCGATCTTTCCCGATACAGCCTCAGATATAAATATCGTCCCTGAAATCAAGTGTTTGACGTCCAAGGGATTTTGTATCCGGTTGCCGGATCAGTGCGAAATAAAAAGCCATTCTGTCGGTGATAACAGCATGTTCAGCGACATGAAGGTCCGAATCAACCAGAACAACGTCTCAGTGGCATGCGAAATCGCGGAATTGAAAGACAACACCCTTTCAGTGGCCCTGGCGGCCGATGCACTTTATTATTTTTCCCATTTCGACAGTTCATTAAAGGTAAACGTTGCTTTTGTCAAAGAAGGTGAGATTCTGTTTACCGGCCAATATATGATTAAAAAATGGGAAGATCTTCTTGGTAAGCGTCTTCTCACACTTGAACCCGAATCGCAGATGATTAACCGATTTCCTCCCAAAAAATTCAGGAGCAACCGGGAGAATCTCAAACCTTCGCCGGATGTGATTTTCACCCATCCGTTCACCGGGCGCCAAATAACAATGCTCGTAAGGGATCTGTCGGGTTCGGGATTTTCGGTGAACTCCGGAACCGACGAATCCCTGCTGTTGACCGGCATGGTTATTCGGAACATGCAACTTTCATTCGCCGGTGTTTTCACCTTGTCGTGTAGCGCCCAGGTTGTTCATCGTAGTGAAGAACGTAGGGAAAACACCAGCGCAGATGACGGCCCGTCTGATGAGAACAAAACCCTGGTATACGGTTTCGCACTGATTGATATGCCACTTACGGATCACCTCAAACTCCAGAGCATCATGCACCAGTGTGAAAACAACCATTCCAAAGTCTGTAACAGTTTGAATCCTGATGAACTCTGGCGCTTTTTTTTCGAAACAGGATTTATTTATTCCAAAAAGTATCGCTCTTTCATTGAAAACAAGGATTTAATTCGAGATACATATATAAAGCTCTACAGCCAGAGTCTTGATATCTCACGCCATTTCACCTATCTGGAAAAAGGTGAAATCCTGGGGCACCTGTCCATGCTGAGGTTTTATGAAAACGCCTGGCTGATCCACCACCATGCGGCACTCAAGAAGGCCAATGTCAAAGCAGGCCTTGCAGTACTGAACCAGGTGGCGAAATTTTCCTACAACTCCATCTGGCTTGAAGCGTGTCATATGCGTTACATGTTCTGTTATTTCCGGCCTGAAAACGCATTCCCTGATTATTTTTTTAATGGTTTTGCCGAAAAGTTGAACGACAAGAACGGTTGTTCAACAGATCCATTCGCATACTACACATTTAAAAAACCTTCAACGAGCAGCAAAAGTCAGAGTCTGCCCCAGGGCTGGAAAATCGGGAATTGCACCAACCTTGATCTTGAAGACCTGCGCACGTATTACATGAAAAACTCCGGAGGCCTGATGATCGATGCTCTGGATCTTTCACCTGATTCAACACCGTCGGCAGAGCTTGAAGACGCTTACCACAAAGCGGGGCTCAGCAAGGAAAAGCATCTGTTATCGCTGCGTTATCAAGGCGATCTTGCGGCGGTCATTCTGGTGAACATCGCCGATATCGCCATCAACATGTCCGATCTTACCAGTTCAGTCACCCTAATGGTTCTTAAGGAAGACATTCTCACTCGGGAAATATTGAATATGGCCCTTGTGAAACTAACCGTCTATTTTACCCAAAAGCGTTTCCCCGTGCTTCTGTACCCATTGAGCTACGCAAAGAAACAAGCTATCCCCTTTCAAAAAACATACATCCTCTGGATTCTGGCCACCCGGTACTCGGATCATTATTTCGAATACCTGGATCAAATTAACATGCTGGGATCGGGGAAACATTGACAGCCGTAGGGTGGGCTATCGCCCACCCTACGTACGTAACGAATATTTGAGTTATTATTGACAGATTATGATTCAAGGAGAAACACCATGACCGACTTGAGAAACATTCGAATTGACGCCCTGCCGCTCCGGGTTCATCTGAAAACAAAATTCCGCCATGCCGGAGCTGATCGGACAGATGGGGAAAGCGTCTGGGTCCGGGCCAGTCGAAACGGGATTTACGGATACGGCGAAGGTTGCCCCAGGTCGTATGTGGCAGGTGACGATCTTGATTCAAGCCTGGCTATGATCATGGAAAAGTTTGTCAGCGGCGAACAGATTTTTACTTCTTTTGATGATATGGTCCGGTTTGCTCAGAGTAATAAAGACCTGATCGATCGTTTCCCGTCGGCCTGGTGTGCTCTGGAAATGGCACTTCTTGACCTGTTTTCACGTGAGCGGTCTGAAAGCGTGGAATCGTTTCTTGGGTTGGACCGTATGGAAAGGAAAGGACGCTATAGCGCTGTTCTCGGTGACGACAGAACATGGCGATACACCTATCTCACGGACCAGTACATGATCCGGGGCATGACCGATTTTAAGGTGAAGGTGAACGGAAAACTTGAAAAAGATCAGAAAAAACTTGATATCATCGCCCGGCTTGCAGCAGATCACGGTCTGGGAAAACTCCGAATCCGCCTTGATGCCAACAATCTCTGGGCTGGAAGGGCTGACGAAGCCATAACTCACATCACAGCCCTCAAAGGTGATTTTTTCGCTGTTGAAGAACCGGTGGGTGCTGGTGATGTTGAGGGAATGAGCCTGGTCAGCACAGAAACCGGTCTTGCTATTATTCTTGATGAAAGCCTTCTCACGCTGGAAGATCTGGACCGTTTTATCGGGGTTCAAGGAAACTATATCGCCAATGTGAAGATATCCAGAGTGGGCGGATTGATTCGGGCCCTTGCGCTGATCGCAGTCTTGAAGGAAAGGGGCATTAAGATCATTATCAGCTGCCATGTGGGGGAAACATCTCTTCTCACACGGGCTGCACTGATCGCCGCCGCCGCCGCAGGTGATCATCTTATTGCTCTTGAAGGGGCTTTTGGCGATTACCTTGTGGAATGGGAGCCGGTAAAACCCATGTTGCGGTTCGGACACAAAGGTGCACTTGATCTTGACAGCGTTTACTATTACAAAACGGTTATGGGGTTAAATCTCGTGTCTCCTGACGTCTGGGAAAAAGGGTTTGGAATGGACGGACGCATGCCCTTTGATACGGAAGATGGGAACCCTTTGATACGACATCTTGAAATGCCGGATGGGTACAACATTCATTACCGAACCTGGGGACCTACAACCGGTGACGATGCGGTGTTTGTCATCCATGGCGGAATGAGTCATTCGGGCTGGCAGGCACCTCTTGCGGAGGCCGTAAAAAAACTGGCTTCTGATGTGACGGTGATCGCAGCAGACAGACGGGGATGCGGGCTGAACGATAATAAAGGAGATCTGGGAACGGTGAAAGCCGTGACAGAAGATGTGACAAATCACATTCTTTATCTGAAACGTTATTTCAAGAGGATTCATGTGGCAGGCTGGTGCCAGGGTTGCCAATATGCAGCCATTGCTTCAGATCTTCTCGGGGAAGCTGTTTCCAGCCTGATTCTTCTAACGCCGGGTTTTTTCTGGAACGAACGGTTCCGGTCTGTTCTGTCTATCACTGAAAATGTGGTGCTTAAAATGATCGGTGCTTTTGATCTCACGCCTGCCCGTGATCACGCCTGCGTTCCCATTCCCATGGAAGGGACCGACTTTACCTTAAATGAACGCTGGCTTGATTTCATAGAAAAAGACGAGCTGAAAACAACCATGATCACCCTGAAATCAGCCAGTGTCATGGACGAAATTCAGGAACTGTCATGGCAGGCCATGCTGAATGTGACTCAGCCCATGCTTATGGTTATGGCGGACAAGGACAGAATCGTGGATAACGACAAAGTCTTACAGTTCATCGGTCACCGATTTGCAGAAGGAAGCGGTAACCGCCTGATTCGTGTGGACAGCGCCCATGCCATCCAGTTTGAGCAGGCGGACATTGTTGCTGAAGAGATGATAAAGCATATCCAATCGATTATTTTTTATCCTGCCCGGTGAGAAATTCCCTGAATTCTAAATTGTAAATGTGCAGAAGAACCAGGGCAAGACCGAAGAGCAGAGGGCCGTAGAGAAGCCCCATCAGTCCAAAGGTATTGATACCGCCGATAATGGAAAAAAAGATGACCAGGGTGTTCATGCCTGATCCACCCTGCATGAAAAGAGGACGCACGAAGTTGTCGATGCCGCCCACCACCACCACACACCAGATCAGGAGAAAAAGGGCCTGCCAGAGACTGCCTGAAATAAGAAGATAAAGGCAGGCAGGAACCCATATCAGGGCCGTTCCCACCATGGGGATCAGGGAGGCGAAGGCCATGACCATGCCCCAGAAAAGGGCCGGAAGTCCGCAGAAGAAAAAGGCAAGTCCACCCGCAAATCCCTGGGCCAGAGCCGTGACAAGGGTTCCGAGAAGGGCTGATTTTGCCACGTCTTTGATTTTTTCAATGATCTGATTCTCCTCTGATGCTGTCATGGGAACAAGGTGGAGAAGTCGGTCAAGCATCTTTGACTCGTCCCTCACCATGAAGAAAAACGTGAAGATCATCAGAAAAAAGTTGGCAATAAGCGCTCCGATATTGCCTGCAATGCTACCGCTCTTGTTCAAAAGACTTTTCCCGAGGCTGGCGCTGGTGTCCATAACCAGTTTGTCAATCCGCACATTGGCGAGGTCGGGAATCGCTTTTTTAATATCCGGCATCACATGGCGGATCATTCCGGTCACTTTCATCACAAGGGGATGGCTGAGAAGGGCTTCTGCTTTACCTGCGGCAACAAAGTCGCTCATGGCATTGAATGACGACACGGCCTGCTGGATCACCGAGAACAGCATGAAAAAAAGGGGAAGCACCACGCAGATGGTGAGCAGAAGACATGAAACAGCCGCAGCCGTGTTCTTCCGTCCCCCCAGAGCGTTTTCGATCCGCCCGTGAACTGGGCTCATCACAAAGGCGAGAATCATGGCAAGAAGGATGGTGTGGATGTACGGCCGGATTAACGTGAAGCAGCCCACAAACACACACACCATAAGGAAAAAAAGAATATAATGGGTGTTGATGGTTACACCGGGTTTATTTTCAGCAAGTGGGCTGCTCGAAGCAGAACTTTTAATCATGTGTTCAATGCTGTTCCCGATTTTTTTTTCAACGCTGTGTTTGGAGCGTTCGTTTGGGACAACTTTTTTTTTCGCTCTGGTCATAGTGTTTTTCCAGTTTATCTGAGATGTTTGACCGATGTGGAGCTGAACGGCGAACCCGTCATACCACGGACCCGATGCGGGTAAAACGTTGAAAGACAGGTTGTTCAAGGTAAATAGCCTGTTTTCATATTTATGTAAATCACAAAGAAACGTTGCACTTATGGTCGTTATTACCTATAAAGTGTCTTGCATGATCACAATCAGGTGATGCTTCCTTTTATCCATCCGGGCCGCACAACACCTTACAAAGACACGAGAGAACGAACGAGAAATGAAAGGAAAGACTTATGAATTTTTATATTGGGAATCTGAGTGCGAATGTCACGGAAGATGATTTGAGAAGAGCGTTTATGCCCTTCGGCAGTGTATCGGATATTAAAATCATCAAAGACAGATTCTCCGGAATGTCCAAAGGGTTCGGATTCCTTGAAATGCCGGATAACGGGGAGGCCGATAAAGCCACAAAAGCCTTGAACGGAAAAGAACTGAAAGGCCAGCGTATCAAAATCACCCAGCAGGACGAGCGAAGCAAGAAACGCTTACAGAAGAAAAAAAGGTTTTAATATTATGCCGGTGCTCAGCCACACAATCGGGCTTATTCCGATTTGCATATTACCAGGCGGGTTTGGAACCCGCCCCTACAGGTTATCCATCGTCGGTATCTTCTTGATTGCAACTTGTATTTAGATCACGGTGAGTAACTGCCTTTCTGACCCGTATCTGGCGACATTTGACGCCAGGACGGATTCGGAGGCACCGCGTGATTCTCTGCCCTAATCATTTTCTCCCTCATACACACTTCCTCTTTCAAGGCTCCGGTAACGGTTGGGTGTTGTGTTCATGAATTTCGGGAAGATCCGGTTGAATGTACGGATACTTTCAAAACCCACATCAAAGGCAATGTCGATCACGTTGGTGTCTTCTTCCTTAAGCCTTCGAGCCGCATCGGCCACCCTGATTTCGTAAATGAAATCGCCGAGCTTCATGCCGGTGTATTTCTTGAAAAGGCGGCCAAAGCTGTCAGGATGGATACCGACTTGACTTGAAAGACTTTCACGGGTCAGGTCGGGGTCTGTGTAGTTCTGCCTGATATATTGAATGGCGTACTTGATTTTTTCTTCTGCGCTTGATGAAAGGGTTACCGGTTTCTTTTTGATGCTTGTGTCTTCCAGTTTCTGATTAAGCCGGGCGTTTTCGTGGATATAGGTTTCCAGATTGTCGTTCAGTGCCTCCACTTCTTCGGTGATGGCAATGAACTTTGACACAAGGATGATGGCTATTCCCATGTACAGGAAAACCGAACCCACATGGAAAATCATCACCTGGGGAATATAGCCGAAAAAGCTCACGGTAATCGAAGAAAATTTTCCAAGGTAGTTGAACCCGTCGTGGATGGCGCAAAGAACCACGGCAATGCCGAAAAAGCTGAATATTTTGGAATAGGGTTTTCTGTTGTACAGGGCTGAAAAATGACAGCTCAGATTGTAGAAACCGATTCCAGTTGCGATGGCGATGAGTAGGGTTCCATGGGGTCTTATGGTGCTGTCATCGGTGATGAACAGACAGAAAATCAGAATGATGAGAATAAAAAGCCACAGGGCACGTTCAACCCAGGGTCGTTCCAGGTTGTAAGTCCGGTGAAGGGAAATGGGGTGAATCACGTTCAGCAGACTCCAGGAAAAGGCCAGGATTTTAAACCTGACAAGCTGGCTGGAGTAGATCGGCCATAAATTGCAGATTTCAATGACAACGGGAAGACCTATGCCCAGTTGAAGACTGTGGTACATGTATTCATCGGTTTCAAACCGTTTCAGGGAAAAGAAGCTGAAAATCATGAACAGTGCCATTCCCATGGCAATGGCAACGTACCCCATGGAGATCTGAATGAAGTTTGCCGTGGTCGCGTAGGGGACAAGATCCTTGTGGTAAACAAGCCTCAGGTTGCCCAGAACTTCTCCCATACCGTGGACGTTTATTCGAACGGCGATAACGTTCTTCTCGCCGAATCGGACTTTTTCCACGGGGACTTTGTAGTTTCGTGGAAAGTTCCACATGGCGAATTCTTCCGGCGGAAATTTGCCCAGTCCTCCCACGCGGTAACCGTTAACATAGGTTTCATCCGCGTTTCCGATGCGACCCAGAATCACGCCCAGATCCTCCTTCGCGATCTGGGAATCAACGGTCACTGTTTTTCTGATCCAGCAAGCGCCTCTGTCGCTGCCTGTTTTCTTTATCATGGGGCGAACTATACTTCCCGGAAGCTCAATGCTGTCCCAGGACGAATCGTCGAAACCGGGATCGGAGTACGCCATGTCGTCGTTCATGGATATTTTCCATTGACCGCTTAACGGGATCAGTGGGTCGGGGGATTGTGACTGGGAATAGGGAAAGGCGATGATCAGGACCATGCACATAAGCCCAAGTACGAAAATACTTCCGCGTATCTTGGATTTGATTGTATCCAGTTTGTCAGAATCAAAAAGGTTCGTTTTCATAATGATCCGTGAACGTATCGGATTTTCACCGTTTTTTATTGAATGGCGTATTTTAGCATGTGTATAATTGGTGTCTATCATAAACACTGAGTGAAATTCAAGTAAAAGGTTTACACAGAAATGTCAAACAAACAAAATAACCTGTTCGGCAACTCTCTCGCCGTCCATGGCCGCAGATACAATTCCTCCGGCATAACCTGCGCCCTCTCCGCAGGGGTATAATCCCTGAACTGAAGGGCTCATCAGTGTCACAGGGTCACGGATGATTCGGACGGGTGAGCTGGTTCGTGATTCTACGGCAAGAAGTTTTGCAGAGTCGCTGTCAAACCCTTTGTATTTTTTCCCGAAGATTTTTAATGCGGTTTGAAGCCGGGTGACAACTCCGGTTGGAAGAAGTTCATGGAGAGGTGCAGCAAAAACACCGGGAACATAGGAGCTTTTATCCGTGATCTCCCGGACCGTTCCTTTAAGAAAATCACCCACAGTCTGGGCTGGGGCACGCTGATCGCCGGTTTTTGCAAGGTCAAACATGGTCTGCTCCACAGCGGCCTGGTATCTGAGAGCGGCAAGGGGATCGTCGGGAATGCCCATGTCTTCAAGACGAAGCTCCACAACAAGACCGGCGTTGGCAAAGGGCCCGCCACGACCGGCCATACTCATGCCGTTCAACACCAGTTCACCCGGAGCCGTGGATGCCGGAACCACGTAACCGCCCGGGCACATGCAGAACGAATACACGCCCCGCCCTTCAACCTGACAGGCGATGCGGTAACTGGCTGGGGGCAGGTTGGGATGTCTGGGACTCTGCCTGTAAAAAATCCGGTCGATCAGCTCCTGGGGATGCTCGATCCGAACCCCAAGGGCAAAGGCTTTGGCTTCCACCGGAACGTTTTTTTCAACCATCAGCCGGTAAATATCCCGTGCCGAATGGCCGGTGGCCAGAATTACCGTGGTGCAGAGGAGGATTTCATAACCATTCACCCTCACACCTTTTACCTGGCCGTTTTCGATCAGGATATCGTCCACAAATGCGTCGAACCGAACTTCGCCTCCGGCCTGAATGATCGTTTCGCGGATAGACTTCACCACCCGTGGCAGCACATTGGACCCCACATGGGGATGGGCGTCGATGCGAATATCCGGTGAAGCACCGTGGGCCACAAACATATCGAGAATCCGGTCCACATTTCCACGCTTGGTAGCCCTGGTGTAAAGTTTGCCGTCCGAATAAGTTCCGGCCCCGCCCTCACCGAAACAGTAGTTGGAATGGGGATTGACCACGCCGGGACTGTAAAGCAGCTTGATGTCTTTTCTCCGGCTTGTCACGTCCTTGCCCCGCTCCAGAACAATGGGTTTCACACCCCCTTCAAGAAGCCGCAACGCCGCAAAATACCCCGCAGGCCCTGATCCCACCACAATGGCCTGCTGCCCCGTCAGCGGTTTCGGGCTGAATTGATAGCAATTCCGTTTCTTTTCAACAGATTCAACAGCCACACTCATCACGAACTTCGGTATCTTGGACCGCGCATCCACCGAGCGCCTGACCACCCGCACAGCCACGTCTGCATTGTTCGGCATTCCCGCTTTGCCCAGCGCCAGTCGTCTGATGGTGGCTGAACAATCCACCTGATCCGGCTCCACAGTTATTTCCACACGAATGTCGTCCATTTATGCTCGCCTCTGATTCGGATAATGATAGGAACTACCTTCTATGACACCCGGATTTCTACCTTGCCATTAACGGCCTGGGCATACCGTTTCAAGGATCTGAGGCTGGGCATGGGATGGCCTGACTCAAGTCGGGCAACAACCGACTGGGTTGTTCCCATGCGTTTTGCAACATCTTCCTGGGTCAGGTTTGCCCGCTTTCTTGCTCTGATCAACTGCGCGGCCAAGGCAAACGCATCTTCCAGTTGTATGTATTCACTATAAAATTCTTTGTCTTGAAGAAGCTCTTTTTTAATGTCGGACATTTTTCTACCCATGATCAATCTCCTTATTCAAAAATTCAACGGTCCAGAGAGGATTTATGTTTAATTTATAGCAAAAAAACGATATTTTACCAAACAAATATTTCAAACGGGTACGTATTTAACCTTATTTGATTGATATAGAAATAATTGTGGGAACGCCAGCGTACTTGGTATTCCAGGGTATGTTTACGACTGGCTGATAAACCGGTTCAGGGCAGATTCGAGGTTTTCAAGATCTGTGGTCAGGGGTAGGTCGAAGAAGCTGCGGCCCTGGCGGTCGAAGTCACGGATTGCTTCGTTTTCGCGCATCACATGGACCAGGGGCAGGGCGTTTTTTTCGAGGATGTGATTTTCTTCTTCGTCGTGTTTTACCCGGTTGAAAAGGACGCCTGATCGTTCATAGGCGCAGGCGTCTTTACCCACGTGGTAGATGGTTTCCGCCACGTTACGGCCTTTAAGGGAACCGTCGGTGACGATGAGAAGATGGGTGACCATGTCCATGACGCGGCGGTTGATTTGTTCAAGACCGGCTTCCCCATCAATGATCACCACGTCAAACTGCCCGGCGATTTCACGGATCAGCTCACGCAGGAGCTGATTCACCTGACAGTAACATCCGTCCCCTTCGGGTCGGCCGATGGCGAGAAAGGCAAGGTTTTCCCGCTCGGACAGCGCTGAAAACATGTCGTAATCCAGCTGGCGAAGCATGCCTTCTTTATCCACAGGTTCGTTGCTGCCGAGTTTTTCGATAAGTTCCCGTCGTATCTGATCCACGGTTTTCGTGACAGTAATTCCCAGAGGATAGGACAGACCGATAGCCGGGTCCGCATCAATGGCAAGAACCCGCTTTGTGCTGTCTTTGACGAACATCCGGGTGATAAGGGCGCTCATGCTTGTTTTTCCCACGCCCCCCTTACCGCACAGGGCGATGATTACGGCTTTGTTTTTCATGGTGTTCCTTTATTTATTATTTGCGGGCTTTGTTTTTTTGTTGCCTCCAGTGGCCCTCCGGGGGCCAGATTTTAAAAATCTGGACCAATGGGTTTTTTTATTATCTCAGCACTCGTAGGTCGGGTAGAGGAACGAAACCCGACAAATGCCATGATCCATATCCGGGTATCTATCCGAAGCTTTGGGGTTACGGCAAAGGTGAATTTTGCCCATACAATACCCGTTTGTCAAACTTTTCAAAAGTTTGGCCCCCGGCAGGGCCACCGGAGGTTCGCCAACCTCGCTCCCAGGCTCCGGCCTGGGAGTGCTGTTACGTCCGGCTCCAGCCGGGTCAACCCGCTGCTGATCTTCAGGCTCATTGGAATGAACCTGCATGGAGGCTTGAGCCTCCGGGGCCGCACTCCGAGGCTGGAGCCTCGGAGCGAGGGGTTGTTGCGCGATGCGGTTGCCCTGTTTTTCTCGCTGCCAGTGTTTTATGCAATGCCTTCATTTCCGAGGCGTCGGTGCAGACATCCTGGTAATTGCAGCTTCCGCAGTCGGCTTCCATTTCGGTCATCATTTTGTTCATGGCCTGGACAAGGCGGCCAACTTTTGTGCCGGTTTCTTTGAGGGCCATCACCTCTTCGTTTGAGCGGGTGATGAAAATCACTTCAGCGGCGGCGATACCGTCCACGGCTTTAAGGGCGCTGATCAGGGCTGAGCCCAGAGTGCGGAATGAAAAGCCTTTGGCCACGGCGTCACGGCTGATCCGACTCCATTCGCGCATGTACTGGGAGGTTGCCCGGAGCATGTAGCCTTTGAGACTGAGGCTGAACCGGGTGAGGTCCATGTTCCGGTATCGCTCGTAGGCGGTGTCTTCGTCACAGTCTTTCATTCGTACCAGAATGATTTTGCCGAAAGGAAGACGGCCTGAAGCGGCTTCGGTGATGTCCGGGCCGATGAGGGTGATGGCGTTGTCGTTCACCAGAGCGCTGTCTTCGGTCCACACGGTGAAGCACAGGGACGCATCTTCGGGATGACCCAGTTCCAATGCCAGATCCGGCAGAAGCACAATGTCCCGTGGACCGGCTTCGGGCCAGCGTACAGGGCTTTCTGCTTTAAATTCACGACACCATCCATTTGTCCTGCTGGACTGCAAATAATCCCGGATTTCAGTGATATGAAAATCAAAAATTTTCATGGTTTCAACCCTCCTGGGCCAGAAGCGCCGCGCCCAGAGCCCCGTTGATTTGAGGGTCAAGGTCGGGGAGTGTTTTGAGTGTGACGCCCAGGCTCTGGCTCAAAGCCTGGAACACACCGATGTTTTTGGCTACGCCGCCGGTCATGATCACATCGTTATCAATGGTGAGGGTTCTGGCCTGAGAGCAAACCCGGTTTGCCATGGCCCGGAAAAGGGCGTTCAGGATATCTCCCGGCTCTTTTTCCTCGTTCACCAGCGACACCACTTCGGTTTCTGCAAAGATTACACACTGATTGGAAATGGTGAGCCGTTCGTTGCAGGTCAGGCCGGTTTCGCCCATGTCTTCCAGAGAAACCCCCAATGCGTCGGCCATAATTTCTAGAAAGCGACCGGTTCCGGCAGCGCATTTGTCGTTGTAACTGTATTGAAGAACGTTTCCGTTTGTGTCCAGTTTGATGACCTTGGAATCCTGTCCGCCGATGTCGATGATGGTTCTGGCTGTGGGGTGATGAAAAAAAGCACCCTTTGCATGGCAGACAATTTCCGATTCACGGCGCGATACAAAAGGGATCTGCTGCTGGCCGTATCCGGTTCCCACAATACCGCTGATGCGGTCCCGTGTGAGACTTGCCCGCTTAAGGCAAAGCGCAATAACTTCTTCTGCTGAAACAATCGGGTCAAGACGAACCGGGATCACGGCGGAAGCGAGCACCGTATTGTTTTCTAAAATAACGGCTTTAGCCGTGGTGGAGCCCAGGTCGCAACCTAAAGTTATCATGATTTATTACCTTTTCTTTTTATAGCTGTGAGCAGAATAACTTACCTCCGGTGGCCCTGCCGGGGGCAACAAAACCAGCGATTATCGTTCATGGGCGAACAAAGCTGCGCCAACGGCTCCCATGAGTTGGGGGTCAATCTGCCGGACCTCTTTGATACGTTTTCCCATGATTCTCTCCAGGGCATGGACCACGCCTTTGTTTTTTGCCACACCGCCGGTCATGCAGATGTCGTTTTCAAGGCCCATGGCATTGGCCAGCATGGCGACCCGGTTGGCCATGGCGGCATTGACACCGGCGCAGATGTCTGCGGCGGGACGCCGTTCGTTGATGTGTTTGATCACGTCGGCTTGGGCCCACACCGTGCACATGGAGGCCAGGGTGATGGGATCTTTGGCTGACAGGGAAAGAGCTCCCAGTTCGGCGACGGGGATGTTCATCACCTTGGCCATCACGTCGAGAAAACGGCCGGTGCCTGAGGCGCATTTGTCGTTGGTGATGAATTTTACCAGATTGCCTTTGGCGTCCAGCTTGATCACCTTGCAGTCCTGACCGCCGATGTCGATGATGCTCCGGGCTGAGGGGATAAGGAACTGAGCCCCTTTCCCGTGGCAGGAAATTTCCGAAACGCTTTCGCTGACAAACGGGATTTTTTCTCTGCCGTAACCTGTTCCCACGCAGCAGGCGATATCGTTCAACGTGAGATTCGCCTTTGCAAGAGCTTCATCCATGGCTTTTTTTGCCGATTCCGCTGGTTTTGGTCCTGATCGCACAATGGCGGAAGCCACCACTCGCCGCCGTTCCATGATCACCGCTTTGGCGGCAAGGGAACCCACATCGCATCCGGCCACGATCTTTCTAACCCCTGACGTCATAGCAACCCCCTGATTTTGAAAAATTCGTCAAGCCTCATAGCCGTGGTTTCCCAGTTTTCCACCCGCCCGTCAAAGGCGTCGGCGTAAACCAGATGGGTTGGGAAACCTCGTTTTCCAGATCCCTCATGATCAGTTTCACGTTGGACCAGGTGTTCCGGCATCCGGGTGTTCCGTTGTAGATGCAACAGTCAGCTTTGTAGATTTCAGCAAGGGACAGAGAATCTTCAAACCACATGTTGGGCGCGTCGTAAGGTCCACGGATGGTGCGCGTCATGGGCATGCGGGCGTTGATGTCGGCAAGGGTGTCGATCATGGTGTCCAGATTTTTCGTGTTGATGCCGTAACACGTTCCGAGCACATCTCTTTTATAGGGAGCGTTGTCCGGGAAAAACCGGGAAAGCATGTTGCCCATGTGGGACACCTGATTTTTTTCAAGCCATTGAAACATACCCACATTGAAAGAAAAATTGTCGATGTAGAACAGAAAGGCCCGGCATTTTTCAGGTTTTCCCAGGCCGGATAATCCGCTATTGGCGTTTGCCCTGACAGCATCCACCATTTCCCGGAGCATCCGGGTGTATTTTTTCCCGCCTGACCAGGTGTAGCGGCCTGCATAAAGCATCAGATTGAAAATGCCGGGAACGGGATTGGGGACAAGGCGCTGCATGTCCTCCAGTTCGTTGGTCAGTTCGTCCTGGATTTTCTTTTCTTCAAGCAGCTCACGCAAACGATCGATGTCGAAAGGCCCGCCGCCGTTTTCTTCGATAAAGCGGATCAGGGCGCGGTAATCTTTATGGTGGTAATCGGAAACATCATCAGGTGTCAGATCCGAGGGGTAGTCGAGACCGTAAAACGGTTTCCCAAGATACTGGGCGGCAAAGCTGTATGCGTTGCCGTTGGTGTCACAGACGCCGCCCATGTTGATGGCCACCATGTCGATGTCAACGCCTGCTCCGGCAAGATAGGCTCCCATGGTTCCGCGCTGGGATGAACAGCCTGTTTCGGAAAACCCCACTTCGGTGCAGAAATCCATGAAGTCGTAAGATCCCCGCTTCCAGAGAATGGAGGTGATCACCGTCCCCACTTCCAGGGTCACCGGCACAAGGTTGCCAAAGGCATAAAACACTGTGGGATCAAAGCAGAACGTGGTCATCACCACTTTTTTCCCATCTTTTTTCGCATTGACGATGTTGTTGTAATAATCGCTCATCAGTTCGAGGAACGTTGCAGCCGGTTGCCCCAGGGACAGCATGGGACCAAGCAACCCGCTCACATAGGGGATGCTCCGCGTAAGGATGGCCCGCTCCTTTTCCGTCGAGCGAACAGCTTTTTTTGCGGTGTCGAATGTCCTGGCGAACATGTGGTCCAGGGCGTATTCTTTGAGTTCTGGGCGCATGGTTTTTTGGTGGTCCTTTTATTTATGGTCGTTTTTTAACCTGTTTATTGGCCCCCGGCAGGGCATAGCCCTCAGACTAAGGCTTTACCGCATCGAATCCCAACGGGATTCCGTATCATAGCCCCGTGTTGCGGCAACGCCGTTACCCTGGACTCCCGGCGAACTTCCCCCAACCCCAACGGGGTTGCGTCCGGATATGGGAGATTCATGGGAATGTTACGCAACCCCGTTGGGGTTGAAAATCATCATCGAAAACGTCCCAGGGTAGCGGCTTTCGCCGCAACCCTGGGCTTTATGCCGCAGCCCCGTTGGGGCAAAAAAAATGATTTTTGCCTTTAGCCTGACGGCTATGCCCAGCAGGGTCGCCCAAGGATAGTAAAAAACCTTGGTCAGCAATTTGTTTTCAGTTGCTCAAGAAAAGCGTCGAACCTCATACGGAGACGGCCTTTTTCAGTTAAGGCTCCGTATTCTTTTTCAATTCTGAGGGCGGGGATTCCAATTTTTTCCAGATCCCGCTCAAGGAGTCCGTTTTCAGAGCCGTGAAGGTCACAGAAACGGATGTTCTGCATGATCACGCCCTGGGCTTTTGTGTTTTGTACCATGGAGATGATGGAATCCCGGCGCATGGGGTAATAACCGAACATTCTGGGGCAGATGGAGCCGGAAAGGTAGTGTTTGCAAAGGGCCGTGACGGGATCAGCGTCTTCTGCAACTTTTTCGAAAGTTTTTCTCATGCCGTAACACACGCTTTCGCCCACCACCACCGCTCCTTTTTCTTCGATCTGCTGGATCAGCTCTATATCGTCGCAGATGCTGCCTGTGACGAACAACCGTTTTTTACCTTGAGAAACCGGGGTGGTCCGCTGTTTTACGTCTTCAATAAGGGCGGTGAGTTCGGCAAGGTAAACGTCACTTGGAAGAACGGTCCGGGCGATCAACGCCTGGAACGCTTCGGTTCCGCTGATGAATGTGGGATCCTGGGAACGAAGGACACCCAGCTCCCAGACTCGTTCACGGATCATGTTCTGATCCCGGATGGCCTGACCCAGGGCTTCATCGGTGATGGACACGTTAAAGTTTTTTTCAATGGCGGTGATGAGTTTTCTTACCCTGCTTTCATACCATTCCAGCGCCACACCGTCGGGTTTGTGGGGCACATCGAACAGGGTAAACCAGCGGGGCAGGGTTCCTGCGATGTCATCGGACATTTTTCGCCAGCATTCGTCAAGCCGCCTCATGCCGTCACAGCCGGTGGTGACAACGGCGCCGTCAAGAAATCCGTAAGTTCCCGCTCCGGCCTGCTGGAGAAGGGCTTTGGGAAACGTGCAGACAAAAGGACCATAATAGGCGTCGCCAATGGACAGGTTTTCGGCGTCGATTCCACGGAGCCGGATGGGAACAATACCTGCGGCATAAAAAATCTCAACGGGGACGAACGAACAGGTGTGGCCAACCACATTCACGCCCTGGTTTTTTAAATCATGGATCTGTGGAAGATCAATGGCGTGAGCCGCTTCTTTGAAAAGGTCGCTCATCAGGACTTGTCCTCCTTGGGAAATAACAGGCTGCGGAGACGCTGGCGAGTCTGATCCATGGTTTCGTCGTATCCATCATCGTCTTCTCCGGGTTCGAAAAAGCCGCAGAGTTCCCGGACAACAAAGGGCGCGGTCATGCGGAATACGGGGCGGATGGCTTTGCCAAGATCTCGACAGACCCAGTCCATGCTCTCTTCGAGTTCGTACCGGTCAAGGGTATTCACAAATTCGGTGACCAGGGATTCTATCACGCCGGGATTAACGGCGTGTAGCCGATTCATCATCCGACCGATGGCGTTGACGGTTTCGGCCAGATCGTAAGCGTTCCAGCTGGATATTCCCGATGAAATGGCCGCCACGGCGTCCTCTTCGGGCAGGGTCTCAAGAACCTGGACTTTGCGTTTGAACAGGCGGATATCGGAATTCCGTTTGGCGGTGAGCTGACCCAGCCAGAGGTTTAATAGCTCCGGGCGTTCTTCGGCAGATTCAATTAAAACGTTGATTACCGTTTCCCTGCCGTCGATCAGGGCGTTTCTGGCTTTGATGGTTAAGGCTGGGTCGATTTCAACCATAAAATCCCGGATTTTTTCTTTCAGATCCGACGTGAACTGCGGGGCGTCCATCTCGCCGATCAGTGTGCTTCCAGTGTGAAGCTGGCGGACCACTTCGTTCAGGCGTTTGAAAATCCGACCCAGAGCTTTGGCATCCAGTTGTTTGGCCATACCGAGAAGAAGGTCGGTGAACACATCCGGCGGCATGTCGTTGAAATGGCCGAGCAGCTGGTCCACAACGGAGAGCGCAAGATTAGCGCCGTCGGGAACCACGGAAAGGGCAGCCACCAGCTTGGCCGGATAGTCGAAAAGGATGTTAACAGCTCCGCAGCATAACGCTTCGATATCTGCCTTTGAAGCATCGAAGAGGCTTTTAAGCTCGCCGAAATCGGTTTGGGCGATCCAACGTTCAACCAGGGGAGTGGTGAGTGACGAAAAGAACGTGGGATCGCCCTTATAAACCTCTTCGATGGTTCTTACTATAGATGGAAAAATCGGGTCGCCCCAGCCCTCGTGAAAACCGGAAAAAAGCCGGTCCAACATGGCTTTTTTCCGGTCGATGGGGAGGGACTCCACGGCATGGGCCACAGAAAGGAAGAGGGCTTTCATGCCATGGAGCATTCGGGGTATTTCGTTTAAAAGCGCTTCAATATGCGCAGGGTTTCCGCAGACGGATGAAAGATCATCCGTTGTGGAAGCTGACAGCGTTTTAGCGAGAACCCAACCTGCGGGTTTGCCTATTCCCTGCTTCAATATACCGGAGCCGCTCCAGTTTTGTATCCAATAGCGACTGATGTCGATCAGGGCGTTTCGTACGTCCGGCGTGTTGATGATGTCCACAAGAAAGGCGGACACATTCTCTTTCTGGTTGTTCTTCAGCACCATATGGATCCTTACAATTTCTGTTTGTCCAGATTTTTAAAATCTGGTCCCCCGGAAGGGCCGCCGGAGGCAAGGTTAACAAAGTCAAACTAAATCGTTTCCGACAAATGCCGTGCCAGGCGTTTTCCAAGACCCAGCAGAGTCAATGTGGGCGGCAGTCCCCAGGCTTCGGGGATGACGGAGCAGTCGCACACATAGAGATTTTCCCGCTGGGTTTTCAGGTCCGAATCCAGCATGTCGTTGATTTTCACGGTTCCGCCGGGATGGGCTGCCACGGTCCAGCCGCTGAACACGCCTTTGGCTCCGGCGTTTTCAAGGATTTTCTTTGCGTTGTTGTAACCATCTTTCAGTTTGGCTTTGTCGCCGTCGTTGATGCTTTTTCTCACTCCGCCGCCCCAGGTGATGCGGCCGCCAAGGGCATCCTTGATCTTGATCATGATCATCAGGGTGTTCGAACGGGAAAAGGCTTTGTGAAGGCGCATTTTCGGCATACTCTGGGCCAGATAGATGGGCGTGGGAAACTTCAAGTCCACCATCAGATAACCCATATCCTTATTATGTGTTCCGGCAGCCATCTGGATTTCGCCTTTG
>JBAZWJ010000090.1:0-18800 GCA_041660385.1 Desulfobacteraceae bacterium | reverse complement strand
CCCCCCGCCCCAGGTGCTCCTGAGTTTTTATGGGCTCCAGATCACCTGAGGACGGGGGTGAACTAACTCCGAATCACTTTCGGGTGACAACTATCCTGACACAGGGGGGTATCAAATGGGGTCAGGCCGTGGATGTTATGAGTTCAAACAAAAAACATTTTGATTTGAGTAGGAGAGGTGTTTTTTCTCTTGACACGGGCCTTTAATGGGTGACCCTATTTTTCTTTAAATAAGTGCAAATTGTCAACAACGTCCCCAAGTTCCCACCTTTGCTTTCTAATTGTTAAGTTTTAGTCATTTAATGCGTTTGAATAAATATTTATAAGCAAAACCATTATTTGATTTTTCTGTCTCATCTGTAAAGTCAATTATTTCCCATCCATCATTGCCTAATAAATTTAAAATCGAAATTTCATTAAGGTTATCTGGAATTTTGTAGCCATTTTTATATTTCAAAATAAAATCTTTGTAAGCTTCATATTTTGCATCACTATTTTTAGCTTCTAATAATTTTTTTATTGTAAGAATTTCTTTAGAATCACCATATGAAAAAAATATGGATGCAAGAGTAAAACATTTTTCGTCTTCAATTGATTTGGTATTAAAAATGATTAATTTCCCATATTCAAAAGCCCCTCTATTTTTATTTTCAGAAAAACCTTTTATTGGAAATGAAAAAAAAATTAGGATCATAATGATTATCGTTTTATTCTTCACTTTAGTACCCTTTATTTATTAACTTAACGCATTTTTCAGGAGCCGGGCGGTAATTGCCAAAATGGCCACTGAAAGACATTGTTTATATTTGTTTTAACCTTCAATAAACCGCGCCGTAAGCCCGGTCCCACTGCAAAAAATTGTTACATTCGAATTTATATAAGCTTTATATTATTAGACAATTTATCAATTAAATCTGGTAATTTTTCACAGAGTATAATTCTAATAAACAATTCATCCTTATAGTCTTGGATTCTTTCAGGATCAAAATAATTACCGAAAAACATTTTATTTCCAAAAGATTCTTTTGGTATCAATAATAGTGTGTTACGGAAATTTGGATGGCTATATTGATTTCCATGATCCTTAAATAATTTGATTATCTGTTCGCCATACTCAGTGACCCCCGAGATATCTTTATTAATGGATAAAAGGCTAACAGCTTTGTGGCTTCTTGCATACTCTTTATCTGCTTTAAAATCTCTATAATAATTAAATTCAATGAACTTCTTGTTGTTAACTTTTCGTTTAATATTGCATTTAAGAGAACATAAAATGGTTATCGCCATACCCTCAATAACTTGTCTTAGTAAATTACCAGAAGCAAGTTGATAACCGGATAAAAGTAGCTTAGTCGATGAAAATAGGTTTTGAATAAACTGAAGTGTAAAAAAAAGCACGCAATTCTCTTGGGACACACCCTGTGTATCATTTGACGAACGTTCTACGATACGCTCCAACTCAATGTATTTTATATATGTTTTAGAAAAAATTTCTGAAAATTCAAGTATCTCTTCAGGAAAAGCTTCTGAAAATTTTTCCAGATCAGAGATATTTGGAGAAGTTAATTCTTTGATAAGATCTTCAACCTTTCTTGGATTTATTGAATTTTCTTTTATCTCTGCCATATAATTTGATTAAATCTTTATAGCTCTATTTTGGATTTATAATGTAACGTATGCATCAGGGGTTGCTGGAACGCAGCGGAAGCAATCCCCTGCATGCAATTGTTATCTGAAATAATCTGTAGCCTTCCTGTTTATGATGTTCCTGACTGGAATTCAGTATAGATTCCCATGGATTTGTATGACAGGATTAATAGTCAGGCATATTATCAATTGCGTCAGACAGACCTGAACTACAGCCGCCAAGAAAATTATATATTGCCTTAAATACGTCTTTAATTTGCGTTAATTCCACAGCTTCTGGTGTATCTTTTAAACTGTTGTTCCCTTTCGTATCTTGTGGATATCTCAAACTTTGACCAGTCATATCTATTTTATGGAATTCTAAGATAATTCGTTCTGCGTGATCAACGTCATTTTTTGCGTCATCAGGCAAAGATTCTCTTGGCCAGAACGCTTCAATACCTTTGCGAGCATAATTCCAAAGTTCATGAAGCCCATGTTTTTTTATAACCTTAGAAACACTTTTAGTCTCTTCTATTAACCCTAAACGCAGGCTGAATTTTATAATCTCTTTCAGTTGTATTTCTAAACTATGTCTGTACAGATAGGTGATTGGCATAAAGTAAATATCAGATGGTGATCTAATCTCTTGCTGACACAGAGCATCAACTAATTTGTCGCCAGACCTTTTGAACGCCTCTGCATAAATAGTATCATTTGGTTGCATTGTTGCAAGCCATTTAAGGGATATCCAAGCTGGAGACATCCGATCCCCATCTTTAACCTTGAAAGGGTTGTCACCTTTTTTAGGCCATCTTAACGGACTCAACTCTTCGAATATTGCCATATTATAGATTCTCTTTTTTATAAAACAGAAGCGGACTAATGCCCATCGAGCTGTACTTTTTTTAGTAAACCCAAACGCATAATGAACCCGATATGAAATTAAGAGCTTATAGCGTCAACCGTTATGAATGATACATTCTAATATATCGTTATTTAAGTATATTATCCAATAAACGTGAATTGCAAAATACAAAATCATGTTCATTTCCAAACCTGAAAATTACACCAACTGTTAACAAATTATAGGTTTTTTTAATACGCTTCAAAACGTCATAATCCTGGAAATCTCGAAATATTGAGCGTCGCGTCGCGCTATTCCAGGAATGATGCTTTGTGACACATCGTTATCCCTGGAAATTTTACATTGGAATTCATTGGCTCTCAGGAATAAGGATTTAACACAAAGCCGCAAAGCCGATGATTGTCTTTTTTTAATGTTTGTTTAAAATGTGACGCAACCGGAAAACCATGCAGGGCGTGGATGCTCTGTAAAGCAGGTTGTGAAGGATGCGACATGGCTAATCTCCTGTTTTGTGTCAACTTATCAATCCAATACAAACAATACAAATGAACAAGGGCCTCTTTGTCAAGTTTTGGCCGTTCATTTGCTGGATCTTGAATACACTTGAATACAGATGATCAATGAACCGGGCTTGCCCCCCCCATAGACTGAGCCCGGGCGCACCTTCATGAGTTTGTCAATCAAGGTCTGTGATCTGTATCGAATCGATTGATGGTTGTCCAGTTAATTTTTTAATCTGAATTATTTTACTCCATCGCAATGATTCTTGAGTGATTTTATAGGAATTTATAATCCAGCGTCAGCATTCATGTCGATTAATCTTTTCATTGACATGCCATTTTAATCATGAGTTTAATCGAACCCAAAAAAACAATTTCCTGATCACTAACCCCATTCGAAGGTATGAATAATGCGCGTTGTGTTTCTTGTTATGTTGTTCGCCATAGGTCTCTTCGGCTGTTCGGACAGTGAGCCGGTGGCTGTGGTGGACATGAGCAAGGTCGAGAGCGTGTCGCCGCCGGGGCGGGACGCGGCCATCACCTACGCCTATCTGCCCCAGTATTCCCATTCTGTTTCTTTCGAGCGTCATCGCCGTCTTCTGATCTATCTGCGTGCAAAGACAGGACTTAACATCCGTCAGGTTTTTTCCGACAGCTTTGCCGAACATATCCAGATGGTTGAACGGGGTGAGATCGACATTTCATTCAGCAATCCGCTGGTGTACATCCGAATCGCCAAATCCGGGGCAATGGCTTTCGCGCGTATCGTCGAACCCGATAACGGAGCAGATTTCCAGGGACAGATCATTGTCCGGTCCGACAACCCGGATATCCGACGCCTTGAGGACTGCCGGGGGAAACGTCTTATCGCCGTTGACCCGGATTCGGCCGGGGGCTATCTATACCCCATGGGCCTTTTTCTGAACCACGGTATTGCCCGGTCGGATTTCAAAGAAATAGCTTTTGCTTCCGGTTCAGGCGGTAAACAGGAAACCGTGGTGCTGGCCGTTAATGCCGGGGCCTATGATGTGGGTACCATACGAAAAGGGGCTCTTGATGTGGTGCGTGACAAGATCGATCTCGGTCAGATTCGCGTACTGGCTGAGTCAGAGGCCTATCCCGGATGGGTCTATGCGTCCGGAGCCGGAATTAATCCCGCCCATCGGGAAAGGATCGCCCGTGCGTTGTTCGACCTTGATATAAACCGGCCCGAGGATAAATCCATTCTGTCTGAGGCCGGAATGGTGGGCATTATCCCGGCAAAAGACAGTGATTACGAATCCATACGAAAGCTGGCGCACCGTTTGAACCTGAATGAGGAGACTCCATGAAAGTGTTGTTCGGGAGGCTCCGGTTCGAAACCAAGCTGAATCTCGGAATTATCGCCATTGTAATCGGTATGGCTGTGATTCTGCTGCCCGTTGTTTCCTCCATGACCTCACGGGTTCTGATCGAAGAAAACAGACTGAGGGGTGTGGCCCTGGCGGAAAGTCTTGCCGCTCGCGCGGTCAATCCGCTTCTGGCCCAGGATTATCTGGCCCTGCGTAACATGGTTGCTGTGGGAGGTGACGTGGTTTACGCTTTTATCCAGAACGCGGAAAACCGTGTGGTCACCCATTCTTTTCTGAAAGGCTTTCCCGTGGATCTGACCGGGGTTAATACCGTCAGCGGCGGTGAGCGTGTACACATCCAGCTGGTGGACACGGGTGAAAACCTGATTTACGATTTCGCGGCACCGATAACGGTTTCCGGTGAACGGATAGGAACTGTGCGCATCGGTTTGTCCAAATCCCGTATAAGCGATGTCATCCGCCGTTTTATGGTGGCCATGACGGCCATTTTCGCCGTTGTTCTTCTTGCGGCCATGGCCATGGGCTCGCTGTTTGCGCGAACCGTGACACGACGTCTGTCGCATCTCCGGGTTTATGCCGAGGGGCTGGTCTGCGGAGGACCGGATCAACTGGATGTGCTGCCCAACGAGCATTTCTGCTGGGAAATCATGGACTGCATGGACGAAAGCTGTCCGGCCCATCACGACAAGGTCCGAAGGTGCTGGCTGGTGCCGGATACCCGGTGTTCAGGTCATGCCTGCGGAATGGGGTTGAAGCCCTCCGGCTGCAAAGATTGTCCTGTTTTCATGCAGAGTGTGGGTGATGAAATTCAGGATCTGGCCGAAGCCCTTGACTACATGGCGTTTACCCTCAGGGACTATATCCGTGATCTGCGCGCGGCAGAACAGAACCTGACCACCCAACAGCGCCTGTTGTCCACGGTATTGGACATGAATCCTGATCTGATTTCCATGGTGGATTCACGCATGCTTTACCAGACTGCAAACCGGGCTTTCGCGGAGAGTGTGGGGCGAAATGAACAGGACATCCTCGGATGCAACGATTTTCATCTTTTTCCCGAGGAGGAGGCCGAACGGCGAAATCTCCAGGGACGGCAGGTTCTGGCCACAGGTGCGCGGGTGGACAGGCAGGAACGTGTGGATGGACCTGAAGGCACAAAGTGGTTTCAGGTGGTCCAGATTCCTGTTCCCGATGAATCGGGGCGGACCGTGGGGCTGTTGCGTATGGATCGCGACATCACCGACATCAAGGAATACGAGCAGCAGCTTATCCAGGCCCAGAAGATGGAATCCGTGGGCAAGCTGGCCGGAGGTGTGGCCCATGAAATCAACACGCCTTTGAGCATTATTCTCGGGTATGCGCAGCTTCTTAAAAGCGATGCCCCGCCGGACAGCCAGATGGCGGCTGATCTGGCCATCATCGAGAAGCAGACCAAGGTCTGCCGCCAGATCGTGGCTGACCTGCTGGGGTTTTCCCGTCAGGGTGCATCAAGCAAACGCGAGATGTGTTTCAACAACTCGGTTATGGAAGTGGTCAGCCTTGTCCGGCACTCCTTTTCCATGGATCGGGTGGAGATTGTCACCCGCCTGGATGACAGATTTCCCATTATTTACGGAGATCCGGAAAAGTTGAAACAGGTCTGGATCAATCTGATGAACAATGCAAGGGACGTTATGGCGGACACAGGGGGCGTTATTGTTGTCCGCACGGAGCTCAATACTCCGAAGGGTATTGTCACACTTCAGATCGCGGACACAGGTTCGGGTATCGATGCCGCATCCATGAAAAAAATATTCGATCCGTTCTACACGACCAAGGCCGTGGGCAAGGGCACAGGGCTGGGGTTGTCCGTATCCTTTGGCATCATCAAGGATCACATGGGTGAGATCCGGGTTGACAGTCCTCTGCCCGAGTCGTTTGAGCGACCGCAGATGCCCGATGGCGCTATGCCGGGACCGGGTACGATTTTCACCGTCGACATTCCCCTTGATCACTGTTCCACGGAATGATCGATTTCAGGCAAATATTGATAGGAGTTGTGCATGGCGACCATAGTTGTATTGGATGATGTTGAAGACGCCGGGGTGCTTCTTAAACGTATTCTCGAACGTCAGGGGCATCAGGTATGGGCGTTTTCCGAAGAAGAGGACGCTATCCGGCACGTGGCCGGGAAGGGTGCGGATCTGGCCATTCTTGATATCAAACTCAAGAAGATGACCGGAGTGGAGGTGCTTGTGGAGATGAAGAAACACGCGCCTGATCTCAAGATCATCATGCTCACCGGATATCCGACGCTGGAAACGGCCCGGGAGGCGCTCCGGCTCGGTGTGAACGAGTACTGTGTCAAACCCATCGACAAGGAGGAACTGGAAGCCAAGGTGGCTCAGGTCCTGAATCCTGAACAAAAACAAGGGGTATGATGGATTCCAGCCAACTGCGATACTGGTTTGGCCGTCTGATCACGCCGGAGGCGGGTTTGGAACCCGCCCCTACAGCTTGAGTATCTTATTGATTGTATCGTTGAATAATATCCATTAAAAAAAGAAGCACCGCTTGAACCACTCGGATGATTCGCGGATAAACTCAATCTGATGCTCAGGATCGCTGATCCGGTGGTCGCCGTTTTTCTGGATGATCAATTTTTTAGGTTCACCGGCGAGTCTGTATAGAGTTTCGCTGTTTTTCATGGGGACTGTTTCGTCGTTGTCTCCATGAAAAACAAGAATGTTTTTTATCGGAGGAATTTTATCGGTCATATCGAAGTGGAGAAGCCTTTCATAGAAATCAGGGCTCAGCTCAGGTTCTCCGTCCTGTCTTTCAGGCGCTTTGGTCAGTGTTTTACCTACGACTGGAGCAGCCACGAGGACGTATCCTTCCACATTCAGTTCTTCCGCTGCGGCGATACAGGTTGTTCCGCCCATGCTGCTTCCGAAAAGGGCAAGACGGTCGCCGGTGTCAGGTCGAGACATGACAGTCGTAACAGCGGCAAGGAGATCATTTTTCCTGTTCCCAAGCGTTGTGACATCAGGGAAAAAACCTTCGCTTGTTCCACATCCCCTGTGATGGAAACGGAAGAACGCCATTCCCAGGCTGGCACAGGTATTAGCCAGTTCGACTTGTTTGGGGGAATCTCCGTCACTTGCAAGACCGTGTGAGCCAACTACCACCGGCGGGTTGGGTCCTGAAGGGAGGTGAAGCACGCCGTCAAGGCGCAGGCCATCGGAATAAAAAGAGATATTGATCATGGTTGTGGTCATCTGTCGATCCTTGTTAAGCCTTGTGTTGATAATCAAATAAGGGTATATACAAAAGCTTTTGATTTGTCATGGGTTTTATGGAAAATTCCAGTTATTTTAGGCAGATGGCTTAATGTTTTTTAGAGGTGTTCATGATTGAAGTGAAAAAAGGGCAGGTGCTTGAACTCACCGTGTCCGATGTGGCGTTTGGAGGGAAAGGGCTTGCTAAAGTGGACGGTTTTGCTGTGTTTATCGACAAAACCGTGACTCTTGATAAGGTGAAGGTTCTGGTTACTAAAGTTAAAAAGAATTTTGCCGAGGCAAAGGTCATCGAAATGCTGAGCCCATCTCCGTTCAGAGTCACACCGAGGTGCAAGTACAGTGGTTATTGCGGCGGGTGCGCCTGGCAGTATCTCGACTATGAAAAACAACTGGAATTCAAGACAGCCCATGTGAAGGAATCTCTGGAACACATCGGTTTGATCGAAGGTGTCACGGTTCATCCCACATTGCCGTCAAGGGATGTGTTCGGATATCGGAATAAAATGGAGTTCTCCTGCTCGGACAGACGCTGGCTCATGCCCGACGAATTTGTGAACGATGACGTTCCTCCGGGTTTCGGCATCGGCCTCCACGCTCCTGGAATATTCAATAAGGTCATTGATATCGACGCCTGCCATCTTCAGAACGATACGGGTAATAAGATTCTTTGCTATGTAAGGGATTATATACGAGATTCTGGACTCCCGGTTTACGGTCTCAAAACCCATGAAGGCTTCTGGCGTTTTCTTATGGTGAGGCGATCGATTGCTGACGATCAATGGATGGTGAACATCATAACCAGCATGGAAAAACGGGATGTTGTATCCCAACTTGCAAAGGAATTGCGGGCCTTGTTTCCTAATGTGGTTTCCGTGGTGAACAACATCACTTCCAGGCGGGCGGGCGTCGCCACCGGAGAATCTGAAATCCTCGTTTCCGGTGATCCGTATATCACGGATAAGCTCGGGCCATACAGGTTCAAGATTTCGGCCAATTCATTTTTTCAGACCAATACCCATGGCGCTGAAACTCTTTATCAGACTGTGGAACGATATGCCGGACTTACAGGACGTGAAACGGTGATCGATCTTTACAGCGGGACAGGAACGATTCCTATCTGGCTTTCGTCGTCAGCCAAAGAAATCACGGGTATTGAAATCATCGAAAGCGCCGTATCTGACGCCCGGAAAAACTGTACGGACAACGGAATAACAAACTGCCATTTCATCAAGGGGGATATCAAGGATACTCTGCCGACTTTGGGGCAGAAGCCTGACGTGATGATCATCGATCCGCCAAGGTCAGGGATGCACAAAGATGTGGTTGCATCGATTCTCGATCTGATGCCCGAACGATTGGTTTATGTCTCGTGCAATCCTGCCACCCTTGCAAGGGATGTGGGGATGCTTAAGGAAAGGTATGTCGTGGCCGAAGTTCAGCCTGTGGATATGTTTCCACATACCTTTCATATTGAATCTGTGACCAGGCTTGAGCGTATAAATTGAGATTTGTTTCTTATTGTTGATTCGTTTTACGCGGGAATTCCAATATGGTTGGTGTAAATTTGTTTTGCATTCATCATGATATGATCATCGGGCGGGTTTGGAACCCGCCGCTACAGGCTGTCGCCATCCTACGTGTTATCTTTATTAACATTTAGTGATAGTGTGACTGAAGTCGGGAACTTAATAAGGGATATGAAAAGGGCCGTAAAGGCCCTATTCCGGCAAAAACTTCATGATCTGTTTGTTGATGCAATGGTAAACTTCATCGTCAGAACCATAAATATCCACAACATCTTTATGATTGATAAGGTTTTCCAGAACAAACGCCGTGATGAAAAGGCTGACGAGATTGGGGTTGGAGATGAGATTTCTGTAAGGAGCTATTTTATAGTCAATATCAAAATCGTCTGCTTTGCCCAACTCATTAAGTTTGTTTGTAATCTGTTCTTCAAGGGAGTTTTTACTGCGCGTTTCTACGATTTTGTTTTCCACGAGTTTCATGGCGATGGCATTGCCCAGAGCATCTCCGTGCTCCCTTACCATATTGATGGAAAGTCGCCGATCCCTTTCTTTAGAAGATTCAATTTTGGACAAGAGAAGGGATTCTTTGTTGTTTGGGCGGAAAATTTTGGACATTAAAAACTCCTGTCATGCTGAAGAGAGGGTTGTATATTCGGATCACTTTCCACTGTAATTTTTAATTGTTTATATCAAGGAAAGCGCATAACATTCATGTCTAACTTGAAACAATTATGAATAATACCCTCTAGATTATAGGAAATCAAGCTGTTTTTCCGTAATTGGGACCTAATATTACGATCTCTTAATCTTTTTCATAGAATAGACAAGGTCATGAACTTGGAATTGACCCTGATATGCAAATACGTTATATTCAATAGAAATTACCACCGACAAAGATCTTTCCTCCATTGATTAACGACCTAAATAAAATCGGAATACTGCCGTGCATCTGACCATTGTGCGTAAAATTTGGATGTGCTTTTTCATTCTTGTATCGGGTTATGTGGTGATTCTGACCTCAAACCTCATCAATGATAAAAATGTGGAATTGTATCATGAAACGGTTTTCGCTTATTGGTCGCCCTGTGCCGGAATAAGCCATGGTGTCGTGCTGCATTTCAACAACCAGCAGAATTACTATCAAGACAGTATCTTGTTTGGTGAAAAGAAGATGCTGACATTTGCCCAGGAAAATAAAAATGAAGTTTTAAAGCATCTTATTGAGTTAAAGGAACTTTCTGAAGCATTCAAACAGAATGAAGTGGATTACGACAAGGTTATTGACGAGTTCAAGAAATATTCGGATATCGCTACGACAACCTATTCAAAATCCGTATCAGAGTTGGATACAAGGCGCGGATTGAACCAGCGCAGTCTGAAATCTGTTCTCGATGAGGGAGAAAGGCTGAAGAAGGTTTTTTCTGAAATTTCATCATATTATTCCGATTACTTGAAAAACGAGCCATCCAAAATTCTTATCGTCATTAAACGGACAAGGATTTTCAACTGGACTCTGTCCATGGGGGTTGTGGGATTAGTGTTTTCCATTGTCCTTTTTGTGGTCAGACAATCGATACAGAATCCGATCATGGAGACCATCGGTAAAATCAAGGAGATAGCCAAAGGCGATCTTGGTGTGAGATTTATTTTGCGAAGTAATGACGAGATCGCAACCGTGAGTATGGCCTTGAACAACATGATGGAAAGTATGGAAGAACGGGCGACTATAGCTCAGGCCATTTCAAGTGGTGACTTGACCCAGAATGTGGTTCCGAATTCAGAGAGGGATCGTTTCGGTTATGTGATGCAAGAGATGATTGAAAGCCTGAACCAGGTGATCGGAGAACTCATTGAAGCGGCTGCCCAGGTCGAATCAGGGGCCATAGAAATATCGTCATCGAGTATCGCTCTTTCCGATGGAGCACTGCATCAGTCTGTTGCGGTCAAGGATATCGCTATTTCTATGGGTTTGATTGGTGAGATGACAGGGACGAATGCGGAAAACGCCGCTAAAGCGTCGGAACTGGCCTTGGCAACCGTTGAAATCGTAAAAACCGGTGTTAAAAGAATGGAAGAATTGGCAGGGGCGATGGATAGTATTCGCGAATCCGGCGATATTGTAGCAAAAATTATCGTGACCATCGACAGCATCGCATTTCAGACCAATCTCCTTGCCTTGAATGCCGCTATTGAAGCAGCCCGTGCCGGGAAACACGGCAAAGGTTTTGCTGTGGTGGCTCAGGAAGTTCGCAGTCTGGCGTCACGGTGCGCTAAAGCTGCAAGTGAAAGTTCAGAACTTCTTGCCGGTTCTGTTGAAAAGGTTCATGAAGGCAATCTTATGGCAGAAAAAACAACGCGTGTTCTTAACGAAATCGAGAAAGGGATGACCCATCTTTCAGGTTTTATTGGCGAAATCGCAGCATCGTCTTATGAGCAGGCACAGGGAATCGCCAAGGTCAACATGGGTCTTGAAAAAATCAAAGCTGTGACAGAACAGAATACGTCAAATTCAGAAGAAACATCTGCGGCATCCGAACAACTTTCGGTTCAGGCCAGCCATGTCCGGAGCATCGTGGGCCGGTTCAAAATAAAAAAAGTTTCTATACCCTATCCGGGTGAGTTACCGGATCATCGAGATGAAATTCCACATTTTTAAATCAGGTTTGTTTTTATGGAAAAGAACAGCAGAATCGATGAAGATCTTTCATCATTTATAGCGGAAAGCCGGGAAATTCTGGAAGAAATCGAACCCAAGCTCGTTAAGATTGGAGAAGGGTTAGATAGCAGTCTGAAACCCGATGACGAAACGGTGAACCTGATTTTCAGAGGTTTTCATACCATCAAAGGAACAGCAGCATTTTATCAGCTGGACAGCGTAGTTTCCCTTGCCCATAAAGCCGAGACCCTGCTTGAATTTTTCAGGAACGGCACCGAAACCCTTAATGCCTCGTGTACGGATGTTTTATGCCAGACCATGGATGTAATGGAGCATATTTTTGTTTTGATAGAATCGGGTGAGCCAGAAGGTGAAGCTCAAGACAAGATCCGATCAGTTATGTTCCGATTGACCGGAAGGATAGACGCGATTCGAAGAAAGAATGACGAGCCAGTGGCTGAAGAAGGGGCTGTCCTCGAACCGGAAATGATAAGTCCCGATCCTTGTGCTTCGGATATAACAGGCGAAGTGGTGCAGCCTCGTATCGGGAAACATGTGCGGATATGTATTTTAGAATCACGGATCATGATGAAGCGAATCATGGGGCTGTCCTTCATAGAAGCGCCAGCCGGGTTATCCGCCTACAGGGAAGATGAAATTGAAATATGCAATGACCTCTTTCGTATTATGGGTGACAGCGCTGGTTTTCTCGGTTTTGAAAATCTTCAGACACACCTTGGAAAAGCGCTTGATTGGGTCCAGGGCAGAAACAAAGACATGGACGTGAAGTCAGAGGACGTTGAATATTTCACCGATCTGTGCAACAGGATCTTCGGGATTTTGGACGAGATTGAACGCTCGGGAAGCGACAAGAACAAAGATACGGTATCTATTTTACTTCCTGATGACGTTCCGTATAACAGTGCACAGAAGGTTGAAACACCTTTTCAGGACAGAACGGAAGAACTCACCGCTTTATTTCTGAGTGAGTCTTTATCCATCGTTGACAGCCTTGAAAAAAGTTTGTTGTTGCTCAGGGATGAACGGTTGAACCGTGTTGTTCAACGGGATATTCTGGGGTTTTTCCATAAACTGAAGGGTAGTTCGGGAATTATGGGCTTTGAGGATATGGAGGCCCTTTGTGAGAAAGCCGAATACATCCTTGAGGAAGTTCTGGATGAGTTGTTTTTTATTGACGTGTGGGATGTGAAAGCCCTCTGGGCTGTTACTCGTATTATCCGTCAAGATCTTATAGACATGGAGAAAGGTGGAAACGAGAGACCTTTTGATCGGACGGTAGTTATGGCGATACTCCATCAGATCACGTCCGGTAAAACATCCGAGGAAAAAGAAAATGGTATAAAACTTCCTGAGATGATTCAAGAATTATCCCATGAAGAAAAAAACCGTAACGAAAGAAAGCAGGAAAACGAACAGGTCGCCCCGGATACGGGTGAAACCATACCCGGTGGATTTGAAAGACGAAAAATGGACAGAAGAGACATCCGGGTGAGCATTGAGAAGCTAGACGAGCTGATCAATCTCGTTGGCGAACTGGTTATCGCAGAAAACATGGTTGTGAAGAATCCTGATGTCCTTGGTCTTGAGTTGGAGAATTTTGAGCGAGCCTCTGCTCACTTGAGAAAAATCGTGAAGGATCTTCAAGAGGTGGCTCTTGCCGTAAGAATGATTCCCGTTTCCGGTGTTTTCAGGAAAATGATCCGACTTGTACACGATCTGTCGGCCAAATCGGATAAAAAGGTGCATTTGAAACTTCTGGGCGAAGACACGGAAATCGATAAAACCGTGGCCGAGTTGATTTCAGATCCCCTCGTCCATCTGGTGAGAAACGCCATCGACCACGGTATTCAAAAAAAACCGGATCGCAAGATGAACGAACCCGATGGATGGATCGTTCTTGAAGCCCGCCATGAAGGCGGAGAGGTTCTTGTGATCGTGAAAGACAATGGACAGGGCCTTGACAAGGATCGAATTCTTGAAAAAGCTCTGGAATCAGGGATTGTTAAACAAAATGATTTACCGCTTTCCGATAAAGAGATCAACGAGTTGATTTTCCATCCTGGTTTTTCAACCTGCGATGATGTGACGGATTTTTCGGGAAGAGGCGTGGGCATGGATGTGGTCAAACAAAACCTTGAAAAGATCAAGGGACGGGTCGACGTGTTCAGCCGGAAGGGCAGAGGCTGCTCGTTTGTTTTGAGAATTCCATTGACCCTCGCCATTATCGACGGAATGCTGGTGCGAGTGGGCAACTCGTCTTATACCATTCCTCTTTTATCGATCAGAGAAACCTTGCAGGTCAGCGAACACCAGGTGACCACAACCATGGATGGTCAGGAAATGGTGTTTGTAAGGGACCAGATGATCCCGGTGATCCGGCTTCACGATATCTACGGCATGGGCAGGGATGATACGGACATTGATAAAGGACTCGTTGTGGTGGTCGAACATCAGGATGACGTTGCAGGCTTGCTGATTCATGACATTCTGGGCGAACAACAGGCTGTGATCAAAGGCATGAGCGGGTATATGGATCAAGTGCTGGGGATTTCCGGGTGCACCATTCTCGGAGACGGGGAAGTGAGTTTGATTCTTGATGTGGGCGGATTGATTCAAAAAGCCCAGATTCGCGGGATGGTAAAAGAAACGACGGTGCATTGATGGTGTGAAAGGAACATGGCCATGCTGGATGAGCATGATGTTTTCACCAATGAATACGACGATGAGGAAGACGAAGATACTCTGAAAGACAAGTATCTTACGTTTTTTATTGGTAAAGAGGAATACGGTGTGGCCATTCATCATGTGATCGAGGTGATTGGAATGCAGAAAATCACACCTGTTCCTGAAATGCCCGATTACCTTAAAGGAGTGATCAATCTCAGAGGTCAGGTTGTTCCCGTCACCGATGTGAGGCTCAGGTTCGGCATGGAAGAAAGGGCGTACACGGAAAGAACCTGTATTATCGTGGTCAAGATCAATGAGAGTTTTGTCGGGCTTGTGGTAGATTCGGTGAGCGATGTTCTTGATATCCCTGAAGACAGAATAGAACCTGTTCCCAAAGTGAATCAGAGGGAAAGTAACCGTTATATCATGGGAATGGGAAAGATTCTGGAAGATGTAAAAATTATTTTAGATGTTCAGAGGCTCTTATTTGATGACCAGTGAACTCCCGATGTCCGATCTAAGTGGTGAATCGTACTTCATGAAGATGACTGTTGCTGAGTTCGAGCGGATCAGGGATCTGGTTTCTCGTCATTTCGGCATCAGATTGCCCAAAGAAAAAAAAACTCTTGTGATCAGCAGGCTTCAGGGCTTTCTGATAAAAAACGGTTTTAAAACATTCAGCTCCTATCTTGATCAGGTGGAGATGGACAGAAGCGGCAGGGAGCTGAGCCACCTGATTGACCGCATTGCGACCAACCACACATTTTTTTTCAGGGAACAGAGCCATTTTGATTTTTTCCTCAATACGGCTCTGCCTGAGATCGAAAAACGGCTCAAGGGAATAGGTTCCAATGATTTAAGGCTCTGGAGCGCAGGCTGCTCCGGTGGAGATGAAGCCTATTCTTTTGTGATCTGTCTCATGGAGTATTTTGCTGATGATTACCACAAATGGAATGCAGGAATTCTTGCCACGGACATTTCCGGAAAAATGCTTAAAGAAGCCCGGGCCGGTATCTATCCCGAAAAGCGTATGTCCGAGCTTCCGAATCTTTACACAGCGCGTTACTTTAAAAAGATAAACAACGAAACCTATGAAATAAGAGATGAGCTTAAACGTGAAGTGACGTTTCGAAGGTTGAACCTGAAAAACACGGATGTGGTTTTCAAAGGGTTGTTCGATGTGATCTCGTGCAGAAACGTGATGATTTATTTTGATCAGGCCATTAAAGATCAGGTGGTTCGTTTTTTTTATGCACAGACAAGACCAGGCGGTTATCTTTTCGTGGGGCATTCCGAATCGCTCAACCGGCGTTTGTCGCCTTACGAGTACGTTCAGCCGGGAGTATACAGAAAAGCGGGTCATCGATGATTCCCATTACAAAGGTTCTTATCATTGATGATTCGGAACTTGTCAGAAAGGCATTGAAATACGGATTGATGAAAGATCCCTATATTGACGTGGTGGGATGCGCGGGAGACCCCTATACGGCGAGGGATCAGATTGTTCTTCTCCGTCCTGACGTTCTGACCCTTGATGTGGATATGCCACGAATGGACGGGCTGGAATTTCTGAAAAAACTGATGCCGCAGTTTCCTGTGCCCACCATTATGGTCAGTGCTTTGACCGAACGTGGTGCAAAAATAACACTCGAAGCACTTGAAGCAGGGGCTGTTGATTTTGTCACCAAACCAAGGGCCGCAGCAGGGTTTTCTCTGGATGCCATGCTTCTGGAACTGAGAACAAAAGTGAAAATTGCGGCGACAGTGAATGTTTCACACTGGAAGAACAAAAAGAGTGAATTATTCAAATACGCTGTCCAAGGAAAGACGCGTGGTTCAATCGATGAAACGATCATCGCCATCGGGGCATCCACCGGTGGAACGGAAGCCATCAAGCAGGTGCTGATGGGGATGCCTTCGGATTGTCCCGGGATCGTTGTGGTTCAACATATGCCGGAAAAATTTACCCGGACATTTGCCCAGCGGCTGAACACCATTTGCGACATGAATGTCAAGGAAGCTGAGCACGGAGACAGAGTGGAGACCGGGCAGGTGCTGGTGGCGCCTGGCAACAGACATATGGAAGTGGTGCGTATCGGGCAGCGCTATGAAGTGCGGCTGAAGGATGGTGACAACGTGTCAGGACACAAACCCTCGGTGGATGTGTTGATGCGTTCTGTGGCTCAATGTGCAGCTGACAGGGGGCGGGGAGTTCTGCTTACCGGCATGGGCGCGGACGGAGCTTTGGGACTGCTTGAAATGAAAAAAGCCGGTGCGAAAACCTTTGCCCAGGATGAAAAAAGCTCCGTGGTGTTTGGTATGCCTAAAAGAGCATTGGAATGCGGGGCGGTTGGCAGCCTGCTACCGCTGGACCGTATTGCGGAATATGTGATGGCGTCATAAAAATGTCTGTAACGGTGAATAATGAAAATTCTTGTGATCTGCGACAATCCGATCATCGAGCGTATCCTCCTGAGGGAATTCGAAAGTTCCTATTATGAGGTGGCGGCTATTCGTTCAGGGCCATCTGCCCTGGACTACCTGGCCGAGCATGAGATGAGCGCCGTGGTTCTCGCAGCCGTTCCCGTGGTCTGGCATACCCACGAGATAAGGAAACGGAACATCACACAGATGGGGAAAGCCGATCCGATTCCTATCGTGGGCGGCATGAACAAACATGACCGGGATTCCCAGAACGCCGCAAGGAATGCGGGCATCACCCGGATTGTTGAAACACCCTTCGAAGAAGGTTCCATGCTTGCAGCCGTGGATAATCTTCTCCGGCCCAGAATGAGTTTCAAGAGTTTGCGGATTCTTGTGGTGGATGATTCCAGAGCCATTGTGAAGATCATTTCCGATGTGCTTTATGAACTGGAGATCAACATTGTCACGGCATCCAACGGCAAGGAAGCCTGGGATCTGATCATGGATGACTCGGTTTCTTTCGATATGATTATCACCGACCTCAATATGCCTGTGATGAGTGGCGAAGATCTCTGCAAAAGGGTTCGCAGCAACGACAGATTGAAAATGATTCCCGTGATTATACTCACATCCCAGTCCGACAGGGCGACTGAAATAAGGATTTTCAGGGCAGGGGCTTCGGATTTTGTGGTGAAGCCTTTTATCAAAGAAGTCTTTATCGCCCGTATCGGTGTTCATCTTGAAAGCCATCTTCTGAACAAACGGCTGAACGACATGGTCACCGAACGTACCGTGGATCTGATCCAGGCCAGAGAAGTGGCTGAAGCCGCAAGGGAAACGGCAGAAGCGGCCAACGAGGCGAAAAGCGAATTCCTCGCCAATATGAGTCATGAAATACGGACGCCCATGAACGGTGTCATCGGTATGGTGGACCTTCTTTTCGACACCTCGCTGTCCGAAGAGCAGAAAGAGTTCGCCGGAATTATAAAGTTCAGCGCTGAATCCCTGCTTTTCATCATCAACGATATCCTGGACTTTTCAAAAATCAGCGCTGGTAAAATGGAAATCGATGTCATTGATTTCGACTTGCGATCACTTATCCAGGAAACCGGGGACCTCATGCAGGTCAGGATCAAGGAAAAAGGCATCGACTTTGTTTCGGAAATTGATGAGGACATACCCTCCAAATTGAAAGGAGATCCGGGAAGGCTCCGACAGATTCTTGTTAACTTTATAGGCAACGCCATTAAATTTACTGAAGAGGGGCAGATCACCGTCCACGTGGCCCTGTTCCGTAAAACAGATTGCGAAGTGACGTTGCGGTTTTCCGTGAAAGACACAGGGATTGGAATTCATGAAGAATTGCGCAGCAAGTTGTTCAGGTCTTTTTCACAAGGCGACGGATCTATTACACGAAAATACGGGGGCACAGGCCTGGGACTGGCCATCTCAAAACAACTGGCCGAACTGATGGGCGGCGAAGTCGGCGTTGAAAGCGTCAGGGGCGAAGGTTCCATCTTCTGGTTTACATCCGTTCTGGAGATTCAGGAAGAACAGGATGAAAAGTCTGCCGCTCAGGTAGAGGGGTTGAGGGCGAAGCGGATACTTGCGGTGGATGACAGCATGACCAATCTCCAGATCATCGGAGCTTACCTTGAGTCCTGGGGTTGTCGCTACATCACCTGCGGCTCGGCTAAGGAAGCCCTGGATCTGATGAGAACCGCAGTGCGTGACGAAGACCCCTTTCACATGGTGCTTTCGGACCACATGATGCCAGATATGGACGGTGAGTCATTTGGTGTCGCCATAAAGCAGGACCCCCATATTTCTGATACCATTCTGGTGATGCTCAGTTCCCGTGGGCAACGCGGAGATGCGGGAAG
>JBAZWJ010000089.1:0-19222 GCA_041660385.1 Desulfobacteraceae bacterium | reverse complement strand
TGAATTTTCCCAAGACCACCCGGATGCAAAAATCACGGAAATCAGCAATACGGTCGAACCGATCAAAGCCAACTACAAAGGGTCCATGTATCTGTTGCTGGAAGGCGCAATTCTGGCCGTCATGGTGGTGTGGTTTTTCCTTCGCGACTGGCGGGCCACCATTATTTCAGCCACAGCACTGCCCCTTTCCATCATTCCTGCTTTTATTGTCATGCTGCTCTCCGGGTTCACATTGAACACGATATCGCTTCTGGCCCTGGCCCTGGTGGTGGGGATTCTGGTGGACGACGCCATTGTGGAGGTCGAAAACATCGCTCGTCATCTGCGTATGGGCAAGTCGCCATACCAGGCCGCCATGGACGCGGCTGATGAAATAGGTCTGGCCGTGATCGCCACCACATTTACTCTGGTGGCGGTCTTTCTGCCCACCGCTTTTATGGGCGGCATTCCCGGTAAAATCTTCCGACAATTCGGTGTGACTGCATCGGTTGCCGTTCTGGCTTCACTGCTTGTGGCCCGGTTGCTGACACCGATGATGGCGGCCTATTTCATGAAGGCGGGAAATCATCAGGAGAAAGACAGCGCACTGATGACACGCTATCTGGGATGGATTACCCTTTGTCTCAACAACCGTCGCCGTACCCTAATCGCAGCCCTTCTGTTTCTGGCTGTTTCCATCGCACTGATACCCTTGATTTCAACCGGTTTCATGCCTGCGTCCGACGATGGACAGACCCAGGTTGCCATCGAACTCGCACCGGGAAGCACCTTGGAGGCCATGGCACGTACAACGCAAAAAGCTGACCAGTTGATACGCACGCTGCCCGATGTGCTCCACGTCTTTTCCTCTGTTGGCACTGCCAGCACGGGTGGAGGGATGAATGCCTCCACAAGCTCTGAAGTAAACAGCGCAACATTGACCGTGGACATGAAGCCAAGGAGCCAGCGACAAAAACAGGTGGTGGTGGAGGGGCAGATCCGTGATTTGTTAAGCGGGCTCCCCGGCGCACGAATTTCTGTCGGACGGGGCAGTAACGGTGAGAAACTGGAAGTCACCCTGGCCAGTGACGATTCCCAGCTTCTCGAGTCGGCTTCCGCTGATCTTGAGCGAGACTTGCGAACGCTCAACGGGGTCGGTAATGTGAGTTCCGGAGCTGCACTGCAACGGCCTGAAATTCAGATCTATCCGGATTACACACGAGCCTCACAGCTTGGGGTAACCGTTGAAGCTCTGGGAGATGCCGTAAGGCTGGCCACTTACGGCGATTATTCGTCCAGCCTCAACAAACTCAATTTGCCCCAGCGTCAGATCGGCGTTCGCGTGCGGATGGATCCCAAAGCTCGAACCGACCTGAACCAGATCGGACAGATCCGCGTGTCTGGAAGCACGGGACAGGTTTCTCTCGCCTCAATTGCGGACATCCGTATGGGGAGTGGTGCCTCACAGATTGACCGGCTTGACCGATACAGAAATGTTACCCTGTCGGTGGAACTCAATGGACGTTCCCTTGGCGAAGTCATGAAGGAAGTACGTCTATTACCATCCATGAAAAATTTGCCCAAGGGCGTGTTCGAAGTTTCCCAGGGTGAATTGCAGCGCATGGGCGAACTGTTTGGCAGTTTTGGTCTGGCCATGGCGGTTGGCGTTCTGTGCATCTATGTGGTACTTGTTCTGCTTTTCCACGAGTTCCTTCAACCGGTTACGATTCTCGCGGCCTTACCCCTGTCGTTGGGAGGCGCAATGCTGGCCTTGCTGATAACGGGCAGCAGCTTTTCCATGCCAGCGGTAATCGGACTTTTGATGCTCATGGGCGTGGTGACCAAAAACTCGATCCTCCTTGTGGAGTACGCTATCATGGCAAGGCGTGAACAGGGGATGTCCCGCTTCGATGCTCTGGTTGATGCATGCCACAAGCGCTCCCGCCCCATTCTGATGACCACTATCGCCATGGGCGCGGGTATGCTTCCCATCGCCATGGGCATGGGCGCAGACCCGAGTTTCCGCCAGCCCATGGCCATCATCGTCATCGGTGGGCTGACGACGTCAACACTGCTGAGCCTTCTGGTGATTCCAGTGATTTTCACCTATGTGGATGACCTGATGCAGCTCTTTCGCCGCCGTTTTTTATAGCAGGTTGGCCCATCTTTCCCTTGTTGATTTTCAGTTCATGGGTTAGAGGCGGAAACCGATCACGGTGATATCGTCCATTTGTTCGTTTTCATTTTTGTATTCACTTAAATTGCGAAGTATTTCTCTGCGCTGGGTAGAAAAATGGGCTTGATGGATATCGTTGATCATCTGTTTGAATCGTCGTGTTCCGAACCGCAGTTTCTTTCCTCCCCCCAGTTGATCGGTGTAACCGTCTGTTTTTATGTAAACGCAACTGCCCCGTTTGAGGGTTACCGTATGTGTTGTAAAGGGAAAGTTAATGTCAGAATCGTGATAACCGATGCTGTGTTTGTCTCCTTTGATTTCAGTGACATGGCTGTCTTCTACATAGTAAAGTGGAATCTGGGCTCCTGAGTATCTTATGGTGCATGTTTCGTGATCCACATCAATAACGGCTGCGTCAAGTCCGTCGTTCGTTTGTTTATCCGAATGCTTGTGAAGCACGTTTTTCATGGTTTTGTTCAAACGTATCAGAATTTCCGCCGGTTCGTAGCATCGTTGATCCAGAATGATTTTTCTAATTTCCGTGTAGGCGATCAGAGTGAGAAAAGCTCCTGGAACTCCATGGCCGGTGCAGTCCATCAGAGCAATGATGGTTTTTCCCGGATAAGTGCATGTGTAAAAAATATCACCGCCCACAATATCTTTGGGCATCCAGATGATCAGGCTTTCCGGGCTTTCCGTTTTCATTCTGTCAATGCCTGGAAGAAGAGAGCGCTGGATCATTTCGGCGTAATGGATGCTTTCAAGCATTCTCTGGTTGTATGATTCAAGTTCGGCATATGTGCTTTTAAGTTTATTGTTTGTTTTTTTGATTTCCAGGTGCTGTTTCTGAAGAATGCTGCACATATATGCGATGAAAGAAGAAACGGGAAGGAAGATCAGAATGGAAAGTATGTCTCTTCCGAAATTACCACTCTGGCCGAAATAATGTTCGCTCACATAGGATACAGAAAGATAATCTGTTGTCACCACAGCAATAACGATAAATGAAATGATCAATTTTGACTGGGTGAAGACAAAAATCAACGCAAGAAGACAGGAGATGAGCGTCAGAAAACGCAGATCCTGCATGATGTAAAAATTCCCTGTCATATGGAATACACTGGCTATGACCTGAGCATACAACATGGTCTGGATAAACGGAACGGTAATCTGATTTTTAATCTGGGCAAAAGCCAGAGTGATGAGGTTGGTTGCGAGTATGCCCAGATAGACTATCGTCATAGCCCTGTACCCGAATCGGGCGAGACCTAAGTAAACAGCGAGATACCCGGCGGTTATGGGAATATGGTATACAAGAAGTGCGAGGGCGGTAAATTTGGTAAGGGTTTTACGTCGCCGTTCGTTAACATTCCTGGGCAAGAGCTCTTTCATTATGTCTTCAGTTCGTTTCCATGTGATTATTAATTGTGAAAAGGGGCGGGAAATGGTGACATTAGACTTTTTAAACGGTTCTTTTTATGCCACCGCCAAGTTGTTCTATCCTAACCCACAGACGCATAAATGACAATCTTAAAAAAACAGTTATTGATTAATCAGTAACGCGTACGAATGTCTTTGAGAAATGAAGAATTATGAAATAGTTCTGGTAAGAAAAAGATTTTTTGTAACATTCAAACTATTGATTTGCTGCCATGACGCAGTTTCTCCCGTTTGTTTTTGCGAGATAGAGCATGGTGTCTGCTTCGGACAGAAAAATTTCCATATCATCATCTGCTCCCATAGCTGCCACACCGTAACTTGCTGTAATTTTTAGTTTCTTTCTGCATGGGTTCTGAATGAGAAGACTTTCAACTTTGCATTTAAGACGATGGGCGATATCCACTGCTGTGCTTAATGGTGTTTCAGGCAAAACCACCAGAAATTCTTCACCTCCGTATCGCGCAATATAATCGCCCTTGCGAATTAAATGTTCAACAGATGCGGAGATGGTTTTAAGCACCGTATCACCGAAAAGATGTCCGTAGCAGTCGTTGATTGATTTGAAATGATCCACGTCGAACATGATTACGGAAAGATCACGTTTGTATCTCCGGGCGTTGTTCATAGAACGTTCAAGCTGATTTTTCAATGCTCTTCGGTTGTAACAACCTGTTAATGGATCGGTGGATGATGCTTTTTCAAGACTTCTGATTCTCAGAATGTTTTCTAAGGCATTTTCAAAAGCCTGGATGATGATGTCCGCCGATTTGTCGGCGGAAAAGAACCTGGATTTATCGTGGACAAGGTAAACACAGGATTTGGAGTTTTCGATCTGAATTACTGTAGATGAGACCGATTCAGTTTTATGAAAATAGGTGTGGATTACTTTTTTACTCTCCTGCTTGATACAGGTCAGGCAGTTGATTTCAGTTCCAGGGAAATCCTTGGCGATCATGTCCAGAAGACGTTGTTTGCTCAAAACAGGATCAGACCAGATGTTAAGACCTGATTCATCCTGGATAGCAAATGCGAATAATTTATACGCCAGGATATCCTTAAGAATTCGTGATGTTTCGTTCACCAGATCTTCGATGGTCAAAAGCTTGTGAATGGCGAGGATATGGCGGTTCAAGTCTTTGTGATGGTTTCTCTGAAATAAAAAACCAGCGGCATCAAGAATCTCTGAGGGTTTTCTTAAAAGGGTTTGTATGTGAGCAGTCATACCTGTTTCAACCTTTCTGGGTGGTTGGTTAATTTGAGGCAGTTACTGTTCTGATGTTCGATGGCCCCATCCGGCTTGTGTTTCTGTCTGATTGTCATAGCAACCTGCATGCCATGTTACTGATATTCCATATCAAACAAATATGTCATTTGGATTGCGCGTTAATTAAAGTAATAAATACAGTGTTATATATAAAGCATCTGGATTAATAGGTGTTTATTGATTTTGTTCTAATGAGATATAAAGTCTATATCAGCAATCCGAATTATCGAGGGAGTGTGTCAAACCTTTGACTGTGGACTGCAATTATATGATCGAATCCGAAAAATTATTCCATCCGGCAAGATTTTGATATAAATATCTTTCATGTTTATCGTATGGAAGCGATGGGTTACACTCTGGCTTCAACCATCCAACATTCTGAATCCTGCAGGATGGTTGAAGCTTTAGCTTAACCCATCAGAATTGGCAGAATATTGGCATATTTAATTGCCGGTTTAATATGACAACATATATTATAATTGAATACAGGGAGAACACCATGAAAACACGCATTACAGAACTTTTCGGGATCATTTATCCCATCCAGTGCGGCGGAATGCTCTGGCTGGCAACGCCTGAGCTGGCAGCAGCCATCAGCAACGCAGGAGCCATGGGCAACCTGACTTCCGGCAACTACAACTCCGGCGATGAGCTTAGAGCGGCCATCGACAAAACCATCGAACTGACGGACAAACCGTTTATCGTCAATATCACCACCATGCCGTCCATCCGTCTGCCTATTGAGCTTCTTCAGGATTTTTTCAAAATCTGCTGCGAAAGGAAAGTCAAAGCCATAGAAATTGCCGGTGCGCCGGTGGATACATTTTTAGGGAAGGAATACATTCCCATGGCTAAAGAGGCCGGAGTTAAAGTTCTTCATAAGGTGGGCACGGTCAAACACGCTGTACATGCCCAGAAAGCCGGTTATGATGCCGTTACCGCTGCTGGTTTTGAAGAAGGCGGTTTCCCACACAAAGACAATATCTCCACCATGATCCTTTTGCCAAAAGTCGTGGAGGCTGTGGATATCCCGGTTCTTTCAGCAGGGGGCATGGTGGACGGAAAAAGCCTGGCCGCTGCCCTTGCACTTGGGGCGGATGGCATGATGATGGCCACGCGTTTTCTCGCTACAAAAGAAAGCGCGGTTCATCCCAATATTTACAAAACTCTTCTTGAGAAGAACGAAACAGATACGGTTCTGGCATTGAAAACACTTCTGGGCGGCCTGGGCCTTCAAGTCAGAGCTTTGAGAAACGAAATTATCAGAAAAATCGAAGAGGCGGAACAAGGAGCGGGAGATCTTGCGTCGCTTCTTCCGCTGATTTCAGGCGAACGTGCCAGAATCGTCTGGAAAGAAGGCAACGCCGAGGAGGCCATGTTGACCATTGGTCAGAGCGTTGGAAGGATCAAGGATATTCCCTCTGTGAATGACCTGCTTCCCCGAATTATCGAAGAGGCGAGAGCCGCAATTAAGTCAGCATCTGATCGACTGGAATTTTAAAAACAATATTCTTACTTGAAAATCTCTAATGTTTCAGCATTCCATATAAAAAAGGGCAGGCACAAGGCCTGCCCTTAATATCAATGAGCCTCTTACCTGAGTTCAACGGTCAGGTATGTGGTTGTCAATAAACCTGAATCCGCTTCATAACCGCCAGTGGCGAAAAGACGTCTCATTCGGTTGTAACCATCAAGTACACTGTCGAGCTTGGCTGTAAACTCAGTAAAATCCGAGTAAACATATGTGTTCTTTCTCATCTTGATTACGTAGACGCCGCTGTCAGCCGGGACGATGGTGACCGTATCTCCATCGTCATTCTGAGATACATGGGCTTTTAATAGAAGATGATGCACGTTTGCAGCATCCAGATCAACCACAAGGCTTTCATCTGTCATGTTCTCAAAAGGTTCTGTGGTGGAAGGACTCCATTTCACGGTGAGGAAAGAGGGCAGGGTGACGTAGTTTACAAGGCTTGTTGCTTCGAAGTCGTAGGGTGCCTGACCGAACGCGTTGACGAAACCGAAAATTTTGATTGGATCGCCAAAATCAAAAGCTGATGTGGAAAGATCCGCCGTTTCTATTTCATAACTCAATGGATCTGCATCGCTGGCTGCATCGATACCTGTTCCAGTGAAGTCAAAGAGTTCCACTTTTCTGAGATCAATGGTGCCAAGTTCGATATTGAGGTCCGAAGTTTCCGTATCCGCCGCCACATGGCCTCTCAGTGTGGTGAACAGCAGACGTGCTGTTCCGCTTGTTGCATCAAGAGCCAGGGTTTCGGACTCAGTGGTGGAAAGACTACCGGTGATCCAGATGTTCTGACCGGGGGCAATATCGGCAATGGAGTAAGCCTCTGTGGAACGTTGCTTTTTAACCAAGGTGTTTTCGGAAATCGTTACCATAACCGTATCGTTCAACCGTACATGTTGACCTGTCTGGGAGAGAACCACGCCATTTACTGCAAGAATGTTGCCGTCACGGCTGAGAACGCTACCCATGACCACATCGCCTTCCACCGAAGGCACGCTTGTTCCCACATATACTTCTGTGGCTTCAAAACGACGGGGATTGAACTTCATCTCACCTTTGACAAGAACAGCCGTATCTTCTTCGATATCCGCAAGAGCAGCCAGTCCATCGTCGCCCACAAAGTCTTCACCGTTAATTTCGTAAACGGTTTCTGCCCCGGATAGAACCATGACCTGACCAAAATGATGTTTTTTCTCTTTAAGATCGTTATTGAAGGGGCAGAGTTTGACGTAAAAATATCCCATATCCTCATTCACTTCGACCAATTGACCTCGAACCTGCTGAGTTTTTGGGCTTTCTTTGTTGATATCAGCCACAAGGCTGGGTTCAACAACGATGTGTGCTGCTCCTTCTTCATCAAAGGTCACCGTGTTGGATGATTTTAAATCGAAATCCAGAGCCAGATGGGAGATCAGGCCAGGAGCGATGACAAGTTTGTTTGCATTCTCAAGGTAGACGGAAATTTCAAGTTCAGTGATATCGTTGCCGTCAGCATCTTTAATAGTGCCGACATTGACAGTTTCACCCGTACTGTTTTCAACACGGATATCCGCCGCGCTGTAATCAAGAACCATGGTGGCTTTAGTATAGGCACCCAGTGGGACGCTGGCTGCGGTGATCAGCTCTGTTACATCCACATATTGTGCAAAATCAACTGTGGTTGTGATCGGAAGAGTTTCAACCACCGTGCCGTTGGCACGGGTGAGGGTGATGGATTTTACATCCACGGCATAGGTGACAAAATCACCTTCCGCATCAGTCAAACTAATGGTTACTTCACCTTTTTCTTCGCTGTCTCCAGAACTTCCCGAGCAACCGGATAGAGCAGATAAAACAATGAAAAAGAACATAAGCGGCAAACCGAGTTTTTTAATAGTCCATTGAATCATAATGTCCTCCAACGTTTTTGTTTGTTGTTTGAATTTCAAGATCATGATTGTTTAAAAAAAACAATGATGTGTTCGTTTGAAAGTATAAACACGCGGAGTTCGAAAAAGTTTCAAAATATTTTCATAAAATTTCATCCCGGAATAGACTTACGAATAATAAAGGAAAAAGCTTCGACTAAATGACATTTATGAGAATCGGCCATAAAAAATATTGACGTAATGATATGTTTTTTAATATTTATAAAAAAGTTTAAAAAGCAATGAACTGTTTTGTAAACGGAACACGGTGAAATTCCGTGACGGACCCGCCGCTGTAACTGGGTTGTAAACTGCATACCTCTATTTAGAGGCAACCACTGATGGATTCCATTGGGAAGGTGCAGGAACTACAGATACCTGGAAGTCAGAAGACGTGCAGAATAGTAAATGCTGGAGCTTGAAGGTAAAGGGTTCTGGGAAGGTATGAGTATGACCTTCCGGAACCCTTTTTGTTTTGGAAGGTCCTTTAATAACAGTTTGTTATGTTGTAAATGTTAAAGGAGCAGTCTTATGAAGACCCAGATCGAGCTTGCCAGGGACGGCATTGTGAGTCCGCAGATGATGCGTGTGGCCAAAGATGAAGGAATGGAATCGGAGTATATCCGCAGTAAAGTGGCTTTGGGTGAAATCGTGATTCCCAATAATCCTAACCGTGTTCTACAGAAGGTGGTGGGGATCGGGACGGGATTGAGAACAAAAGTCAATGCATCCATCGGCACATCGTCGGATATATGTGATATTGATGCAGAAGTGAGGAAAGCCATCGCTGCGGAAGAAGAGGGAGCAGATACCTTGATGGAGCTTTCCGCAGGAGGTGATCTTGATGCGATTCGAAGAGCAGTGATTGCAGCGTCTGGACTTCCTGTTGGGAATGTTCCGCTTTATCAGGCCTTCAGCGAAGCAGCCCGGAAATATAAAAACCCTTCAAAACTCGACCCGGAATATCTGTTTGAGCTCATCGAACGTCAACTTCAAGATGGCTTGAGTTTTATGGCCATTCACTGCGGCATTAATCTTTACACCATCGAACGGCTTAGAAAACAGGGTTACCGGTATGGTGGTCTTGTTTCAAAAGGTGGAACGTTTATGGTGGCCTGGATGGATTATCATAAAAAGGAAAACCCTCTTTACGAACAGTTTGATCGTGTTTGCAGTCTGATGAAAAAATACGATGCCGTTCTTTCACTTGGAAACGGAATCAGAGCAGGGGCCATACACGACAGTCATGACCGGGCTCAGATGGCCGAAATGATTATCAACTGCGAACTGGCGGAACTTGGCCGCGAGATGGGCTGCCAGATGATGGTTGAAGGTCCGGGGCATGTGCCTTTGGATGAGATTGAAGGAAACATTATGCTTGAGAAGCGTATGAGCGGGAACGCACCTTATTATGTTCTTGGGCCGCTTCCCCTTGATTCGGGAGCTGGTTATGACCATGTGGTCTCGGCCATCGGTGCAGCCAACTCAGCACGGTATGGTGCGGATCTTGTCTGTTACATCACGCCATCGGAACATCTGGCTTTGCCTAACGAGGCAGATGTTCGCGAGGGAGTTAGAACCACACGTCTTGCCGTTCGTATCGGTGATGTGGCCAAATACCCTGACCGCAGGGAAAACGAAAAACAGGCGGCCATGGCGCGTCGTGACATGCGCTGGGGCGACCTTGAAAAATATTTGATGTTCCCGGATATTGCAAAGGCAATCCGCACAAGCCGAATGCCTGAAGAAGAAACAACCTGCACCATGTGTGGTGATTTTTGTGCTATGAAAAAAGGTATGCAGGTTTTCAAGGATGATATCGGGAAAGATAAGAAAATGAAATTGGGAGATGAATGAGTATGAAAAAACTGAATGATGCCATTGCAGCTATTAAAACGCCGGACAAGGCTATGCATGAACATGCGCTTGAGCGTCTTGCCAATCAGGCACGACCTGCAGGGAGTTTGGGATTGCTGGAGCCTCTGTCGGCAAGACTGGCGTCCATAAAGGGTTGCATGGATGTTCGACTTAAAAGAAAAGTGATTGTGACATGCGCCGGGGACCATGGTGTGGTGGCAGAAGGTGTCAGTCTTTTCCCTCAGGAAGTGACAGCCCAGATGGTATATAATTTTGTAAATGGCGGGGCTTCAATCAGTGTTCTTGCCCGTCATGCTAACGCAACAGTTCATGTGGCGGATTTGGGTGTGAATGCAGATTTTGATTCATCCTTACCCATTTTTCATAAAAAAATCGCGAAAGGAACACGGAATTTTTTAAATGAACCTGCCATGTCACGGGAGCAGGCTGTTGAATCCATTGAGGCAGGTATTGACATTGTGGACACCCTTGTCCGTGAAGATAGTCTGGATATGCTCGGTACGGGAGATATGGGTATCGGGAACACCACTCCATCATCTGCTATTATTGCGGCATTCTCCGGGATTCCCGTTGAGAAACTTACAGGAAGAGGAACGGGCATAGGAGATGAGGCGCTTGTGAATAAAATTCGTGTGATCGAGATCGCAATTGCCTTACACAGGCCCGATCCCTCGGATGCCCTTGATGTTCTTTCCAAGGTGGGTGGATTTGAAATAGGCGGGCTGGCAGGTCTTGTGATTGGTGCTGCTAAACATGGCATTCCTGTGGTTTGTGATGGTTTGATTTCTACGGCAGGTGCGCTGGTGGCATGTGAACTTGCTCCGGCTGCAAAAGAGTACCTTTTTGTCAGTCATAAATCTGTGGAAGTGGGGCATGCATATATGCATGATCGATTGGGACTTTCACCCATTCTTGACCTGGGGCTTCGACTAGGGGAAGGAACGGGTGCAGCTCTTTCTATGGAGATTATGGATGCTGCAACACGGGTTCTTGCTGAGATCAAGACGTTTGATGAGGTGGGTATTCATAATGCCAATGAGTGATTGAGATATTTTGCTTTTGCGGATATGGGTTCCGGGTCACAATAAAACGTGCCCGGAATGACAGTGTACAGGGTAACGTTTATGCAAACTCTGGTCATTGTAAAATGGCATTGAATAATTTCATTAACCATATGTAAAAAAATGAGTAAATTTTCTTTTTCTAAACAGGCGTTTATTTTACTAACATTCTATCATTTTTTTATTGATTTAAAGAGTCATTAATGCAATTGTACATAAATCATGCAAGAAACAATACACGTAAGAGAAATTCATACTAAACGGACTGGTCTAGTGAAATCCGCAACCGGAACTGAAAGTATTATAAAAAATATCACCTCCGCTTTTAGAACCTTTTCATTATATCCGGAAGACCACGCACTTACCCGAAACGGGTTGAAACATATCACAGCTGAATTAATCAAATACACGGATACATATGATTCTCTGATATTCACGATTGAAAAGGACGGGATCTATTCCGGGGGGCAGAACATCTTCTCTGGAATTGGTGATGACGATGCTTTTCTTACTCCTTTGCTTAGAGACGGAATCATAAAAATTGAATTTCTCAAAGGTGTTGCTGGAAAAGAAATCATCGAGTTTTTCAAAATTTTGAAGAAGAACAGAATTATATCTGAAGAAGCAGACAGCGATACGGTTACCGATTTTTGGGAATCCGATTTCCCTCATATTCGTTTTCAAGCTTCGGAACTTTTCTGGGATTCTGAGACTGTTTTTTCTTTTCCTAAACCCACAAGCAACTTTATCGATTTTCCCGTTATTGAAAACAACAGCTTTAAGTCAGCCGATGGAAATAATAAAAAATCCTCAAATAATAAGGCTGGCTGGCTTGATTATGAACCTTCATTTTATAAACCGGCTAACCTTGATGGGCCTCTTTTTGCCGGGATGGATCTTTCTTTTCATCCCGATGAATTGATCCAACTCGAACAAATAGTCAAAGAGCAGGAGGCAGACAAACGAGAAGACGATATTCTTGATCTTCTTCTCTTTGTGCTTGAAGACATCACTCAATCCGAGGATCTTGGGAATGTGCTTACTCAACTCGCTGAGGAGTTCGGAAGAATTCTCAATCAAGGTGAGGTTTACAAAGCTTATTCCATCATAGAAAAAATATCCGATTATCATGCAAAACATGCCTGGCTGAATCCCTTTGTCGATCAACGCGTTGATTCGTTTATGAATCTCATTTCAGGGCCTGTTTTTGAAAACGCGAGACCAGGGCTGATTCCTGTGCTCAATCTGAATAACCCTGGAGATACTTTCTTTTTAAGAAAGATCTGCATGGCTCTCGATTCGTCAGCTATCATTAGCTTGTGCGACATTCTTGCTCTTCTCGAATCCCAGGCTTCAAGGGATCTGCTATTTGATATCATCAAAACCAAAGCAAGAGAAGATGCTGAGCTCATTGACAGGATGATGACCAATCCTGATAAGATGATTGTACTTATCGCCATATCCCTTTTAAAGAATGTGAAAGATTCAAACAGTGATTTTTTACTGCATAATGCTTTGAAACATCCTGTTGAACAGGTACGTTCAAGTGCACTGGATTATTTTATTGATAAGCCAGTCAGTGTTTTAAGCAGCATTTTTTTTCTAATCGATGATCCAAGTATGGAAGTAAGAATCAAGCTATTAAAATTTATCGGATCGAAACGAGCTGTTTCAACTGAAACGATGATGTTGTGTTATTTGGAAAACCATACGGGTGCATCCGAGGACAGAAATCATCTTGTGACATGCTACCGAATGCTTGGGAAATGCGGATCTGAACGGTCCTTACCTTTTTTGAGAAAAAAAATTTTCAGCGGAGCTTGGACAGGGTTGATAGGAACAAAGAGTAACAGCCATAGAGAAGGTGCTCTTTTGGCTCTTTCAGAACTTGGAAGTTCCGAATCGATAAGATTATTGAAAAAAGCTTCTCAAAGCAGGTCTCCGCTTATACGCAAGGCTTACACCATGTTCATGCAATAATATACAAACAAGGGAAAACGTTTAATAATGGGAAACAACGCGGCTATTGGAGAACAGATCATAGCAATCCTCTACAAGCTCGTAATGTCTGTCAAAGTCCATGGTGAAAACAACAGGACTGTGAAAGATATTTCCGACGTTTTTTTATCTGCGCTCAGATCATTCTCAAAATACGAATCCGTCATATCCATTAAAATTTCTGATAATCGATTTTATTTTCAGGATGAAAAACTTGCCCACCGAAGAGAAACCCTCGGATTGATGAACAAGGCAAGGGAGTTTTTTGTGGATCGTGGCATCGGAGAGATCCGGTTGACCGTCCATGAGAATCTCGATCATGTTTCCATACATAAAGTGGCTTTCTTCCTGAATCATGCTGTCAAAGCGTCCGAACCCTTGAGCTGGCTTCGAAAAAGATTGGCTGATGCAAATATTTTCTGGATTGAATTGGAAAAAACCTTAGAAAAAACGGATGATTATCAGCCAGTCTCACAGCTTGAAAAAATCTATACCATTTCACCATCCAAAGATTCTCGTAAGGAAAAAGGAGAGGCAACATACGCGAATGCTCTTCAATCCATTAAATTGGTAGCGGAAAAAGTTTCGGGGCAGAGCTTTGCGGGAATAAGGAAGACCCAGAGAATGGTTCAGAAAATGGTGGATCTCATTATCGACGATGATTCCATTCTTATGGGTATGAGCACCATACGAGATTATGACGACTATACGTACTGCCATTCGGTTAACGTTTCTATTCTTGCCATGTGCCTTGGCCTTAAAATAGGGCTGTCACGTAAATCCGTTGAAATCCTTGGAATCTGTGGCCTTTTTCATGATCTGGGTAAAGTGGAAATCCCATCCGAGATTATCCGAAAACCTGGGAAACTCACACCCGAAGAAACGCGTATCGTGGAAAAGCATTCTCTTTACAGCGTGACTAAGATTCTTAAGTTGAACGCACCAAGGGATATCAAAACGAAAATCATCCGTCCTCCTTTTGAACATCATATCAAATACGATCACTCAGGTTATCCAAGGTTCAACCAGAACAAGCCTGTGAGTTTGTTTGGAAGGATTCTGACCATCGCTGATGTATTTGATGCCATCACATCTCCGAGAGCTTACAGGCCCGTTGCTCTTAGTCCTGACGAGGCATTGGGAAGAATGATGGAAGGCTCGGGGTCGGCTTTTGATCCTTTGCTTCTCAAAGCGTTCATTAATATGGTGGGTATTTATCCTGTGGGGACTTTACTTCAACTTGATACAGGTGAACTTGGCATTGTATCAGGAAAAGGTAAAGGTGCAAATGGCAGTAGGCCAGATGTTGTTGTTATCAAAACAGACAATGACAAAGTTTATAAAAAAGGACCCGTCATCAGTCTGGAAGAACGTGATTCAAAAACCATGGACTACATTAGGAACATCGTCGCAAGTTTTCATCCTGGACGATTCGGAATCCAACCGGCCGAGTATCTTTTATGATCTTGAAATAATCCACTTTTTATACTATAAATTAAAAACTTTTTTTCGTAATATTATATAAACCCCTTTTATATCGTTTTTCCGCATGCAGAACAGATAATTTTTTGATCAATACTGGACAATTAAGTCGTTTCTGCATGCCACCTGAATAGTTTAAAACTGACAATTTCAATTTGAAAAGGAGGATAACTATGGCTAATCGTTTGGATGTATACCGTTGCGATCTTTGTGGACATATCATCGAAGTGATCAACAAAGGGCAGGGGACACTTGTATGCTGCGGTCAAGATATGACGTTTCTTTCAGAAAATTCCCAGGATGCCGCATTGGAAAAACATGTGCCGGTTATCGAAGTAACAGCAGACGGCATTAAGGTTTCTGTGGGTAGTGTAGCCCATCCTATGACAGAAGAGCATTATATTCAGTGGATTGAAGTGGTTGTGGATGACAAAATCGGCCGTGCCTGGTTGAAACCGGGTGATGCGCCCGTTGCTATGTTCAATATCAAAGGTTCTAAGATTACTGCAAGGGAATATTGTAATCTTCATGGACATTGGAAAGCAACGGTTTGATAAGAGAAATGGTTGAGTTGCTTCCGTTATTCTTAGAGGCACGGCGCGCCGTGCCTCTACATCGCAAATAGTTACGGAGTTGCAAAATTAAATTGAATTAATGAAATAAAAAGCCCGGTTTAACCGGGCTTCTTATTTAACATTTGTCTTTTAAATTTAATCAGCTCAATGTACTGACCGTATCCTGAGCGATCTGAAGTTCTTCGTTGGTTGGGATAACCCAGACTTGAACTTTGCTGTTATCTTTATGGATTGCCTGTGGGCTGGCAAATCTGCCTTTATTTTTCTCAGTATCAATGATGACTCCAAGACCTTCCATATCTTCACAGATTTCTCTGCGGGCAACATCGTCATTTTCACCGATACCGGCAGTGAAGGCGATGATGTCAACAGTGCCAAGGACAGCCGTATAGGCCCCGATGTATTTTTTTACACGATATACGAACATATCAAGAGCAAGTTTGGCCATTTCATCGCCTTGCTCCACTTTTGAGTGAATGTCACGCATATCGTTCATTCCACAGATCCCTTTGAGGCCGCTTTTTTTGTTTAAAACATCATCGATATCATCAACATTCATCCCTTTGTGCTTAACGAGATAAGGAATAATAGCGGGATCAAAATCACCGGATCGGGTTCCCATCATGACACCCGCAAGAGGTGTCATTCCCATGGAAGTATCCACACATTTTCCGTTTTTCACAGCGGCCATGGAGCAGCCGTTACCGAGGTGGACGGTTATGACATTGATCTCTTCAGGTTTTTTACCCATAATAGCAGCTGCTTTATGGGCGACGTATTTATGGGATGTTCCGTGAAAACCATAGCGCCTGATTCGCAATTCTTTATAATACTCGTAAGGAAGACCGTACAAAAATGCTTTGGCTGGCATGGTCTGATGAAATTCCGTATCAAAAACAGCCACGTTGGGTGTACCGGGAAAAAGTTCTTCAGCCACTTCAATCCCTACAAGGTTTGCCGGGTTGTGTAGAGGGGCAAGAGGGTTATTATCACGGATGGCTTGTTTGATTGACTCATCAATTAAGATGGATGTATTGAATTGTTCTCCACCTTGAACCACACGGTGACCGATGGCGTTGATTTCTTTTTTATCTGAAATGACGCCTTTCTGAGGATCTGTGATGAGATCGACAACCAGATGCATTCCAACCTTATGGTTTTCGATGGCTCTTTCAATCACAGTTTTTTCTTCGCCTGAGCCGTTCATTTTTTTATGAGTAATAACTCCAGATGAATCGCCGATTCTTTCGACAAGTCCGGAAGCCATAACCGATTCGTTGTCCATGTTTAAGAGCTGATATTTTAATGATGAACTCCCAGCATTTATAACCAATATTTTCATTATTTTAATCCTTTCCCTGCCTGTGCCTGAATAGCCGTAATGGCAACTGTGTTGACGATATCGGGGACAGTACATCCCCTGCTTAAATCATTGACCGGTTTATTTAAACCCTGAAGAATGGGGCCGATAGCTATAACGTTATTTGATGCTCGTTGAACTGCTTTGTATGTGTTATTGCCCGTGTTGAGGTCAGGAAAAATGAAAACTGTTGCGCGACCTGCCACTTCACTATCCGGAAGTTTGGTTTGAGCAACAATGGGGTCAATGGCTGCATCATACTGAATGGGACCTTCAATCAGTAGAGAAGGATTTTTTTCTTTGGCTATGCGCGTGGCTTCAATCACCTTTTCCACCTCCACGCCTTTTCCTGAAGAACCTGTGGAATATGAAAGCAGGGCAACCCTTGGCTCAATTCCGAATATCTTTGCAGTTTCAGCTGAAACAAGCGCGATTTCAGATAGCTCCTCAGCCGTGGGATTGGGATTGACGGCGCAATCACCAAAAGCGAGAACTCTGTCTTTAATGCACATGAGAAATACAGAAGAAACGATGGAAGAACCGGGAATTGTTTTGATAATTTGAAAAGCGGGGCGGATGGTATGGGCCGTTGTATTGATTGAGCCGGAAACCATTCCATCTGCGTGGCCTTTGTGAACCATCATGGTTCCGAAATATGTGACGTCCTCCATGGCGTCTCTTGCGAGCTCTTCGGTCATGCCTTTTTTCTTTCTCATCTCATAATATGCTTCCACATATTCCATGAAATGGGGACTTTTATCAGGTTGAACGATGTTTGCTCCTGAAAGGTCCAACCCCAATTTCGAAATTTTACCCATGATTTCACTTTCTTTTCCAAGAAGAGTTAAATCACATACATTTCGTTTTAAAAGAATTTCACTTGCATTTAAAATTCTCTCACCCACACCCTCTGGTAATACAATATGCTGTTTGTGTTTACTGGCTTTTTGAATCAGGTTGTATTCGAACATCTGAGGTGTGACTTTCGTTGATTTCCTCTTGATCAATTTATCCTTCAGCTCAGATGTGTTCACATTGGCTTCAAATAGACCAAGAGCTGTTGCAATTTTTGTGGGGTTATCAGGGTCAATTCGCCCATGCATGTGATTCAGAGCTTTCATCACTGGGTAAGTTGAATCCCGAACAAGAAGAATCGGAACAGGTATACCTTCCCAACCCTGGACAAGCCTCTGGATATTCGCAGATGGATAGATGCCGCCTGTAAGAAGAATACCGGAAATATCCGGATAGGCTGTTGATATTTTAGTCGCCATGGCACTTAAAATGATATCTTCTCTGTCTCCAGACGTGACCACGAGACAATCTTTCTGGATGTAGTTCAAAAAATTGGATATCTGCATGGCCGCAACTACATAGCCGTCAATTTTTTTATTTGTGGCTTTTTTACCGTACAGGATTTCTGCACCGAGAAATTTTTGAAGGTCAGATATGGTAGGTTTTACAAGATTTTCGTTTTCAGGGATGACATAGGCCAAACCACCTTTGAGAGATGTATTCTCCTTCAACGCTTTTAAAACACTTTCTTTTTGTTCATCATCCACACGGTTGGCTATGGTTCCGATGACATCGACTCCTTTTTCAGAGAGACCTTCGATGGCAAGTTCTGTCAGGGCGATAAGCTCATTTGTTGGTGTTTTTCTCGCGTTGGTGATGATAAGAGTTGGAGAATTCAGATACGCAGCAATAGACGAGTTGATTTCAAATGTGAAAGCTTCGTTGCCTGCGATGTAGTCCGTGCCTTCAATTAATACGAAATCGCATTTCTCTTCGAGATTCTTGAATTTAATCAAGATATTCTCAAGGAGTTCATTTTGTTTTCCCGCTTGTATCAGATCCTTTGCTTGATCAAGAGTGTATGCATACGTATCCTCATATGTCATACCAAGATAAAAATGGGAAAGCACCAGATCAATATCATGATCTTTTTGACCTATCTTGACCGGATTGATAACAGGTCGAAAAAAACCCACTTTATGAAGATTTCTGAGAAGAAGTTGCATGATCCCCAATACAATGGATGATTTTCCGCTTCGAGATTTTGTTGTTGTGATGTATAAACTTTTTGCCATTTCCATTCCTTTATAAAACTAATACGTTACAATTATTAAACTCTATAAGGCAAACAGCCTTTTATAATCTATTTTTTTAAAAAGGAGACATTTACTCCAACACGATTAAACAATCAACATTTTTCCAATATTAATCAAGCCAAAAAAACGTCTGAAAAGAATTTAAAACGCGATGACATAAATAAAGTGATGGATATTTATTTGTGTGTGAATAAATAATTTCATGTAATAGTTTGATCAGTTTTATTGAAATGGTATATAACCTATTATTATTTATGGATCTATTGATATATAAATAAATAGTACATGACCAGATACATACCGTATGTATTTCGGCACAACATCCTTTTTCCTGTAATGTATAAAAAACAATGTATTTGTTTTTAATTTAATAAATCGGTTTTATGTATTATTATTTAACATAAAAAATGAAGTGAACATTGTCCCCACTCATGACGGACGGAAATGGAAATGACCATAT